>NZ_MSAJ01000011.1:0-802442 GCF_044510355.1 Pseudomonas sp. DD1 | reverse complement strand
CCAGCCCGCAATCCACCTCCACGGCACTGGTGCGATACAGGCGCGTCCAGGCAAATGGCAGCACGCCATCCAGTTCGCCATCGGTCAGGGTCAGCAGCTCTTCGCCGGTGACCATGGACACCGGGCAACCGTGGGTCGCGGTTTTGTCGGCGCTGGCGGTTGCCTCACCGTTGGGGTTTTTCGCGGAGGAGGGTGCGTCGTCCAACGCCTCTGCCTGCTTGAGCGTGGTATTGCGCCGCGCGCCCCAGTGCATCTGCAGGCCACCCTTTTTCAAGCCGCCAACCACGCCGCGCACAGCCACCGTCTTGTAGCGATCCACCGCCCCCATAAAACGCTTGAGGATGTCGAACACGCCTTTGACGAAGCCCACTGCAACGTCAACCACCTGCTTGCCATACTTCGCCAGACGCAGCCCCAGGTACGCGATCCCGGCACCTTGCAGGGCAATGGTCAGCACCAGCGCAATCAGCAAATCAATGAGCAGCGACACCGCAAACCCGGCAATCACCTCGGCGGTTTTCCCTGCCACCTGGCTGGGCGGCAACGCCGATAACCAGATCATCGCCGTGCGCAACATCAGGTACAGCGCCGCTTCGTCGCTGGCCAGCAACATCGCCTGTTCCATCACCTGCGGCGCTTCGCGCGCCAGGGCTGTCAGCTCGGCGGCCTGGGCGCCAAGGCGTTCGATGTGTTTGGCCGGGTCCTTGAGGATGTCCTGCATCAGTGACAGGCTGTCCCACACCTCGGAAATGGCTGACCAGGTACCGGCCAATATCCCACTGCCAATGGCACTTGACGCCGACACCTGCCAGTGCGGTTTGAACCCCCTCCATTCCTTGCGCAGCCAGGCTTGTAGCTCGGCGGTCAAACTGTCGTAGGACGCAAACAGCGCCTCCACCTGCGCCGCCGAAACCCCGCCCTGTACGCGCACCTGATAGCGCCCACCGGCCGCGCAGTGATGGGCGCCCTTGCCCTGTTCATCCAGTTGGATAAACGTGGAACTGCCGTCCTCCAGGCCAATCACCTGCACCTGGAGATTGCCCAGCGGCACGTCATACACCGACTCGAATTTGCTTTCGATCTTCAGCTCGCCGCCTGCCGGGCACACGGCAACACTGGAAGCAAAGTCGGTGTCGGTCAGGCTCACCGACACCTGGGAATCACCGACCCGCAGCACCCGCTCCATGCCCAGCAGCGACGGCAAATCCGTGGCGTGGCTGACCTTGTCCAGGGCCTGCGCGTACCAGCTTGTTACCTGCTGGCGATACAGTGCCAGGCTCTGGTGAAAGCCATCCAGCTCGTATTCGATCAGGTCGATGGGCGATGAATCAGGGGCAGGGGCTGGCATCCATGACGTCTCTGCAAAAGAAAGGCGTCGGAGAATGCCGCAGGAAAAGGGCGCTTGGAGGTGTGGTCTGTTAAATCAGAATGGGCTTACGGACAGGGGGAGTTTTTCAGTTGGAATCGGCGCTTACGCCCACATCAACTAGCGATCAGTCTTAAAGAAAGACACAGGGTTTACGGCTATGGAGCGGCGCGTAATCGCTTGTATAAGGTATTGCGGCTGACCCCCAACTCCCTCGCCAAGTGGGAGATATTGCCGCCGACCGCTGCCAGTCGTTGCTGAAGGTTTTGCCTATCGTCCAGATCGTCCATGACCACCGGCGCGCTGGGTGCGGCTTGCCTCAGGTCGACAAAAAAATCATCCGGCAGGTGCTCGGGGCGAATCGGTTGATCTTCGGCCATGACCAGCGCCACCTGCATTACGCTGCTGACCTGGCGCAGGTTGCCCGGCCAGGGGTGTTGCTCGAATAACGCCAGCACTTCAGCACTGAGCCCGGCCCACTGCGTGGGCTCGCGGTGCTGTTGCCACAGTTGCTTGAACAGCGCCTGCTTGTCACTGCGCTCGCGCAGGGGCGGCAGTTCCAGGGTCAGGCCGCCGATGCGATAGTACAAATCCTCCCGAAACCGTCCGATCTGCACCTGTTCGCGCAGCGAACGGTTGGTCGCCGAGATAATCCGCAGGTCCACCGGGAACAATTCGCTGCTGCCCACCGGCTGTACGCAGCGCTCCTGCAATACCCGCAGCAGCCGGGCCTGGGTGGGTAAGGGCATGTCACCGATTTCATCGAGAAACAGCGTGCCTTTGTCCGCCTTGCGGATCAGGCCAATGCTGCCTTTTTGATTGGCGCCGGTGAACGCGCCTTTTTCATAGCCAAACAGCTCCGATTCCACCAGCTCCGCCGGAATTGCCGCACAGTTGACCGCGATAAACGCCTGCTGGCTGCGGGAACTGGCCTGGTGCAGGGCTTTGACGAAAACTTCCTTGCCGACACCGGTTTCACCGTGGATCAGCAGCGGAATGTCTTTTTCCAGTAGGCGTTCGGCCTGGCGCACAGCCTTTTCCACGCGCCTGTCGCCAAAGTGCAGGGTCTTGAGGCCGATGGGCGCGGGGGCTGGTTCACTAAAGACCCTGGCCTGCACCGGCGCCTGTTTGGGGCGTTTGAGCAGGCACTGGAAACGGTTGCGCCCAGCAGCCTGCAGGGCAAAGGGCAGGCCTTCGGGCTGGTTGAGCAACTCCAGCAGCGAGACCTTGAACAGGCTGTCGATCATCACCCGCGACAGGCTGATGCCCAGCAAGTTGTCGGCGCGGCGATTGGCTGACAGCACCTGGCCACTTTCATCGAAGATCAGCAGGCCGGCCCATTGGCTGTCGAGGTTGTTCAGGCCGGTGTTGAAGGTCAGTTGGAAGTGTTCGCCGCCGAACAGGTTAAGGATCAGCCGGTTTTCCACGGTCTGGCTCATCATCTTGACCATGCCCAGGGTGTGGGAGGGCGGCAGGTAGCTGTCGCTGGACACATCCAGTACCGCAATGATCTCGCGGTTGGCATCAAAGATCGGCGCGGCTGAACCGGTCATAAAACGGTTGGCCTTGAGGAAGTGTTCGTCATGTTCGATATGCACCGCCTGGGCGCAGGCCAGCGCGGTGCCGATGGCGTTGGTGCCGGTGGCGCGCTCCATCCAACTGGCTCCGGCGTTGAAGCCACGGGCCAGCTTGGGGTCGATAAAGCGTTGGGTGCCCCACGAGGTCAGGACCTGGCCCTGATTGTCGGCCAGCATGATCAGGCAGTTGGAATTGCTGAGGATGTTCTCGTAATAAGGCAGTACTTCCTGGTGGGTGGTCTGGACCAGCGCGTGCTGGCTCTCCAGCAGTTGGCTGATGCCCTCGGCGGGCAGTTGGTCGAAGCTGGGGGCGCTCTGGTGATCCAGACCGAACGCACGGCAGCGGCGCCAGGAGTCCTGGATGATGGTGTCGTGGGGCAAAAGCGGGGCTGGTGCGGCCATGGCGGTGACCTTCTTTTTATTGTTGTTATGAACCCTATGCAATTCCAATGTGCGAGCGGGCTTGCTCAGTGTTGTTCAGAACTGTTCATTGTCAACCTGGAGGTTGTTCAATTGTTCAGTTGTGAATGTTCATTTCTGTTCAGCACTGAGCAGTGGTTTTGCTCAAGTCTTTGGCAAATCGACGTTTTTTATTATTGGCACGAAACTCGCTCTGCCCCTGGAAGAACAATTCCAATAAGAAAAAGGGCGTGTCATGTCATTGACCCTGGAACATGTGACCCGTGTCGTCGAAGGCCAGACCTGGATCGACGGCGCCAACCTGCGCTTTGAAGCCGGTTCTTTCAATGTGTTGCTGGGCCGTACGCTGTCCGGCAAGACCAGCCTGATGCGCCTGATGGCCGGCCTGGACAAGCCTGACAGCGGACGCATCCTGATGAACGGCGTCGACGTCACCCATAAGCCGGTGCGCTTGCGCAATGTGTCGATGGTGTACCAGCAGTTCATCAACTACCCGACCATGACCGTGTTCGAGAACATCGCCTCGCCGCTGCGCCAGGCCGGGGCCTCCAACGAACTGATCCACAGCAAAGTGCTGGAAACCGCGAAGATGCTGCGCATCGAGAAGTTCCTGCAACGTCACCCTCTGGAGCTGTCCGGTGGCCAGCAGCAACGCACGGCGATGGCCCGGGCGCTGGTCAAGGATGCCGAGCTGATTCTGTTCGACGAACCCTTGGTCAATCTGGACTACAAACTGCGCGAAGAGCTGCGTCAGGAAATGCGCGAGCTGTTCAAGGCCCGCAACACCATTGCCATCTATGCCACCACCGAGCCCAACGAGGCACTGGCGCTGGGCGGCACCACCACCATTCTCCACGAAGGCCGGGTGATCCAGAGCGGCAAGGCCGCCGAGGTCTATCACCAACCGCAGACCGTGCTGGCGGCCGAGCTGTTTTCCGAACCGCCGATCAACCTGATGCCGGGGCGTATCAGCGGCAATGAAGTGAGTTTCGCCAGCGACGTGCACTTTCCGTTGAATGTCGACCTGCGCCCCATCGGCGAGGGCGAATTCCGCTTTGGTGTGCGCCCCAGCCATATCAGCCTGGTGCCCAGCAACGACGATGACCTGGAACTGGCAGTAACCGTGGAAGTGGCGGAGATCAGCGGCTCGGAAACCTTCCTGCATGTGCGCAGCGAGCATTTTTTGCTGGTTTTACACCTGCCGGGAGTACACGAGTACGACGTGGATGCGCCGATCCGCATCTATATTCCGACCCATAAACTGTTTGTGTTCGATGGTCAGGGCCGTTTGGTCCAGGCTCCCGGGCGCCGTGTCGCGAGGGTTGCCTGATGGCCGAGATCCATTTGCAGAACCTGGCACATAGCTACAGCCCTACACCCGCCGGGCCTGAAGACTACGCCATTCGCGAAATGAACCACATCTGGGAGCAGGGCGGTGCCTACGCGTTGCTCGGGCCGTCTGGCTGTGGCAAGTCAACCTTGCTCAACATCATCTCCGGCCTGCTCAGCCCTTCGGAAGGCCAGGTGCTGTTCGACAACAAGGTGGTGAATGAGCTGACCCCGGAAAAGCGCAATATCGCCCAGGTTTTCCAGTTTCCGGTGGTCTACGACACCATGACCGTGTTCGATAACCTGGCATTCCCCCTGCGCAACCAGGGCATGGCCGAGGCCAAAGTGCACAGCAAGGTGCAGGAAATTGCCGAAGTGCTCGACCTGCAGAACCTGCTGGGAAAAAAGGCCCGCAACCTGAGTGCCGATGAAAAGCAAAAGGTCTCGATGGGCCGTGGGCTGGTGCGCGATGACGTCTCGGCGATCCTGTTCGACGAGCCGCTGACGGTAATCGACCCGCACCTGAAGTGGAAACTGCGGCGCAAGCTCAAGCAGATCCATGAGCAGTTCAATATCACCATGGTTTACGTCACCCACGATCAGTTGGAGGCCTCGACCTTTGCCGACAAGATCGCGGTGATGTACGGCGGGCAGATTGTGCAGTTCGGCACGCCGCGGGAATTGTTTGAGCGTCCCAGCCATACCTTTGTCGGCTATTTCATCGGCAGCCCAGGGATGAATCTGATTGAAGTGCGGGCCGAAGCTGGTGGGGTGCGGTTTGCCGGGACACATCTGGCGTTGTCCGAGGTGCAGCAGCGGCAGATCGCGGAAAAGGACTACAAAAAACTTCAGGTCGGCATTCGTCCCGAGTTTATCCATGTGTGGGACGAGCCCAATCCTGATGCGTTGCAGGCCGACGTCATGCATATCGAAGACCTGGGCACCTACAAGATCCTGACCCTCAACCTCGACGGCGCGCCGTTGAAAGTACGCCTGGCCGAAGACAAACCGGTACCCGAGGGCCGGGCGTCGATCAGCTTCCCGGCGCAATGGTTGATGGTCTATGCCGATGATTACCTGCTGGAGGCGCGGCCATGAACAAGGTGCAGAACAACAAGGCCTGGTGGCTGGTATTGCCGGTGTTCCTGCTGGTGGCGTTCAGCGCGGTGATCCCGATGATGACCGTGGTCAACTACTCGGTGCAGGACATTTTCGACCAGTCCAGCCGCTATTTCGTCGGTGCCGACTGGTACAAGCAAGTGCTGCTGGACCCGCGCCTGCATGACTCGTTGCTGCGCCAGTTCATCTATTCCGCGTGTGTGCTGTTGATCGAGATCCCGCTGGGCATTGTCATTGCCCTGACCATGCCCACCAAAGGCCGCTGGTCGTCCCTGGTGCTGATTGTGATGGCCATCCCGCTGCTGATCCCGTGGAACGTGGTCGGCACCATCTGGCAGATCTTCGGCCGTGCCGATATCGGCTTGCTGGGTTCGAGCCTGAATGCCATGGGCATCAACTACAACTACGCCGCCAACACCATGGACGCCTGGGTCACGGTGCTGGTGATGGATGTGTGGCACTGGACCTCCCTGGTGGCGCTGCTGTGCTACTCCGGGCTGCGGGCCATACCGGATGTGTACTACCAGGCCGCGCGAATTGATCGGGCATCAGCCTGGGCGGTATTCCGACATATCCAGTTGCCGAAGATGAAGAGCGTGCTGCTGATCGCCGTGATGCTGCGCTTCATGGACAGTTTCATGATCTACACCGAGCCGTTTGTCCTGACGGGGGGCGGGCCGGGGAATGCGACGACCTTCCTCAGTCAGACCTTGACCCAGATGGCTATCGGCCAATTCGACCTGGGGCCGGCGGCAGCGTTTTCCCTGGTGTATTTCCTGATCATCCTGTTGGTGTCCTGGCTGTTCTACACCGCCATGACCCACTCCGACGCCAACCGCTGAGGCCGCCAACATGAGCAAGCGCAAGGTCATCCCGCTGCTGATCTACATTCTGTTCCTGCTGGTGCCGATCTACTGGCTGCTGAACATGTCCTTCAAGAGCAACACCGAAATCCTCGGCGGCCTGACGCTGTTTCCGCAGGATTTCACCCTGGCCAACTACAAGGTGATTTTCACCGACCCCAGTTGGTACACCGGGTATCTGAACTCGCTGTACTACGTGAGCCTGAACACCGTGATTTCCCTGACGGTGGCACTGCCGGCGGCCTACGCGTTTTCGCGCTATCGCTTCCTCGGCGACAAGCACCTGTTCTTCTGGTTGCTGACCAACCGCATGGCGCCGCCGGCGGTGTTCCTGTTGCCGTTTTTCCAGTTGTATTCGTCCATCGGCCTGTTCGACACCCATATCGCTGTGGCTCTGGCCCACTGCCTGTTCAACGTGCCGCTGGCGGTGTGGATCCTGGAAGGCTTTATGTCGGGGGTGCCCAAGGAGATCGACGAAACGGCCTACATCGACGGCTATAGCTTTCCGAAGTTTTTCGTGAAGATCTTTATCCCGCTGATTGGCTCGGGGATCGGTGTCACGGCGTTTTTCTGCTTTATGTTTTCCTGGGTCGAACTGCTGCTGGCGCGCACGCTGACGTCTGTGAATGCCAAACCGATTGCCGCCGTGATGACCCGCACCGTGTCAGCGTCCGGGATTGACTGGGGGGTGTTGGCGGCTGCCGGGGTGCTGACCATCCTGCCGGGCATGCTGGTGATCTGGTTTGTTCGCAACCATGTGGCCAAGGGCTTTGCCCTTGGCCGGGTCTGAGGAAACGATGATGGAATGGATGGCCTGGACCACCCCGACTGCACTGTTCTTTGCGGCGATTGCCCTGTTGCTGGCGGGCATGACCACGTGGGAGCTGCGTTCGCCGAGCATTCCCCGGCGCGGGTTGTTACCGATCAGCACCACCCGTGGTGATCGTTTGTTTATCGGTCTTCTCGGGAGCGCCTACCTGCATCTGCTGGTGATTGGCGTAACCGGCTGGAGCATCTGGGTGGCGTCCGCGCTGTCTGTGGTGTGGCTGTTGTCTGTGATGCGTTGGGGATAGCCACAGGCATCCCTTTTGATCCCAACCAGGAGGTCTCTATGTTCGATAACAACAATAAGCTGCGACATAGCATTTCATTGGCCGCTGTCTTGGCCCTCAGTGGCCTGAGTGCTGCGGCCTGGGCTGATGCCTATGAGGATGCCGCGAAAAAATGGATTGGCAGCGAGTTCAAACCGTCCACTCTCACCGAAGCCCAGCAACTTGAAGAGTTGAAGTGGTTTATCAAGGCCGCCGAGCCGTTTCGTGGGATGAAGATCAATGTGGTGTCGGAAACCCTTACCACCCACGAGTACGAATCCAAGGTGCTGGCTAAGGCCTTCAGTGAAATCACCGGGATCAAGCTGACCCACGATCTGCTGCAGGAAGGCGATGTGGTGGAAAAACTGCAGACCCAGATGCAGTCGGACAAGAATATCTATGACGGCTGGGTTAACGATTCCGACCTGATCGGTACGCACTTTCGCTATGGCAAGACCGAATCCATCACCGACCTGATGGCCAATGAAGGCAAGGACTTCACCTCGCCGACCCTGGACCTCAAGGACTTTATCGGCATCTCCTTTACCACTGCGCCGGATGGCAAGATCTACCAGTTGCCCGACCAGCAATTTGCCAACTTGTACTGGTTCCGCGCCGACTGGTTCGAGCGGGCCGATCTCAAGGCCAAGTTCAAGGAAAAGTACGGCTATGAGTTGGGCGTCCCGGTGAACTGGTCGGCCTATGAAGATATCGCCAAGTTCTTCAGCGAAGACGTCAAGGAAATCGACGGCAAACGCGTGTATGGCCATATGGACTACGGCAAGAAGGATCCGTCCCTGGGCTGGCGCTTTACCGATGCCTGGTTCTCCATGGCCGGGGGCGGCGACAAGGGGCTGCCCAACGGCTTGCCGGTGGACGAGTGGGGCATTCGGGTCGAGGACTGCCACCCGGTGGGTTCCAGCGTGACCCGTGGCGGCGATACCAACGGCCCGGCCGCGGTGTTTGCCACGCAGAAATATGTCGACTGGATGCGCGCCTATGCGCCACCGGAAGCGGCGGGCATGACCTTCTCCGAGTCCGGGCCGGTACCGTCCCAGGGCAACATCGCGCAGCAGATTTTCTGGTACACCGCCTTTACCGCCGATATGACCAAGCCGGGTCTGCCGGTGATGAACGCCGATGGCACGCCGAAGTGGCGCATGGCACCGTCACCACGCGGTCCATATTGGGAGGAGGGTATGAAGCTGGGGTATCAGGACGTGGGTTCCTGGACCTTCCTCAAATCCACGCCTGAGAAGCAAAAACTGGCGGCCTGGCTGTATGCGCAGTTCGTCACCTCGAAAACCGTGTCCTTGAAGAAAACCATCGTCGGCCTGACGCCAATCCGCGAATCGGACATCAACTCCCAGGCCATGACTGACCTGGCACCGAAACTCGGCGGCCTGGTGGAGTTCTATCGCAGCCCGGCGCGGGTGCAATGGACGCCGACCGGCACCAACGTGCCGGATTATCCGCGCCTGGCGCAGCTGTGGTGGAGCCATATCTCGGAAGCCGCCAGCGGCGAGAAAACCCCACAACAGGCGCTGGATGGCCTGGCCAAAGATCAGGACGCCATCATGACGCGCCTGGAGCGCTCCAAGGTGCAGCCGATCTGCGGGCCGAAGATGAACCCCGAGCGCGATGCCCAGTACTGGTTCGACCAGCCGGGTGCACCGAAGCCGAAACTGGCGAACGAAAAGCCCAAGGGTGAAACCGTGAACTATGCCGACTTGCTCAAGTCGTGGGAGGCGGCGCGTAAGTGAGGTAGGGCAGATAGCACAACGGCACCGTGAGGTGCCGTTTTTTGTGGTGTCGCTGCTACCGCCATCGCGGGCAAGCCCGCTCCCACATTGATCCGGTTTCATCATGAGAGCACGGTCATGTGTGGGAGCGGGCTTGCCCGCGATGGCGACAGCGGTGGCACCGCATATCTCCCCCCAGAAACGCAAAACGGCACCCAAGGGTGCCGTTCTGTTTACTGCTTGAGCCTAAGCGATCAACCCGCCATCACCGCATGCTGCACCAGGGTGAGCAACGGTTGTGGGTAGACACCCAGGAAGAACGCCAGCAGGGCAATGGCCAGCAGCATCACGCCACCCGCTTTTTGCTCCCAGTGCAGCTCGGCGTCCACACGGCGCAGGTTTGGCTCGATCAGGTACAGGGTGACCATCACGCGCAGGTAGTAGAACACGCCGATGGCGCTGCCCAGTACCAGCGAGGCCACCAGCCACCATTCGTGGGCTTCAACACCGGTCGCGACGATGTAGAACTTGCCGATAAAGCCGGCGGTCAGCGGGATACCGGCCAGGGACAGCATCATCACGGTCAGCACGGCGGTCAGGTACGGACGGCGCCAGAACAGGCCGCGGTATTCGTACAGGGCGTCGGCGTCACGGCCTTTGTAAGGCGAGGACATCAGGGTGATGACGCCGAACGCACCGAGGCTGGTGATCACGTAGGTGACCAGGTACACGCCGATGGCTTCCACGGCCAGACCCTTGCTCGCCACCAGGGCGATCAGCAGGTAGCCGAAGTGGGCGATGGACGAGTAACCCAGCAGACGCTTGAGGTTGTTCTGGGTCAGGGCCAGCAGGTTACCGAACAGGATCGACGCAATGGCGATCACGGTCAGCACGTCGCTGAGTACGCCGGTGTTGGCGGCAGGGGAGATCTGGAACAGACGCACCATCACCGCAAACACTGCAACCTTCGACGCAGTAGCCAGGAACGCGGCTACCGGCGCCGGGGCGCCTTCGTACACGTCCGGGGTCCACAGGTGGAACGGTACCAGCGACAGCTTGAACGCCAGGCCGATCAGCATCATGGCCAGGCCCAGTTGGGCAAGCGGCGCAGGCATGCTGGTGGTGGCCAGTGCGTGGCCGATACCGCTGAAGCTCAGGCTGCCGGCTTCGGCGTAGAGCAGGGCCATACCGAACAACAGGAACGCGGAACCGGCGGCCGACAGCACCATGTACTTGATGCCGGCTTCCAGGGAGCGCTTGTTGAAGAAGGCGTAGGCCACCAGGCCGTAGGTCGGGATCGACAGCAGTTCCAGGCCGATGAACAAACCGGCCAGGTGCTGCGCGCTGACCAGCACGATACCGCCGGCCGCAGCCAGCAGGATCAGCAGGTACAGCTCTTCGCGGTTGCCCGGGTAGCCGGTGCCGCCTTCGCCGAGGTAAGCGTGGGCGAGGGTGACGCAGGCCAGTGTCGCAACCAGGATCAACGCGGTGTACAGCAGCGCGAAGTCATCGATCATCACCAGCGGGGTCACCGCCAGTGGGGCGACCTTGAGTGCCGGGATAATCGACAGCAAGGCCAAGTTCAGACCTGCGGTAGACAGCAGGAACGTCTGTGAGTGATTGCGGCGCCAGGCGATTGCCAGCATCACCACCACAATGGTGAGGCTGGTAATCAGCAGCGGCGCAAGCGCGATAAAGTGTTGGATCGTGAATTCCATAGCGCTCTTACCGGGCCGAAGCGAGTTGAGTGAAGGCGGTGCTCAACCACTGCTGCACGCCATGCATCGTGGCGGCAGAGGTGTCGAGGAACGGTTGCGGATACACGCCGATATACACCAGCAATGCCGCAAGGCCGAGCACCATGATCAGTTCGCGAGCATCCATCCCTTTGAGGACAGCGTCCGACTTGGTCGGGCCGAAGTAGGCGCGGTGGATCATGATCAGCGAGTAGACCGAGCCGAACACCAGGCCGGAGGTGGCAATCGCGGTGATCCATGGCGCACTGACGAAGCTGCCCATCAGGATCAGGAACTCGCCGACAAAGTTACCGGTGCCCGGCAAGCCCAGGGAGGCGGCTGCAAAGAACAGGCTGATCGCCGGCAGGTAGGCGATACGCGACCAGATGCCGCCCATTTCACGCATGTCACGGGTGTGCAGGCGCTCGTACAGTTGGCCACTGAGGATAAACAGTGCGGCTGCCGAAACACCGTGAGCCAGCATCTGGATCACCGCGCCTTGCAACGCCAGCTGGCTGCCGGAGTAGATGCCGATCAGTACGAAACCCATGTGGGAAACGGACGAGAAGGCAATCAGACGCTTGATGTCGGTTTGTGCGAAGGCCAGGAACGCGCCGTAGAAGATCCCGATCAGACCCAGGGTCATGGCAATCGGCGCGAACTCGGCCGAAGCATTCGGGAACAGCGGCAGGGCGAAACGCAGCAGGCCGTAGGCCGCCGTCTTCAACAGGATACCGGCCAGGTCCACGGAACCTGCGGTGGGTGCCTGGGCGTGAGCGTCAGGCAACCAGGAGTGGAACGGTACCACTGGCAGCTTCACCGCGAAGGCGATGAAGAAACCGAGCATGAGAATGTACTCGGTGGTCATCGACATCTTGGTTTTCAACAGGTCGGCGTAGTTGAAGGTAATCACGCCGGTGTTGTTGAAGTTGACCAGGACCAGGCCCAGGATCGCCACCAACATGATCAGGCCGGAAGCCTGGGTGAAGATGAAGAACTTGGTCGCCGCGTAGATCCGGGTTTTCTTGCCGTCCGAAGAACTGTGACCCCAGAGCGCGATGAGGAAGTACATCGGCACCAGCATCATTTCCCAGAAGAAGAAGAACATGAACAGGTCCAGCGCAAGGAACACGCCGACAACGCCGCCCAGGATCCACATCAGGTTCAGGTGGAAGAAGCCCACGTGACGCTCGATTTCTTTCCAGGAGCAGAGTACCGAGAGGATACCCAGCAGGCCGGTCAGCAGGATCATCAACAGCGACAGGCCATCGAGGGCCAGGTGCACGTTGATGCCGAAGCGTTCGATCCAGACGTGCTTGAATTCAAGCGCGAAGGTTGGATCGACACCCGGTGCCGGAGCAAATGAATAGTCGCCATGGGCCCACAGCCAGAGGCCGAGTGCGAGTTCCAGGGACATGGTCAGCAACGCAATCCAGCGGGGCAGGGTAGCGCCGAAGCGCTCGCCCATCCAGCAGAGCAGGCCGCCGATAAAAGGGATCAGGATTAGCCAGGGCAGAATCATGACGGGCTCGTTTCCTTTCGCAAGTTCGCAAAGTTCATATCAGACCGCTACCACTACGATGGCGCCGATCACCAGCACGGCACCGGCCGCCATGGAAGCTGCATACCAACGCAATTGGCCGGTCTCGGTGCGGCTCAGGGCGGTGTGACCGGCCTTGGCGGCACGCGGGATCAAACCAATGGTCTGGTCGAGCGGGTCTTTGCGCAGTACATGGCTGATCGCAAGGTAAGGCTTGACGAACAGTTTGTCGTAGATCCAGTCGAAGCCCCAGGCAGCGAACCACCAGGCCGAAAGGAAGCGGCCAACGCCACTGTTGGCCACGGCAGTGACGAAGCGACGCTTGCCGAGGAACAACATGGCCGCCAGCAGGATACCGGCGATGGCGATGGCGCCCGAGGCGATTTCCAGGCTGTGCTTGGCGTCGCCGCCGGCATGCCCGACGCTTTGTGGCAGTACGCCAGCCAGTGGCGGGGTGATCATGGCGCCGACGAAGGTCGACAGGATGATCAGCACCGACAGTGGCAGCCAGTGGGAAATGCCGTGACCTGCGTGGGCTTCGGTCTTGGCTTCACCGTGGAACGTGATGAAGATCAGGCGGAAGGTGTACAGCGAGGTCATGAATGCGCCAACCAGACCGGCGTACAGCAGGCCTTGGTTACCGCTGGCAAAGGCTTCCCAGAGGATTTCGTCTTTGGAGTAGAAACCTGCGGTCACCAGTGGCAGGGCTGCAAGCGCCGCGCCGCCGACGATGAAGCTGGCGTAGGCCAATGGCAGTTTCTTCCACAGGCCGCCCATCTTGAAGATGTTCTGCTCGTGGTGGCAGGCAACGATCACCGCACCGGACGCAAGGAACAGCAGGGCCTTGAAGAAGGCGTGGGTCATCAGGTGGAAGATCGCGCCGTCCCAAGCGCCGACGCCCAGGGCCAGGAACATGTAGCCGATCTGGCTCATGGTCGAGTAAGCGAGGATCCGCTTGATGTCGGTCTGCACCAGCGCGGCGAAGCCGGCCAGCACCAGGGTCACGCCACCCACCAGGCCCACCAGGTGCAGGATTTCCGGCGCCAGGGTGAACAGGCCGTGGGTACGGGCGATCAGGTAGACACCGGCGGTCACCATGGTGGCGGCGTGGATCAGTGCCGAAACCGGGGTAGGACCGGCCATGGCGTCTGCCAGCCAGGTTTGCAGTGGCAGTTGTGCCGACTTACCGACAGCGCCGCCCAGCAGCATCAGGGTTGCCAGGGTGATCCAGAAGTCGCCGACCTGGAATTTCTGCGGTGCCAGCACCAGCAGTTCCTGGATATTCAGCGTGCCCACCTGTTGGAACAGGATGAACAGGCCGATGGCCATGAACACGTCGCCGATCCGGGTCACGACAAACGCCTTGAGTGCCGCGTTACCGTTGTTGCGGTTGCTGTAGTAGAAACCGATCAACAGGTACGAGCACAGGCCCACGCCTTCCCAGCCGAAGTACAGGAACAACAGGTTATCGCCCAGCACCAGAAACAGCATGCTGGCGATAAACAGGTTGGTGTAGGCGAAGAAGCGCGAGTAACCGGCCTCACCGCGCATGTACCAGGACGCGAACAGGTGGATCAGGAAGCCCACGCCCACCACCACGCCGAGCATGGTGATCGACAGGCCGTCGACGTAGAGGGCGAAGTCGGGCTTGAAGCCTTCGACCGCCATCCACTGCCACAGCACCAGGGTGTAGTGACCCGCTTCTGGTGGCGCAACGTTGAATTGCCAGATGACGTAGGCGGCGACAATCGCCGACAGGCCAATGGAACCCACGCCGACCAGGGCCGAGAGGTTTTCCGACCAGCGTCCACGGGAGAACGACAGCAGCAGGAAACCGATCAGGGGAAATACGAAAGTCAGAAAGATCATGTTCATCCGCGCATCTCACTGGCAGCGTCGATATCAAGCGTGTGGAAGCGACGATACAGTTGCAGCAGGATCGCCAGGCCAATACTGGCCTCGGCGGCTGCCAGGCTGATCACCAGGATGAACATCACTTGTCCATCCGGCTGGCCCCAACGCGCACCCGCCACGATGAAGGCCAGTGCAGCAGCGTTCATCATGATTTCCAGGCTCATCAACACGAACAGAATGTTACGGCGAACCATCAGGCCGACCAGGCCAAGGCAGAACAGGATGCCGGCAACCGCCAGACCATGCTCCAAAGGGATAGCAGGCATCGTCATTGCTCCTTGGCTTCGTTGCGGCCCAAGTGGAAGGCAGTGATGGCTGCAGCGAGCAGCAGCATCGAAGCCAGTTCGACCACCAGCAGGTACGGGCCGAACAGGCTGATGCCCACGGCCTTGGCGTCCACGGTGGTGTGGCCGATGGCCTGGCCGCTCTGGTGAGCGAACAGTACATACAGCAGTTCAGCCAGCAGCAGCGCTGCCAGGATCACCGGGCCAAGCCAGATGCCGGGCTTGAGCCAGACGCGCTCCTGGGCGACCGAAGCCGGCCCCAGGTTGAGCATCATCACCACAAACACGAACAGCACCATGATGGCGCCAGCGTAGGCGATCACTTCCAGGACACCGGCAAACGGTGCGCCGAGGCTGAAAAAGGTCATGGCCACGGCGATCAGCGAAATGATCAGGTAGAGCAGGGCGTGCACGGGGTTGGTGTTGGTGATCACGCGAAGCGTGGACACCACTGCAATACCCGATGCGAAATAGAAAGCGAATTCCATCTTTCTTCCTTAAGGCAGCAAGCTCTTCACGTTGATCGGCTCGGCTTCGTTTTGTGCGGCGCCCTTGGGCTTACCGGCAACGGCCATACCTGCAACACGATAGAAGTTGTAATCAGGGTTTTTACCGGGACCAGAGATCAACAGATCTTCTTTCTCGTACACCAGGTCCTGACGTTTGAACTCGGCCATTTCGAAATCCGGTGTCAGCTGGATTGCGGTGGTCGGGCAAGCTTCCTCGCAGAGGCCGCAGAAAATGCAGCGCGAGAAGTTGATGCGGAAGAAGTCCGGGTACCAGCGACCGTCTTCGGTTTCAGCTTTCTGCAGGGAGATACAGCCAACCGGGCACGCCACGGCGCACAGGTTGCAGGCTACGCAACGCTCTTCGCCATCGGGGTCGCGGGTCAGTACGATACGGCCGCGATAACGCGGCGGCAGGTACACCGCTTCTTCCGGGTATTGCAGGGTGTCGCGTTTGCGAAAGCCATGGCCGAAAACCATCACCAGGCTTCGCAACTGGGTACCGGTACCCTTAACGATGTCGCCAATATATTTGAACATGGGTCAAATCCTCACTGAACCGCGCCCGCTGGCGTGTTCAACAACACAACGGCAGCAGTCACCAGCAAATTGATCAGGGTCAGCGGCAGGCAGAAGCGCCAGCTGAAATCCATCACCTGGTCGTATCGTGGACGCGGAATGGAAGCGCGCAGCAGGATAAACAACATGATGAAGAACGCGGTCTTGAGGAAGAACCAGAAGAACGCCAACTGCGGCAGGATGCCGAACGGACCGTGCCAGCCGCCGAAGAACAGCGTGACCAGCAGGGCCGAGATCAAGATGATGCCGATGTACTCACCGACGAAGAACATGCCCCATTTCATGCCGGCATATTCAATGTGGTAACCGTCGGCCAGTTCCTGTTCCGCTTCGGGCTGGTCGAAAGGGTGACGGTGAGTCACGGCCACGCCAGCGATGAAGAAGGTACAGAAGCCGAAGAACTGCGGAATGATGAACCACAGGTTCTGTGCCTGGTACTCGACGATGTCGCGCATGTTGAACGAGCCCACCTGCACCACGATGCCCATCAGCGCCAGGCCCATGAACACTTCGTAGGACACAGTCTGGGCCGAGGCCCGCAAGCTGCCCAGCAGGGCGAACTTGTTGTTACTGGCCCAGCCGGCGAACAGCACCGCGTAGACCGACAGACCGGCCATGGCGAAGAAGAACAGCAAGCCGATGTTCAGGTCCGCCACGCCCCAGGTCGGGGTGATCGGGATGATCGCGAAGGCGATCAGCAAGGCGCTCATGGCCACGACCGGTGCCAGGGTGAAGATCACCTTGTCGGCAAACGGCGGGGTCCAGTCTTCCTTGAAGAACATTTTCAGCATGTCGGCAGCGATCTGGAACATACCAAATGGGCCAACGCGGTTCGGACCGTAACGGTCCTGCCACCAGCCCAGCAGGCGACGTTCGACGAAGCTGAGCAGGGCGCCCGCGACGACCACGGCCAACAGGATCACGATGGCCTTGACGACCGAGATGATCACGTCGATCACTTCAGGGGTGAACCAGGTCATTGCGCTGCCTCCTGCAGACCGTCAACGGTTTGGCCAAAGATCGCAGGAGGAATCCCGGCGAGGCCTTTTGGCAGTGCAACCAGGCCAGCACCCAGCTCGTCGTTGATGCGCAGCGGCAGACGCAGGGTCTGGCCGGCTACGTTCACGCTGAGCAGGGCACCGTCGTTGACGCCCAGGCGATCGGCTTCGGACTTGGCCACGGACACGTAGGCTTGTGGAATGCGCTCTTGCACCGGTGCGGCTTTGGAAGAGGTCTCTTCGCTGCCGAACAGGTGGAAGAACGGCACAACCTGCCAGGTGCCCTGGGCCGGGTTGAACGGACGCGGTACTGCAGCGAACCAGTTCAGCGAATCGCCGGTGCTTTCGATCAGGCGGGTGCCCGGGTCGCCAGCGCGGATATGACCACCGACTTCGTCCTGGAACTTGTTCCAGGCCTGCGGCGAGTTCCAGCCCGGCGACCAGGCAAATGGCACCTGCTGACGGGGCTCGACCGAACCCGAGTAGCCTTCCATGGAGAAGGCGAACGCGGTGTCGTTGTCTTGCGGGGTACGCGGTTCGTGCACGCTGATATCAGCGCGCATGGCGGTACGCCCGGAGTAACGCAGCGGTTCACGGGCCAGCTTCATGCCCTTGATGCGGAACGCGGCGGACGGTGCGGCATCGACGATACGCGCCAACTGCGGTGCGCTCGCGGCGACGGCTGCGGTGACGTGGTCGAGCTGGGTCCAGTCGATCGGCTGGTTCAGCAGGGTTGCGCGCAGGGCATGCAGCCAGCGCCAGCCTTCGTGAACCAGGATGCTGGCGTCCATGTACTTTGGATCGAACACCTGGAAGAAGCGCTGGGCGCGGCCTTCCTGGCTGACCAGGGTCCCGTCGCCTTCGGCGAAGGTGGCGGCTGGCAGCACCAGGTGGGCGCGGTCGCTGGTGGCGGTCTTCTGGTGATCGGCGACGATCAGCACTTTGGCAGCATTCAGCGCGGCATCGACCTTGGTCGCATCGGTGCGGGTGTACAGGTCGTTTTCCAGTACCACGATGGCGTCCGCAGTGCCGTCGATCACGGCTTGCAGGGCGCTGTCCAGGGACTCGCCACCGAGCATGGCCAGGCCAAGGCTGTTAGCTTCCGGCACGACCAGGCTGATGGAGCCGTTCTTCTCGCGCAGCTTCAAGGCTTTGGCGATGTTGGCGGCGGCCTCGATCAGCGCCTTGGAACCCAGCGAGGTACCGGCAATGATCAGTGGACGCTTGGCCGCCAGCAGGGCATCGGCGATGCGCTGGGCCAGGGCTGCAGCTTCTGCGTCCAGGCCTTCGACGGCAGGGGCGCTGGCGTCGAGGGCGTGGGCCACGGCGAAACCGATGCGAGCCAGGTCGTCGGGTGCTGCGTGCACGCATTCTTCGGCGATATCGTCGAGCTTGGTTTCAGCCAGGCTGGCGATAAACAGCGGGTTCAGCGCGTGCTGGCCGATGTTTTTCACCGCGGCGTCGAGCCACGGCTGGACGCGCATGGCGTCGGCCATTTCTTCGGCCTTGCCTTTGACCGACTGGCGCAGCGACAGGGCGATACGTGCGGCGGTCTGGGTCAGGTCTTCACCGAGCACGAAAATCGCGTCGTGGTCTTCGATGTCGCGCATGTTCGGTACTGGCAGCGGGCTGTCATTGAGCACTTGCAGGACCAGGCGAATGCGCTCCAGCTCACCGGCTTCAATACCGCTGTAGAAGTGCTCGGCGCCTACCAGCTCGCGCAACGCGTAGTTGCTTTCGAGGCTGGCGCGTGGCGAACCGATACCCACGATGTTGCGTCCGCGCAGCAGGTCAGCGGCTTTATCCAGCGCCGCGTCCAGGCTCAGCTTGGCGCCATCGGCCAGCAATGGCTGGCGAGGGCGGTCTTCGCGGTTGACGTAGCCATAGCCGAAACGGCCACGGTCGCACAGGAAGTACTGGTTGACCGAACCGTTGAAGCGGTTTTCGATGCGACGCAGTTCGCCGTAGCGCTCGCCCGGGGAGATGTTGCAACCGCTGGAGCAGCCATGGCAGATGCTCGGCGAGAACTGCATGTCCCACTTGCGGTTGTAGCGCTCGGAGTGGGTCTTGTCGGTAAACACACCGGTCGGGCAGACCTCGGTGAGGTTGCCGGAGAACTCGCTTTCGAGCACGCCGTCTTCAACGCGACCGAAGTACACATTGTCGTGGGCGCCGAATACGCCCAGGTCGGTGCCGCCGGCGTAGTCTTTATAGAAGCGCACGCAGCGATAGCAGGCGATGCAGCGGTTCATTTCGTGGGAAATGAACGGGCCGAGGTCCTGGTTCTGGTGGGTACGCTTGGTGAAGCGATAACGGCGCTCGTTGTGGCCGGTCATCACCGTCATATCTTGCAGGTGGCAGTGACCGCCTTCCTCACAGACCGGGCAGTCGTGGGGGTGGTTGGTCATCAGCCATTCGACAACGCTGGCGCGGAACGCCTTGGATTCATCATCGTCGATGGAAATCCAGGTGTTGTCGGTGGCCGGCGTCATGCAGGACATAACGATACGACCACGGGTGTCGTTTTCGTCGGTGTACTGCTTGACCGCACACTGGCGACAGGCACCGACGCTACCAAGCGCGGGGTGCCAGCAGAAATAAGGGATGTCGAGGCCTAGTGACAGACACGCCTGTAACAGGTTGTCCGCCCCATCGACTTCGAGCGCTTTGCCGTCTACGTGGATAGTGGCCATGGTTCAAAGTTCTTCGTTGGCCCGTTGTCAGCGGGCGTGGCTAATGGAATCTTGTTATTCATGTGCATCAACACAGCCTTCAAGGCGTCAGCACATGACAAGGCGAAGGGCACGGACCCTTCGCCTATTGAAGCGTTACGCGCCGACTACGATCGGCTTTGCCAGAGGCGGGACGGCGGCGCTTTTGGGCGCGATGCCGGCTTCGAACTCCGAGCGGAAGTACTTGATTGCGCTGCCCAGTGGCTCCACGGCGCCCGGTGCGTGAGCACAGAAGGTCTTGCCCGGGCCGAGGAAACCCACGAGGCCCAGCAGGGTCTCGATATCCCCCGGCTGGCCTTCGCCTTTCTCGATCGCCATCAGGAGCTTGACGCTCCATGGCAAGCCATCGCGGCACGGGGTGCAGAAGCCACAGGATTCGCGAGCGAAGAACTGCTCCATGTTGCGCAGCAGCGAGACCATGTTCACGGTGTTGTCCACCGCCATCGCCAGGCCGGTACCCATCCGGGTGCCCACCTTGCCGATGCCGCCGGCATACATCTGTGCGTCGAGGTGCTCGGGCAACAGGAAACCGGTGCCGGCGCCGCCTGGCTGCCAGGCCTTGAGGGTGTAGCCGTCGCGCATGCCGCCGGCGTAGTCCTCGAACAGCTCACGGGCGGTCACGCCGAATGGCAGTTCCCACAGGCCAGGGTTCTTGACCTTGCCGGAGAAGCCCATGAGCTTGGTGCCCATGTCTTCGCTGCCTTCGCGGGCCAGGGATTTGTACCAGTCCACGCCGTCGGCGATGATCGCCGGCACGTTGCACAGGGTCTCGACGTTGTTCACGCACGTAGGCTTGCCCCACACGCCAACGGCGGCAGGGAAGGGCGGCTTAGAGCGTGGGTTGGCGCGGCGGCCTTCGAGGGAGTTGATCAGGGCGGTTTCTTCACCGCAGATATAACGCCCGGCGCCGGTATGCACGAACAGTTCGAAGTCAAAACCCGAACCGAGGATGTTCTTGCCCAGCAGGCCTGCGGCCTTGGCTTCGGCCACGGCACGGTTCAGGTGCTTGGCGGCGGTGGTGTATTCGCCACGCAGGAAGATGTAGCCCCGGTAGGTTTTCAGCGCACGGGCACTGATCAGCATGCCTTCGATCAGCAGATGGGGCAGTTGCTCCATCAGCATGCGGTCTTTCCAGGTGTTGGGCTCCATCTCATCCGCGTTGCACAGCAGGTAACGGATGTTGATGGATTCGTCTTTAGGCATCAGGCCCCACTTCACACCCGTGGGGAAGCCTGCACCACCGCGACCTTTAAGGCCTGCGTACTTCACGGTCTGGACGATATCGTCCTGGGCCATGTCGGCAAAGGCTTTGCGCGCTGCGGCGTAACCGTTCTTGGCCTGGTACTCGTCAAGCCATACCGCCTCGCCGTCGTCACGCAGGCGCCAGGTCAGCGGGTGAGTCTCGGCCGAACGCTTGATCAGGTTGGCGGGACCAAAGGAAGTCAGGGTCATGGGTAGCCCTCGAGCAATTGGGTGACGCCAGCAGCCTGGACGTCGCCGAATGTGTCGTCGTCGATCATCAACGCCGGCGCCTTGTCACAGTTGCCCAGGCAGCACACTGGCAGCAGCGTGAAGCGACCGTCTGCAGTGGTTTGGCCCAGGCCGATGCCCAGCTTGCTCTGGATCGCGTCGACCACCGACTCGTGGCCACCGATGTAGCAGACCATGCTGTCGCACACGCGAATGATGTGGCGGCCGACCGGCTGGCGGAAGATCTGGCTGTAGAACGTCGCCACGCCTTCCACATCGCTGGCCGGGATGCCGAGGATCTCGCCGATGGCGTAGAGGGCACCGTCGGGCACCCAGCCACGTTCCTTCTGAACGATCTTCAAGGCTTCTATCGACGCCGCGCGCGGGTCTTCGTAGTGATGCAGCTCGTGCTCGATGGCCGAGCGCTCGGTTTCACTCAAGGTGAAACGGTCTGTCTGGATAAGCGTGCTGTTCATGCTTAGCGGTCCACGTCGGCCATAACGAAATCGATACTACCCAGGTACGCAATCAAGTCCGCGACCATCTCGCCTTTGATCACCGAAGGGATCTGCTGCAAGTGGGCAAAGCTTGGGGTACGAATCCGGGTGCGGTAGCTCATGGTGCCGCCATCGCTCGTCAGGTAATAACTGTTGATACCCTTGGTCGCTTCAATCATCTGGAAGGACTCGTTGGCCGGCATGACCGGGCCCCACGAGACTTGCAGGAAGTGCGTGATCAGGGTTTCGATGTGCTGCAGGGTGCGCTCTTTAGGCGGCGGCGTGGTCAGCGGGTGATCCGCCTTGTACGGGCCGGCCGGCATGTTGCGCATGCACTGCTCGATGATTTTCAGGCTCTGGCGCATTTCTTCGACGCGCACGATGCAACGGTCGTAGGCATCGCCGTTGGCCGCCAGCGGGACTTCGAACTCGAAGTTCTCGTAGCCGGAGTACGGGCGCGCCTTGCGCAGGTCGAAATCGCAACCGGTGGAACGCAGGCCAGCACCGGTGACACCCCACTCCAGGGCCTCCTTGGTGTTGTACTGGGCGACGCCGATGGTCCGGCCCTTGAGGATGCTGTTATCCAGCGCAGCCTTTTGGTACTCGTCCAGACGCTTGGGCATCCAGTCGATGAATTCCTTGACCAGGCGCTCCCAGCCGTTCGGCAGGTCGTGGGCCACACCGCCGATGCGGTACCAGGCCGGGTGCAGGCGGAAGCCGGTGATGGCTTCGATGACCTTGTACGCACGCTGACGGTCGGTGAAGGTGAAGAACACCGGGGTCATGGCGCCGACGTCCTGGATATAGGTACCCAGGAACAGCAGGTGGCTGGTGATCCGGAAGAACTCGGCCATCATGATGCGGATGGTGTCGACGCGGTCCGGAACCTTGATCCCGGCCAGCTTCTCGACCGAGAGCACGTACGGCAGGTTGTTCATCACGCCGCCGAGGTAGTCGATACGGTCGGTGTACGGGATGAAGCTGTGCCAGGACTGGCGTTCGGCCATTTTCTCGGCACCACGGTGGTGGTAGCCGATGTCCGGTACGCAGTCGACGATTTCTTCGCCGTCCAGTTGCAGGATGATGCGGAAGGCACCGTGGGCCGAAGGGTGGTTCGGGCCCAGGTTGAGGAACATGTAGTCCTCGTTGGTGCCGGAGCGTTTCATGCCCCAGTCTTCCGGACGGAAGCGCGCCGCTTCTTCTTCAAGCTGCTGCTTGGCCAGGTTGAGGCTGAACGGATCGAATTCGGTGGCGCGGGCAGGGAAGTCCTTGCGCAGCGGGTGACCTTCCCAGGTTGGCGGCATCATGATGCGCGTCAAGTGCGGGTGGCCCGGGAAGTCGATGCCGAACATGTCCCAGACTTCGCGTTCGTACCAGCTGGCGTTCGGCCAGATACCGGTCACGGTCGGGATGCTCAGGTCGCTTTCCGACAGGGCGACCTTGATCATCACGTCGCTGTTACGTTCCAGCGACATCAGGTGATAGAACACGGTGAAATCAGCGCCGCTCGGCAGCCCCTGGCGCTTGGTGCGCAGACGCTCGTCCACGCCATGCAGGTCATAGAGCATGACGTACGGCTTGGGCAGGTTGCGCAGGAAGGTCAGGACTTCGACGAGCTTGGCACGCGCCACCCACAGCACCGGCATACCGGTGCGTGTGGCCTGGGCAGTGAAGGCGTCAGGGCCAAAACGGTTATTGAGTTCGACGACCACATCCTGGTCGTCTGCCTTATAAGGCGGGATGTACAGAGCACTGCCTGTAGTCATGGTTTTTTATCGCTTTCGGTCAACGTAAAGAATGAAGCCAGGTTTTCGTTCTATAAAAGAAGCGGTTCTGGATCAGACTTCGTCGGGGCTGCGCAGGTTGGTGACTGCGATTCGCTGTTCGCGGCGCTGTTCCTTTTGTGACGGCATCTCGGCGCGGTACACGCCTTGATCGCCGACAACCCAGGACAGTGGGCGACGCTCCTTGCCAATCGACTCCTGCAGCAGCATCAAGCCTTGCAGGAAAGCTTCAGGGCGGGGCGGGCAGCCAGGCACGTAGACGTCCACGGGCAGGAACTTGTCGACCCCCTGAACCACGGAGTAGATGTCGTACATGCCACCGGAGTTGGCGCACGAACCCATGGAGATAACCCACTTCGGCTCGAGCATTTGCTCGTAGAGACGCTGGATGATCGGCGCCATCTTGATAAAGCAGGTACCGGCGATAACCATGAAATCCGCCTGACGCGGCGATGCCCGGATAACCTCGGCGCCAAAGCGCGCGATGTCGTGGGGCGCCGTGAAGGCGGTGGTCATTTCCACGTAGCAGCACGAAAGGCCGAAGTTGTACGGCCACAGGGAGTTCTTACGCCCCCAGTTGACCGCGCCACTCAGCACGTCTTCCAGCTTGCCCATGTAGATGTTTTTGTGGACTTGGTCTTCTAACGGATCGGAGACGGTTTCCCGCTCGCCGATGGGGTACTGATCGTTAGGAGCATCCGGGTCGATCCTGGTGAGATTGTATTGCATCGCCAAAGCCTCATTGTTTCAGCTTCGCTTGCCGCTTGCGACGAGCTTCCGGAGCCCAGTCAAGGGCGCCCACTCGGAACAGGTAGACAAGACCTGCCAACAGAATTGCTATGAAAACGAGAGCTTCGACGAATCCGGTCCAGCCGCTTTCGCGGACGGACACAGACCAGGCAAAGAGAAAGAGGGCTTCGATATCGAAGATCACGAATAGCATCGCGACCAGATAGAATTTGGCTGAGAGCCGCAAGCGGGCGCCACCTGTAGGTAGCATGCCGGACTCGAACGGTTCGTTTTTGCTGCGGCCCCAGGCTTTTGACCCGAGGAGGCTGGAAACACCGAGCATGAAGGCGCAGAGGCCGACAACACCGAGGAGGAAAATGGCAAAGCCCCAGTTGTGGGCCATGAGTCCTGTCGCTTCGGTCATGCTGGAAATCCTTAACAGAGAGCAAAGGTCTCTGAGCTCGAAAAAGTAACGACGCAGTGACGATATGTCGCAGCGCAATCAATCGCGGTGATTTTATGGCTAAACACCTAGCAAGTAAAATTCCTGTGGCTAAATTATTCGCTGAAATAAGGACATAGTGCACCTTTGTGGGGCTGTAGCCCAGACGCTGCGGGCATTAGCTTGATTTTAATCAATTGTGTTTTGTTTAGGGTGTAACGAAGTTTTATTGCTCTAAATGATAATGAATATTGTTTGCGAGAGTTTTAAGCGGGTGTTGAGTGCGTCGCGGGGAAAGTTGTTGTTACTTGCCCGTATGGCGCAAGTTGCCAGCGCGCAACTTTTAACTGATTTTTCCTAAGCCAATACCGCTCTGGATCAAGGTTTTGCTCAAAAAGTCGTTTTGACTCGGTTTCTGTGGGAGTCGGGCTTTTCGGATCGCCGCATCGCCGCGATGGCGGTGGGGCATTAGGCAAATGGGTGGCTGAAACGCCGCTACCGCAGGCAGGCCAGCTCCCACATTGGGTTTCGGGAGGGGGGGCAGTAACCTTTCGCCCAGGCAAAAAAACGCCCCGAACCAGTCGGGGCGTCAGATCGTGCGGCACTGCGGTTAGCTTTCTATCGGGCCCGCAATGGCCGTGTACTCAGGTCACTTAGTGAAACTGTTCTTCTTCGGTCGAGCCGGTCAGCGCGGTCACGGACGAGGTGCCGCCCTGGATCACGGTGGTCATGTCGTCGAAGTAGCCGGTGCCCACTTCCTGCTGGTGCGCCACGAAGGTGTAGCCTTTGGCGGCGTCAGCGAATTCCTGCTCTTGCAGCTTCACGTAGGCAGTCATGTCGTTGCGGGCGTAGTCGTGCGCCAGGTTGAACATGCTGTGCCACATGTTGTGAATGCCGGCCAGGGTGATGAACTGGTGCTTGTAGCCCATGGCGGACAGTTCGCGCTGGAACTTGGCGATGGTCGCGTCGTCCAGGTTCTTCTTCCAGTTGAAAGAAGGCGAGCAGTTGTAGGACAGCAGTTGGTCCGGGTATTCCTTCTTGATCGCCTCGGCGAAGCGACGGGCTTCGTCCAGGTCTGGCTTGGCGGTTTCGCACCAGATCAGGTCGGCGTACGGTGCGTAGGCCAGGCCGCGGGCAATTGCTTGATCCAGGCCGGCGCGTACCTTGTAGAAACCTTCCTGGGTGCGCTCGCCAGTCACGAACGGCTGGTCGTACGGGTCGCAGTCCGAAGTCAGCAGGTCAGCAGCGTTGGCGTCGGTACGGGCCAGGATGATGGTCGGCGTGCCGGCAACGTCAGCTGCCAGACGGGCAGCGGTCAGCTTCTGTACGGCTTCCTGGGTCGGAACCAGTACCTTGCCGCCCATGTGGCCGCATTTTTTCACGGAAGCCAGTTGGTCTTCGAAGTGCACGCCGGCGGCGCCTGCTTCGATCATGCTTTTCATCAGCTCGTAGGCGTTCAGTACACCACCGAAACCGGCTTCGGCGTCAGCCACGATTGGCGCGAAGTAGTCGATATAGCCTTCGTCGCCCGGACCTTTACCGGCTTTCCACTGGATCTGGTCGGCGCGGCGGAACGAGTTGTTGATGCGCTTGACCACGGTCGGCACGGAGTCCACCGGGTACAGCGATTGGTCAGGGTACATGGACTCGGCGGAGTTGTTGTCCGCAGCCACTTGCCAGCCGGACAGGTAGATCGCCTGGATACCGGCCTTGACTTGTTGCACAGCCTGGCCGCCGGTCAGGGCGCCCATGCAGTTGACGAAATCTTTCTCGGGGCGGAAGGACGGCTTGGCGCCCTGGGTAACCAGCTTCCACAGCTTCTCGGCGCCCAGTTTTGCAAAGGTGTGCTCAGGTTGAACCGAGCCGCGCAGGCGGACGACGTCAGCAGCGGAGTAAGCGCGAGTCACGCCTTTCCAGCGTGGGTTTTCAGCCCAGTCTTTTTCAAGGGCTGCAATTTGCTGTTCGCGTGTCAGTGCCATGGGGAAAAACCTCGTCGCGTCTTTTGTGGAAAAACTACTGGGTTGAAAATTCCGTTTTGCCAGCCACGCATTCAGTACGTGGTTATGGCTGCTCGCTGACCAGAAGCTTAGGCGGTCAAGTTGGGCTTGGCGGGGAAGGCGACGGGATGAACGATAGGCTCAAGGGAGAAAGTGAGCAGGTAGAGGCGAACCGAGAACAGTCTTCGGGCGTCGTGGGCCTTTGTACGATCCAACAGTGTGTTGCCGGGTTACCTGGTTAGCTTCCGTCCCTCGGGACAACTTCGTTCCAGTCGCAACCTCGTCAAACACGCCTTGTGGGCGGTACAGACACGAATCGGCTCAGGTGGGTAACTTGGAGCGACGATCCGAAGGCCCTTGCCAGGGCCCCTGATTAGCGGGAGCGAGGCCATCATGCCCATGCTTTTTTGGATCGTCAAATGTTTTGTAGTGCTTTTTTTATGGCACTACATCTTTGGTCTAATACGACTAATCAGTCAGTTTTTGGTGCTTCAGTTCAAGGTGTCGACTTTGACCCGCACTGTCAGGTCGTCCCGGCCCTGGGTCGAGTAGGTGCGGGTCGCGCCCTGTTTGTCGGCCTGGGTCTGGCGATTGATGCCGGCCAGGGTGATCCACTCACCCAGGCGCCCGCTGACGGTTGTGTCGGTACTTTGCACGTTCACTACATCGGGACGCTCCTGGCTCATGCGGTCACGATTGGTGCTGATGCTCAGGTGCACGGTCTCGCCGGTGACGCTGGCGGTGACATAGAAGCCCTGGGTGACGTTGCGGTACTGGGTCTGGTTTTGCGGGCGACCATAGGCGTCGGGCTGGGTGGTGGTCAGTGGCACGCTCTGGCCGACCTGGATCAGTGCGGGCACGCCTTCGCTGGCCTGGATCTGCTGGATCCCGCCGTCACGGCTTTTGGTGCTGTAGGTGATGACCTGGCGGTTGGCCTGCTGATTGTTTTCGTTGGTGTCGACGGTGATCAGCAAGCGTTTGGAGGGTGTATCCAGTTGTGCGAGCAGGGCGCGCAGGGCCTGGATCCTGTCGGGCTCGGCATTGACGATCAACTGATTGCCGTAGGCGCTGACAGTGCCGTCCTTGCCAATGAAATTCTGCGCCACGGGTAACAGGTCGGCGCTGGTGCGGTTGTTCAAGGGTACGAC
Source organism: Pseudomonas sp. DD1 (assembly GCF_044510355.1). Classification (NCBI taxonomy): domain Bacteria; kingdom Pseudomonadati; phylum Pseudomonadota; class Gammaproteobacteria; order Pseudomonadales; family Pseudomonadaceae; genus Pseudomonas; species Pseudomonas sp. DD1. The sequence continues at coordinate 774,579 of NZ_MSAJ01000011.1, read as the reverse complement.
TTCGGTGGCTGCCATTGTCGAAAAGCTGACGGCCATGAGCAGGCTGGCGACTAGGGTGCGTAGGGACATGTCCGTTATCTCTGCAAGTCATTTGGGCTTGATGGTGCCAGTTTATCGGCCCGGCGGGGCGCAAGTTGAATCGTAGACGGCAAAAGGCCCTGGCATCGGTGGATGGCAGGGCCTTTTTGGGGGGGCTGCTAATGACGCCTTCGCGAGCAAGCCCGCTCCCACTTTTGACCGCATTTCAGGGGTCGAGCTCGATCAAGTGTGGGAGCGGGCTTGCTCGCGAAGGGAGCGACTGGGTCTAAAGTCAGCCCTCGCGCTCCATATCAACATGGGGAATCCCGACTTCCAGGAATTCCCCGCTGACGATCTTGAACCCCAACCGCTCATAGAACGGCGCGGCATACACCTGTGCGCTGAGGAACTGCCGGCTCTGGCCGCGTTTCTCGGCCTCGCCAATCACCGCTTCCATCAGTTTGTCGCCGACCTTCAGCCCGCGCCAGTCCTTGAGGACCGATACGCGACCGATCTCGCCGCTGGGCAGCAGGCGCGCCGTGCCAATGGGGAAGTCGCCTTCGAACGCGAGGAAATGCATGGCTCCGGCGTCGTCTGCGTCCCATTCCAGCTCAGGTGGAACCGATTGTTCAGCGATAAATACCGCTTCACGAATGCGCCGAATCTCGGCGATATCCTTTTGCCAGTCCGCGACACTTACGTGAATTTTATTCATCGGCAAACCCCAGGCTTCCTTGCTTGACCAGTTCGCACAGCAGGTCGCGGCCATCTTCATCAATCAGCCACGGGCCCAGGTTGTCGACGTGCAGGGCGTCGGCCGCGCAGATCAACTTCAACAGCTCGCGCAGTTTGCCCGGCAGGTAACGGCTCTGGCCGCTGGCGAACAGCAATACATCGTCGTCCACTTCCGACCAGGCCAGGCGCGCGCTTGGGTTGCGGATCAGGACTGCACCGTCTTCCAGGCTGCTGATCACTTCATCCTGCGCCAGCTCTTCGGGGCCGGCGACCAGTTCCGGGTAGCGCGGCTCGGTCATGAATTGGCCGAACCAGGTCAGCAGCATGCGCTCGTCGCTCATGTGTTCGGCCAGCAGGCTTTTCAGGCGGTCGAGGGCGTCGCTCTGGATCTGGTGCGGGTCACTGACGGGCTGGACATCGGCGTCGGTGTAGCGCTCTTCATCCGTCAGGTACTGGCTGAGGAAGTCGGTGAAGTGGGTCAGCACTTCGGCGGCGCTCGGTGCGCGGAAGCCGACCGAGTAGGTCATGCAGTCATCTTCGGCGATGCCGAAGTGCGCCAGGCGCGGCGGCAGGTAGAGCATGTCGCCAGGCTCCAGCACCCATTCGGCGCTCTCTTCGAATTCGGCGAGGATGCGCAGGTCGGCGTGTTGCAGCAGCGGGCTCTCCGAGTTGCACATCTGGCCGATCTTCCAGTTGCGCTTGCCATGGGCCTGCAGCAGGAACACATCGTAGTTATCGAAGTGCGGGCCTACGCTGCCACCAGGGGCGGCAAAGCTGATCATCACGTCGTCGATGCGCCAGCTTGGCAGGAAGCGGAACTGCTCCAGCAGCTCGGCCACTTCCGGTACGAACTGGTCGACCGCCTGCACCAGCAGGGTCCACTCGCGGTCGGGCAGGGTGCTGAAGGCATCTTCGGCAAATGGGCCGCGACGCAGCTCCCACGGGCGCTCGCCGTGCTCGATCACCAGGCGCGACTCGACTTCTTCTTCCAGCGCCAGGCCGGCCAGTTCGTCGGCGTCGATCGGGCTTTCGAAATCAGGGATGGCCTGGCGGATCAGCAGTGGTTTTTTCTGCCAGTAGTCGCGCAGGAATTCCCGTGCCGTGATGCCGCCCAGAAGTTGAAGAGGAATATCAGGATTCATGTGTAACCTATTGAAAAAAAGCACTTTTCAGACGGGAATAAAAACGCCCGGCGCTGCCGGGCGTCTTAAGGGGTCAAGCCGCAATCAGATGCGTTTGGCTTGGTCTACAGCGTTGCCGATGTAGTTGGCCGGGGTCAGCAGTTTCAGCTCGGCCTTGGCCGCAGCTGGCATGTCCAGGCCGTCGATGAAAGTTTGCAGTGCTTCAGGGCTGATGCCCTTGCCGCGTGTCAACTCTTTCAGCTTCTCGTACGGGTTTTCGATGTTGTAGCGGCGCATTACGGTCTGGATCGGCTCGGCCAGGACTTCCCAGCAGGCGTCCAGGTCAGCGGCGATTTTCTGCGCGTTGAGCTCCAGCTTGCTGATGCCTTTGAGGCTGGCTTCGTACGCGATCACGCTATGGGCAAAGCCCACGCCGAGGTTGCGCAATACGGTGGAGTCGGTCAGGTCGCGCTGCCAGCGGGAAATCGGCAACTTGCTGGCCAGGTGCTGGAACAAGGCGTTGGCGATGCCCAGGTTGCCTTCGGAGTTTTCGAAGTCGATCGGGTTGACCTTGTGCGGCATGGTCGACGAGCCGATTTCGCCTGCGATGGTGCGCTGCTTGAAGTAGCCCAGGGAGATGTAGCCCCAGATATCGCGATCGAAGTCGATCAGGATGGTGTTGAAGCGCGCAATGGCGTCGAACAGCTCGGCGATGTAGTCGTGGGGTTCGATCTGCGTGGTGTACGGGTTGAAGCCCAGGCCCAGCTCGTCTTCGATGAAGGCGCGGGCGTTGGCTTCCCAGTCGATCTCAGGGTAGGCCGACAGGTGGGCGTTGTAGTTGCCTACGGCGCCGTTGATCTTGCCCAGCAATGGCACGGCAGCCACTTGCGCGATCTGGCGCTCCAGGCGGTACACCACGTTGGCCAGTTCTTTACCCAGGGTGGTCGGCGAGGCCGGCTGGCCGTGGGTGCGCGACAGCATCGGCACGTCGGCGAAGCGGATGGCCAGTTCGCGGATGGCGTTGGCGGTCTGGCGCATCAGTGGCAGCATCACGTCATCACGGCCTTCGCGCAGCATCAGGGCGTGGGACAGGTTGTTGATGTCCTCGCTGGTGCAGGCAAAGTGGATGAACTCGCTGACCTGGGCCAGTTCCGGCAGCTTGGCCGCTTGTTCTTTGAGCAGGTACTCGATGGCTTTGACGTCGTGGTTGGTGGTGCGCTCGATCTCTTTCACACGCTCGGCGTGCTCCAGGGAGAAGTTTTCCGCCAGGGTGTTGAGTACCGCGTTGGCTTGCGCAGAAAACGCCGGCACTTCGCTGATGGCGGGGTGAGCGGCCAGGCGCTGGAGCCAGCGCACTTCAACCAGTACACGAGCACGGATCAGGCCGTATTCGCTGAAAATAGGGCGCAGGGCCTGGGTTTTGCCGGCGTAGCGGCCGTCAACAGGGGAAACCGCAGTGAGCGAAGAGAGCTGCATGGGGTGTTCTCGGACAGTCGGGCAACGAAATGGGGCGCGTATCATACATGAAAAAATCCGCCGGTCCGTTGCCAACTGACCGGCGTATTACGCGTAACGGCTTGAAAATAGCCCGTGGCTGCGACTTATTCGTTGCGCATCAACGGGTAAAGCTCTTTGAGCAATTTGCGACGGCTGATGACCAACTGCCAACGATGACCGCCCAACTGCCGCCACAACCGCGCCGAACGGATACCGGCCAGCAGCAGGGCGCGGATTTTCGAGGCGTTGTTGGGCTGTTGCAGGTTGCGCATGTCGCCGTGGACCTGGATCCGCTGGCGCAAGGTGCTCAAGGTGTCCTGGTACAAAGCGCCACAGGCGGCGATCACGTTCTCGTGGGCCGGGCCGAAGTGCTCGACCTGGGACTGGATCTGCGGCAGGCGCTTGCCGATGGTTTCCAGCAGGTCGTCGCGCTTGGCCAGTTGCCGCTCAAGGCCGAGCATCGACAAGGCATAGCGCAGCGGCTCGCGTTGCAGGGTGCTGGGGTCGCGCTCGAGGGCGCCGATCAGCGCCCGATAACCTTCACGCAGGCTCAGGTCGTCGCCGCCGTACACATCCAGGGTGTCCTTCGGGTCGACCACCAGCAGGCTGCCGAGCATGCAGGTCAGGCCGGCCTCGGTGACCTGGCCGGTCTTGGCGATCTTATCCACCAGCACTGCGGCGAGAAACACGCCGCCCAATGCCGTCAATTGCTCCTGGGTCGGGCTCATGCCGGGGTGCTCCAGGGCTCGGCGACTTCAATCACGCCGCCCCCCAGGCAGATCTCACCGTCGTAGAACACCACGGACTGGCCGGGCGTGACCGCACGTTGCGGGTCATCGAAGGTGGCACGGTAGCCATTGGCGGTTTTTTCCAGGGTGCAGGGCTGGTCGCTCTGGCGATAGCGCACCTTGGCGGTCAGGCGGCGCGGAGCGCTCAGGTCGATCGGGTTGACCCAATAGATCTCCGAGGCCAGCAGCGCGCCGGAGAACAGCAGGGGATGCTCGTTGCCCTGGCCGACGATCAGCACGTTATGTTGCAGATCCTTCACCAGCACGTACCACGGCTCTTCACCAGCGTCCTTCAAGCCGCCAATACCCAGGCCCTGGCGCTGGCCGATGGTGTGGTACATCAGGCCGTGGTGACGGCCGATGACTTCGCCTTCGGTGGTCTTGATCTCGCCCGGTTGCGCCGGCAGGTACTGCTTGAGGAAGTCACTGAAGCGGCGTTCGCCGATAAAGCAGATCCCGGTGGAATCCTTCTTCTTGGCGGTGGCCAGGCCGTGTTTCTCGGCAATCTTGCGCACTTCGGGCTTTTCCAGTTCGCCCACCGGGAACAGGGTCTTGGCGATCTGTTCACCGCCGACGGCGTGCAGGAAGTAGCTCTGGTCCTTGTTCGGGTCCAGGCCCTTGAGCAATTCGGTGCGGCCATCAACATCGTGACGGCGCACATAGTGGCCAGTGGCAATCAGGTCGGCGCCGAGGATCATGGCGTAGTCGAGGAACGCCTTGAACTTGATTTCGCGGTTGCACAGGATGTCCGGGTTCGGCGTGCGACCGGCCTTGTATTCGGCCAGGAAGTGCTCGAACACATTGTCCCAGTACTCGGCGGCGAAGTTGGCGGTGTGCAGCTTGATGCCAATCTTGTCGCACACGGCCTGGGCGTCCGCCAGGTCGTCCATGGCGGTGCAGTATTCCGTTCCATCGTCTTCTTCCCAGTTCTTCATGAACAGGCCTTCCACCTCATAACCCTGCTCCATGAGCAGAACGGCGGAAACGGAAGAATCCACGCCGCCGGACATACCGACGATGACGCGCTTCTTTTGTGTGTCAGAAGGGGCTGGATCACGCATAGGGTTTCAACGGGTGTCTTTAAAAAGGACGCGATTCTAGCAGGCCCGAGCCCGCAAGGCTAAAGAGAAGGACGGATCAATTCGAGACTGTGGCAGTGGCCGGCCAGATAATCGTCAATACAACGCATGATCAGCTCGCTGCGCCAGTCATCGCGCAAGGCCATCAACTCGTCACGGGTCAGCCAGCGGGCGCGCACGATGCCTTCGTCCAGTTGATAGTCCGGGTGGTGTTGCAAGGCCTTGGCGATAAAGCACACGCGCTGGTAGGTCACGCCATTGCTGGGGGCGGTGTACAGATAGATACCGACGATGCCGGTGGCTTCAACGTCCCAGCCGGTTTCCTCGAGGGTTTCGCGCACGGCGGCTTCGGTCAGGGTTTCGTGCGGGTCGAGATGGCCGGCAGGCTGGTTGAGCACGGTGCGGCCGCCCTTGAGCTCTTCGACCATGAGGAAGCGGCCATTGTCTTCGACGATGGTGGCGACGGTGATGTGGGGTTGCCAGGTCATAGCGGCCTCGAATTCGGTGGGGTTGGGCCTAATCAGTGTGGGAGCTGGCTTGCCTGCGATGGCGGTGGCTCGGCTACATCTGTACCGACTGGCAGACTGCTATCGCAGGCAAGCCAGCTCCCACATTTGCTCGGTTTTTTTCATTAAAACGGTGTTGGGCACAAAGAGAAACCCCGGCACATGGCCGGGGTTTGTGATGTCGCCCTACAGCATTACTTCAATGCAGCAATCGCCGCATTGAGGGTAGCGCTCGGACGCATAGCCTTGCTGGTCAGCTCAGGATTCGGCGCGTAGTAGCCGCCGATGTCCACTGGCTTGCCCTGCACGGCGTTGAGTTCGGCAACGATGGTTGCCTCGTTCTCGGCCAGGGTTTTTGCCAGTTGAGCGAACTGCGCCTGCAGCGCGGTATCTTCAGTCTGGGCGGCCAGGGCTTGTGCCCAGTACAGCGCCAGGTAGAAGTGGCTGCCGCGGTTGTCGATGTTGCCGACTTTGCGCGATGGCGACTTGTTGTTGTCGAGGAACTGGCCGGTGGCCTGGTCCAGGGTCTTGGACAGTACCAGGGCTTTCGGGTTGTTGTAGTTCACACCCAAATGCTCAAGGGAGGCTGCCAGGGCCAGGAACTCGCCCAGGGAGTCCCAACGCAGGAAGTTTTCTTCCAGCAGTTGCTGCACGTGTTTTGGAGCCGAACCGCCAGCGCCGGTTTCGAACAGGCCGCCACCGTTCATCAGCGGCACGATCGACAGCATCTTGGCGCTGGTGCCCAGTTCCATGATCGGGAACAGGTCAGTCAGGTAGTCGCGCAGTACGTTGCCGGTCACCGAGATGGTGTCCAGGCCCTTGCGGGTGCGTTCCAGGGTGAACTTCATCGCGTCGACCGGCGACATGATGCGGATGTCCAGGCCTTCGGTGTTGTGGTCTTTCAGGTAGGCCTGAACTTTCTCGACCACGACGCCGTCGTGGGCGCGCAGCGGGTCCAGCCAGAAAATTGCTGGCGTGTTGCTGGCGCGGGCGCGGTTGACGGCCAGTTTGACCCAGTCCTGGATCGGCGCGTCTTTGGTCTGGCACATGCGGAAGATATCGCCGGCTTCAACCGACTGTTCCATCAGCAGCTTGCCCTTGCTGTCGGTGACGCGGACTACGCCGTCAGCCTTGATCTGGAAAGTCTTGTCGTGGGAACCGTACTCTTCGGCTTTCTTCGCCATCAGGCCAACGTTTGGCACGCTGCCCATGGTGGTTGGGTCGAAGGCGCCATTAGCCTTGCAGTCTTCGATGACCGCCTGGTAGATGGTGGCGTAGCAGCGATCCGGGATCACGGCCTTGGTGTCGTGCAGCTGGCCGTCGGTGCCCCACATTTTGCCGGAGTCACGGATCATGGCTGGCATCGAGGCGTCGACGATCACGTCGCTCGGCACGTGCAGGTTGGTGATGCCTTTGTCGGAGTTGACCATCGCCAGGGAAGGGCGAGCGGCGTAGACCGCCTGGATGTCGGCTTCGATCTGCGCTTGCTGGTCGGCCGGCAGGGCCTTGATGCGAGCGTACAGGTCGCCGATGCCGTTGTTCAGGTTGAAGCCGATCTGTTCCAGCACGGTAGCGTGCTTGGCCAGGGCGTCTTTATAGAACTCGGCAACGATCTGGCCGAACATGATCGGGTCGGAGACCTTCATCATGGTGGCTTTCAGGTGAACCGACAGCAGTACGCCTTGTTTCTTGGCGTCTTCGATTTCGGCGGCGATGAAGCTGCGCAGGGCGTTCTTGCTCAGCACGGCGCTGTCGAGGATCTCGCCGGCCAGTGCGGTGGTCTTTTCTTTCAGGACGGTGGTGCTGCCATCCTTGCCGATCAGTTCGATCTTGACCGCATCGGCGGCTTCGATCTGTACGGCTTTTTCGCTGCCGTAGAAGTCGCCGTTGCTCATGTGAGCGACGTGGGACTTGGAGTCAGCAGCCCAGGCACCCATTTTGTGCGGGTGCTTGCGCGCATAGTTCTTGACCGACAGTGGGGCGCGGCGGTCGGAGTTGCCTTCGCGCAGGACCGGGTTTACGGCGCTGCCCTTGACCTTGTCGTAACGTGCACGGGTTTCTTTTTCCGCGTCGGTGGTTACGGTTTCCGGGTAGTCCGGCAGGGCGTAGCCCTGGGCCTGCAGTTCCTTGATCGCGGCTTGCAGCTGCGGGGTCGAGGCACTGATGTTAGGCAGCTTGATGATATTGGCTTCGGGGGTCACGGCCAGGGCGCCCAGTTCGGCGAGGTGGTCCGCAACGGCCTTGGTGCCCAGTTGCTCGGGGAAGCTTGCGAGGATGCGCCCTGCGAGGGAGATATCGCGGGTTTCCACTTCAATATCAGCGGAAGCGGTGAAGGCCTCTACGATAGGCAGCAGTGAATAGGTGGCGAGGGCTGGGGCTTCGTCGGTGAAGGTATAGATGATCTTCGAGCGGGTGGGCATATTCGGATTAACTCTCTTCTTTGCTAAAAGCGTGCGCGGAAACTCGAGATGCGCCGGGTAAAGCGCGTTCGTTCAAAGTCATCCATGAGCCGAATGTCGATGTTTCTTCGCGGTGATGTTGGGTTGCATCAGTCGAGCGTCAAGCGGGTGGGCTACGGTGGCAGCCCGGCTTTTTCAGGCGCAGGTGCTCGATATAGAGCGGTCGGCCGTCGTGACTCTTTGGTCAGCGGCGGCATTATACATAGGTCGCTATGCTTACGCCGAGCCTTCATACAAAAGGTGGATCGTCCATTGGTCTAAAGGTCGCATGGACCGGATTGCGCCTAAAGTCGCACGCAGTGCTCAAGTTTGGCATTTTTCCCTTTTGTTTCAAGGTTGTAGGCGACTAAATCTACCGTTTTCGCAGCAAATGTACGGGGTGCAAGGTTCCAGTCCACATTCAACTGGAGTAGGCTCGGGCACAGCCAGATGTTCAATCCACAAACGGAGTTCAGCATGGGATACAAGAAGATTCAGGTTCCGGCAGTCGGCGACAAAATCACCGTCAACGCAGACCATTCTCTCAATGTTCCTGACAACCCGATCATTCCCTTCATCGAAGGTGACGGTATTGGCGTCGACATCAGCCCGGTGATGATCAAGGTGGTCGATGCAGCTGTTAACAAGGCTTACGGCGGCAAGCGCAAAATCTCCTGGATGGAGGTGTATGCCGGCGAGAAGGCGACTCAAGTTTACGACCAGGACACCTGGCTGCCCCAGGAAACCCTGGATGCGGTCAAGGACTACGTGGTTTCCATCAAGGGTCCGCTGACCACGCCGGTCGGTGGCGGTATCCGCTCGCTGAACGTTGCCCTGCGCCAGCAGCTGGACCTGTATGTCTGTCTGCGTCCGGTGCGTTGGTTCGAAGGTGTGCCAAGCCCGGTCAAGAAGCCAGGCGATGTGGACATGACTATCTTCCGTGAGAACTCCGAAGATATTTACGCCGGTATCGAGTGGAAGGCCGGTTCGCCCGAAGCAACCAAGGTCATCAAGTTCCTCAAAGAGGAAATGGGTGTCACCAAGATCCGTTTCGACCAGGATTGCGGGATTGGCATCAAGCCGGTTTCCAAAGAGGGCACCAAGCGCCTGGCGCGCAAGGCCCTGCAATATGTAGTGGATAACGACCGTGAATCGCTGACCATCGTGCACAAAGGCAACATCATGAAGTTCACCGAAGGTGCCTTCAAGGAGTGGGCCTACGAAGTGGCGGCCGAAGAGTTCGGCGCGACCCTGCTCGATGGCGGGCCGTGGATGCAGTTCAAGAACCCGCGCACCGGCCGCAATGTGGTGGTCAAGGATGCGATTGCCGACGCCATGCTCCAGCAGATCCTGCTGCGCCCGGCCGAATATGACGTGATCGCCACCCTGAACCTCAATGGTGACTACCTCTCCGATGCCCTGGCGGCAGAAGTGGGCGGTATCGGTATTGCACCGGGCGCCAACCTGTCCGACACCGTGGCGATGTTTGAAGCCACCCACGGTACTGCGCCTAAATACGCGGGCAAGGACCAGGTCAACCCGGGTTCGCTGATTCTGTCGGCGGAAATGATGCTGCGCCATATGGGCTGGACCGAGGCGGCCGACTTGATCATCAAGGGCACCAACGGGGCGATTTCGGCCAAGACCGTGACCTATGACTTCGAGCGCCTGATGGACGGCGCCAAGCTGGTGTCGTCGTCGGGCTTCGGCGATGCGTTGATTTCGCATATGTAAGTCGAAGGCTATGAAAAACGGCCATCCTGATTGCTCGGGATGGCCGTTTTTTTATGCGTGGTATCTGCTCGGTGGCGGATCAGGCCGTTTGTTTCTTTTTCGAATGAGCGGATTTATCTGCCTTGTCGTGCCTGTCTTCGTTGGTTTTTCCAGGCTCGGCTGCGCAGATGGCGACAGCATGCAGGCCCTTGGGTCCCTGGACGATTTCAAAGGACACTAATTGACCTGCTTTAAGGGTCTTGTATCCGTCCATCGTGATCGCCGAGTAATGCGCAAAAAGATCATCCTCTTTGCCGTCTTCGTTAATGAAGCCGTAGCCCTTGGCATTGTTGAACCATTTGACCTTGCCACTGATCTTGACGCCAGACATACCCATATCCCTCTGCACCAGACTCCATCACTGGAGTATCATCCAGTTTATCCGTCCTAACCCGAATAAATAAGGTTGACTGCGCGGACCTTTTTTACCCACTGTGGGTTCTATTGGTTGTAACACCGTTTTGCCGATAGTCAAGGTGACCAGTCGGTCGGAGTTGAATTTCTGACAGGTCGCCCCCATCACTGTAAATGCACAACAGACGAACCTTTCTTTCATGCATGCATTCAGCCAGATTCGACTAACATTCAATCAGGATCGCCCGGATCATCTAGAAGACGATGACGGTTCTGCAGGCATCGCTGTTCAAGAGGCCAAGCCTGCTTTACAGGCGCCGCCGATGTACAAGGTGGTTTTGTTCAATGATGACTACACGCCGATGGATTTCGTCGTCGAAGTACTCGAGGTGTTTTTTAATCTGAACCGCGAGTTGGCGACCAAGGTAATGCTGGCCGTTCACACAGAAGGACGGGCAGTATGTGGAGTGTTTACCCGCGACATCGCCGAGACCAAGGCCATGCAGGTCAACCAGTACGCCAGGGAAAGCCAGCATCCGCTACTCTGTGAAATCGAGAAGGACGGTTAACTCCGACCACTTGGGTATGAGGTGAAGCTATGTTAAACCGCGAGCTCGAAGTCACCCTCAATCTTGCCTTCAAGGAGGCCCGTTCGAAGCGTCATGAATTCATGACCGTCGAACACCTGCTGCTGGCACTTTTGGATAACGAAGCTGCCGCCACCGTTCTGCGTGCGTGCGGCGCCAACCTCGACAAACTCAAGCATGACCTGCAGGAGTTCATCGACTCCACCACGCCACTGATCCCCGTGCATGACGAGGACCGTGAGACCCAGCCAACCCTGGGCTTCCAGCGGGTGTTGCAGCGTGCTGTCTTCCATGTGCAGAGCTCCGGCAAACGCGAAGTGACGGGCGCCAATGTCTTGGTTGCCATCTTCAGCGAACAGGAAAGCCAGGCCGTGTTCCTGCTCAAGCAGCAGAGCGTGGCGCGCATTGATGTCGTCAACTACATCGCCCACGGCATCTCGAAAGTGCCAGGGCATGGCGATCATTCCGAGGGTGAGCAGGATATGCAGGACGACGAGGGCGGTGAGTCTTCTTCTTCAAGCAACCCGCTGGATGCCTACGCCAGCAATCTCAACGAACTGGCGCGCCAGGGGCGGATTGATCCGCTGGTGGGGCGTGAGATGGAAGTTGAGCGTGTTGCGCAGATCCTCGCGCGTCGTCGCAAGAACAACCCTTTGCTGGTGGGCGAGGCGGGCGTGGGCAAGACCGCGATTGCCGAAGGCCTGGCCAAGCGCATTGTTGATAATCAGGTGCCTGACTTGCTGGCCAACAGCGTTGTCTACTCCCTGGACCTGGGCGCGCTGCTCGCCGGGACCAAGTACCGTGGCGACTTTGAAAAGCGTTTCAAGGCGTTGCTTGGCGAGCTGAAAAAGCGTCCGCAGGCGATCCTGTTCATTGATGAAATCCACACCATTATTGGCGCCGGTGCGGCTTCCGGTGGGGTGATGGATGCGTCCAACCTGCTCAAGCCGCTGCTGTCTTCGGGTGATATCCGTTGCATCGGCTCGACCACGTTCCAGGAGTTTCGCGGGATCTTCGAAAAAGACCGTGCACTGGCGCGTCGCTTCCAGAAAGTCGACGTGTCCGAGCCTTCGGTCGAAGACACTATTGGCATCCTGCGGGGCCTGAAAGGGCGTTTCGAAGCGCACCACGGCATCGAGTACAGTGATGAGGCGCTGCGTGCGGCCGCCGAGCTGGCCTCGCGCTACATCAACGACCGGCATATGCCCGACAAGGCCATCGACGTGATCGACGAAGCCGGGGCCTACCAGCGCCTGCAGCCGGTAGAGAAGCGTGTGAAGCGCATCGAAGTGCCGCAGGTCGAGGATATCGTGGCGAAAATCGCGCGAATTCCGCCAAAACACGTCACCAGCTCCGACAAAGAGCTGCTGCGTAACCTGGAGCGCGACCTCAAGTTGACAGTGTTTGGCCAGGATGCAGCGATTGACTCGCTGTCGACGGCGATCAAGCTGTCCCGGGCTGGCCTCAAGTCGCCGGACAAACCGGTGGGATCGTTCCTGTTTGCCGGGCCTACCGGCGTCGGCAAGACCGAAGCGGCGCGGCAGTTGGCCAAGGCTATGGGCATTGAGCTGGTGCGGTTCGACATGTCCGAATACATGGAGCGGCACACCGTGTCGCGCCTGATCGGTGCGCCTCCGGGCTATGTCGGCTTCGATCAGGGCGGTCTGTTGACCGAGGCGATTACCAAGCAGCCGCACTGCGTACTGCTGCTCGATGAAATCGAAAAGGCCCACCCGGAAGTCTTCAACCTGCTGCTGCAGGTCATGGACCACGGGACCCTGACCGACAACAACGGGCGCAAGGCGGACTTCCGCAACGTGATCGTGATCATGACCACCAACGCCGGTGCCGAGACGGCCGCGCGGGCTTCCATTGGCTTTACTCATCAGGATCACTCTTCCGACGCCATGGAAGTGATCAAGAAGAGCTTCACGCCGGAATTCCGCAACCGCCTGGACACCATTATCCAGTTTGGTCGCCTCAGCCATGAGGTGATCAAGAGCGTGGTGGACAAGTTCCTTACCGAGCTTCAGGCGCAGTTGGAAGACAAGCGCGTGCAGCTGGAGGTGACGGAAGCGGCACGCAGCTGGATCGCCGAGGGCGGCTACGACGCGGCAATGGGCGCCCGCCCAATGGCGCGTCTGATCCAGGACAAGATCAAGCGGCCATTGGCCGAAGAGATCCTGTTCGGCGAGCTCTCCGACCATGGTGGCGTGGTGCATATCGACTTGAAGGATGGCGAGCTGACCTTCGACTTCGAGACCACTGCTGAAATGGCCTGATCGCAACACAACAAAAAGGCGCTTCGGCGCCTTTTTGCTATTTCTCAAGCGCTGCAATCAAAATGTGGGAGCGGGCTTGCCCGCGATAGCGGTGTATCGGTGCCAGATGTATTGCCTGACACACAGCTATCGCGAGCAAGCCCGTTCCCGCATTAATTTTATAGCGCGCACAAAAACGCCCGGCATAACCGGGCGTCTTGTATTGACTTGTTTAGCGAGCGCGGTAAGTGATGCGCCCTTTGCTCAAGTCATAGGGCGTCAGCTCGACGCGCACTTTGTCACCGGTAAGAATACGAATGTAGTTCTTGCGCATCTTGCCGGAGATATGCGCGGTTACGACGTGCCCATTTTCCAACTCCACACGAAACATGGTGTTGGGCAGGGTGTCGACGACAGTGCCTTCCATTTCGAAGCTGTCTTCTTTCGACATGCAGTAAAGCCCTCGGTATCCAGTGAATGGCCCGGTGCAACTGCGCCAGGCAAAAGCGGCGTGCATTGTGCCCGAAAAAGGGTGTTTAAGCCAAGGGGTTCTAGTTAAGCGTGACCCATCTTTGATTAATTAGCAGCTCAATGGGCCGATATTGGGTCTTGTAATTCATCTTTTTGCAGTTTTTTATCCAGTATCCGAGGTACACCGCGTCCAGGTTTTGCCGGGAGGCTTCACTGATTTGCCACAAAATCGCAAAGCGCCCGAGGCTGCGGCGCTCTTCGGCGGGTTCGTAAAAGGTGTAGACCGCCGATAAGCCATTGGGCAGCAGGTCGGTGACCGCGACCGCCAGCAGCCTTCCCTCAAGGCGGAATTCGTAAAAACGCGAGAACGGCAGGTCGCGCACTAGGAACGTGGAAAACTGGTCACGACTCGGTGGGAACATGTCGCCGTCGGCGTGGCGTTGTTCGATATAGCGCTGGTACAGGTCGAAGTACTCTTCGCTGAAGCCGGGCTTGGCGGGGGTCACGATCAGGTCGGCATTGCGCTTGAGGATGCGTTTTTGATTGCGATCGGCTAAAAATTGCGCCACGGGGATACGCGCCGGCACACAGGCGTTGCAGTTCTGGCAGTGCGGCCGGTACAGGTGGTCGCCACTGCGCCGAAAGCCCATCTCTGACAGGTCGGCATACACATGCACGTCCATCGGCTGGCTGGGGTCGAGGAACAGCGTAGTGGCCTGTTCTTCGGGCAGGTAGCTGCAAGAGTGGGGTTGAGTGGCATAAAACTTCAAGCGCGCCAACTCGGTCATGATCAACCCTCGGATAAGCTTTGAAATAAGTGTAAGCCAGGTGCGCGCATGTCGCCTAAGAAACCCACGGCCCACTGCTGGCTTGATCAAGATGGTCGCGCAGGTAACCGGCAAAGTCGCTGCGGGGAATGGCGCGGGCGCCGAGGCTGTGCAGGTGATCGGTGGGCATCTGGCAGTCGATCAGCACAAAACTCCAGGCCTGCAATTGCCTGACGAGCGTGGCAAAGCCATATTTCGAGGCATTGTCTGCGCGACTGAACATCGACTCGCCAAAAAACAACTGGCCCATGGCCAGGCCATACAGGCCGCCGACCAGTTCGCCCTGGTCCCAGACTTCAACGGAATGGGCGTAGCCCCGTTGGTGCAGTTGCAGATAGGCGTTCTGCATGGCTTCGGTGATCCAGGTGCCGTCTGCATAGCTGCGTGGCGCAGCACAGGCCTGTATGACAGCGGCGAAGTCCTGGTCGAAGGTGACCTCGTAGCGTTGCTGGCGCAGCAGCTTGGCGAGGCTGCGGGACACGTGCAGTTCGGCGGGGAACAGCACCGTGCGTGGGTCTGGCGACCACCACAGGATGGGCTGGCCTTCGGAGAACCAGGGGAAGCAGCCGTGGCGATAGGCCTGGACCAGGCGGTCGGCGGACAGGTCGCCACCGGCAGCCAGCAGGCCGTTGGGTTCACGCATGGCTTTGGCCAGCGGTGGAAACGTCAAGGTGTTGCGTTGCAACCAGGTGAGCATGGTATTCAGGCTTACAGAAGGGGAGGGCGGTGACAGGCCGGGGCCCGCCGCGTTAAGCAGTGATTATTGTCGAGCCGGCGCCACTCGGCCAGCCCGATCATGTAATCCGTACCCTGATGCATGAGCGGGTGTTTCTGCAACTCTATAGCAGTGATGCGGTCGTAATCGCGTCATGTCGCCATCCGTTGAGCGGGAATGCTGGGTAAAGCTTGTCCAGTCTGATAAAAACAGCTCATAAGCCTTTGTCAGTAAAGACAATGCATGCTCAAATTGAAACCCATGGGCAATGCGCCGGGCGATGCTCCATGAGCGAAGCCGGCAGCGTGGCAACGGGCACACAAACCCGTACAATGGCGGCACTATGTCCTTGTGGGCTGGCGTTAACGTCGGTGCATGATTCAATCTCGGAGTGTTAAAGGACGCTTGACGACGCTCATTCACTTTTCACCTGTCCGGATTGGGCAGTATTTTTATAGTCATTCAACTGTTGGACGCGCTTAAGGCGCAGGAAAAGACCCGTTTTGAAGAAATCCGCCGCAGCACCCAAAACAGCAGTAGTACCGGCCTGGCGCCAGCACCTGCACTATCGGCTCAAGGAAGGCGCGCTGATTGCCATCGGTGCTTTATGCCTGTTCCTGATGATGGCCTTGCTGACCTATGGCAAGGACGATCCGGGCTGGAGCCATAACAGCAAGATCGACGATGTGCAGAACTTCGGCGGGCCTGTGGGCTCCTACAGCGCCGATATCCTGTTCATGATCCTGGGCTATTTCGCCTATATCTTCCCGTTGTTGCTGGCGATCAAGACCTGGCAGATCTTCCGCCAGCGCCATGAGCCGTGGCAGTGGAGCGGCTGGCTGTTCTCCTGGCGCCTGATCGGCCTGGTGTTCCTGGTGCTGTCGGGCGCGGCCCTGGCGCATATTCACTTTCATGCACCGACCGGCCTGCCGGCTGGCGCGGGCGGTGCCTTGGGCGAAAGCCTGGGTGACCTGGCCCGCAGGACCCTGAATATCCAGGGCAGCACGCTGACGTTCATTGCCCTGTTCCTGTTTGGTCTGACGGTATTTACCGACTTGTCGTGGTTCAAGGTCATGGACGTGACCGGCAAGATCACCCTCGATCTGTTCGAGTTGTTCCAGGGTGCCGCCAACCGCTGGTGGGCCGCCCGTGTGGACCGCAAGCGCATGGTCGCGCAATTGCGTGAAGTCGACACCCGGGTCAACGAAGTGGTGGCCCCGAGTACGCCGGATCGCCGTGAGCAGGCCAAGGTCAAGGAGCGCCTGATCGAGCGCGAGCAGGCCCTGACCAAGCACATGTCCGACCGCGAGAAGCAAGTGCCGCCGGTTATCGCCCCGGCGCCGGTCAAGGCGCCCGAGCCAAGCCATCGCGTGCAAAAGGAAAAGCAGGCGCCGCTGTTTATCGACAGCGCCGTCGAGGGCACTTTGCCGCCGATCTCGATCCTCGATCCGGCGGAAAAGAAGCAACTCAACTATTCCCCGGAATCCCTGGCGGCCGTCGGCCATCTGCTGGAAATCAAACTCAAGGAGTTTGGCGTCGAAGTGTCGGTGGATTCGATCCACCCCGGCCCGGTGATTACCCGTTACGAAATCCAGCCGGCCGCAGGGGTCAAGGTCAGCCGTATCGCCAACCTGGCCAAAGACCTGGCGCGCTCCCTTGCGGTTACCAGCGTGCGGGTGGTGGAAGTGATCCCCGGCAAAACCACCGTGGGTATCGAGATTCCCAACGAAGACCGGCAGATCGTGCGCTTCTCCGAAGTGCTGTCGACCCCGGAATACGACAACTTCAAGTCGCCGGTCACCCTGGCCCTGGGGCACGACATCGGCGGCAAGCCGGTGATCACTGACCTGGCGAAAATGCCCCACCTGCTGGTTGCCGGTACCACCGGTTCCGGTAAGTCGGTGGGTGTGAACGCGATGATCCTGTCGATCCTGTTCAAGTCTGGCCCGGAAGACGCCAAGCTGATCATGATCGACCCGAAGATGCTCGAACTGTCGATCTACGAAGGCATCCCGCACCTGCTGTGCCCGGTGGTGACCGACATGAAGGACGCCGCCAACGCCCTGCGCTGGAGCGTGGCCGAGATGGAGCGGCGCTACAAACTGATGGCGAAGATGGGCGTGCGTAACCTGTCCGGCTTCAACGCCAAGGTCAAGGAAGCCCAGGACGCCGGCACGCCGCTGACCGACCCGCTGTACAAGCGCGAAAGCATTCACGATGAAGCGCCGCTGCTGACCAAGTTGCCGACCATCGTGGTGGTGGTCGACGAATTTGCCGACATGATGATGATCGTCGGCAAGAAGGTTGAAGAACTGATCGCGCGTATCGCGCAGAAGGCCCGTGCGGCCGGGATCCACTTGATCCTCGCGACCCAGCGGCCGTCGGTGGATGTGATCACCGGCCTGATCAAGGCCAACATCCCGACCCGCATGGCGTTCCAGGTGTCGAGCAAGATCGACTCACGGACCATCATCGACCAGGGCGGTGCCGAGCAACTGCTGGGCCATGGTGACATGCTCTACATGCCGCCCGGCACCAGCCTGCCGATCCGCGTTCACGGTGCATTTGTGTCCGATGACGAGGTGCACCGCGTGGTCGAGGCGTGGAAACTGCGGGGTGCGCCGGAATACAACGACGATATCCTGGCGGGTGTCGAAGAAGCCGGCAGCGGTTTCGACGGTGGCAGCGGTGGCGGCGACGATGATGCCGAGACTGACGCGCTGTACGACGAAGCGGTGGCATTCGTGCTGGAAAGCCGTCGCGCCTCGATCTCGGCGGTGCAACGTAAACTGAAGATCGGCTACAACCGCGCCGCGCGTATGATCGAGTCCATGGAAATGGCCGGCGTCGTTACGGCCATGAACACCAACGGCTCGCGCGAAGTCATCGCGCCAGGGCCGATGCGCGACTGACCTCGCGCCGCGTGGCAGCACGCGGCGCGCCTTTCACATCATTCTATGAGGACTCCCATGCGTCTTATCCGCATGCTGTTGTTGCCGGCATTGGCCCTGACCGCGTTTTCGGCCCACGCCGACCAGGCATCCGTCGCGAGCCTGACCAACTTGCTGGACAAATCCAAGACCCTGACCGCGCGCTTCTCCCAGTTGACCCTGGACGGTGGCGGTACGCAGTTGCAGGAAACGGCCGGTGAAATGGCCGTGCAGCGTCCTGGCTTGTTCTTCTGGAAAACCGACGCGCCCAATGAGCAGACCATTGTCTCCGATGGCAAGAAAGTCACGCTGTGGGACCCGGACCTGGAGCAGGCGACCATCAAGACCCTCGACCCACGCCTGAGCCAGACCCCGGCCTTGCTGCTGTCGGGTGATGTGTCGCAGATCAGCGAGAGCTTCGAGATTACCTCCAAGCAACAAAGCAACGTGATCGACTTCACCCTCAAGCCCAAGTCCAAGGACACGCTGTTCGACAGCCTGCGCCTGTCGTTCCGCAATGGGGTGATCAACGATATGCAACTGATCGACAGTGTCGGCCAGCGCACCAATATCCTGTTCACCGGGGTCAAGGCCAATGAGTCGGTCCCGGCCAAGACGTTCAAGTTCGACATCCCCAAGGGTGCCGATGTGATCCAGGAGTAAAAAGCCGCCCATGGACCTGTTTCGCAGTGACCCGATTGCCCAGCCATTGGCCGCGCGCCTGCGCTCGACCAACCTGGATGAGTATGTCGGGCAGGAGCACTTGCTGGCTCGTGGCAAGCCGCTGCGCGAAGCTCTGGAGCAGGGTGCCCTGCACTCGATGATCTTCTGGGGGCCGCCGGGCGTGGGCAAGACCACCCTGGCGCGGCTGCTGGCGAAGGTCTCCGATGCACACTTTGAAACGGTCTCGGCGGTATTGGCCGGGGTCAAGGAAATCCGCCAGGCGGTGGAAGTCGCCAAGCAACAGGCCGGGCAATATGGCCGGCGCACTATCCTGTTTGTCGACGAAGTGCATCGCTTCAACAAGTCGCAGCAGGATGCGTTCCTGCCTTACGTGGAAGACGGCACGCTGATTTTTATCGGTGCGACCACGGAAAACCCCTCGTTTGAGCTGAACAACGCTTTGCTCTCGCGAGCGCGGGTGTATGTGCTCAAAAGTCTCGATGAAGCAGCGATGCAGAAGCTGTTGCAGCGGGCGCTGAGCGAGGACAAGGGGCTGGGCAAGCGCCACCTGAGTCTGGGTGACGAGGGTTTCAAGATCCTGTTGGCGGCGGCAGACGGCGATGGCCGGCGGTTTCTCAACCTGCTGGAAAACGCCTCCGACCTTGCCGAAGACAATAGTGAGATTGGCGTCGACCTGCTGCAAAGCCTGTTGGGCGATACCCGGCGGCGTTTCGACAAGGGCGGCGAAGCCTTTTACGATCAGATTTCCGCGTTGCACAAATCCGTGCGCGGCTCTAACCCGGACGGCGCGCTGTACTGGTTCGCCCGCATGATCGACGGCGGCTGCGACCCGCTGTACCTGGCCCGGCGCGTGGTGCGCATGGCCAGCGAGGACATCGGCAACGCCGACCCACGGGCCCTGAGCCTGTGCCTGGCGGCCTGGGAAGTCCAGGAGCGCCTGGGCAGCCCGGAAGGTGAGTTGGCGGTGGCGCAAGCCATCACCTACCTGGCCTGCGCGCCGAAAAGCAATGCGGTGTATATGGGCTTCAAATCGGCATTGCGCGCCGCGGCCGAGCACGGCTCGCTGGAAGTCCCTTTGCACCTGCGTAATGCACCGACCAAGCTGATGAAACAATTGGGTTATGGCGATGAGTACCGCTACGCCCACGATGAACCGGATGCCTATGCCGCCGGTGAAGACTACTTTCCCGACGAGCTTGCCCCGCAACCGTTCTACCAGCCGGTGCCCCGTGGCCTGGAGTTGAAGATCGGGGAAAAGCTCAACCACCTGGCGCAACTTGATCGCCTGAGCCCCAAACAACGGAGAAAATCATGATTCCCTTGGTGGTCGCAGTCTCTGTTGGCGGTGTGGCCGGTACCTTATTGCGCTTTGCCACCGGTAATTGGATTAACGCCAATTGGCCGAAACACTTCTATACCGCGACGCTGGCCGTTAATATCGTGGGCTGCCTGTTGATCGGCGTGTTGTACGGCCTGTTTCTGTTACGCCCGGAGGTGCCTGTTGAGGTGCGCGCCGGGTTGATGGTGGGCTTCCTTGGCGGCCTCACCACCTTTTCATCCTTTTCACTGGATACCGTGCGCCTGCTGGAAAGTGGGCAAGTGCCGCTGGCGATAGGCTATGCGGCCATCAGTGTATTCGGCGGGCTGCTCGCCACCTGGGCCGGCCTGTCCTTGACCAAACTTTGATAAACGAGAGACCGACATGCTCGATTCCAAACTGTTACGTAGCAACCTTCAGGACGTAGCGGACCGCCTGGCATCCCGTGGCTTTGCCTTGGATGTTGCGCGCATCGAAGCGCTGGAAGAACAGCGCAAGACCGTCCAGACCCGCACCGAAGCACTGCAGGCTGAACGCAATGCGCGCTCCAAATCCATCGGTCAGGCCAAGCAGCGTGGCGAAGACATCGCGCCGTTGATGGCGGACGTCGAGCGTATGGGCAGCGAGCTGTCTGACGGTAAGGTCGAGTTGGACAAGATTCAGTCCGAGTTGGATTCCATCCTGCTGGGCATTCCCAACCTGCCGCATGAGTCGGTACCGGTCGGCGAAGATGAAGACGGCAACGTCGAAGTGCGCCGCTGGGGTACGCCAAAAGCCTTTGATTTCGAGATCAAGGACCACGTCGCCCTGGGCGAATTGACCGGCGGCCTGGATTTCGAAACCGCCGCCAAGATGTCCGGTGCGCGCTTTGCTCTGCTGCGCGGTCCGATTGCGCGCATGCACCGGGCCCTGGCGCAGTTCATGCTCAACCTGCACACCGGCGAACACGGGTACGAAGAGGCTTATACCCCTTACCTGGTTCAGGCGCCGGCGCTGATGGGCACCAGCCAGCTGCCGAAGTTCGAGGAAGACCTGTTCAAGATCAGCCGCGATGGCGAAGCCGATCTGTACCTGATTCCGACCGCCGAAGTGTCGCTGACCAATATCGTGGCCGGCGAGATCCTCGACGCCAAACAGCTGCCGATCAAGTTCGTGGCCCACAGCCCGTGCTTTCGCAGTGAAGCCGGTGCCTCGGGGCGTGACACCCGCGGCATGATCCGCCAGCACCAGTTCGACAAGGTCGAGATGGTACAGGTGGTCGAGCCGTCGACCTCCATGGAAGCCCTGGAAGGCCTGACTGCCAACGCCGAGCGCGTCCTGCAACTGCTGGAGCTGCCGTATCGCGTATTGGCGCTGTGCACTGGCGACATGGGTTTCAGCGCGGTGAAGACCTACGACCTGGAAGTGTGGGTGCCGAGCCAGGATAAATACCGCGAGATTTCTTCGTGCTCCAACTGCGGTGATTTCCAGGCCCGACGCATGCAGGCGCGTTTCCGTAACCCGGAAACCGGCAAGCCGGAGCTGGTCCACACCCTTAACGGTTCGGGCTTGGCGGTAGGTCGCACCCTGGTTGCCGTTCTGGAGAACTACCAGCAGGCCGACGGTTCGATCCGTGTACCTGAAGTGCTCAAGCCGTACATGGCGGGCGTTGAGGTCATCGGCTAAATGGAATTTCTGCCACTGTTTCATAACCTGCGCGGCAGCCGTGTGTTGGTCGTCGGTGGTGGGGAGATTGCCTTGCGCAAGTCCCGGCTGCTGGCCGATGCCGGCGCGGTATTGCGGGTGGTTGCTCCCCTGATTGAAGATCAGTTGCGTGAACTGGTGCAGGGCAGTGGCGGTGAACTGATTGTGCGCGGTTATCAGGAGGCGGACCTTGATGGCTGCACCCTGATCATCGCTGCAACCGACGACGAGCCGCTGAACGCGCAAGTGTCCAGCGATGCCCGGCGGCGGTGTGTGCCGGTCAATGTGGTGGACGCGCCAGCCTTGTGCAGCGTGATCTTCCCGGCGATTGTCGACCGCTCGCCCTTGGTGATTGCGGTGTCCAGTGGCGGCGACGCGCCGGTGCTGGCGCGTTTGATCCGCGCCAAGCTGGAAACCTGGATTCCGTCTACCTATGGTCAATTGGCCGGGCTGGCCGCGCGCTTTCGCGCCCAGGTCAAGGGCTTGTATCCCAATGTTCAGCAACGCCGGGCTTTTTGGGAAGAGGTTTTCCAGGGCCCGATTGCCGATCGGCAACTGGCGGGGCAAGGTGATGAAGCCGAGCGGTTGCTGGTGGAAAAAGTCAACGGCAAGCCGCCCCATGCGCCAGGTGAGGTGTATCTGGTGGGCGCAGGCCCCGGTGATCCGGACCTCCTGACCTTTCGCGCGCTGCGTTTGATGCAGCAAGCCGATGTGGTGCTGTATGACCGCCTGGTGGCCCCCGCGATTCTTGAGCTGTGCCGACGGGATGCCGAGCGGGTCTATGTCGGCAAGCGCCGCGCCGATCACGCGGTGCCGCAAGAGCAGATCAACCAGCAACTGGTGAACCTGGCCAAGCAAGGTAAGCGTGTGCTGCGCCTCAAGGGCGGCGACCCGTTTATTTTTGGGCGCGGCGGCGAAGAGATCGAAGAGCTGGCGGCCCATGGCATCCCGTTCCAGGTGGTGCCGGGCATCACCGCGGCCAGTGGTTGCGCGGCTTACGCTGGCATCCCTTTGACCCATCGCGACTATGCGCAATCGGTACGCTTCATCACCGGCCACCTGAAAGATGGCACCTCGGATTTGCCCTGGAATGACCTGGTGGGGCCGTCGCAGACCCTGGTGTTCTATATGGGGTTGGTGGGCTTGCCGGTCATCTGCGAGCAACTGATTCGCCATGGTCGTTCGGCGGACACCCCGGCTGCGCTGATCCAGCAAGGCACCACGTCCAACCAGCGTGTGTTTACCGGCACCCTGGCCGACTTGCCGCGCCTGGTGGCGGAGCATGAAGTGCATGCGCCGACCCTGGTGATCGTAGGCGAAGTGGTGGTGTTGCGTGAGAAATTGAAGTGGTTTGAAGGCGCCCAGTCCCAGGTATAACCTGTTCGCCCGGCTGCACACAGACCCACTGTGGGAGCCGGGCTTGCCCGCGATGAGGCTGGCGCATCAGCGCCAGATCTCTTTACCGCTTAATCCTTCTCGATCATGTTTGCTATCAAACGCCTGCAATGGCCCCTTCGGCACAATCCCTGTCGGATTGATCGTCCGGTGGCTGGCATAGTAATGCCCCTTGATATGCGCAAAATCCACGGTCTCGGCCACCCCCGGCCATTGATACAGCTCTCGCAACCAATTCGACAGATTCGGATAATCTGCTATCCGCCGTAGGTTGCATTTGAAGTGGCTGTAATACACCGCGTCAAACCGAATCAGCGTGGTAAACAGCCGCACATCGGCCTCTGTCAGGTATTCACCGGCCAGGTAGCGCTGCTGGCCCAGGTGTTGTTCCAACTGATCCAACTCGGCAAACACCTCATCAAATGCGCTTTCATACGCCTGCTGCGAGGTGGCGAAGCCTGCGCGATACACGCCATTGTTCACGGCGGGATAGATCCGCTCGTTCAACGCGTCGATGGTCGGGCGCAGCGGTTCGGGGTAGAAGTCCAGGGTGTTGCCGGTCAGCCCGTTGAACGCGCTGTTGAACATGCGGATGATCTCTGCCGATTCATTGCTGACGATGCGATTGAGCTTCTTATCCCATAACACCGGCACGGTGACACGCCCGGTGTAGTCGGCGGTGTCGGCGGTATAGCGCTGGTGCATGAAGGCAAAGTCGTCGAGCTTGTCGCCAGTGGAGCCGTGGGCCTTGTCGAAGGTCCAGCCATTCTCCAGCATCAACCAACTGACCACCGACACGTCAATCAGGCTTTCCAGGCCTTTGAGCTTGCGCAGGATCAGAGTGCGGTGGGCCCACGGGCAGGCGAGCGAAACATAGAGATGGTAGCGGCCAGCCTCAGCCTTGAAGCCGCCATCCCCGCTCGGGCCAGGTTGGCCATCGGCGGTGACCCAGTGCCGGCGTTGCGCCTGTTCCCGTTGGAAGGCGCCATCTGCGCTACTTTCGTACCACTGGTCATGCCAGTGTCCTTCAATCAGCAAACCCATGACTGACTCCTTGGCTAGTAAGCGTTGGAGTGCAGTCTAATCGTCTGGGTTCGAACAAATAGCGCAAAGGGTCGGGGTTAATTATCGACTAGTTCGATGTGTTGCGCGCATCCCAATACTGTTGGGCCAGTTCGAAGGCCTGTTCCCGTGGGTGCCCCAGGCCGCGCAGGGCCAAGGCCATGGTGGCGATCAGCGCTAATTGTGGGTAGCTGTCTTGTACCTCACCACGCCATAGGGCCTTTAGATGTTCGGGGTCGAGACTGGCGGGCTTGACGTGGCGCTGGGCGGAGAGGGCAGGCCACTCCTCGTCCCAGCTTGCGCCGCCGGTGGTGCCGTACAAGTGGCTGGTGGTGTCGGGATTGATCTCGATCTCGCCGCCATCGCCCTTGATCACAATGGTGTTGTCACCCAGCAGGCCACTGGCATCGCGGTGTACCCCCTGGTAGCCGGGATGGAAGATGCTTTGCAGGCCGCAGCGTGCGCCCAGCGGGTTGAGGATGCGGGCCAGGGAGTGAATGGGCGAGCGCAGGCCGAGGATATTGCGCAGGTCAATCATGCGTTGCAACTGCGGGGCCCAGTCGCCCAGTGGCATAAATGCCAGGTTGCCTTGTTCCAGAGCGGTCTCGACCTGTTGCCAGTTGCGGCACAGTGGAATCTGCAGCTCACCCAGCAACTGTTCGGTGTACAGCCGGCCGGCCGTATGGGCACCGCCGCCGTGCATGAAAATCCGCACGCCGTTCTGCGCCAGGCACTTGGCGGCCAGCAGGTACCACGGCAGGTGGCGTTTTTTCCCGGCATAGGTGGGCCAGTCGAGATCCACCGTCAGTGCTGGAGGGTTGAGCCGCTCGCGCAGGGCCTCGGTGAAGCCGGCGAGCTCCTCCGGGCTTTCTTCCTTGTGGCGCAGCAGCATCAGGAACGCACCGAGCTGGGAGTCCTCGACTTTCTCGTCGAGCAGCATGCCCATGGCTTCCCGGGCTTCTTCACGCGTCAGGCTGCGGGCGCCGCGCTTGCCTTTGCCGAGGATCCGCACAAACGGCGCAAAGGGGTGTTCGGCGGGAGTTTCGGTGATCAACGGGGCAAAGTCGGTCATAAGCAATTCGTCGGCCTGGGCAGGCCCGCCAGCTTGGCGGCAAGTTTGGCGGGAGTGCCTTTGAACAGTCGGTTGAGGTGCAGGCTGTTGCCCTTTTCCGGGCCCAGCTTCAAGGCGGTGTACTTGATCAGGGGGCGGGTGGCCGGGGACAACTGGAACTCCTGGTAAAAACCCCTGAGCAGCTTAAGGATTTCCCAGTGTTCGTCGGTCAGTTCCAGCGCTTCGGCGCTCGCCAGGGCATTGGCCACCTCGACTGACCAGGCATTCAGGTCAACCAGGTAGCCGTCCTTGTCCAGCTCAAGGGTGTGGGGGCCTACAGTCAGGGTGTTCATAGCCAGGTGTTGACCTTGTCATGGTCGATCGACAGCTGCACAAAACCTGGGTAGTCGACACTCCTGGCCCACTGCGGCAACGCCAGGCCGCGGGCCTGGGCATCTTCGGCAAGCACGAAGATGGCCAGGGCCTTGGCTTGCAGGGCCTGGAAGGGGGCGCTACCGGGTTGCAGGGCATAGATTGCATCGCCGCACAGCAGGATCGCATCTTGCGCGCCACACAGGCGTAGGCAACTGCCGAGGCGGCTGTCGGTAAACGGGGAGTGGGACAACACATGCAAGGTCGACATCAGAGGGTCATCACCTGATCGTAACGGTCAATCATCTGGGAAATCTGTTCGCTGCTCAGTGGCTGCGCGCTATCAGGGGCGGTCAACCCACGCTCCGCCAGGCTGTGGCTGCATGCGAACACGTCGTCGATGCCAAACAGCGAGAGGGCCTGCAGGTTGGCCGTCACATCCTTTTGTTGCACGGCCTTGGCATCTTGGGCGGTTGCCAGTTGAAACACCCCGTCATCGAGAAACAGCAGTCCGATCGGCAAGTCGAATGCGCCGCCGGCCAGCACCACATCCAGTGCTTCCCGCGCACTGGGCCCGGACCATGGCGCCTGGCGGCTGATGACTAACAAGGATCTGGACATTTCATGGCCCTCCAAAGCAGATCAGGCGGTCGGCGTCCTGAATGGCGTCGTGCAACTGCCCCAGGCCTGACAGCGCCCACGGCGCGTCCAGATTCACCGCACTGCGCTGGTAGCGCGCAGCTTCCTCGGCATTCAACACCCCTCGGCGCAGCGCCGCCGCAATGCAGACCACGCCGTCAAGCTGATGCTCGCTGACGAAGGC
The DNA here is from genome assembly GCF_044510355.1 of Pseudomonas sp. DD1. NCBI lineage: Bacteria > Pseudomonadati > Pseudomonadota > Gammaproteobacteria > Pseudomonadales > Pseudomonadaceae > Pseudomonas > Pseudomonas sp. DD1. The sequence continues at coordinate 748,091 of NZ_MSAJ01000011.1, read as the reverse complement.
GCGCCATTGTTGGGCGATATCCTGCTCATCCTGGGGCGTGACCACCGAATTGGCAGCGCTATAGACGCCATCCTGATAGAAAAACAGCCGCACAATCTCATGCCCGCCGGCCAACGCCGCCTGGGCAAACTGCAGGGCGCGGCGCGAGGAGGGCGCATGGGCGGCGGAAAAAAGCGCAATCGCGAACTTCATGGAACACTCTGTAGGCAAACCTTTGCCAATGATAAAGCCGCAGGCAACAAAAAGCCCGCCGAAGCGGGCTTTTTGATGAGGCTGGGATCAGTCGTCGCGGCTCATGATGCCGAAGATCTGCAACAGGCTGACAAACAGGTTGTAGATCGATACATACAGGCTGATGGTCGCCATGATGTAGTTACGCTCGCCGCCATGGATGATGGCGCTGGTCTGGAACAAAATGCAGACCGAGGAAAACAGCACAAAACCGGCGCTGATCGCCAATTGCAGGCCGCTGATCTGGAAGAACATGCTCGCCAGCACGGCCGCCAGCAACACGAAGAAGCCAGCCGTGATGAAACCGCCGAGGAAGCTCATGTCCTTACGGGTGATCAGCACATAGGCCGACAGGCCACCAAACACCAAGGCCGTCATGGCGAATGCCGAGCTGACCACTTCCGCGCCGCCCTGCATACCCAGGTAACGGTTCAGGATCGGGCCCAGCAGGAACCCCATGAAACCGGTCAGGGCAAACGCCGACACCAAGCCCCAGGCCGAGTCGCGCAGCTTGTTGGTGAGGAAAAACAGGCCGTAGAAGCCGATCAATACCACGAAGATATTCGGGTAGCCGACACGCATCTGCTGCGCCACATACGCCATCACGCCGCTAAATGCGAGGGTGAGGGCGAGCAAGCCGTATGTATTGCGCAGGACGCGGCTAACCTCTAGCTGCTCAGCCTGCACGTTGCTATTAACTGCGTAATCCTGTTCGCGCATGGCGACACTCCTCCAGTTTTGAAACGTTCAGTCGCAAAGATCATAACAGACGCTCTGTAACAAGCTATGCAGAGAGTTTGACAGTGTGTTTCATTCGGGTATTATGGCGCCCGCTGAGACAGGATGGGCTATTATAATCCTGTGTTGCGCAAGGGAAATTGGCAGAGTGGTTGAATGCACCGGTCTTGAAAACCGGCGAACGTTAATAGCGTTCCCAGGGTTCGAATCCCTGGTTTCCCGCCAAGATTCATACGAAAGCCCCGCTATTGCGGGGCTTTTGTGTTTCTGGCATTCGGGAAGCGGGAGACGGCTTTTCATAGGTGTTCCATAACTATTGTGGAAGTGTTCCAGAACTTTCCTATTTTGATGGCTTCGCAGTAGCGCCAATCCTCCTGTAAACGCGCTTGGTAATTTCTTGTTTGCTGTGCCCCAGTAGCAGGCTTGCGTCGCCAATGTCGACGATTTCCGATGCCGCCTTTGGCCGGATATCACGAAATTGAAACCCGCCAATCTTCGCGGCGAGCATCGGATCTCCCTGATCGATGGCTTTTTGCTGCGCCTTCTCACGCGCCTTGTCCCACCGCAAGCGCAACATCCCCTTTGTCATCCTCTTGCCATGTTTGCTGATCAGCAAGTACTTGGAGGGGTGGTGTGCATTCCTCTCCGTTATCTCCCTAACTAATTTTCCCAAACTGTTTTCCCCAGCCTCCGTGTGCATCAGAATCCTGAGCTTTAGATTTGTCTTACCTTGCGTGACCATGAAGTAATCGCCCTCGATGTCATCGCTGCGCATTGAGATTACGTCAGCTGGCCGCTGGCCAGTCAGGTACGCCAGGTCCATTGCCTCCTTGAGTTCTGGCTCTGCCATCCCGTAGACCGCATCCCAGACCACCGCGTTGGCGTAGTAGTCGCGCGGAGTCTCCTTGTTTTTTCGGATGCCCTGGCACGGATTCTCCCGCTCGGTAAGGCCCCACTCCCGCGCCAGATTGAATACGTGGGAGAGCAGGGCGATTTCCCGGTTGGCCCGAACCTTTGCGGTGCGCGCATCGCGGTAGCCCGCAATATTGGCCGGCGTGATCGAGTCGATGGGCGCCCCGTCGAACATGGGGCGCAGCTGTTTCAACTCGGCCAGATTGTCTTTCTGGGTGCGCTCGCCTTTCTTGGGTATGACATCGCGCTCGTACCGGTCAAAGATCCCCTTCATCATGGTTAGATCGCCGGGTTTGTCCTTGGCTTCAAGCTCGGCCCACTTCAGGCGCGCCTTGTCCAAGTCCTTACCCAGCGGCACATCCTTTCCTGTCGCGTCTCGGTAGTAGAAGGAGGTCCAGGTGGTGCCGTTTTTACGTTTCCTCGTGCGCTGATACATGCGCGGTGGAAGGTGTCGATATTCCTTGTTGCGGGGGCGCATATCAGCTCACTCTGGAATAGTCGGGCGTCCATGCCGGGCGTGCCGGCGGCGGGTTTGGGTCAACGATCGTTGGGCTGACCATGCCCAGCTTCATGCGCGCGAACATGCGGCCCACCAAGGGGCGACCACCACGGCTTTCGACGTAGACCCAGTTGCGGTCTTTGAGCCACTTTCGTTGGTGGGCTCGGTGTTTGTAACCGGTCAGGTCGGCGAGCTCGTCGTCCGACAGGATCTCTGCCTCCATGTCTACCTCCCGCCGCCCGTTGTAGGCCGCGCTGTCTTGATGATGTGGATGATGAAACCGAAGGTGAGCAGCATCCAGGCGACGGTGCCGGCGAATGCTGCGATCAGGGTCTGGTCGGTACCGGTGGAGAGCAGCTCCGGCACCTGCCAGAAAAACCAGAAGGTGGACCCCGCCACGTACAGCACGATGGCCGTGATGAGCAGGGTAAGTTTCGTTGCGTACATGGGGTGTCCTTGCCGCGCTGGGCAGCAGAAGTTGATAGCGAAGTGCCTCGATGGCGAAGGGTGCGAAAAAGAGCTACAAATACTGTTCAACTTGCTCATGTGTCAGGGAGGGCGCGTGTCACACAATCTCGATGTTCCAGTCGTTCACGCCTATCGGGGGCATACGTTGTTTCTCAAGTTCGAATGGAGGCGACCAAACGATGATGTACCCGCATTTGCGAGAATCATTGAGCCGGCATCCGTTGAAGGATTGGGCGAAGTTGCCGCCGAGCTGACGGGCCCATGGCCTGACTATCCGGCGGCGCTGGGTGACGCAATGGCCGCTGCGGAGCGATGGATCGACAGCCAGTTATCGTGAGTTCGCTCACCGGCAGGCATGTAGGGGGATTGGGTTTAGAGCAGCGCGCCTTGTTTCGGTGTCGGCTCAGGGGTTTGGTAAGTCCAGCGGGGCGGCGAGTTGTGCGATTCGATGCGGCTGCGCATTACTGATGCGCGCGCCTCCTTAGTGGGCGGCGAGTATGTTCCGCGCCAGGCTTGATCGATCCCGATGTTCCGGCCAATGTTCGTGCTGTCTGCGCTTGATAGAGGCAGGTGGCCAAAGATCGCCGGGTCGAGCATGCGCAAGCCGTGAAGCTTGCACATCGGCCTGCCGTCATCGTCACAAACAACCCGCATCGCCTTTCCCATCTGCCCCCACCAGGCGGCGGTGCCTGGCTGCGAGTAGTCGCCTGAGCTGCCGATGCACACCCTTGGCCAACTGCTTGCCAGGCGCTCCAACCGTTCAAGACTTTCGTGCATGTGCCAGACAGGCGCGCCAAACCATCTTGGCAGCGGCCATTCCTCGATCAGTGCATCATTTGCCGCCTCGTCTCCGTCGATCACATCAGGGATCACGGCGAAGTCGCAGGCGGGGATAAGCTTTGCGTCAGCTGCCCAGCGGTAGAACGGTTGCCAATCGGTAACCGGCTTGCCTTGCTTCCAGGCTGAAAACGCTCCGTTGTCGATAGCAAACGACTGGCAGACTTGAGCCGCCAATGCGAGTTGCCGGGGATCGCTGAAGCTCACGAAGGCATGGCCACCACCAATCGCGGCGGCTGCGGCTGTCTCTGGCGTAATGGGTAGGCCGTGGTAATGGATCATCCGCTAAGCCTCACTGTTTCGATCTCGACGCCCTGGTGTGTGGCGATGATGGTTTGGTCACCGCCGAGGGATTCAGCCAGGCGGTCGGCGATCTGTTCGTGCCAGCCTTTTTTGATCAGCGCAGTCGCCGCCCGGATGTGTTCGACGTGGATCATTGCGGGAGAACGCAACTCAAGCCGATACATGATCGTTTCGCCGTCGGAAGGGCAGACTACTGCAAAGGTATGTCGGTAAATATTCACGCGAAGTCCTCGTCCGCCATTCAAGGGCGGGCTAGTAAATGAAAGAGAGGGTTAGCCTATTGGCGTGGTACTTTTTAGAAAAATTGAGAGGGATCAAATAAATGTCGAGAATTCGATACATGGATGTTTCTGAGGAAAATAAAGTCCGATATGCCGAATATCTTGAAACGGACGGCGTTTTAGTTCAGGAGATACTTGCTCCACACGACGCAGACAAGAGGGAGGGTTTGGTTTCTCGTCATCGAACAGGCCAGATAACCGCGCTAGTCATCAAGCTTGGATTTTGCTGGGCCGAATACGACTCTGGTGGATACACAACCCACAAAATTCTGAAGCCAAGTAATCTTTTGGATTCGCCTTTTTTGATTCGTGGTGGTGATTATCTGAAGGGGCTTTATCCTGAGTTTGACGAGGTTTTAGCTAGGATTGCGTATGCCTTTGAGATCACAGGCTCCAAGCGAGAAGCTTCGTTAAGCGTTTTTTTTGGCCCGCGAGTGCCAGTTGATTATTACGGAAACTACGACTACAGCAAATTTCCCGGCGGATATTCACCCGGCGTCGCATTTTATGGGGAATAGTTAATCTCCAGAGTTGTTGGGCAAGCTCCTTGCCGCTATAGCGGCTGACTTTGAAGGGGGAGGGGTTACAGGTTTTGCGGGTGGAGTACGAATGTACTCCTATGCGGCTGGCGCTGACTTTTGCTCATGCTCCAGCTCAGAGGTGATCGATTCAATCTCGGCGAACAGCTTCTGCTGCTTCAGGTTTCGTTCTTGCCAGATGGCCTTCAAGTTGCGACTCAAGGCCGCCAGCGCCGATGCGCGTGAGATGTAAACCTGGCTTGCGTGGAGCATGTACGTTCGGCCTGGCCCTTGGTAGCACTTCGGCCCATTCAGCCGCGCCAGGTTCGCACGGGCATGCAGCTCAATTTCCTCAACTCGCCGCATCCGGATGTTGATCATCCACAAGCCGCTCACGAATCAATGCCCGTGTACTTGCGCCACGGCACCTTCACGCCGTTGACCAGAAAGCCCCAGTCACTACGCCACTTGCTGGTGATGAAGAGGGTGTAGACGCCGCCGGGTGAGACTTCATCGATTCGGTGGTACTCGCCGTGGTTTAGGCGCGCGGTGTCGCCCGGGTTTCGACTCTTCATCGAAAGCTTGCAGAGATCATCCTGATCCTCCCGCCAAAGCAGGGGGCGCCCGGGTGTCAGCATGTCGAAGTAGGTTGCAGGATCCAGCCGCTCCTCGGTGTACCAGCCGAGCAGGATGATCGTGCGGGCGTTCCATGGGTGGTCATGCAGATCCCGGTCTTCGTCGTGCCGCATGATGTGGTGGATGCGGAACGACCAAGGACACCACCACAGCGCTGGCTTGTGCGTTTCGCGGGAGTAGGGGTTGAATAGCCACCAGCGGCCCATGTACATCTCGGCGCCGTCGGCGGACATGATGTGCAGGTATGGGGTGCGCTGGGCACGGGCGATGAGCCAGGCGGCAACCGCCGGGCGCGCAAGCAGCTTGGCGACCAGGCGCCAGAACAGGTTGATCACGGGGAGTCCTTGCCGGGCCATGCCCGGGCGGTGTGGTGCTACGATGGCCCCTTCCTCTAAATGGGCTGGACCATGACCAAGCACGATATTTACGATGAGATCGAAGGCTTTCAGGTTTGGAACTACATGGAGTGTGACAAGGACGAGGAAGGCCGGGAGACCTGGCGCATCAACGTCGAGATAAAGCGCGGTGGTGAGGTGGTGGTGCCGGTTGTTGCTGGTGACCGAACCTATGTTGACCGTGGCCTGGCGCAGGTTGCAGGTCGTGAGGTCGGGGCCAAGCTGATTGCTGAGGCGGGACTATAGGCTTTCTGCGGGTATGGTGAGTTCCGGTCTGGCCATTCCCTGGCGCTTGAGGGGAGGGGGATCAGGCGATTGCGGATAGCGCGAGGACATCCTCGCCACCACGCGCGATGCCGGCGTGTAGTTCCACCTTACTGCCAGCGAGCATCCCGGCGATCTGGGCGTTTAGATCCAGCTCTACCGCCTTGCCTTTCCTAGATTTCCCGATTTCCTGGGTAGCGAGATATTCGCTGATCAATGCCTTGTCCTGCGCCTGAACCGCGATGAGGCCTTGGCCGGTGGCCGGGTGCCCCAGCGGATCATCATCGCCTTGAGGCACAAGAGCTTTCAGCTTCGACTGGACCTCCCAAACCCACGCCAGCGCAAAGTGGTCGCCGGCAGTTTCTGCCGAATACCGGCTGCGATGGACTCCCGACCTGACGGCCGAGCAGTACTCCTTGCGCGCCTGAGTAAGCTTGGTGTGTAGTGCCTCATACGCGTACAGGGCGATGTTCTGGGCGGGAGAAACTCCGACGAATGTCGCGCACTCAATGATTTGGCCTTTTGCGGAACACCACGTCCGGCGGCGCAGGGTTGTGCAGCTGAATGCGTCTGCTACAGCGATGCTCAGTTGCTGATCCCACGCTGGTCGACGCTTGGCGCGAAACAGGGCTGACTCAACCTCACCGACGTCGCTCAGCTTCACATCCATTTCGGTCAGCCGGTACTCGCGCATCAATGCCTGGGCCTGCCGGAGTGCCGTTGCGGCTTCGTTCTCGTTGGCACTCTGTGCAAGTGCTAGGCAGTGCTTTATCTTGCGAATCGCCCGTTCGAGCTTCTTTTCATCGATCTGTTGTGTGGACATAGGGGATCCTCGCCTAGCTGTATGAAGTCATTAAAAAGGAGCCTCATAATTGTAAGAGGCTACGGCCACTAGATTTCGCAAGAGGTGTATGCGAAATTGCTGGCCTAATCGGGAGTATGATGAATATGAAGGTCTTTATCAGTTGGTCTGGAAATCGCAGTAGAGTAGTAGCAGAAGTGGTTAGTGATTGGATTAAGTGCGTCCTTCAGGCATCCGAGCCGTGGATTTCTACCCGGCATATTGAACGCGGCTCACTATGGTTCTCGGAAATCAATGAAAAGCTTCGCGATGTATCTATTGGCATTGTTTGTTTAACTCAGGAAAATAAGAACAAACCCTGGATACTTTTTGAAGCTGGTGCATTGGCTAAGGGGCTTACTGGAAGCCGAGTATGCACATTTCTTATTGATCTTCAGCCAGCCGAGTTGACCGATCCTTTAGCTCAGTTTAATCATACTCTCCCAAACGAAAGTAGCGTTTGGGAGTTAGTTAGAACGCTGAATTCGGGGCTTGCAGAAAAGGCATTAGAGGAGCGGGTTCTGGAGAAAATATTTGCCGTCTATTGGCCACGGTTCGTTGAAGATTTCCAGCGGGCGCTTGCCGAAAATCCTCCCCAGGAAAACGTAGAACCTAGATCGCAAGATGACCTTCTTAGTGAGATATTGGACAATACTCGTTCTCTTGGACGGCGTATATCTGATATCGAAGATCGAGAAGGTCGGTCTACGTTTAAGGCTAGAAGTGTTAGCAAGTTAGTTTCAGTCGCTGGAGAGGTTATAGAGTCGGCGGTCGACATGATAATTAAGGGGGCGAGTGATGTTTCAGTTAGAGATCATCTTGTTAGTCAAAATATCCCTGTAAGTCAGGCATCGGAATTGACCACTAAAATTAGAAATACTTTTGATAAGAAACTTATGGAACAGCCAGAATTGAAGATCCCTGATAACGACTGAGTTTTTGTATACACCGCACCACGCCTCAAACTTATGGGCATGGTGCGAGTGTGATTATTTTGGATCGAATGCGCCCAGGGACAACTCGGCAGCCGAGCCGATTTTTTCCTGAAGTACTGTTTTGAATTCCTGAGCGATGTCTTCGCGCTGTACCTCTTCGCCTACCCAGCGCAATTTCAACACCGGCTGCGAGCCGCTGGTGATCACCGACAGGCGAAGGGTGATCTGTTGTTCGGTCAGGCCTTCGAACGGGACGGTGCGGAATTGCAGGGAAACCGGCAGGGTTTCTTTGCTGCGCGCCTCGATCTGGTCCATGGCGCTGCGGCTGGCGCTGGTTTCGCCTACGGTGGTTTCCGACTCGCTCGACGCCTTGATGGTGATGGTGCGCACTGCCGCAATGGCCTTGGCCACCGCGATTGCATTGCCTGCTTCATCAACCGGGGTGAGGTACTGGTGCCAGTCTTCGATCCAGTCGCTCAGGTCTTTTTGGCTAATGCCGCGCCCGCCGATTTGCTGGGCTGCGGTGTAGCCGGCGGTGGGCTTCAGCTTGAGGACGGCGCGGTCATCGGCGTGGCCAGGTACATCGGCAGTGCCCAGGTTGAACAGGAGGGCACAGCTCATTGCGTCCTGATCAATGAAGCCGCGTGCGCCAAGCTCTGCGCGCTCAACCACGTAGGCGCTGAAATCTGCCAGCGAATGGGTGCTGTAGGTGCCACGGAAGCGGCTACGGCCGGCCTGGAACTTCTCCAGGTCGATGACTTTCGAGCTTTCCGGCAGCACTACAGTAGGGACCAGTGTTTCCAGCTTCTTGCCGTTGGCTTCCAGCGCCGTATCGGTGATGAGCTGAATTGCATCTTTGGTGAGTGACATCGCTTATTTCCTTGGATTGCGGAGGGAGGGAGAGCGGGGTAGATCAGGTGCGCTTAGGGATCGGCGCGTCATCGCGGCTAAACAGTTGGTCATGCTTTTCCGCGAAGAGGGTCACGCGGCCGCCGGTACCCACGTGCATTGGCGTATCGAGGCTGGTGTTCTCGCTGCGGGTGCCGCGCTTGGTTGGCACTTTGTAGTCGAGCTTGTGCTTGATCTTCACCTGGTGCGATTCGCCGATCTGGCTGAAGTCCAGGGTAATAACCAGCTTGCCGGCCTTGCCATAGTCGACAACCCCGGCGGCTACTTCGGATATGGCGTGGCCGATTTGGCTGGCAAAGGCGCCGCCGTTGAGCTCTTCAAGAAACTCGGCTGTATCTGTTGCTGTGGACATGGCTGTTTCTCCGGGATGGCCAAAAGGCCGCTGGGTGGAAGATTGAATTGCGATTGACGAAGGCGCTGGCGCACCTGGTTGCTGAGGCGCCTCATGGGGTGTCGGCGAACTTGAAGCCGTTTTCCTGAGCGATCAGCCTGGCCCGCTTGCTGTCGGTGCCGAACTCTTTGGCGGCCTCGATAGCAGTCAGGCCTGCCTCAGCCAGTTCCTTCAGCCTGGTCGCATCCTTGTCGCGGGCAGCCTTCAGCTTGATGCTGCGGGTGCTTTTGATCGGGCCGCCGACCTCACCGCTGACGCCGCTGGCAATCTGCTCCGCCTTGTTTCCGGCGCCGAAGAATGCGTCCATCTGGCGATGCAGATCGGCGATCACTGCGTCTTTCGGGTTGGCCATTGGGACGCCGATCATTGCGCACCACCAGCAAGGCGATTCGCCTTTTCTTCAAACTGCATGGCGATGTCGTAGGCCGCTTTAAACGTCTCACGGAAGGCACGAGTCTTGCCGCTGCCCAGCTCGATAACGCGGTACATGCCACCGCTTTCGCTCGACACCTGGAAGCGAACCTTCTTGGCCGGCATGACTCGCTCCAGTCGGTCGAAGAAGTCAGCGCGTGCTGCGTGGGTTTTGCGAAGCAGTGCACCGAGTTCGTCGATGCGGTCTTGAAATGATGGATGCATGTCTGATCCTCGGTGTGGGTTGCGTGTATTCGTCAGCACCCTGACCGCCTGGCGGGTGCCGGTGGGCCCAGGGGAGGGTGCTGACGGGTAAACGCGAGATGTGAAAAAGCCCGAGGACTCCCCGGGCTTTTTTGGTTGGCATCACGAAGACCTCCCTACGTGACAGCCTCCCAGGCCCGCTACTGGCGACGGCCTGGGTTTGAATCATCAACGGTGTTTTTGAGCTTGGGGTGGCCTGCCGATTGTTCGGCCAGTGCGCGGTGACACCGACGGCCCAGATGCCCGCTGCCTGTCAGGTGGTGTGGCGCAGCCTTCAGGCTTTCTGCGCTACCAGGGTGAAGCCGTTAATGCGGCATTGGTGCAAACCCTCCGTTCAGTGGTGAACTATCGAGCATTCCTCGGTAGTTGGTTGTGATGCAGGTGGGCGGTTATAGGCCGCGATTTCGTCCGCATCCCAAAGCCCACTCAGCGAATGGGCAGAGGTGATGCTTTCGGTTATGCGGTGAGGGTTGGCCGTTCAGCCTGGCGCACCATCCGCACCTGGGTGGTACGGCGCTCCGGTGTTCGGCGATCTCGGCGCATTGCGTCGTCACCGATCATTGCGTGCATGGCGATCAGGCTGGCCAGGACAAAGCACATCGGCGAGATGATCTGCCGGCGCATGGCCTCGGCCACCATCGCGGTCTGGCGAGTTACGCCAAGCTTGAACATGGCGCAGGAAAGGCGCTTGGCAACGGTGCAGGCCGCCACGCCGTGCAACCTGGCTATTTCCTTTGCCGTCTTGCCCTGGGCAGCGGACAGCAAGTACTGAAGTTCTCGCGGCGCAAGACCACGGCCGAGATGACCCTTCCATGCGCCGTTAACGATTGTTGCTTCCATCGTTGTGACTCCCGGTTGTTTTCCGAAAGCGCCCGATACAGGCGCTGACGTGAAATCTTCTGGTGTCGCTTGCCGGCTTCCCGCTACTGGCGCTGCCGCCGGCCCCATCAAATTGTTCTTCCAGCCACGGGCCTTTCGGCTTGTTCTCCCGCTGGATAACTTGTCTTGGTGTTTTACGCTGCACACCCGGGTCAGTTGCCAACCCTCTGAACCGTTGAGGCCGGTTCATCGCTGCCTTCCATCTGGCCGGTTGTTATCCGGCGATGGGGCAAATATGAACCATAAGTTCATTTATCGTCAAGTACCAAAAGTACATATTTATTGCGGAAGTACACAAACACCAAGAAACCTTCGGCGATGAAAATGCTGATTTACCAATCGGAACCGCTTCGCTATAGTCTCGATATACTGGATGCATATACAGCTATCGGGAGGGCGACATGGCAAGGGTGAACAAACAGTCAAAGCCGGCACAGAGGCATGAAATCAGCGGGATAGAGAGGCTTGGATTGCGCGTCTCATCCATGATTAATCATCCGGTCGCCCAGGCTCAGCGATGGGTGAAGATCCACCGCTTAGACACGGACGGAGATCGGGAATGGGGGGAGGTGATGGGTTTGCTGTCCGAGACAGACGGCATAGACTTAGTTTTCAACGACGATGAGTCGGTGACGGTGAAATGGGAAGCGAGCGTCGATGAGGACCGCCCGGTTGAGGTGTTTGAGCCCATCGAAGAGCCCGCAACCTTTTAGTCGCCCATTTAAAAGCCCGCTCGGCGGCGGGCTTCCAGACAATTAGTAAAACCTAAACCAGGTTGGCATTCCATACGAGCAGCACGCGGGCTTGAATGTATGTTTCCTCTGCTCTGATTGTTTCTGGCGGATGCCTTGTGTTGTCAGAAATCATTTTGAAGCGGTCGTCACCCATCCACTGGAGGCGCTTGATGTAAAGGTGGCCTTCCCACGAGAACATGTAAATCCCGTCCCCCGTGAATTCACGGACGCTGATATCTACAAGAAGAGGGTCTCGATGCCTGATAGTCGGGGCCATTGACTGCCCCCAACCCGTCACCATCTTGAGATTGAAGTGCTCTTTGAACTCTACGCCCATTTCACGCAAGTGCTGAGGGCTTACCCGGACATCCTGGAGCATTTCCGGGTAGTCATGCGGTATTTGGCCTCCGCCCATCGCGGCCCGAACATCATAATGCGCGATCCATACCTCATCGCCTACCGCGCCAGGTCGGTAGTAATCAACCTCTATAACGCCACCGCCATCATCTGACTCAGCAACCGCAAGTAGGCGCCGGCGCGCACTTTCAGGCAACCCCTTGCCTTGATTGGCAAGCATGCTCCGAACAATATCCGCAGCCGAAAGGGAGCTGACCTCAGTTGCACCGATTGTAACGGCGTTCATCTTTGATGAGCCGGGATTGTCACCTGCGCCGTGCTGCAGCCATTCGACCTTCACGTTCAGCGCATCCGCAATCGCACTCATTTTGGCTGGCCCGGGAAGAGTCTCGCCATTTAGCCACTTGCTCGAAGCCTTCGGCGTGACCTTGGCTATTTCGGCAAGGCGAGCTCCCGCTCCCCACTGGTCTATTCCGTGGGCTGTTAAGGCTTGCTTGAGGCGGGCAACAAATGCCGACCGAATATCTTCTATCTGAACCATAGGTTCAGCATCGCATGAGCTTGCATGTACTTTCAGTTCCGACATAATATGTACTGCAAGTTCATATTCAATCCGGAGGCCATATGCGGCCGCTTAGAAAATCTATCGATGATGCGGGTGGTGTCCCGGCTGTGGCCTTGGCCTGCGGCAAGACGCCCCGGGCGATCTACAAGTGGCTTGTTGCCGACGCGTTGCCGCGCACCGAGTACACGGGCGAAACACAGTACGCCCAAAAAATTTCAGAGCTTGCGGCCGTCAATGGGAAGCCCTTCGAGCCTGCTTGGCTTTTGGCAGAGGCGCACCCAAAGAAGTCAGCCGCTTAACAGCTGCGGGCTGGTGAGTTGATTCTCCGCCCAATTCAGCTCGACCAAAAGTGAATTGGATCAGCTGTTAATTCATACAGTGCATAGGAAGGGAATAGAGATGGAAGACAAGAAGCATGAATCAGGATTTCCAGTAGATGGCGGGGCAGACGAAAAGCTCGACTACCTCGCCAGCCTTGTAACTATCGCGAAACCTTCTCGATCCCTATCAGAAGATTGTGTATCGCGGCTTGATGAATGCCTGAGCTACCGCCAACCCACTTCGGCTCCGACGGCATCGCACTCATTATCCGCTGCGCATCCTGCTTGAGCTCTTCAACGTCAAGGGCTGGGTTGGTGGCGATCGCTTTCCCAATAAGCATCATCGCCGCGCAAATACCCTGCTCGAAAGGGGTGATTACTTTTTCTTCACTCATGTCCGGCCTCCAATGGCCTTTTCGTTTGGAAGCAAAAAGCTACCACGGATGCACCGGACACCCATAACGCCTGAATCGCAGGCATAAAAAAACCGCCTGGCAGGGCGGCTTAGTACAACGTTTAACGGGGTCAATAATGATCAATCAAGACAGAACAGTCAACACCTCCAGGAGCGTTGCGACACTTCCAGCCCATCTTAAATATGTGTCGCGACACCTCATTCCATCCCCTGCGGTCACTCAAATCATCAAAGGGAACTCGCTGTGAGCGTCCAAGCAATGTCATGGGCGCTTTCTTTGCCCATCCAGTCACTTAAAGACTCCAGCGCTCGGCACGTACTGCTGTGCTTGGCCAACTACGCCGGCTCAAATGGTGCTGGCGCGTTCCCTTCGGCAAAAACCCTTACCGATGACACCGGTCTTTCTGAGCGAACAGTCCGTATCAAGCTCGACCTGCTGGAAGAGTGCGGCCTGATCGTTCGCGGAAATCAGGCGTTGGCTGCGGTGTACATCGACCGTCATGACCGCCGCCCGGTTGTGTATGACCTCATGATCAAGCGGGGTGCAGCACCTGCACCCCGTCCAGATGTAACGGGGTGCAGCCTTGGTCAGAACGGGGTGCAGCCTGCGACAGAGCGGGGTGCAGCCACTGCACCCAATACATCATCTAACCATCAATTAACCGAAGAGCAGCAGCAGCGCGAGCTTGCGGAGTCGATTGCCGAGCAAGATCGCCAGGCCCTGGAATCGCAAGATGAGCGCCAGCGCTTCGCCATGTTCGCCGACTTCGTTCCGCCCGAAGACGCGCTGCAGACTCAACTGAAAATCGCGGGCCTGCCAGTCGACTCGATGACCGACGAACTGCTGGCCGGCTTCAAAGGTTTCTTCGTCGCCAAAACATCCGTACTCGATACCGCCGCTGGCTGGTGTTTCAAGTTGGTCGGCTGGATCAAGCGCGAGCGAGCCCAGGCCGCCGGATCCGCCTCGGCGGAAGAGGGGCCCGCCGGTGAGGACTGGGCATCGAAAGGGGTACGGCTATGAACCGAGCCAACAAACCTGTCGTGGCAAGCCAGCTGGTTGCTCGTCGTCAATGCGATCCGACCTACCAGGGCCCTGTCCAGGCTCAGGCCGCTGTTCCCGTCGACCCCTCCACCCAGGCTGTCATCGACGACCTGTTCCTTCGGTTGCGCGGGGCATGCGGCGCGTGGCGACAGTCCTGGCCCACCGAGGCTGTCATGAACGCCTCTAAGCTTGAGTGGCTCGGCGAGTTCATGCGCTCAGGCATCAGCCGTATGGAGCAGATCGACCATGGCATGCGGGTAGTGAGTGCGAGCAAGTCAGCTTTTGTGCCGGCACCCGGTGTTTTTGTCAGTTGGTGCTTTGCCCCTGAAGGCTTGGGCCTTCCGAGTGTCGAGTCTGCTTACGCGCAGGCGCTCCGCAACTGCCATCCCGCCATGCGCCACTGTTCCAAGTGGTATCACCCCGCCGTCTACCACGCAACGGCAGCCGCCGGCTTCCACAGCCTGCCGCTGCTCTCCCGTGAGCTGGGCCTGGCGAGCTTCGAAAAGCAGTACCTAAACCAATGCCGTCGAATCTGGCAGGGCGAGAGTCTTGCGCCCGTTCCGGTTGCCGAGCTTGCTGCGCCTAAACCAAAAATTACCCCCGATGTAGGCAATAGGGCCTTGGCCGAACTGCGCGCATGCCGCGCCGGAGGTTCCCGTGGTTGATCGCCTCCTGGCAACGCCCGACCCTCACCTGTACCCATACGCGGTCTTTTGCTGCTCGTTCAAGTTCGACCTGGGCGACATCCCGGACCATGCCCTGGCGCTATTCGCTGACCGCAACATGGCTGCTCGATACGGCTGCGGGATGTGGCCTGAGACGTACCAAGTGATTGATTTGCGTACCTCCCAGAGGGTTGCCCCATGACCCGCCAGACCAAGCTGACCAAGGCCGCGCGCGGGCGAGATTGTCAGGTCCGCCTGCCTGGTTGCCCAGGCGACACCGAAACCGTTGTGTTGGCCCATTACCGCCTGGCGGGGATTTGCGGAGCGGGCATGAAGCCACCAGACCTGATCGGGGCCTGGGCCTGCGAGTACTGCCACAGCCTGAGCGATGGCCGTACCAACCGAAGCGCCCTGGGCATGAGTTACGACGAGATTCGCCTCTATCACGCCGAGGCCGTCATGCGGACTCAGGCCATTTTGATCAAAGAAGGAAAGGTGAGCGCTTGAGCACCCAAATCAAAACCCTGACGGTGAAGCTGTCGGACGCCGAGATCGCCCGCAATGCCAAGCTTGAGCATGTGCGCGACCTGCGGGACGCCGGACACCCGGCGCTGCACTTTCGTTTCGCCAAGAATCGCACGCGCGGCTCCTGGTACCTGCTCAACAAGCGCAAATGGCATCGCATCGGCGGCTTTCCCGACCTGAATACCAAGCAGGTGATCGCCGCACTGCCGGCGGTGCGCCTGCGGGTAGCTGCCGACGGCGCGGCTAGCGTTTCGGGCTGGGTGACTGTGGGCGAGCTGCTCGATTGGTTCGGTGATCGCATGGCCAAGTCGCGCTCGCTGTCCGACAAGCGCCGGGCTGCGGGCAAGTCGGCTATCAGTTGCCAACTCAAGCCGCGTTTGGACGATCTACTGCTGCGCGACGTGAGCGCCCAGACCCTCGACAAGCTACTGATGTGGCCGGCCCAGGCCGAACTATCGCTGTCCTACGTGCAGCAGCTGTACCGGCTGCTCGCGGTGGCCTTCCGTCAGGCGCGCAAGCTGGACCTGATCCCGGTCAACCCGATGGCGGAAATGAAGTTCGTCAACTTCACCACGGCGCGGATCCTGCCCAAGCCGGCGCGGTTGCGTGACGTGCAGTTGCAGGACCTGGTGACCCTGCTGGCCGAGCGCTTCGACAGTGCACCGGGTGACGCCATGCTGGCCTTGATGATGCTGTGCCACGGCACCCGGATCGGTGAGACCCGTCAGTCCCGCTGGGCTGATATCGCGCTGCCAGAGCGTGAGTGGTTCATCCCGGGAGAACACACCAAGACCAAGACCGAGCTGCGGGTGCCGCTGACCGATCAGGTGTGTTCGCTCCTACAGCTATACCGCATCCGGCAAAACGCCCAGGGCTACGAAGGGCCACTCCTATTCCCGTCACGCCGTGGCAAGGCACTCAGCGACAACCAGGCGAGCGCAGTATTCACGCGGTTAGGGCAGGGCGCCTGGACCAGTCACGACCTACGCAAGGTGGCCCGCACTGCCTGGACTGATCTCGGCGTCGATGGGCACATCGGCGAGATGCTGCTCAACCACTCCCTGGGCAAGATCGCCTCCACCTACATCAACACCCAGGCCAAAGAGCAGCGGCGCCTGGCCCTGGTGAAGTGGCACAACTGGTTAGATGAGCGTGGCTTCAAGATGATTCACGCGCAGACAGGCGTTAGATATGAAGATTCGCAAAACCTCGTAGACGCCTTGAACGGCGGGGCCTGCGAGCCAGAACCACAATTTGTTAAGGGCGAGGTTTAAAAATGGATAAAAAGACTCATGGCCCCGCCTTTGTGCGCCGCCAGATCCCGCTCACCGACTGCCCATCCTGTGCCGGAAAGGGGTTGGTCAAGGGCGTGTTTCATCAGCTCGACTGCATGGGTTGCCATGCTTCCGGCCTGGTGCACGCCGAGACGCTGCAGCCGTTGCCGGTAGATGGCCTGATCGTTCAGCTCGGCATGTTGATCCGGCAAGAGCGCCACGTTGCGACGTTGCCGCCTGCAGTCGACGGCGTCGTGGCTCAGTATCAAGACATCAACCGTCGCGGGCCTGGTGGCTCGTCATTCAAAGGAGATTGATCATGGCGAGAACGAAGAATTTCACCGAGCGCACTGCCGAGGATCTGCTGGAGCACTGGGGCCGCTGGGTTGTGCTGGGCTCGGGCGTGTCGTGCTGCGCCTCCCGCGAGAACACGCTGCACACGCCGATGATCACCGACGACGATGCGCTGATGATTGACGGCCTGATGGGGCGCCTGCTCAAGCGCTACCCGGAATGCGGCAATGTGCTGATGCGCTATTACACCAGTCGAGACACCTCACTGATGGAGGTTGGCAAGAAGATGAAGTTCGGCGAGGAGAAGACCAGGCAGCTCTGGAAGGCCGGCGTTGCGTGGATTGATGGTGCGCTCGATGTCCGCCGCGAAGCAGCGTAGCTTCTCGGATGCTGCAGAAATCTGATCTAATGACAGCTCGGAAAGTGGACTGTTATCTACTTATTTTACTGTTCTAGGTTGTTAAGGGAGTTTTGCTCTTGAAGGTTTATAAATACTTGAATTTGTCAAGAGCAAGCTTTTTAAAAGATGGGTTAATAAGGTTTTCTCAGCCGGGCGCTTTGAATGATCCATATGAGTGCTTGCCGGCGTATCCTGATGAGCTTCTCCAACTTGGAACTAATTTGTTGAGAGAATCGATTGTTGCTCAGCTTGATGACGTAAAAGAAGATGATCCGGATGCAAGGAAGCTAAAGAAGGCGCGAGCACATTTAATTGTTCAGATGTTGGATGAGGAAGTAAGAAAAAATCCTTCATATTTGAGGGATGAATACGTTAAGTTGGTCACGTTGAAGATGAATGCAGGATTTGGCATTTTTTCCCTGTCAAGACGTTGGAATAGCGCCTTGATGTGGTCTCATTACACAAAGGCCTATACAGGATTTTGCGTTGGTTTTGATAGAGATCATAAATTTTTTGACGGTTTTCCAGATGCAAAAGGGGAAAGGTTTCCGCTACGCTCGGTTCGATATTCAGAGGTAAGAACTCTAGTTAAAGATGGTATAACAGATGAAGGTGATGTATTAGATGCGGTTTTAACAAAGTCATTAGATTGGTCGTACGAGGAAGAGGAGCGTTTGGTCGCTTTTTTGCACTCGGCTCATAAAGTTGAAGAGCGCTCTCCTTATAATGTTCATCTGTATAGTGTGCCATTTGACGCTTTTAGCGAGTTGATTGTCGGTCATCGAGCAACTGATGCCTTTAAGCAAGAAGTAGCGGATGCTGCTAAAGCTCTAAATATACCTGCATATGAAACAAAGGTTTCTGATCTTTCCTTCGATGTTGAACGGAAGCCGCTCTAAATTCAGTTATTTTTCGAGGCTTGACAGGACCGGGGACTGACTATAGATTTCAGTTACTTTGCGGTTTTTCCGCGTGCAAAGCCCGTCTCTGAGATGGGCTTTTTTGCTTTCTGGAGATGATCAAAGCCCGGCGGAAACGTGCAGGGGTAACAGTCAGCGTGGGGACTGGAGGGAAACGCCACGACAGCAACCTGACAGGGTCGCCACCTCCACCCATTGAGCCTCGGCATTCGCCGGGGCTTTTTCGTTTTCGGCTCCACCACACCCATCGCTCTGAGCTGGGAGTGCTGCTGGAGCCGGACCTAATCGCCCCCCAGATCGGGGAGGACAGCGGATGCCTAACATGCCCGATAAGCCAGACACCTGGGTTCTTGTACTCGCGTGGCTGAGTCAGCACGCCCCGGCCTTTTATGCCGCAGGCTTTGCAATATCGATCTCTGCACTGCGGATCATCTACGGCGGTGGCACACGCAAGGCGGCGTTCTTCGAGAGCCTGCTGTGTGGCTGTATCACGCTGTCGATGCTGTCTGGCCTTGAGTTGATCGGTATCCCACAGTCAGCAGCCAGCTTGATCGGCGGCATGGTCGGGTTGCTGGGTGTGGATAAGGTCCGCGCATTCGCTGACAGAGTCACTGGCTTCAAGCTTCCTGGTAGGAATTCCGAGTGATGACCTACATGGATGGGAGCAAAGCGAGCTGATGGGCAGGCTATCTACCATCAAACCACGCATGAGCGCGGCGGAAGGCAGGCCCTTCGCCTTACCTGCTGCACCTGAAGCTGCTGACGGCTGGGGATCCGGTCGAGGCGGTCGCCCATGGAGGCGCATCCGTGCTGCGATCCTTCTGCGTGACAACTATACGTGCCAGGCCTGCGGCCTTGTCACACAGCAGCTTGAGGTTGACCACATCGTCAACAGAGCAAGGGGAGGTTCGGATGATGACGCGAACCTCCAGGCTCTCTGCATCCCCTGCCACAAGCTGAAGACTGCTTCTGAGTCGGCTGAAGGCTCGGGCCGAGCGGTCTGACCGCACGATTCGCGAAATTGAGAAACGATGTCGTTTGCGTGCTTGTGGCACGCCAGAGTCCCACGGGGCGGGTCTAAACCGTGGAGCCTTTTCCACAGGACACCGCCCCCGACCTCATTTAGAGATTTTTTCCTCCTCACAGGTTTTTTGTTAATGGCTTTAACAACCAAACAGCGCGCATTTGTCGAGGCTGTTAGGAGAGGTGCGTCCAATCGTGACGCAGCGATAGCCGCAGGATACGCGGCCTCCAGCGCTTCGGTCGCAGGCTCGAGGCTGGCAAAACATCCGATGGTGAAGGCCGCATTGGCCGGCGCTCCCGTTAACAAGGATGTTAAAGGCAGTGCGCCTGCTCAGACACCTAGGCAGGCCCCTCTTGATCTGGAGGATGGGGCCGAAGCGTTCTCATTCGATGCAGCCAGGGTGCTGTCATTCTCCGACCCGAAAGACTTTCTGCTGGCCACCATGAACGACTTCAGCACTGAGCCAAAGTTGAGAGTCGATGCCGCCAAGGCCTTGATGCCTTTCGTACATCAGCGCAAAGGCGAGGGCGGGAAGAAGGAAGAAAAGGACCAGGCCGCTAAATCAGCGAGCAAGGGTAAATTCGGTGCTGCCGCACCGCCTCAATTGAGATCGGTAAAATAAATGAGCGAACCCGTCTGGAGTACCAGTTGCCCAGATTGGGAAACGAAGATCGTGAATCGCCAGTCGCTCGTGCCCTTCGCTCCGCTATTTCCTGAAGAGGCGCGGGCTTGTATGCAGGTCATGGGCGACCTTCGCATTGTGGATGCGCCAGGTAGTCCGCTGATCAGTGAGTCATGCGCCCCTTGGATCGATGATCTGGGGAGCGCCATCTTTGGCGCATACAACGCGGATACCGGAGAGCGCCTCATCAAGGAGTTCTTTCTACTCATCAGCAAAAAGAACGCTAAAAGCACGATTGCCGCTGCAATCATGCTGACCGTATTGATCCGCAACTGGCGGCAGTCCGCAGAGTTCATCATTTTGGCACCCACCATTGAGGTGGCAAATAATGCGTATGCCCCGGCCCGGGATATGGTCAAGCACGACGAGGAGCTGAGCGCGCTGCTGCATGTTCAGGATCACGTTCGAACGATCACACACCGTGAATCGGGAGCGACCTTGAAGGTGGTTGCCGCTGACCAAAACACAGTTGGCGGCAAGAAGGCCGCTGTGGTGCTGGTCGACGAATTGCACCTGTTCGGCAAGAACCCGCACGCAGCGAACATGCTTCGAGAAGCGACGGGTGGATTGGCTTCTCGGCCAGAAGGTTTCGTGATTTACCTCACGACCCAATCGGACCAACCGCCGGCGGGTGTTTTCCGTGAAAAGCTGATGTACGCCCGTGGCGTGCGAGACGGCACGATTGTTGACCCGAACTTTCTTCCGATCATCTATGAGTTTCCGAAGCGGATGCTCGATGCCGGAACCCATCGGTCGCCGGAGAACTTCTACGTCACCAACCCAAATATGGGCTACTCGGTCAGCGAAAAATTCCTAATTCGGGAGATGAGCAAGGCGGAGGAAGCGGGGGAGGCCGAGGTGCTTGGGTTTATGTCCAAGCATTTGAACGTCGAAATTGGTCTTGCGCTACGCTCTGACCGCTGGGCCGGTGCTGATTTTTGGGCTGCTGCGGCCATCCCTGTTTTGACCCTGGACAAGCTGATCGAAATGTCCGAAGTGATTGCGGTGGGGATTGATGGCGGGGGGCTTGATGACCTTCTTGGATTTGCTGCCGTGGGCCGTGACAAACGAACACGCGATTGGCTGGTCTGGACTCATGCCTGGGCTCATCCGTCAGTGCTTGAGCGGCGAAAGGCAGAGGCGCCACGCTTTAGGGATTTCGAGAAGGACGGGAATCTGACGTTGTCTGAGCGCATTGGCGACGACGTTGCCGACGTGGCTGACCTGGTGGAGCAGGTAGAGGCTTCTGGTCTCCTCGATAAGGTTGGTTGCGACCCGGTCGGCATTGGGGCGATTTATGACGCAATGATTGAGCGAGAAATTCCCCCTGAAAAGATCGTTGCCATCAGCCAGGGCTGGAAGCTTGGCGGGGCGATCAAGACCGCTGAGCGCAAGCTGGCCGAGGGAGGTATGAAGCATGGGGGCCAGGCAATGATGGCCTGGTGCGTGGGCAACGCAAAGGTTGAGCCCAGGGCCAACTCCATCCTGATCACAAAGCAAGCCAGCGGGTCGGCCAAGATCGACCCCTTAATGGCTCTATTTAACGCCGTGACCCTGATATCTCTGAACCCTGAAGGCCGGGGCAATGACGACTTCATGGCTGCCATTCGGAACCCGATAATCGTATGAATCCATTGCACGTATTTGTAGCCGCTGCTCTGTGTGGGTTCGCCCTGGCCGTCGCGGGGGTCTACGTTCTTGCAGGCTTAGGCTGGTCACTGCTGGCGGGATCGGTGTCCTTGCTTCTCATCGCTGGTTTCGTGCGCAAGGGGCTAACAGATGGCTAAGACTCTTTCGTCAGTCATTGGAAGCGCAGCGCGAAAGCCAAGCGCCTCGGTTGCTGACTGGATCGGCAAGACGATTAAGTTGACGGATGGCGGCTTCTGGGGGCAGTTCCTAGGGGGGCAATCCAGCTCTGGCAAGACGGTAACGGTCGATAACGCGATGCACCTGTCGGCCGTCTGGGCGTGTGTTCGTATTATCTCCACCTCTGTTGCTGGTCTACCTCTAGGGGTCTATCAGAGGGATGCTGATGGCGGGAGAAAGGACGCCCGGGACTTCGCCATTTATGACGTTATCCATAACAGCCCCAACGAGGATATGACGGCCTTTCAGTTCTGGCAGGCCATGGTTTCGGCAATGCTGCTGCGTGGGAATGCCTTTGCAGAGATTCTGCGAATTGGCGGCCGAGTGGTTGCTCTGGACTTTCTGTTGCCTTCTCGGGTTGATTTGGATCTGGATGGCGACGGCAGAATTGAGTATTGGTATTCGCCTCGCAAAGGGCCACGTCGCAAAATTGAACGCGCCGATATGCTGCATATTCCAGCATTCAGCCTTGATGGCCGAGTGGGGCTTTCGGCAATTCGTTACGGTGCCGATGTATTCGGCTCAGCAATGTCTGCTGATGATGCCGCCAACGGCACCTTCAAGAATGGGTTGCTTCCCGCAGTAGCTTTCAAGATCGACCGGACGTTGAAGCCTGAGCAGCGCGAAGAGTTTCGCGATTACGTTAAGCAGGTGTCCGGCGCCCTAAACGCCGGCAGATCGCCAGTGCTTGAGCAAGGCATCACGCCAGAAACGATCGGCATCAATCCTGTGGATGCGCAGCTGCTGGAGTCGAGGGCCTACAGCACTGAGGAAATATGCCGCTGGTTTGGTGTTCCGCCCTGGATGGTTGGCAAGACTGATTCGGGCAGCAACTGGGGTACTGGTCTTGAACAACAGATGATCGCATTCCTCACGTTCAGCATCAGTTCGGTCACCAACCAGATTCAGCAATGCATCAACAAGCGCCTGCTGACGCCGGTCGAGCGGCGCACCTATTACTCCGAGTATGCGCTGGAGGCTTTCCTGAAGGCCGACAGTGCAGGGCGTGCTGAGTGGTACAGCAAGATGACCCAGAACGGCGTAATGACCCGAGACGAGTGCAGGGTCAAAGAGAACCTGCCTCGCCACGGAGGAAACGCCGCCGTGTTAACGGTGCAAACCAACTTGGCGCCGATTGATCAACTCGGCAAGACAACCGATGGCCAGGCCGCGCAGGCCGCCTTAAAAAGCTGGCTCGGCCAGAGCGAGGAGTAAACATGCCGAAAGACACCAAGGCGAACAGCATGCGTTGTGAGATTACACCGCGGGCACTTGAGCTGTGGAATCCAGGCATTCAAGCCGCCCTTGAGGCTGATACAGACACAATCACCATCTACGGCATTATCGGTGAGGACTGGTGGGGCGAGGGCAACACCGTAAAACGTGTCGACGCGGCGCTTCGTGCCATCGGTGACCAGCCTGTCACTGTCTACATCAACTCCCCTGGCGGCGATATGTTCGAGGGGATCGCGATTTACAACCGGCTGATGGAGCATTCTCAGGAGGTAACCACGAAAGTGCTGGGGCTTGCCGCCTCTGCCGCCTCGGTGGTTGCAATGGCCGGCGCAAAGCGGGAAATCGCCAAGAGCGCTTTCTTGATGATCCATAACTGCTGGACCTACTACGCCGGTAATCGCCACGCGATCCGCGAGCTCGCCGATACGATGGAGGAGTTCGACCAAGCGATGACCGGTGTTTATGCCGATACGAGCGGGCTGGATGAGAAGGACATCGAGAAAATGCTTGATGCCGAGACCTACTTGAGCGGCTCCACCGCACTGGAAAAGGGCTTTGCCACGGGGTTGATTTCTGCAACAGAAGTCAAAGAAACAACGGATGAGTCCCAGGCTCAGGCGCAGGCTGCGCGCAAACTCGACGCAGCCTTGGCTAAGTCAGGCATGCCCCGTAGCGAGCGCCGAAAACTAATTTCCGAGATCAAGACCGGCATGCCTAGCGCTGCTGGCGGCGACACGCTTCGCGCTGTCGTGTCGGGTAAGCCTCGCGCTGCCCTTGATGTATCCGCGTTTGAAGAAACCGCAACCCAGGCGTCGGCACTACGGGATCTCCTTCCCATTCGCTAGACGACTGCATCAGCAACCCGATTATCAACCGCCCAAGTGGCGGTTTTTTCATTTCTGAAGGAAACAAACCATGCCAGTAGATCTGTCCCAAATCGAAGCTTCTCAGAAGCAAACCCAGGCAGACCTGAAAGCCGTTGGCGATCAGATCAAGACTTACGCCGAGCGCACTGAGAAGGAAATCAAAGCCTCCGGCGAAATGCAGACTGAAACCCGAGCCAAGGTTGATGAGCTGCTGACCAAGCAGGGTGAGTTGCAGGCTCGTATGCAGGACGCCGAGCAAAAGCTGGTCAATGCAGGCAAGCAGCACGAGCCAGAGACTCAGCAGTCTGCCGGCCAAATGGTTGCAGCAAAGATGCAGGAGGAGGGCGTTAGCAGCTCTTTCCGTGGCTCGCGCCGTGTGGAGGTGCCGCGTGCAGCAATTACCTCGGCGCCGGCGTCGGGTGGCGCTCTTGTCCCGACTGAACGAGTTGGTGTGATTTTGGCTCCCCAGCGCCGGCTCACCATTCGTGACCTGGTTGCCCCCGGAACCACAGGTGCAAACGCTGTTGAGTACGTCCGCGAGACGGGCTTCACCAACAATGCTGCCATCGTTGGTGAGGGCCTGGCCAAGCCTTACAGCGAACTGACCTTTGGTCTCGAAAACGCGAACGTGCGCACTATTGCCCATCTGTTCAAAGGCAGCCGTCAGATTCTCGATGATGCGGCGGCCCTGCAGAGCTACATCGATGCGCGCGCTCGTTACGGTCTGTTGCTGGCAGAAGAAGCCCAACTGCTTTACGGCAACGGTACCGGCAATAACCTGCACGGCATCATCCCCCAGGCTCAGGCATATGTAACGCCGGCAGGTATCTCGGTAGCTGCTGAGCAGCGTATTGACCGCATTCGCCTGGCATTGCTGCAAGCCACCCTGGCCGAGTTCCCATCTACAGGCATTGTGCTCAACCCAATTGACTGGGCGGCGATCGAGCTGCTGAAAGACGGCGAAAACCGCTACATCATCGGCAAGCCCCAGGAAGGCACTTCGCCACGCCTGTGGAATCTGCCAGTGGTTGAGACCCAGGCAATTGTCCAGGGGCAGTTTCTCACCGGTGCTTTCAGCTTGGCTGCACAGATCTTTGACCGCATGGGTATCGAAGTCTTGGTTTCGACTGAGAACGACAAGGACTTCGAGAACAACATGGTCACCATCCGAGCCGAGGAGCGATTGGCCTTCGCGGTCTATCGTCCTGAAGCTTTCGTGACCGGTCCTCTGGTTGCCGCCCCTTAACTTACTGCCGGCTCAGGTCTCTCTGGGGAGGCCTGAACCGATTGGAGAAACGTTATGAGTCGAGCAAAAAAGAACGAGCCAACTACTGTTTTGCCTCCAGCAACTCAGCAACAAAATGAATCGGAAAAGACACTGACAGCAGGCCAGGAAGTTGTTGCCAGCCAGGCGGCGACCGCCCAGCCTTTTGCTGCTGACGCTGCTGACGCTGCTGACGCTGCTGACGCTGCTGACGCTGCTGACGCTGCTGACGCTGCTGACGCTGCTGACGCTGCTGACGCTGCTGACGCTGCTGACGCTGCTGACGCTGCTGACGCTGCTGACGCTGCTGACGCTGCTGACGCTGCTGACGCTGCTGACAGCTTGATCACCATCTATCCGCTGAGAAGCTATCTGGACGGTAAGGAAATTCGCAATGCTGGAGGTGACGGCTATAAGTCACCAAAGCATGAAGCCAGCCTCCTGGTTGCCAAGGGATTGGCTACAACACTCAACCCGAAGGCCTGACATGAATGTCATTCCGACCGATGAAGTGATGCGACATCTGCGGGCTGAAGAGGATGATCGTGCGGATGTTGAGTTGTACTTGGCTGCGGCTGAGGACAGTGCCGCTCAGTTCATGAATCGTCGTTTCTTCACTGATCAGACTGCCTTGGACGCGGCGATTGCGGATGGGTCTGCAGGTGATCGCCCGATTCTGATCAACCCAACCATTCGCGCCGCCTGCCTGCTCATTGTCGGCAACCTGTATGGAAACCGTGAGGATGTTGTCGTGGGCACGATCTCCTCCGAATTGCCTGGCGGATCCCGATCATTGCTTATGCCATATCGTATTGGCTGGGGGGTTTAATGCGCGCTGGACGATTGCGCCACTCTTGCACGATGTTCAAGCCTTTATTGACCAGGAGCAAATCCGGCGGCTTCGATACCACCTGGACCGAGATCGGCAAGCTGTGGGCAGAGATCGCAATGCCGACTGGGCGCGTATCGCCCATTGCCGAGCAGCTGAAGGCTGTGATCACCGCCGAGATTCGCATCCGGCCCCGGGCTGACGCTATCGCGGGCAACCGCCTTGTGCACACGGTGAAAGGAATCACCACCACTTACTTGATCGGTGCAGCGCTGCTCAACAATGAGCGCGACATGCTTCGATTGCTTTGTTCAAACGTACCCAACCCATAGAGGTGAATCATGAAGGTAATTGCCCTGGGCTCTTTGTCCGGCGCCACTGGCGACCGGGAGAAGGGTGAAGATTTTACGGTCGACGCCAAGCTTGGCGCTGACCTGGTAGCTCGCGGACTGGCAGAGGAAGTGCCAGAGCCTGCCCCAGTTGCTGAAAAGGCCTTCAAGGCCAGGGAGTAGGCCATGGCCAGTCGCCGCTCGCGTATGTCTGGTGACTTCAAGCTTCGCCGAACGTTGCGCACACTCCACCAATCCATGGATAACGAGTTGGCGCCGGTGATGCGTGATAGTGCCGAGCGGATTCTTTCGACGATGAAGAACCTGATCCCGAAAGATACTGGAGCCGCTGCTGCCGCGCTGACGGTGTTTGTTTCCCAAAGTGGCCTTGACGCCCAGATCGGTATCCGTGGCAAGAAGAACAAACAACGGTTCTTCTACCTTCGGTTTGTCGAGTATGGGACCAAGGGATACACCGGCAACAAGCGCGCAGGCGGTCGAACCCGCCGGCCGACGAACAAGGCAGACGGCTCGCACTTCTTCGGTAAGTACCCAGACATTCCTGCACGGCCTGCGCATCCCTGGCTTCGCCCAGCGAAAGACGTGAATCGGGAGTATGTCGTGGCCAACATCAAGGCAGCCATCGGTCGAACGTTGAGCAAAGCAAGCAAGGGGCTTTCCAATGGCTGACCCATCTGTTGCGTTGCAGGAAGCAATGTTCGCTCGGCTGGAGGCCGAAGTGTCGTGTCCAGTCTTCGACGGCGCGCCCATGGACACCGATATGCCGTATGTATCGTTTGACCGGGAGATCAGCACCAACATCTCGCCTATCGCCGGCCGGAAGCGTCAACAGCGCCTGATCTACCTTTCGGTGTGGTCGGATGCCCACGGCCAGGCCGAGGTGAAGCAGATCCTCGGCGAGGTTGTGGCGGCTCTGGATGAGCGCCGCTTGCCGTTGACTGTTGGTCGGGCCGTATCGGTCAGGGTCGAGCAGGCCGACGCCCAGCGCGATGCTGACGGCGTCACGTACCAAGGATCGATCACGGTCCGCGTTATCACCACCCACTAAACCCAACACCCGGCCGCACCGCGGCTTTATCCAATGTGCCCTTGGAGGAACCCCCATGGCCGAAGACAACCTCAACACAGCCGCCGGCTGCCGGATCGGCATCGGCAGCAAGAACGACGCGGACACCGAAGCGCTCTATAAGGCTGACACCTATGTCGATATCGGCGAAGTGGAAGACCTGGGCGAGTTCGGTGATACGTTCAGCTCTGTGACCTTCACGTCGCTGCGCAATGGCCGTGTGCGCAAGTACAAGGGCACCGCCGATGCAGGTGACCTGACCCTTGTTGTCGGCCTCGACAACGGTGACCTGGGCCAGGCCAAGCTGAAGATCGCTCACAAGGATCGCAGCAAGGGCGACTACAACATCAAGATCACCCTGAACGATGGTGACCCTGATGCAACCCCTGCGATTTTGCCGACCACGTTCTACCAGCGCGGCAAGGTGATGAACAACACGGTCGCCCCAGGCGCTGCTGACAACGTGGTTCGCCGCAACGTCACCATCGCCATTAACTCCGACATCCTGGAAATCCTCCCGGTACCGGTCACCCCATAACCACAGGGGCTCCGGCCCCGAACCCCAAGGATCCGAAATATGAGCAAGACTCTTCACGGTACCGTCGACATCAAGCTCGATGACGAGACGTACACGCTCCAGCCTACGCTTGGGGCGGTTCGGACAATTGAGGCCCACTTTGGCGGGCTGCGCGGCGCCTCCCAGGCAATCAATGCCCTGAGCATCGACGGTTGCGCGGTGATCATCGCAGGCGGTGCGGGCTTGACCGGCAAGGCCGCCGAGGCTGTCGCCGAGCAGGTTTGGCAGGCTGGTGTGCTGGAGGTGTCAGTGCAATTGAATGCTTACCTGGTGGCGCTTTACAACCCGAAAGGCCCGAATACGGGAAAGGCCAGGCCGGCGGCGTAAGTGCCGTAGAAGACGGCAGCTATGTTGACCGGCTCTACGCGGTGGCCACGGGGTGGCTGGGCTGGCCTCCCGATCTGGCGTGGCGCACGCCAATGCCTGAACTGTTCCTGGCCATGGACGCCAAGATCGAGTGGTCGCAGATGACCAATCCCTTCGGCGGTGGCAAGGCAAAGCCCAAAGAAGGTAAGCCTTCACCTTCGGCAGTGGCGGACAAACTGCGGCAGGCGCTCACAGGAAGGCAGGCGCAGTGACGAGGGAGCAGCAAAGAGTGCTTTCTGAAGTCCGGCAGTGGTAAATTCCTTGGAAATACAGGGAGTGAATCGATGCGTGTTTCTATTTTGGTTGCTGCATTGGCAGTGCTGTGCGGGTGCTCGGGTCCTCAGTCTGCCGTGCGACCTCCGCCGGGGAGCACCCAAGTTGTGCCAGCTCAAAAAGAGGTGTTCATAACGTTCGACCCTGCTGGAAAAAAAGTTCAAGCCAAGAGCTTTGCTTCCGCTAAGGACCTCTTAGGGGAACTCAAAAGGCTCGGCGGTCCGAGAGGGGAGTATGAGACCGACGCGGCGTTCGCGAGCAGGATGGCTTCGTTTGGAAACTTCTCCGTAAACGGGGTCGTTATTCCATCATCGATCAAGTTTGATAGAGTTACCGGTGAGTTCTCGTTGCGCGTCTCAATGCATGACGCTCAGGCGTGGGGATTTAAGAGTGGACTGGATGCCTTGAAGGCAATCAATACAGACTATCCGGCGTTTGATCTGGGGGAGGACACCTACTCTAGAGGTACGTATTCTGGACAGAACTCTTTCGGAGCGACGGCGCTGATCGAGAAGCAGAAAATTGACCGATATTTTCTAGTGTTCAACCCTGTCCCCAAAGCGCCTGGGACCATATTTTTCTACAAGGTTTCAGGAAAGTTAAAAATATCGGCAAAAGAAATGGAGAGCGAGCGGGACAATATTCGAGTTAATTTTACCGTGATGCCGGTACCGGACTTCGTTCAGACCGCCAAGAACTATCATGCGCCAACTATCAGTAGTCCGCATGAGTCGGAGATTGATAGTTACTTTTTCCAAACAAAAGTGTTTTGGATTAAGGTCGTAAATATCAGAACTGGCCAGGTTTACGACGAAGAAGCAAAAATGAGTATCGAGACAATCTGATTTTATTTATTCATCAAGAGAACCCACTTCGGTGGGTTTTTTTATGCTTGGAGAAAAGCATGGCTGATACCGACGTACAAGGGATGCTCGTCCGCATCGAGGCGACCACTGCCCAGCTGCGTCAGGAAATGGCAAGGGCTGATTCGAGCGTTGGCCAGGCGTCGAGTAAGATCGACAAAAGTCTTGGCCGTGTGGATGATGCGTTCGATCGTGCCGGGTCCAGCGCTCAAGCGGCCGGCGGACTCATTAAGAGCGCCATGGCCTTGGCGGTCGGCGCGGTTTCGGTGGGCACCATCATAAAAACCGCCGATTCTTACTCGCAAATGTCGGATCGCCTTGGAATGGCAACCAGCAGTGTCAGCGAGTACAACCTGGTTCAAGACCGCCTCCTCGAAACGGCAAAACGCAGCTATCGTCCTCTCACTGAGGCACAAGAGCTGTACATCCGAACATCGGATAGCCTTAAGTCGATGGGCTACAATACCAGCCAGGCGCTGGATGTGATGGACAGCTTCAGCTTCCTTTTGGTGACCAACTCCGCGTCTGCAGAAAAGGCCAGTTCGGCAATCGATGCCTACTCGAAGGCGCTCCAAACTGGCAAGGTTGAGGCTGATGGATGGCAAGCCATCCTTGCGGCCATGCCTACGGTTGTTGACACTATTGCCAAATCCACCGGGAAGACTGCTGAAGAGATCCGCAGCCTTGGAGCCCAGGGCAAGCTAAGCCTCGACATATTGACGGAGGGCCTTCAGAAGTCTGCTGGGGCCAATGGTCTACTGGCTGACAGCATGGGCGTAGCGGTGCGTGATGCGCTTCAGAACCTGGAAAACTCTTTTACGGTATACATCGGCAAGCTGAACGAAACCACGGACGGCACAGGTGTGCTGGCGAAGGGGATCAGCGTACTTGGTGACAATTTCGAAACCCTCACGGATATCGCAGGGGTTGCTGCTGTCGGCGCACTTGCTGGATATGCCCGCCAGCTCGCCGGCTCTGCCGCAGCCTCATTGGTGGCGACTAAGAACGCCATATCCGAGGCGATCGCCAGAAAGGCTCAAGCTGCGGCCGTTTTGCTTGCTGCCCAGGCCGAACAGCAAAAAGCCCAAACGACAGTATTTCTGGCTGAAAAAGAATCCGTCGCAGCCCGAGGCTCAGCCGTCCAAACACAGATGTCGTTGCAGCTCGCGGAAGCCAGGATGGTTGAGGCTCGCGCTACGGCGGCCGCTGCTACTGCACAAGCCGCCGCCGGACGTGCTTCGTGGAGCCTGGCGGGCGTCCTCGGTGGCCCACTCGGCATCGCGGTTTTGGCCATTGGTGTTGCTACTGCATTTCTGACGCTGCGCGACAACACCAGTACGCTGGAGAAGAAGCTAGGAGATCTGGCCGACCCAATTGATAAGGTCGCTGAGCGATTTTTGAAATTGAATCGTGCTACTCAGTCCGTAACATTGCGCGAACTCGAGTCGAAGATAGAGGGCATGCAGTCCAAGCTCGGGCAAATGTCCGGCGCAATCGCTGATAAGTTCGAAAGCGATCTCCGAGGGATGGGGGCCGCTGGCGCGGATGGCCTTATGGCTGGCTTAACGCCGTTGCCAGCTCAAGCGCAGCAGGCCCTGGACCTTGTCCGCCAAGCATCCAAAGATCAGGCGGCCGGTATCACGGTTGATTGGAAACTCGTCGCTGATCAGTTGCGCCTTATCCCCGGCGTCACAGAGTCGATGGCTGCCGCCATTGAGAATAGCCAGATACCAGTTACCGAGTTAAGTGCCGCCCTCGATGATCAGCGCGTGAAGCTGAATCAGCTCACTGGCGCAACTGATGCCAACACGCGTGCGCAACTTGAAAATGCCGCGGCAAAGGCCCAGGCAGCTCAGGACGGCAAGAAGTATCTTGACCAGTTGCTAAAGCAGCTCGCATCCGCTCAGGACAAGACAAATCTGGCGGCGGCAAACCGATACATCGCAGAGCACACCTTGCTCACCGAGGGGGATATTGTCGCAATTCGGTCAGCTGCCGCCGCGAAAGACGCCCAGAAAGCTGCTGACGATGCCGCAACGAAGGCCAAGCAGAAGAACACCAGCGCTACCGAATCGGCAGCAAAGAAGCAGGTAAAGGACTTCGAAACTGTTGAGGAGGGCTACAAGCGCCAGATCGAACTGATCAACACCACGGGCGACAAGCAGAAAGACGCCACCGAGGTGATGAAGCTGTCCTTTGAGCTCCAGGAAGGAAAGCTCGGCAAGCTGAGTGAGGCGCAAAAGAAAAAGCTCATGGGCATGGCCGCGGAGCTGGATGCGCTGAACAAGCTAAAGAAGGCCAATGAGGATGACCTGAAGCTTACTGCTTTCAGGAATGCCCAGGGCGTCACCACCCAAACCACGAAGGATGGCTTCGACCAGGAGTTGGCCGGTGTTGGGATGGGTGACAAGGCCAGGGACAGAATGCGTGCCGACCTGGCCATGCGCCAGAAGTACGCCGCAGACGTGGCTGCGCTCAATGAGCAGCGCAACACCGGGCAGATCTCGCCGGAGCTCTACGCCAACGAAACACAGGTTCTTCAGGACGAGCTGAACAAGCGACTGCTGGCGCAGGAGAATTTCTACGCAGCGACGGACGAGCAGCAAACGAACTGGATGAATGGCGTAAACGAGGCATGGGCGAACTATGCCGATGCCGCCCGTGACTACTCGGCCCAGGCTGCGGACATCACCAACACGGCGTTGAGCGAAGCCACTGGCGGGCTGGGCACTTTCTTCTCGGACGTGGCCAGCGGCGCGGAAGATGCCGGTGACGCGCTGGGCGATATGGTCGGCAACTTCGCCAAGTCGATGTTGAAGGCGCTGGGTGATATGGCGGCGCAGTGGCTGATCTACCAGGGCATTCAGATGCTGGTGGGGAAGACCACGCAGTCGAGCGCGGCTGGGATGCTGGGCGCAAACGCTCAGGCCATGTCTTTAACGGCGGGCCTCAACGCCTTTGCATCCACTGCGGCTATTCCGATCATAGGGCCGGCTGCGGCGCCGGCGGCGATGGCTACTGCTTTGGCGGTGACCGGCCCTCTGGCCTCGGCCGTGGGCATGACCGCGCTGGCAGGTATGGCGCACGACGGTATCGACTCGGTTCCTGAAGACGGCAGCTGGTTTTTGCAAAAGGGCGAGCGGGTCACCACTGCCCAAACAAGCGCGAAGCTTGATGCAATGCTTTCCAGGATAGACAACGGCTTGGGTAGCTCTCAGCCCCAGGCTCAGATCGGCGTTGGTAGCCTGGAATCGCTCGGCAACGGGCGCGCTGCAATGGTTGGTTCTGGCAGGGAGTCGGGCGGATCAACTGGTGGGCCAACCCAGATTGTCTATAGCCCTCAGGTAACAGTTCAGGCTCAGCCAGGTATGAGCGATCAAGATGCCCGGCGCCAAGGCGAGATGATGGAGGCGGGCCAGGAGGCCCAGTTCAGGAGGTTTCTTCAGCGCGAAATGGGGCAGAACGGCCTGCTTTGGAGGCGATGATGGCTGAGACATTTACCTTTGATGTCGAAGTCGGTACCGACGGAGATATCAGCCAGCGAACGTGGGAGAACGAGTTCGGCGACGGGATGGTCCAGGCCGGCGGCATTGGAATCAACACAAAGAGCCAGGTGTGGAATCTGGTGCACACCGGTGAGGACCTGCCGGGCGAGGAGTTGCCCGAGTTGCTGGCGTTTCTGGACAGGCACGAAGGCTACAAGGCCTTTCGCTATGCGCCGCCAGGCGAGCCGGAAGGCTGGTACCGGGCGAACGGCTACAAGAAAAAGGCGCTCGGCGCGGAAATCTACACCGTTACCTTCACTGTTAAGCAGGTGTTCAACCCTCGACCTTAACCGTCACCAAGCCCCGCCAAGTGCGGGGTTTCCTATTTCTGGGGCCCTATGAATTACAACACCGATCTTCAAAAGCTCGAGCCCGGTAACCAGATCAGGCTCTACGAGCTGGACGCCACGCGCCTGGGTGCTACGATTTGGCGATTCCACGGCCATGCCCACGAAGGCGACATCATCTGGCAGGGGCAGCTTTACTCGCCGCTACAGATCGAGGCCAAAGGCTTCGACATTCGCGGCGATGGCAGGCCGGCTACTCCCACGCTGCAGGTGGATGACGAATTGGGCGGTGTGCGTGGGGCGATCACTGCCCTGTGCTTCCAGTTTCGCGATCTGGCCGGCGCACGGGTCAAGGTGATTGAAACGTTCCGTCACTTCCTGGACGCCGCCAATTTCCCCGACGGCAACCCGGAAGCCAGCGACCAATCGAAAACGAACCTTTGGTTTATCGAGCAGAAGACCGAGGCGCTGCCGAGCATCTCGGTCACCTTCTCCCTGTCCAGCCCCACGGACATGGAAGGGCAGATGCTGCCTTCCCAGCAGATCACCAAGCTTTGCCGGTGGGCCTGCCGTGGCGGGTACCGGCAGGAGGCGTGCGCCTATACCGGCACTGCCATGTTCGACAAGAAGAATCGGCCCACGGACAACCCGGCGCTCGACCGCTGCGGGGGCTGGTGGAGCAGTTGCAAGTTACGGGGCAACACACGCCGCTTCGGCGGATCCATGGGCGCGAGCCTTATCGCAAGTTCGAGGTAGTCATGCGGATCAATCAGAAATTGCAGGACGAGATCCGCGCGCACGCCGAACGCGCTTACCCGGCCGAGGCTTGCGGGGTGCTGATCAAGACTGCTGCTGGCCGTGAGTACGTGCCCTGCACCAACCTGGCCACCACTGCACGCGAGAACTTCCAGATCTACCACAAGGACATGGCCGGTGCCGAAGATCGCGGGGATGTGCTGGCGATCATCCATAGCCACCCGGACCAGGCCCCGACGCCGAGCATGGCTGACCGCGTCAGCTGTGAGCTGCACGAACTGCCCTGGGGCATTGTGGGCTGGCCAGGCGGGGAGTTTGAGTGGTTCAAGCCGTCAGGCTTCCAGGCGCCGCTGCTGGGCCGCGACTTCTCCCATGGTCTGCTTGACTGTTGGGCAGCGTGCCGCGACTGGTACGCCCGGGAGGCCGGCCTGCAACTGCCGAACTTTGAGCGCGCCGATCTGTGGTGGGAGCAGAAGGATGGGCCGAGCCTGTACGAAGACAACTTCGCGGCCACCGGTTTCTACCAGGTCAACGAAGCGCGGCGGGGCGACATGCTGGTGCTGCAGATCCCGACGCCTGGCCGGGAATGCTACTTCCCGAACCATGCAGCGATTTACCTGGGCGATGAGCCGGCGCTGATCAGCGAGACGGCGCCGAAGCTTGGCGGGTCTGGGCCGTTCATCTACCACCACATGCCCGGCCGCCTGGCCGCCCGTGAAATCTACGGTTGGTCGATGGCCAACCGGGTAAAGCTGATTCTCCGTCACAAGGACTACCGCCCATGACAATGCGAACCATCAAGCTCGGCGGTGTGCTGGGTAAAAAGTTCGGCAAGCAGTTCACGTTGGACGTTCACAGCTTCCGGGATGCCATGGCGGCGCTGTGCATGATGAAGCCGGGCTTTGAGAAGTACCTGCGCACTGCCGAAGAGCGCGGTCTGGTGTTCGCTGTCTTCGTCGACGAGCGCAATCTTGGCGAGCAGGAGCTTGACCTGGTGGGCAGCGATAACGGCGACATCCGTATTCAACCAATCGTCCAGGGTAGCAAGCAGGCGGGCATGTTCCAGACACTGCTCGGCGTTGTTCTGATCGTGGCCGGCCTGTTCACTGGCGGCACCACGTCGACGCTCGGCATGGGCCTTCTGGCCGCCGGCGCCGCTGTCGGGCTGGGCGGTGTTGTGCAGATGTTGTCGCCGACCACCAAAGCCAGCGCCGAGAGCAAGAATGACGACGGCAACAACCCGAGCTACGGCTTCGGCGGCGCTGTCACGACTATCGCCCAAGGCAACCCCTACCCGTTGCTATACGGAGAGCGTGAAGTTGGCGGCGCCGTGGAGTCGGGTGGGGTCTACACGCAAGACAGCATCTAATTTGTAGTTACGGTGGGGAGTTTTTACCGTGCTTATTCTCATGTTCGGATTTTGTCTGCCCAGAGCCTACGGCGGGCTTCTCCGCGGCGGGGAACAAGCGTTCATGTTTTTGAGCAAGGTCGAGCTCTGTGAGCGCTTCGAGCGCGAGCTTTGAAGCCACTTTACAACTCCACTTGTCGAGTTCAAAAACATATTCATCGAACCGAGTCTTCTTCAGCGCTACTTTCGCATCATCGAGTTTCTTTATGTATTTCAGTGCGAGTTTTACGTCGTCGGGGCTGTAGCAGGTGCAATGAACATAATCACCTTCCTTGACGTACCAGGTACCTGCTGAAGCGTCGGGTTCACCTGTTGGGTCTAGCGGATCTATATGGAATGTCCCGATCATTAAAAGCTTCCTTTTCGTTGATGTTTACTAATACCAAAACTACCGCTTTTCCGCAAAGCGGAAGTGTTTTTGATAAATGTTGGACTTTCCCATCAACCCGCTCCGGCGGGTTTTTTTCATTCTGGAGGGCGCATGAGCGCAGCAGCAAAGAAGGCGCGGCGTGTAGCCCCTCGCACGCGCCGCGCCGTGATCGGCAGCAAGGGCGGGCAGGCCAAACAGAAAAAGCCGAGCATTGCTCAGAACAGCGTTCCGTCGATCTCTACTGCTCGCATCGTCTATCTCTGGAGCTGGGGCCCCATTGTTGGGCTTGTAGACGGCCTGCGCTCGCTCAAGCTGGACGGTACCCCGGTCCAAGCGCCTGACGGCACGATTAACTACCCGGGCGTTAAATGGCAGTTCCGAAATGGCGAGCTGAATCAGGAGCGGCTGGAGGGTAATACCGAGTCCAGCAACGAGATCGACGTTAAGCAAGAGCTGATCTTCGGCACGCCCTGGCTACACACCATTACCAACTCGGTGAGTGATGCGATTCGCCTGCGCCTGAGCTGGCCAACGCTACGCAGCCAGGATGCCGCCGGAAACATCAACGGTGTGCGCATTGATTACGCCGTGGATATTTCGACCGACAACGGCCCATACGTCGAGGCTCTGGTCTCGTTTGTTGATCGCAAGAACGTCACAGAGTACGAGCGCGCGCACCGCCTGGAGTTGCCGTCGGGCAGCCGCTGGACTATCCGTGTCCGGCGCCTGACTCCCAACGCTAACTCCGATCTGGTGGTTGACCAGATGGTCGTCAAGGCCATTGCCGAGGTTGTCGATAGCGATCAGGAATACCCGCTCACAGCAGTCAGTAGTATCGAGTATGACGCCCAGACCTTCGGCGGCGATATCGCCAAAATCGCGGCGTTGATGCGCGGGCGCATTATTCGTGTGCCGTCCAACTACGACGCGGAGACACGCACCTACGCAACGTCCGGTACCGGTACGAGCAACGGTATATGGGACGGCACGTTCAAAGAGGCCTACACCAATAACCCTGCGTGGATCTTCTACGACCTGGTGCTGCACCCGTACTACGGCCTTGGTGACCGTATCGACGCGACAATGGTGGATCGCTGGTCGCTTTACCGCATCGCGCAGTATTGCGATCAGATGGTGCCGGACGGCAAGGGCGGCATGGAGCCGCGCTTTACCTGCAATCTGTACTTCCAGAAACAGGCCGAAGCCTATGCGGTGCTGCAGGACCTGGCCTCAATCTTCCACGGCCTGGCCTTCTGGGACGGCAGCCAGATCGTAGTCAACGCCGATATGCCGGGTGATCCGGTGTACACCTACAATCAGACGCAGATCCTGAACAATGGCGCCATCAAGTACGAAGGCACCCGGGCCCGCGACCGCCATACGCTCTACATGGTGTCCTGGGATAACCCGGACCAGGGTTTCGAAACCGACAAGGAGCCGGTATTCGACGATGAGGCAATGGTCGAGCTCGGCGGCATGGTCCGTGAAACCACCGTCGGCGCTATTGGATGCACCTCTCTGGGCCAGGCCCAGCGCGCTGGGCAGTGGGCGGCCTTGACCGAAAAGCTACAGACCCAAGGCGGCGTGTTCCGTGTTGGTCTCGATGGTGACATCCCGAAGCCTGGTCAAGTCATCGCCGTGGCGGACCCGATGTTGGTTGGCCGGAACAATGGCGGGCGCATATCGGCGGCGGCTGGGCGCGTGGTGACGCTCGACCGTGACACCACCGTGCCGGTGGGCGCTCGTCTGATGGTCAACCTACCCAGCGGCAAGTCTGAGGGACGGGTAGTGAAGTCTGTTGCCGGTCGTGACGTGACCGTGATGGCGGATTTCAGCGAGCAGCCCCAGGCGGAAAGCGGATGGATTCTTGATTACGAAGACCTGAAGCTGATGCAGTTCTACGTCCGCAACGTCACGCGGCCGGAGTGGCACCAGTTCCAGTTCGAAGTGATCCAGCACGACCCGAGCAAATTCCCTGCTGTCGACAACGGCGCCGTGGTCGATAGCCGGCCAATCACCGGGATACCGGTTGGCACCCAGGACGCACCCGCGCGGGTGATGCTGAGTCAGCACGTAGTGATCGAGCAGGGCATCGCTGTCACCGTCATGTCGATCGCCTGGGACGCGGCGCCAAACGCCGTGGGTTATGACGTCGAATGGAAGTGGGGCGCCCGCGAGTGGGTTCCGGTACCGCGCACCGGTGAGTTGATGGCCGATGTGCGCGGGATCTATTCCGGGCAGTACATGGCCAGGGTGCGGGCGGTGAGTGCGCTCAACGTTTCGTCGATCCCTGTCACGTCCGCGCTGACCAACTTGGAAGGCAAAGCCGGTAAGCCGCCGGCGGTGGCGTTCCTGACCACCAACAGCCTGGTCTACGGCATCGGCGTCCAGTGGGGCTTTCCACCAGGTGCAGAGGACACCCAGCGCACGGAGGTCTGGTATAGCGAGTCGCCGGACCTGACGACGGCGATCAAGTTGAGCGACTTCAGCTACCCGCAGGCCACGCATGAAATGCACAGCCTGCTGGCAGGTGCGAGCCTGTTCTTCTGGGCGCGCCTGGTGGACCGTACTGGCAACGTTGGCCCGTTCTTCCCGATCTCTGGCGCGGTCAATGGCCAGGCCAGCTCGGACCAGACTGAGTACGACAAGTACTTTGCCGACAAGATCGGCAAGGGTGCGCTGTATCCAGGCCTGCGAGAAGAGATCGCGCTGATTTCGGGGGACGGCGACGGGTCGGTCAACGAACGGCTGAAAGAGGCCAAGGCAGAGCTGGAGGGGCTACTGGGCCAGATCACCGGGGCAGAGCCGTACAATCCGAATGAGCACTACTTTGCTGGCGCATTCACGCAAAAGGATGGGCACCTGTACCAGGCGACTGGCTCGGTACCGGCCGGCGAAGCACCGCCAAACCCGCTGTACTGGAAGGATATCGGCACGATCCTGCAAACCACCGACGCGCTGGCCCAGCAGGTTCAACTGGTCACCAGCATGATCGAAGAGATCGAGGGCCAGGTGGTGGCCACCGCGACATCGGTTGAAGCGCTGCGCTCGGCCGCTCGTGGCGATGATGGATCGGGCGACTTGGCGGACGCGGTGAAGGGCTGGCAATCGACAGCTGATCTCGGGATTGAGAAGCGCACCCGGGCCACGGAAAGCGATGCAATGGCGCGGCAACTCACCACGATGGAGGCGCGGGTGGGGGCGAACCAGTCCGGGCTGACCGTGCTGGAGCAGGTGGTGGCCAACAACAAGCAGACGGCAGCCACCCAACTGACTCAGCTCAAAAGCGACTTGGAGTTGACCGAAGGGAAGGTCGCTGGGAATGCGCAGGCAATCACCGGCCTCGACACCAAGGTCACTAACCTCGACGGGAAGGTCACGTCTCAAGCGTCCAGTAATGAGGCGCTGCGGGCTTCGGTGCGCGGCGATGATGGTGCCGGCGATCTTGCCGGCGCTATCAAGGCCTGGGAGGCGGCGGCCAGCTTTGAGGTCGAGAAGAAGGTCCAGGCTACTGCGACTGAGGCGCTGGCCAAGAGGACAGAAACCCTGCAGTCGAGCATCGGCCAGACCAGTGCATCTGTGCAGGCCGTCAGCGAGACCGTGGTCCAGCTCGACGGTAAGGTGTCTGCCCAGACCACCATGAAGGCTCAAACCATTGTGGATGGTCGGAAGGTTGTGACTGGGCTGGCTTTTGGTTCGGATGGTGAACAGTCGGAGTTCCTGATCTTCGCGCAGCGCTTTGCAGTCGTGAACGAGATCGACGGAACAGTTATCCCGATGTTTGTGGTCCAGAACAATCAGGTTGTGTTCAACACAGCGATCATCAGCAAGGCGCTTATCCAAGAGATCATCCTAGGGATGAACATCCGGTCTCCAGCGGTTGACTCGCAAGGGCGGCCTCTACTTGAGATCAACGTTCCGGCAGGGAAGCTCGTCTTCCGTAGTGAGCATGAAGATGGATCTATCTTGCTCAACAGCGATGGCCTTGCAGTGTATGACGGCAACTACAAGCGCAGAACAATGAACGGCAGGCTCACACCGCCAAGCTAATTACTTTTGGAGGTATTACCGTGGAGTATGGCTTCTGGGTTTTTGATGAAAACGAAGTTCAAACTCTGGGGATTGAAGATTTCACCCTGCAAAAGTTAGCGGTGATGATAGTTCCTGCCGCGACTGGTGGGGGGAGGGGGTCTAACTACGAGTACATCCTTATGGATGTTCCAGGTTATGACCCTGCCACCTGCTTTGTCACGATCACCCCCAAAGTTTACGCGCCGTATGATCAGCCTGGTTACCCTGATACTTGGGGTGGCTTACCGACTTACACAAACTTGGGTGGGACAAGAATTGCGATTTACACACAAATCAATTACCGCGAGCCGGACGGTGGTGGCGGCGGGAAAAACCGCGAGATGTGGACGCGCAATATTGTGGAGAGCGTCGTAGAAGTGGTCAAGGTAAATTGATATGGATGACTACGGTTTTGTCGCTGTAAACGATCACGGATCTGTCAGCATCAGCAGCGTGTACAAAGTTCTGGTGTTCTCCGAGCGAGGGCAGTTCAGAATCCAGTCTCGCTACACTGACAAGGAAGGCAAAGGGCAGTTTACCTTTGCCAAACCTATTCGCACCGTGGAACCGCCCCAAATATTTTTGAGGACGATATCGGCATCACACGCCAGCCTTGGGCTGTATACCTCCATTGAAGGATCTTCCGGCAACTGGACCGGCTTTCATGTCACATCAGCAGTTCGGGGCGGAAGCGTGTTGCAAGACTATTTAATGGAGTTTGTGTCTTGCAAATACTCCGACCAAAGCAGCTCATCTGAATACGGACTTGAAGTGCGCGATGCGCAAAACCGGATCATGTTTGTGTCCAGTGATAGGGTTGTTCGTTATGGGAAGTTTTCAAAGAATTGGACGGTAGGCAGAGGACGTTTCGTAGATATCTACTACAGCGATGTAACGGTAGATGCTGACGACTTTATAAGCGTGTCGAGCCTTGATCGAGGAATAATGTGGTTTGCAAACGACTCAAAATATGCGGGCATCACAATTTTAGAGGGTGGGGTTCCGGTGTTGCAGATCTTTAATCAGAGGCACTACCTAGAACGATTTTATTGGCAAGGCTCAGATGGTTTTTGTCTAAGCATTCCCGTCTGCAAGTTTCCAATAGAACGTTACTACAACTAATTTCAAGTGCTGATGTGGGCACTCAACTGGAGAAACCTATGGCTTCTTGGTTTTCAGAAGGGACTGTGAGCGTGCAGAACGGGAGCCCGACAGTAACGGGCGTCGGCACCAAGTTCTCGAACTGCCGTGCGGGGGATATGTTTGTCGGTCCTGACCAGGGCATCTATCAGGTGATCAACCCTGCAAGCGATACGTCGCTTGCCATTTCGCCACCGTACCGTGGACCGGCCGTTGGTGGCGCCGGGTACGGGATCGTGCCCGTCAATGGCTATCCCAAAGCCCTGGCCGACGCAGTGAACCAAATGGTTCAGCAGTGGGGCGCCACGCTCGCAGGCCTGGGTGATGTGTCCACTCAGGATGTAGTGCCGGTGGCCATGGGCGGTACCGGTGGCAGAAATCCGGCTGAGGGGCGTGCAGGCCTGGGGCTGGGCACTGCGGCGACAGCGGCCGTGACCGTGGGCAACGCCGACGTCACGCCAGGGAGGGTTTTGAAAAATGGAGACCTTGGCCTCGGCGCGGACTGCGTAGGGATTTCAGATTGGACGACTGCCTACGATGAACTTGGAGGTGCCTTTATTGCGGGTAATGCGATCTTTCCCGGCGGTACCGGAGAGTCTATTAACGCAACAGGCATAACCCTAAGGCGCTCAGGGCGAGTTGGTGCCCAGATGATGATCTACAACGGCGACAACCAATTCCTCTTTCGTTCTGCATTCAACGGCTTCCTTCCCTGGGTGCGGATGTACCACACCGGCAACACCACCCGCATGGCCGACAACACACTGAGGGCGATCTGATCATGGCAAGAGCAGCAATTAACATCACCGGCACGGGTGAGAAGTTCGATTTCGTTTCGCTGGGTGGGACCGAGGTGACCTGTTATCGCAAGAACGTGGGCGTCTACTGCGTCACCGGCACGCTGGGTATGGTCCCATTTCCGCCCATTGATCAGGGCTGGGGCTACGGGCTTCATCCTTCGGACAATCCCGCCGAGGTGAACATCTCGTTTGAGGACGGCCTACTCACGGTCACCGTGACGAAAGAGGGCAAGCCGTACGATCTGAAGGTCATGATCACGCTGCACATCCTGGTGCCCGACCTTCCTCCGCAGGAAGAGCTGCCGCCGCCGGCGCTGGATCCTGTGGTGGCTGCACAAACCCAGATCGCGCACCTGCGAGCCGAGGCGGATTACGCAATCGCGCCACTTCAGGACGCCGTCGATATCGACGAAGGGACCGAGGCAGAACTGGCGACCCTCAAGGCCTGGAAGAAATACCGCGTGGCCCTGAATCGCGTGCCTGAGCAGGAAGGCTACCCGCTCGCCATTGATTGGCCCGCCGCGCCGTAGTCGACGACACCCGCCATCGAGCGG
This sequence comes from Pseudomonas sp. DD1, assembly GCF_044510355.1. NCBI lineage: Bacteria > Pseudomonadati > Pseudomonadota > Gammaproteobacteria > Pseudomonadales > Pseudomonadaceae > Pseudomonas > Pseudomonas sp. DD1. Next base: position 705,675 of record NZ_MSAJ01000011.1, on the reverse strand, counting down.
GTTTATTTTTGCCTGGAGAAAAGCATGACCACTTCCGATAAAGACCGGGACATCCTAGCGTGCACGCTGTGGGCTGAGGCTCGAGGGGAAGGTCTGGCCGGCCAGATAGCCGTGGCATGGACCATCCGCAACCGTGTGTTCGACGGCAAGGCCAAGTCCTGGTGGGGCGAGGGCTACGCCGGAGTCTGCCTGAAGCCATGGCAGTTTAGCTGCTGGAACCAGAATGACCCGAACTACGCCTACCTCAGCGGTGCGAAGCCGATACCGGCCGCGCAGCTCGCCCAGGCCCAGCGTGCTGCTGACCAAGTGATGACCGGCGCGGTACCGGATCCAACCGGCGGCGCTACGCACTACTACGCAACCACGATGCCCAAGGCCCCGGCCTGGGCGGCGAAGGCCAAGCAAACGCTGCGCCTGGGGCACCACATCTTTTTCAAGGACGTGCCTTAATGACGCCCGTACAGAAGCTGGCCGGGCTGGTGGTGCTGATCCTGGCGCTGATGGCCAGCGCCGCCGGCGTCACCTGGCAGGTTCAGGAGTGGCGCACGGGCAAGACGCTGGCCGAGCAGGCCGGCCTGCACAAGGATGCTCTGGCCAACGTCAGCGCGGCAGCCGCCAAGCAGGTGAGCGAAGAGCAGGGCAGGCGCCTGGCCCTGGAGAAGACGCTGGCCACCTCCGATCAACAACACACCCGAGAACTTTCCGATGCTCAACGCAACCAGGCTCTGCTGCGTGACCGCCTTGCTACTGCTGATGTGCGGCTGTCAGTCCTTCTCGACGCCACGGATTCAGCCAGTGGCTGCAACGTGCCTGCCGCCTCCGGCGCCGTCGGCGTGGTTCATGCAGCCCGTCGAGCCCAACTTGACCCAGCGCATGCTCAACGAATTGTCGCCATCACGGATGCCGGCGACCAAGGACTGATCGCGCTGCGGGCGTGCCAGGCGTATGTCAGGGCTATAGCGCCCTGACCTACATTCCCGGTCGCAAAAATTAACATGACCCCCAATAAACACCCACTTTGCAAAGGATTGCAAAAATGACAAACCCAATCGTTCCATGGATGGGCGGCAAGCGACGTCTATCGAAGCGCCTGCTGGCCCTGTTCCCCGAGCATGAATGCTACGTTGAGGTGTTCGCCGGCGGCGCCGCGCTTTACTTCAAGCGCGAGCAGCCAGCGAAGGTGGAAGTGCTCAATGACATAAACGGCGAGCTTGTGAACCTGTATCGCGTGGTCCAGCACCATCTCGAGGAGTTCGTGCGCCAGTTCAAATGGGCACTGAGTTCGCGGCAGATCTTCGAGTGGCAGAAGATGGCGGTGCCGGAAACACTGACGGACATCCAAAGGGCGGCGCGGTTTTTCTACCTTCAGCACCACGCCTTCGGCGCCAAGGCTACAGGGCAAGTCTTTGGCACAAGAACCTCTGGCCGGCCTATCAACTTGCTGCGAATTGAGGAAAATCTATCCGAGGCCTGGCAGCGCCTTTCCGGCACCTACGTCGAGAATCTGCCGTGGTTGAAGTGTTCCGAGAAATACGATCGGCCACACACGTTCCATTACATGGACCCGCCCTACTGGCAGACCGCCGGTTACGGTGTGGACTTTCCGTTTGAAAACTATGAACGGATGGCTGACTTCATGCGGCGCTGCGAAGGAAAGGTCATGGTCAGCATCAATGACCACCCGGACATACGGCGTGTATTTGACGGGTTCCACTTTGAAACTGTGGATATTCGCTATTCCACGACGAATCAGCGGCAGGTTAAGGCTGAGGTCAGCGGGGAGTTGGTGATAATGAATTGGAAATCCTCTGACCTCGGCGGGCATTTCTAGGCCAGGCGCCTTATCAGCCCCGGGCCTTTGTTCCGTACGTTGCCCACGACCGTATCGACCTTGAACCATTCGAAAGCCTCGACCGGTTCGCCCTGGTGCAACACCATCTGCTCGGCACGCTCCTTGGGTGTGGCCGGGTCCAGCCATTCCCTGGCCAGCTCCGGCGTCAGCACCACGGGCCGCCGGTCGTGAATGTCCACCATGCCGCCGGCGCTGTCGGCGGTGATGATCACAAAGCCGTCATGCTCGCCTTGACCTTCATCTGCGTCGGGTAGCTGGCCTATGGCCGCGCACAGCACCGGCGCGCCATCCCGCCGGCGGATCAGGTAGGGCTGTTTCTTTGGCCCGCCTTCATCAACCCATTCAAACCAGTTGTCCACGGGCGTGATTGCCCGGTGTGGCCAGATCGCCCGGAAGAATGGGCCGTGGGCCACTTTCTCGAATCGAGCGTTTATCGCCGCGGCACGGTCCTTGGCCCAGTGCGGCCGCCAACCCCACCGCACCAGGTCTGCGTGCAGCGTTTCATCCTGCTGGTGGAGCAGGGCGACCTGGGTGGTTGGTGCTACGTTGTACCGCTCAAGCGGTGCGTCACCCGCTGAGTTTGCCAGGGCGTTGGGCATGCTCAGTGCCGCAACGAAGTCATGAATTCCGCTGTACTGTGAAAGTCTTCCGCACATCGGCAAGCCCTCGGTAGAAATTTCAGCTTAGATCACTCGGCAAAATCTTCATGGGGGTGCTTCCCCAGGCCCCGTTTGTAGCCCGCGCAAGCGCCCATTCAAGTGAGTTGAGCTTGCTTGTGACAAAGCTCAGGTCAGTTTTGCAACTAGCAAGAGCGCTATCGGAGGCTTTGAGCTCTGTCCGAAGCTTGTCGCGTTCGATAGAACGCTCAGCGTGCATTCGCACCAGGCCGTAGATGTCCTGTCGGGCCTTGCGAAGCTGCACGTGCAGTTCCTGAATCTCGTTCTCCAAGAGCAGCGCGTGTTGCTTGTGCATTTCTAGAGGCGTAGGGCATCCAAGCCACTCGCAGGTGTCTTCATCGATGTTCATGGCGGGGTAATCCGAATGCTGTATGCGCATACAGTAATCGAGAGTTGTACAGGCTGAGGTTGCGAGGCGACGAGCTGCTGTTGTTCCCGACGATCAGTCAGGGAGTGTTGAGAACGGCCAAGGTTAGCTTGATGAACTCTTCGTTGCGGTCGATGGTGACCAGAGCACCGCGCACGTTGTCGGCGACTTCGGTGCTGCCTTGCTGCTCAACCCAGTTCGTAAGCTCCATGATGGCTGCTTCAAGGGCGAGTTGGTTTTCGTTGATTTTGGATAGCAGGGAAGGGAGCAGGTCAGAGTTCGGCATCGGTGTTCCTCCTTGGAGTGAACAGCGTAGCAGTTGGTGTTCGGTACGCCTGCTGTAAGGGTGTCTACTTTCGACCCAGACCGGTCATTCGTGACAGGCAGCAAACGTCCCGGAGCTGTCCTGAAAACTCACTAAGTGATTCGATTGGTGCAATCGGCTTTGTTTGTAGAGGAAGAAGGTGCCCAAAGAGGGTACCTTCTCAGATTCAAAAATAGCGCAGCCCATATTTTTTCTGGAGTTGGACGAGTTGGTCTGGACTTGGTTTTTCTGGAGCGGCACGGCGAATTAACTCACCTGCATCTTCAAAGAAACCTTCTGCTCCCCCAGGAGTAAAGGTTGTGAGAAAGCGACATTCGGTGTCACCTTCATTCTTGAAATACTGCTCGACCCCTCGTGGAGCAACGACATAGCTACCCGGCTCCGCCAAGTAAACAGCCTCGCCAATCTGCATGGTTAGTTCCCCTTCGAGGATAAAGTTATTTTCATCCTCCCCCTTGTGGATATGCCGCGGCACTACACCACCAGGTGGGAGCACCGTCTCCATAAGCGAATAGACTCCTCCTGTTTCGGTCGCAAACACCTTGATGTTCATTTGCGCGCCAGTAGGGTGCAAAACGTGATGCCCTTCATCAGGGCTAATCATGCGCGCCGTGGTCGAATTACTACTCATGCGTTCCTCCAGAAATGTTCACGGTTGAGATGACGGGATAGCCATCTCACGACTACGGAAGATTTTATCGGCACTAGTCGTGGTAGGATTTGTGTATCAGGCCAAGTTATATGCAAAAAACGTCAAAATGCCAAAGCGACTGCTTCCACCTCACGCCCCATCAGCAAAAATCGTAACTGCGATTGGCTTTACTGCCTTGAGCGAGGGACTTTCCGGACCAGAACCCCATCTTCATGGTCAAGGACAACTGGTGTTGTCTATGCAGGGGGTTGTTGCCTGCGAGGTCGCCGAGAGCCATTGGATAGTGCCACCAAATTGCGCGCTCTGGATTCCTGCCAACCTCCCTCACGAAAGTCGTGCCTCTGCCAATGCTCGTGGCTACTTCCTGTTCATCGACCCTTCAGCATCCCCTCTTCCAGAAGAGTGCTGTACGTTCAGTATCAGTTCCATGCTCCGCGAAATGATTATTGAGCTATGTGAAGGTAGAGGCGACCGCAGTACTCGCAGTAAAGATCTCATTGCCCAATTAGTGGTTGAAGAGTTGAGCGCTATGCCAACGGTGCATACACATTTCCCAATACCAAGCGACTTTCGGTTGCAACAAATTGCTGAAGCATTGATCAAGGCTCCTGGTGACAGAAGAACGCTTGAGCAATGGTCAAGTTTTGCTGGGATGAGCGAACGGACACTTGCACGTCAGTTGTTTAAGGAAACCGGGATGTCGTTCGGCAAATGGCGTCGGCAGCTCCATCTGATGGTGGCGCTGAAGTTGTTAGCTGAAGGGAAGAGCGTTCAACAGGTCGCAGGAGACCTTGGTTATGAAGCTGTGACGAGCTTTATCACTATGTTTAAACTGGCGCTTGGCACGACTCCGGCAAAATATGGTTCATTATTCGATGTGAGACAAAGGAGGGAACGACTTCAAGACTCTTACTAAGTCTTAAGGCGGGGGCTTGTCGTCTTGGTGAATGTTCCTCCTTTGAGTGAGCAGCGTAGCAGTTGGTGTTCGGTACGCCTGGCTCTAAGGGTGTCTCCTCTCGACCCATTGCAGCCAGTGCGACAGGCAGCAATGGGCCAATGTCTCTCGCCCGCTACGTTGGCATGAGTGTCAGCTTATCTTTGAGATAGGCTTATGGATCATGCCCATTCGTGTGGGCTTAGATATCCAGGCAAATTTTGCCAAAATGCTGGTTGGTTTCCTGATACTTGAACGCTTCGACAATCTCACTCAAAGGGAAATGACGATCAATAATCGGGCGCATGCCATTAGTATTAATGGCTCGGATCATGTCCTGCTGCTGGCTACGGCTACCCACCAATACACCCTGCAGACGCACTTGCTTGACCAGTGCCGGTACAAAATTCATTGCGCCGCTTACACCACTCAATATCCCAATGACGGAGATGTGACCAGCGACTCGAATTGCAATCATCGATTGCTCAAGCGTCGCAGGGCCGCCGACTTCGATGATGTGGTCAACACCACGGCCACCCGTTAGAGCGCGTGCAGTTTCGCCCCAGTTAAGGTCTTTGCGGTAATTGATCACATGATCAGCGCCTAGCGCTTTCAGACGTTCAAGTTTTTCGTCGCTTGAAGAGGTAGCAATGACGGTAGCACCTGCCATTTTAGCGAACTGCAGGGCGAAAATTGAAACGCCACCAGTGCCTTGGACGAGCACGGTGTCGCCCGGCTTGAGTGAGTCATCGGCCATTAGGGCGCGCCATGCTGTAAGGCCAGCGGTGGTAAGCGTCGACGCCTCAGCATGGCTGTAGCCAGTAGGCGCGAGGGTAAAAGATGTGGCTTTGGCCGTCACTTGCTCACGAGCGTAGCCGTCAATGCCATCCCCTGGCACGCTTACAAAGCCTTCAACCAGTGGCGCACCGTTGATCCACTCCGGGAAGAAGGTGCTTACGACCGAGTCCCCCACCTTGAACTCAGTGACATCAGGGCCGACAGCAATGACTTCACCTGCACCATCGGCCATGGGGATGCGTTTTTCGCTAGGGCCCCACATACCGCTGACAACCGCGAAGTCATGGTAGTTGAGTGAGTTGGCGCGAAGGCGTACGGTGATTTCGCCACGCGATGCGGCTGGGACTTCGCTGCTGCCAACCACAACGTTTTCATAGCCACCATTGGGTAGGACGAAGATAGTTTTACTGCTCATGGGGATTCCTTATGTTTTCTAATTACGCGAAATAACGAAATGAAGGTTTAAAAATTACAATTCGAGGATCAGCCTAGCCGCAAAGTCGTCAATCGCCTGCTCATTGCGTCGGTAGTAAGTCCACTTTCCGATGCGGGTGGTTAGCACGAAGCCTGCGCGCTGCAAGATAGCTAAATGTGCAGACGCGGTAGAAGGTGAAAGCCCTGCCTTGTGCTGCAAATGGGTTACGCACACTCCTATCGCAGGATCGCCATGATCCTGAGGTGGGAAATTACTAAGTGGGTCTTTGAGCCACTCCATCATTTGCATGCGAGTGTCATTGCCCAGGGCTTTGAGCTGTTCGAGTATCATGGCCGACAATGCTACGCTTTTTTCCGAAATGTTCAATAAGTAATCTATGACCCTTCACAAGGGTTTGAAATCAAAAAACTCGTCCAGCCGAATAGGCTCTACTTTTTTGTAGATGCCCTGAATGACTGCTTGAACTAACCCGCTCTGGTAGGCATCCCCTATCTATGTTTGAACGTCCGCCTCTGGCCGCAAGCCGCGCTACTTTCGACCCGTTGCAGCCATTCGGGACGTGCTCCCTTGGAAGATGCCAGGATAGTCCATAAGTGTTGGCGTAAAACCAGCCGAAACACGATGGGGCGACTGTCGCTAGGGCCGTTAGCCAGGACTGCTTTGATCAGTGAATTAGAGGGGGCAGCACATTTTTTCGGGCTGAGGCCAGCGAGCAGCAGGCTGAAATCACTCAAGCAATTCCTCTATTGGCGGCGTTCATGCAATAAGCCTCGCCAGCCTAACTATCTGTGAGCTGCTTGCTTGTATAGTTCGCGGGTCAGGAATAGATTCGATCCTTCAAGGATCCTATCAAGCTACAAGTCAAAGGGAAATTGCCGTGATTTACACAAAATCGCTCGGTAACAACCTCACCCATTGATCTCAGCGACGTCTATGTTTGCTGGTGGCTCATAGTCAGCCACTAAGCCATTGCGAGGTTGAGTATCAAGCCAGTGAGGATTATCTAATGCGCGTGATGATTCTGGATGATGATCCCTGGATATCAGATCTCATAAAACAGCTCGTGTTGAGCATACGTCCGGTTGCTCAGGTCGATTGCTTTATCGATCTCGCTAGCGCTTTAGACGCTTGGCAGCCGAGTACCTATCAGTTGGTGATCGCCGACTGGAATCTACCGGATGCCCCCGGCGTCTACCTGTTGCAGAAAATTCGCGAAAAAGATCAAAGCACGCCACTGATCATGATCACTGGGCGCGCTGATCGAGAAAGTGTGCTGGCGGTAAAATCGCTGAGGATCAGTGCCTTTTTCACCAAGCCATTCCAGGTTTCGCGCGTCGTGGAATGCCTGGACGCGCTCCTTCCGCTTGATGAGCCCTCCGGGGCGATCAGTCTCAACACGGAAGACCTGATCAGCTATCTCAGTGGTTTGTCTTCGGGTGATTTGGACCTACCTTTACTGGCCTCGGTAAAAGACAAACTCCAGCTCGGCTATGGCGGGGCGTCAATGGATTTACGAGAACTCGCCAATGATTGGCAGTATGACCCGGCTCTATGCGCCCACTTGATCGCCGCCGCCAACGGTGCCGCTTATCGAGGGCTCGGCCAGCCATGCACGAATTTGAACGGTGCTCTGACACGATTAGGAGGGCTTACCAGCGTTAATTTGGCGATTAGCCAGGCACTGCGACAGACCAGTACTCAACCTGACGGCATGCTGATGACTTTCATCCAGGCTCATCTGGATGATGCCGAGCGTCTAGCTGAAAGGGTTGTGCTCCTAGCTCAACAATGTGGTCTGGATCCCGCTCCGCTGGAAAGTGCCGCCCTGTTGCACCGCATGGGCGAACTCTGTGTGCTGTATCAAACTCAGAAATGGGAGAACCAGGGCAATAGCGTGACCGAAGAAATGCTTACCCACGCTACCCGTGATTTTTCAGCACCTTTTGCCAGTCGCTTGAAAGCGCGCTGGGGGCTACCTATGGTTCTGCGCGAGTTGATAGGCGCAATATATGCTTTGCCCCAAATGCAAGTTCGCCGCGAACAAGTGGTGATGCGCCTTGCTGCCGCCATGAACAACGGCGAACCCGGAGCAGAAATTGACAGACTTCAACGATTAGCCGGCCTGAGCTGAGCGTATTAGTGAATTGCAGGTTGGACGTCTAGCAGCCCCAAAACAGGGTTTGAACTTTAATCTTGAAGGCTGAAGGCCTTCTGCGATGGGACAATGCGGGTGAGAAAACATAAGTTTTTTGCATGGAACTGGGCAGTAGCTATCACTCTGGCCGCGGGGTTAGCGGCAAGCATTCTAGGTGGCTGGATCCTTGAACGCATCAACGAACAGCGGGCTCAAGAAGCGGTTGCAGCGGCGACTGAAGACGCCGCAGATTTGGTTTTAATGCGTCTCAATCTTTACCAATACGGTTTGCGAGGCGCTCGTGGAGTGGTGCTGACAGCCGGTGAATATGGCATTAGCCGTCAAGTGTTTCGCCGATACCACGGAACCCGTGATCTCGCTTTCGAGTTCCCCGGCGCCAGTGCCTTTGGTTTTATTAGGCGTGTACCAACGCGCGATGAAAACGAGTTTCTCAAGCGCGCTCAAACTGACGACGCAGCGGACTTCTCCATTCATCAATTCTCAGCGCATTCAGGCGAGCGCTACGTTATTCAGTATGTTGAACCGGCTGAAGATAACCAGGCTGCCATTGGCCTGGACATAGCGTCAGAGACATCTCGGCGAGAGGCGGCACAATCCTCGATACAAAGCGGTGCGGCACGGATCACTGGGCCCATCACGCTAATACAGTCCATAGGAAAACCGCAGCAGTCTTTTCTGGTATTGATGCCCATCTTTCGCGGCGGAGTGACTCCGCAGACCGCTGCTGAGCGCGAGGCCGCAGCTCTTGGCTGGAGCTATGTCGTTCTGCGGACAGAGGAGGTGCTCAGAAGTCTGCGCATAGAAAACGAGGCGATGCATCTGCGATTAAGTGATATCACCGTCCCAGGTCAAGAAAAGCTGTTTTATGAAAGTACCGACGAATCGGCTCGCAGTGAAACGCTGATGAGCCATCAGATAGAGCGCGAGGTGTACGGGAGGCGTTGGCAAATCGAACTCGACGCAAATTCGCTGTTCATCCAGCGCTTGCATCAGGTCTCGCCAAAAGTTGTCCTGTTTTACGGTGGTTTTCTCACTCTTCTTCTGGCGACCTTGGTGAGTGTCGTGAGTGTCAGCCGTCATCGTCGGCGGGAGATGTTTGCCCAGCAGGCAAGGCTGGCTTCCATCGTTGAAAGCTCGGCAGATGGCATTATCGGACAAACACTCGATGGCACCATCACTAACTGGAACAAAGGAGCTGAGCGCCTTTTTGGGTACACCGCCGAGGAAGCGGTGGGACAGACACTCGTCAATTTGATTGTTCCGGCAGAACTTGTCACAGAAGAAGCTCATATCCTTGCGCAGATTAGGGCAGGTGAGCGTATCGTCAGCTTTGATACCCAACGCCATCACAAGGACAGGCGACTGATCGATGTCTCCGTCAGCATTTCTCCCATTTATGGCGAGGCTGGTCGCGTCATTGGGGCGTCCACGACGTTAAGGGATATCTCGGCGAAAAAAATGGCAGAGGCCCGAATTCTTGAACTCAACTCCAACCTCGAAGAACAGGTTGCGCAACGAACATCCGAGTTGCGGCATCTCAATCTGTTGTTGGACACGGTGCTGCGCTCGGCCACTAAGGTTTCGATCATTGCGACGGATCTCGATGGCGTAATTCGTGTGTTCAACAAAGGCGCCGAGCATTTGTTGGGTTATGACGCCGATGAACTACTAGGCAAAGACACCCCGGCGCTCCTCCATGTCCCAGAGGAAGTCGCTGCACGTGGCGTTGAGCTGAGTGAGGAGTACGCTCAGCCTATCGCAGGTTTCCGTGTGTTTACCCATAAACCAGAGCTTGAAGGCGCAGAAACCCGAGAGTGGACTTACACACGCAAGGATGGCTCGCGGTTTCCTGTCACGCTAGTGGTCACCTCCATGCGCGATGCCGATGGGGTATTGAGCGGTTACCTGGGTATTGCGGTCGACATCACCGAACGTAAAGCGGCAGAAAAGCAGCTGGCTGCGAGCCTGAAGACGACACTGGAACAACGTAGCGAACTGATTGCGGTGCACGATCAACTGCTGTTGGCTGCTGAAGTGGCCGAACTGGGTGTCTGGTCTTGGACGTTGGCGAACAATAAGTTGCAGTGGAATGACCGTATGTTCGAGTTCTACGGACAGCCACTGACGTTGCGCAATACCGGCTTGAACTATATGCACTGGTACTCACGTGTTCACCCTGAGGATGTCGTGGCAGCGGCTGCAAAGCTGAATGCCGCCGTCGAGGGGACTGATGTGTATGACACAGTTTTTCGTGTCGTTCGCCAGGACGGTCAGATCCGCTTTATACATGCTGGCGCGCAGATTGAACGCAGCCCGAACGGTGCGGCATTGTGTGTGACCGGTATCAATCGGGACATCACTGTTCAACGCGAGCTAGAGTCGCATCTGCTTTACGCCAAGGAACAGGCCGATGCAGGAAGTGCAGCCAAGTCTGCGTTCCTGGCTAACATGAGTCATGAAATACGCACACCGATGAACGCCGTGTTGGGTATGTTGCAGTTGGTGCAGAACACTGATCTGAATGGTCGCCAACTCGATTATGTGACCAAGGCGCAAACCGCTGCGAAATCACTGCTGGGTTTGCTCAATGACATTCTCGATTACTCCAAGATTGAGGCGGGCAAGCTGCAACTCGATGTGCACCCGTTCGAGCTTGAACCGCTCATGCGTGACCTCGCCGTAGTGCTGGCAGGTAACCAGGGCAAAAAGGAGGTTGAGGTCATGTTCGACCTGGACTCCAATTTACCCAATGACCTGATCGGCGATAGTTTGCGACTGCAGCAGGTACTGATCAACTTGGCGGGCAATGCCCTCAAGTTCACCCTGGAAGGCCAGATCGTGGTCAGCGTTGAACAACTGATGCGAACGGAAAATACTGTGAGTTTGCGCATAGCCGTTTCTGATACCGGTATTGGTATAAGCCCGGAACAGCTTCAGCGTATTTTTGAAGGTTTCACTCAGGCCGAAGCTTCAACTTCCCGGCGCTTTGGTGGTACTGGTCTGGGCCTGGTGATCTGCAAGCGGTTGGTCACCTTGATGGGGGGTGAACTTCAGGTGGAGAGCCATCAAGGTGTTGGGAGTCGTTTCTGGTTCGATATCACCCTTGATGTAGCGCCGACGTCATCGCTCAGATCGGCCTGGCCTGAAGTCGATTTGCCCATACGAATTCTGGTCGTCGACGACAACGCCATGGCGAGTGAATTGCTGTTACGAACCGTTCGTGCATTCGGATGGATTGCTGACAGCGTGAGTGGTGGTACGCAAGCAGTGGAATGGGTGCAGAAAGCCCAGGCGCTAGGTGAAGCATACGACGTGGTGCTGATGGACTGGCGGATGTCTGATATGGATGGACTGAGCGCTGCGCAATTGATTCAGCAGCAGGGCAACGGCTTGCCGCCTCCGATGGTCATTATGATCACTGCTTATGGTCGCGAGGTATTGGCTGACGCACACCAGGCGGGAGATGCCCCCTTTGTGGGTTTCCTCACCAAACCGGTCACTCCCAAGCAGCTAGCCGACGCCGTTCAGCGAGCACTTAACGGCAAAGACCAGCTGCATTCCCCCCTTTCCCGGTCAACAGTTGACAGGCCGCAGCGTCTGGCCGGGCTGCGACTATTGGTGGTGGAAGACAACATGCTCAATCGCCAGGTCGCCGATGAGTTGCTGACAAGGGAAGGTGCCCAGGTGACGCTGGCCGAAGGCGGACTGGAAGGTGTAAGCAAGGTGATGAATGAGGATGTGCCCTTTGATGTCGTATTAATGGATATCCAGATGCCAGATATTGATGGCTTGGAGGCGACTCGTCGTATTAGATCGAACCTACGCTTCGCAACACTGCCGATTGTGGCGATGACCGCAAATGTCTCCAATACCGACCGTGAAGCCTGTCTTGCTGCGGGGATGAATGATCATGTCGGCAAACCTATAGACCTAGAACAACTCGTGGTAACGCTGCTCTTTCAATCGGGCCGTGAAGATAGTCACGCAACTTTAATCTTGGGACAAGTCGATGCAGGAGAAGACGTTTTAGAGTCTCGTAAATCAACTATTGACCGCTTTGGTGGTAACCTCGATTTGATCCGCACGATGCTAGGTACCTTTGGCCCAGAGATGGGAAAACAGCTTGCCCAGTTGCGTGATCATATTCAGCGGCAAGATGCATCGGGGGCTGCGTTTGTACTCCATACCATTAAAGGTAGCAGCGGTACTATGGGCGCCAAGGCATTGTCGTTGCTGGCAGGCGACCTGGAGCACAAACTCAAATCTGCCGATTTAGAGTCTGTAGCGAGTCTTTTGGCCGACCCAATATGGTTTGACGGGTTGAGCAGGTTACTGCAACAAAGCCTTGAGCAAATGAATGCCGATTTTGGTCAGAGCCAGCGTGCAAAAAGTAGTGCTGACGAAGATTCCGTGGCGCCGGCGCAATGGAGAGAGTCCCTAGAGGAGATTTTGCTATTGCTGGAAACGGGTAACCTTCAAGCCATAGAACTGGCAGATGCATTGGCGTCAAAAATGCCGCAATCCCTGCGACCACAGTTCGACGAACTGGTTGTCAAGGTGCAGTCACTCGACTTTTCCGCTGCGATGCCGATTGGTCGTGACCTGTTGAGATTTGCCTGATGGAGCAGTTGATGAAAAGCTGGTTGCCTCACTCACAGAACCGCCCAAAACTTCTTATTGTCGATGACCTGCCGACTAACATCCGGGTACTGCACGAGCTGTTTCGTGAGGACTGTGATGTGTTTATGGCCACCAGCGGTGAACAGGCAATTAGCGTATGCCAAACCCAACTGCCCGATTTGATTCTGCTGGATGTAGTCATGGAGGGTATGGACGGGCATGAAGTATGTCGTCGACTCAAGGTTGACTCTGCGACCCAGGCCATTCCCATCATCTTCATTACCGCACAGCAGCAGGAGTCGGATGAGGTGCTAGGTCTGGAGCTAGGCGCGGTGGACTTCATCAGCAAACCTATCAATCCCACCATTGTCAGAGCACGTGTGCGAACACATCTGACCCTTAAGTTACAGAACGATCTGCTGCGCTCCATGGCGTTGATGGATGGCCTTACTGGAGTGGCTAATCGACGCAAATTCGATGAAGAGATATTGGCGGATTGGCGCCAGTGCTTTCGAGAGCAAAAGCCGCTGTCGCTTATCTTAGTGGATGTCGATTATTTCAAGCGCTACAACGACCGATACGGGCATCTGGCCGGCGATGGCTGTCTGAAATCCGTTGCTCAGGCGTTATCTGAAACGGTTAGACGGCCCTATGACCTGGTCGCTCGGTATGGTGGCGAAGAGTTTGCCTGCGTTCTGCCCAATACAGTTCTTTCTGGTGCGGTCGAGATTGCAGAAAGAATGCAAGCGCGGGTTCGGACATTGGGTATCGAGCATTCTGCTTCTGATGTAGATCGTGTGGTGACTATTTCTCTAGGCGTCGCAACATTGACGCCCACTGGCGAACTGGGATTCGAGGCTTTGATAGAGGCTGCGGACAAGCAACTCTACGAAGCGAAGAGCGGAGGCAGGGCGCGGGTGTCTTCATCTGCAATATCGTCCAGTTAAGAGTTTCTCCTGTTGCTGACTGCATGTTTGGTCGGAGCTTGCTTCCGGCACCAAGTCGGTAAAAGGAGCGCCTAATTAACGCAAAATCAATGGAGATTATCCATTACCTTGCTTTGCGTAAGTTGGCGATCAGGGAAAAGGCATCTGCCCAGTTTGCTGCTTGGCTTTGAGCCGCTGTGGATAGGTCCTTCGTGACTAGAAGCTTCTGGCCGACCGCGGTCATTCGATGAGTCTCAAGACTCGTGGGCTGTTTGGTAGTTTGTGTTCGGTCGGCAGGACGCCGGGGAAGGAGCAAAAACAGTTCCAAAACTAAAACCGCACCCCATGTAGAATGCGGCTTGTAGCTCGGTAACTTTCCTTTAGTAATGGAACTCCGGGAGCCTCCAAGGCCCCGGCCCAGTTGAATTTGCATAGCGGTCTTGAAAACCGGCGAACGTTAATAGCGTTCCCAGGGTTCGAATCCCTGGTTTCCCGCCAAGATTCATACGAAAGCCCCGCGATTGCGGGGCTTTTGTGTTTCTGGCGTTCGATAATTGGACAGGGTTTTAAACTAGCAGTTTCCGCATCGTTTACGACGCTTTCCGCAACTACTGTCAGATGCTCTATCAACGGGTCGGTTTCACGATCTCGCCAACGCGCCTATAAACCGTCTCGGTTATCCGCTTATCCGTATGCCCAAGCAGGCGACTGGCATCGCCCAGGTCCAATATCTCACTGGCTGCTTTTGGTCGGATGTCGCGGAACTGGAACTGCCGGATGCTCGCGGCAAGTACGCCGTCTCCCGCCTCGTTAGCAATGGCAATTGCCTTGTTCCTGGCATCGTCAAAGCGTAGGCGTAGCATCGGCTTGGTCACCTGCCGGCCATCTTCAGTGATTATTAGGTATGGAGTCCGTACTCCACGCGAGCGCCGCTGCTCTATCAGTCGCTCGACCAGTGTACCCAGGTCATTAAGGTTTCCGGCAGCGGTAAGGCGGATCCGGAGCTTCTTGGCCGTCTTGCCTTGCGATACCTGCAGGAGTTCATTTACTGCATCAGCCTCGCGCATCGAAAGCACATCTGCGGGGCGCTGTCCGGTCAGGTAGGCCAAGTCCATAGCATCGCGAAGCTCCGAGGCTGCGACTGCGTAAACGGCGCTCCAGATCTCCTCAGTTGCGTAGAAGTCTCGAGGTGCCTCCTTGTTCTTGCGCACGCCGGCGGCAGGGTTGTTCTCGGTGAGCCCCCACTCCCGCGCAATGTTGTAGATGTGCGACAGCAGTGATATTTCCCGGTTGGCTCGTACCTTTGCGGTCCGGCTATCCCTGTACTGCGCGATGATCTGTGGCGTAACCGCATCAATAGGGGCGTCGCTGAACGCTTTGCGCAGTTGCTTCAGGCTCAGGAGATTATCGCTCTGCGTTTTGGGCGCCTTGCCTGGGATGATCTCGCGCTCGTAACGGTCAAACACCTGGCCCAGCAGGGCTCCTTTCTTCGGTACCGGCTTGCAGTCGAGCTTTGCCCATTCAGCCTTCGCAATTTCCAGGTCACCCCCGAGCGGAATCTCCACCCGCTTCCCGTCTTCATTCCTCCCGTCGTAGTAATACCCAACCCACTCTTTTCCGCCTTTCAGCGTGCGTACACGCCGAATCATTCGCGGCGGCAGGTCCCTGTTTGCCGCCTTTTTTGCTCGCATGTCTTTATCCTACGTTTGAAAGATTCAGTGACCAGGCTTCGGCCGCGACGTTTTCCGCTGATGGCTTCACGCCGGCCAACTTCATCCGGGCGTAAACGCGGCCCACCACTGGGCGACGCGAGCGAGTCAGTACATATTTCCAGCCGTTTTTGTTGAGCCACTCGATCTGTCTGGACGGGATCATGTAGCCCGTTATTGCCGCGATCTCTTCCTCGGCAAGCGTTTCGCTTTGCATTTCCATGGTGTGCACCTCTATGCCCGGGGATTGTCATGCGGGCCAGTAGGCCGCGCTATCTTGATGATGTGGATGATGAAACCGAAGGTGAGCAGCATCCAGGCGACGGTGCCGGCGAATGCTGCGACCAGGGTCTGGTCGGTACCGGTCGAGAGCAGCTCCGGCACCTGCCAGAAAAACCAGAAGATGGACCCCGCCACGTACAACACGATGGCCGTGATGAGCAGGGTGAGTTTCGTTGCGTACATGGGGTGTCCTTGCCGCGCTGGGCGGCAGAAGGTAGCCCGCCGTTTTCCGGCAGGCTTGTAGAGAAGGGATTCGGGGCTTCTACATCAACGTGGCGAGATATGCCCCTGCGATGTGCCGCCGCAAATCCTGGCGCTCTTCAAGGTCGATGAGGCCCAGCCGAAGCAAGCGGTCGGTCCATCGGTCGTATTTTCGGAAGAAACGATTCCTAGACTTGCGAGTTTTTACTGGCGCAATTGCGATGACTGTTTCTGCGAAATGTTTCATGAGGCATTCCTTGTGGGGGTGAGCCTCAATGGTTGATGTGCCGGGGTGTCGGTTTCCCGACTATTTTCGGCTGAAACTACTCATGGCCTTGACCCCTTTAGATGAAAACGTAGGCGAACCAGAGGGCGGCGGTCATGGCGTCACCTTCGGGCTTTCCCCGGCAACCTGGCAAGAGCCGCAACCATCCCCGCAGGCGCCGCAGAAGTCTTTTCCCGCGGCTACTGCCTCTGCTTCACGTTGCAGGCTTGGGGCGCGGCGCGCCCACCAGCAGACCGGCCCGTCGTCGGTGTCGTGAATGGCCAGACAGAACCAGCCATCGCCTTCTGGACGGTCAGGCTCCCAGTAGCTGCAGTCCGGCTCGCCGGCTTCGAAATAGCGCTCAGAGACCGCTTCGTCGCTGTGGTATTCGAGCTCAACCATCTTCACCTGCAAGCGCTGTGCAGCGATCCAAGCCTTGCACTTATCACCGTCGCCCTCGTCGAAGTCGGGTATGTCGGGGTGAGCAAACATGCCGTATTCGTCGCGCACGACCGGGGCTGGCTGGATTACATTGATTTCTTCAGGCATGACTTCGTCCTTGCCGCTACAGCGGCTGACTTTGAAGGGGGGATTACATTTCAGTAACAACTCGAGAAGTGACAGTTCTAAATCGACTTGCCGATAATCGTTCGTTCGCTACTTGCTTGCGAGATGTCCACCCCTCTGGTTGGCAGCTTTTGCTGCTTGAGCGGCGGCGGCGTTTAAAACTTCAGCCAATTTAGTCGGCTCGCTAAAAGAGACATCTTTTGAAATTGCTTATGAGATACAGCGCGTTATCGTTGGCCGTGGTCTTATCGACCATGGTTGTAGCGGATGAATTACCGGATAGCCCTTTACTCGAGCGCTTTGGCGAAGCTATCAATCAGTTGCCTAAA
The DNA here is from genome assembly GCF_044510355.1 of Pseudomonas sp. DD1. Taxonomy (NCBI): domain Bacteria; kingdom Pseudomonadati; phylum Pseudomonadota; class Gammaproteobacteria; order Pseudomonadales; family Pseudomonadaceae; genus Pseudomonas; species Pseudomonas sp. DD1. The sequence continues at coordinate 688,580 of NZ_MSAJ01000011.1, read as the reverse complement.
CCCGCTTCTCCTCCAGAGGCGAAGCACGTTCCGCGTGTCTTGGGCGCGCAGGAGCTGGATGCGCTGAATTATCCCGGCACTCCGGTTAGGCCAGAGCCCAATACCACCGGCAATCCGACTATCGACAATATGGAGGCCCGTGATAGAGCTGCGTGTATCAGGCAAAGTAGCGGCTCTGCTTTTCACTGCAGATAGTATTGGTGAGAGATTTGCGCAGGTAGATCATTTTTCCACTACCTCGTTACCAGGTCATGGGCATTCACAACCGCCTTCGGTGTGAATCGCCCCGGGTTTAGTAGACACCTCTTTGCCTTAAATGGCGGAACGCTAGGTACAACACTTCAAGCCGAAAGACCAAGCGGCTACGCCGTTTTCACAGAGGCCTCTGCTTATTTTGTGGACGTACAGCCCGAGGGGGCAGGCTCAGTTTCAAAATATTACGTAGTTCTGCCGAACTGGATTGCAAACAAAAGATTGGCAGCTCTTCAGGGCTGCCTCTAGTAACTAAACGGTTTCCAAGGCTCGCTTCGGCGGGCCTATTTATTGTCTGGAGAATTTTATGGCGGCGCCGGCAATCAACTATCAACCCATTACCACGATTCTTCTTTACGGCCAGCTCCGTCAGTTCGGGAGGGCAACATGAACTTCCCGAACGTGAAGTGGGAGTGGCGCACCGGGGCGGTGGATCAGACCTATATCCAGGGCATCACCTCGATCGAGAACGAAACCACCATCAGTAGCGAACTGCGCAGTGGCACACCGTGGGTTCGGGCGATCAGTAACACCCAGCTTTCTGCCGTGCGAGTACGCTTCGCCTGGCCGGCGCTACAGTCCGTGGATGCGAACAACAACATTAACGGTTACCGGATCCAGTAAAAGGTCGAACTGGCCACCGATGGCGGGGCCTATCAGGAAGTCCTGAGCGAGGCGGTCGACGGCAAGACAACTATTCTGTACCACCTCCGGCGCCGTCGGGGTGGTTCATGGAGCCCGTCGAGCCCAATTTGACCCAGCGCATGCTCAACGAATTATCGGAATCACCGAGGCCGGCGACCAAGGGCTGATCGCCTTACGGGCCTGTCAGGCTTACGCAAAAGAAGTCTCTACATTGAAGTAAAAGGAGCGGCCGGACCGGCGCCACGGGATGGGAACAGGGTGCACGAGGGGCGGATGGCGCCGGGGCCGGCGTCATCCGTCGGTGCGGGCTAGAACTTGCCGTTGACGCCGATGCGGAACGTGTCGCTACGCTCGTCGCTGCCCAGGGCGGTCTTGTAGGAGAAACCCATCTGCCACGTCTGACCTAGGTTGAAGTCCAGGCCAAGGTCGAGGTTGGCAAAATCGCTGTCCAGCGGATCGGGCTTAAAGCGATAGAGAATGCCGTCGTCGCCCTGGTCGGTGTAGCGCATCTTGTAATCGCTGCTGCCACTGAAATTGTGGCCCCAGGCTAGCCCGACCTTTGGTGTCATCACCCCAAGTCGGGTCGGCACGTCATAACCAGTGCGCAGGCCGATAAACGAGGTGAAGTTTTGTTGCCGCTGCTCGTCATAGGACAGACCATAGATGCCGCCACCGCTCTCACGGAAGGCGTCCATGCGCGTGGTGCTGGCGTTCAAGCGTCCGTAAGGAGTGAGCGACAGCGGGCCCTGGCGATACTCGTAGCTGGTGGTCAGCGAGGCGAACAACTGGTCGGCATCACGGGAGCCCTTGGCGTAGTCGTCGTTGCTGCCGGTGATGTAGCGCCGCGAATCGAAGCTGATGCGGTTGTAGCCCACCAGGCCATCGACGAATACCTGGGGTGCCACGTTCAGGCTCAGGTAAGTGGCGATACCGACGGCGTCGGCGTCACTGCGGGTCTTGTTGTCCCCAATGTCACTGCGGTCGTTGCCGTAGCCGATACCGACACCGGCAATCGCGGTCGGCGACAGGCGATAGTCGATACCGGCACTCAGGCCCAGGGTGGTGAAGCTGTTGTCTCGCGCCCCGCGAGCGTGGGTCGAACCATTGTTAATGAAACCGTCGCTCCAGTAGGCGATGGCATCTTGCTTGCAGCCGTCTTCGACTTCGGCTGCGGTCTTTCTCTTCTCTTCGTCGGTGTTGTTTGCCGAGCCGCCCAGCTGTTTCTGAACGGCGCTGGATATTTCCTGCATAGGCACCTCTTGTCCGTCTTTTCTCACGCTGGCATTGAACGAGTTGCGGTTGCAGGACACTTGATGCAACTGCTCCAGGCGGCGGTTGAAGTTGTCCATCTGGGTGCTGGAAAAGCGTTCAGCAGCTCGGGTCTGGGCGTTGAGCAGGCCGATCACCTCGGCATCCCTGCTCGGGTCCGGGCGCGCCGCGATCATAAAACTCACCGAACTGGCGGCACTCGAGCCGCTGCCGTTCTCCAGGCTGAAGGTGACGATGGCGGTGCCGACAAAGGCCGCCGACGGCACGAAGCGCATCGAGAACGGACCCATCATCATCGCCCGGCCGGCGGAGGCGGGAGTCACGGTACCCAGCTTTGCTAGGGTAAATGGGCCGCCGGTCGCGCCCTGGGTCAGGTCGACGGTGGCGGTCTGCCCCGAGGCCAGGATCTGGCTCGACGCCGGTACGGTGATGGGCACGGCGGCAATGGTCAGGGTATAGGGCCGGGAGGCGGTGACGGCGTTGGCGTCGGTAACGGTGATGGTCAGGTTGGAGCTACCGCTGGCCGTCGGTGTGCCGCTGAGCACACCGCTGGTGGTGTTCAGGGTTATGCCGGCCGGCAGGCTGCCGGTGATGCTGTACGAATAAGGCGCGGTGCCGCCGGACGTGCTGAAAGTGGCGCTATAGGGACTGTCTGTGGTGCCGGCACCCAGGGAGGCTGGGGTCAGTACCAGGGTGGGCGCGCTGACGGTCAGGCTGACTGTGGCCGGGCTGGAGGTACCGCTGGCGTTGGTGGCAGTGTAGGTGAAGCTGTCCGCACCGGAGTAACCGGCGGTTGGGGTGTAAGTGATGCTGGTGCCGCTAGCGGTGGCGGTGCCATGGCTGGCCGCGCTGGCGACGGCGACGCTGGTGGCTGCGCCGCCGCTGAGGTTGAGGGTGATCGGGTTGGCGCTGCTGTTGGCGGCGACCGTGGCACTTAGGGCGCCGGCAATCGGCGAGGCGGCGCTGATGGTCATGGAGTACGCACGTGCTCCGGTTGCGCTGTTGGCGTCGGTCGCGGTAACGGTGAAGTTGAAGGTGCCAGTGGCTGAGGGTGTGCCGCTGAGGGGGCCGCTTGCACTTAGGCTTAAGCCTGTGGGTACGCTGCCGCTGGTGATGGCATAAGTGTAGGGCGCAGTCCCGCCGCTGGCCGTGATGGTCTGGCTGTAGGCCGTACTCACCGTGCCGTTAGATAGCGTGGTGGGGCCGACGGCAATCGTTGGCGGGCTGACGGTAATGGTCACTGTGGCCGGGCTGGAGGTACCGCTGGCGTTGGTGGCAGTGTAGGTGAAGCTGTCCGAACCGGAGTAACCGGCGGTTGGGGTGTAAGTGATGCTGGTGCCGCTGGCGGTGGCGGTGCCATGGCTGGCCGCGCTGGCGACGGCGACGCTGGTGGCTGCGCCGCCGCTGAGGTTGAGGGTGATCGGGTTGGCACTGCTGTTGGCGGCGACCGTAGCGCTGACCGGGCCGACGGTGGGCGCGGGCACGGTGTAGGTATAGCTATTGGTCCGGGTCGCGCTGCCGCCTGCGGTGGTGACCGTCACATTCACTGCGCCTGCGGCGTGGGCCGGGGTGGTGGCGGTGATGGTGGTGGCGTTGTTGACGGTGAAACCAGTGGCTGCTGTTCCGCCAAATGTCACCGCCGTGGCGCCGGTAAAGTTGGTGCCGGTAAGGGTGACGGAGGTGGCGCCTGCGGTGCTGCCGCTGCTTGGGGCTACCGAGGTCAGGGTCGGGGGCGCGGAACTGGTGACTACCAGTGTATAGGTGGCGACCCCGGCCTGGTTGAGGCCGTCATTCAGAGAAATGCTGAAGGTATAGGTGCCAGCAGTGGTCGGTGCGCCATGCAGGATGGTCGATGAACTGTTGGGCGAGGCGTCGAGGATCAGCCCCGGAGGTAGGCAGGGGGTAACGCCATCGTAGTCCGGGTCGTCGACGTCGCACTCTGCCCACTGGTCCAGCGGCATTGCGCCCCCGGAGGAGGTGATGGTGATACTCATGGACTGACCCACGGCTACCGACGGCAGGGTGGAGCCCGATGCCGGGCTGGTAATGGTCGGGGCGGCCTGGGCCTGGAGGGCCAGGGGCAAAGTCAGGAGCAGCAGGAAGACTGATGCCAGTCGGCGTGCCAACCGGGCACTGCGGGTGGTGAGCATTGTTATCATGTTTAGGCTTCCTGCCGTACGACCCGTGTGAGGTTCGTGTCCAGCTCAAGTGTCATTAATTGTCAGACAGGCACAGATATAGCCGGCCAGCAGCACGGCCGCTAGCCGGGAAAAATCATGTTGCTTTCACTGCCGGTAAAACAGCGTGTTCGAGTATTCGTATCGCTGGCGATCCTGGTCGGCTACTCCTGGTGTGCCCGTGCAGGGCGGCGCATCTGGGTGTGGATGCTGGTTTCTCCGCAGGGCTCGAAGCCGAGTCGCTCATACAGCCTGCGGGCCCGACTGCCTTGCTCGACACTCAGGCTGCAGACTTGGCGCTGGGCATCGGCCTGGCTCAAAAGCGACTGCAACAGCTCGCTGCCTATGCCCTGGCCGTGCCATGCCGGCAGCAGGGCGATATCGACGACGCGCAACTCGCGTGCGCTTCGGTCCACGCACAGGCGGCCAATGGGCGCACCAGCATATTCGACGATCTGAAAATCCGCGCTGGGGTAGTGCTTTTCATAGTGCTGGCGCTGCAATTGCGCTTGGGAGTGCAGGAACGCCCGGCGTTGCGCGTCGCTCCAGCCCGGCACCGCGCTGACTTCGGCCCAGCGACGGGTCACGAAAAGATCCTGGAGAAAGTCCAGATCAGCGGTGGTCTGCGCACGCAGAACGAGGTCGCTGGGATAGAGCCGCAGCGACTGGGGTGGGGTGCTGGAGACGCTCATCACGGCCTCACGGGGTATTCGCCGTTGAGGCAGATGCAGTAGGCCAATGTCAGGAACGGCTGCAAGGTGCTGCGCGTCGTACTGCTGCCAGGCGTCATTTGCCCGGCCGAACCGATGGTGCCGGCCGCCAGGGTCGGATCGCCTGAGGCGGGTGCAACGTTGTTGTAGACGCGCACGTTGCGCGGTTGCGACAGATAGGCAGACCCATCGGGCGTATCCACGGCGGCCGCGCTATCGGTGCCGCTCTTGGCGTTTACAGCATGGGTGTGGCTGGGGATGTTGGCCGGTAGCAGCATCACCTGGTCGGCACCTACCGCGGTGCCAATCGGCCGTGGCAGCAGCCCCGTGCCATTGCCGGCGCCCATCGCCGCGCGGCCATTGAGGTTGGGCAGCTTGAAGTTCTGCCCTACGCTGCCGCCGTAGGCATAGCCGATGACCGAAAACAGCGCGGGGTATTGCTGGATCGTTAGAACCGAACCGTCGCAGTAAGCCCAGTCTTGCGGTGCGAAGTTAAAAGGCAGCAGGCGTATTTCACCGGTGAAAGCATCCATGAGCGGTCGTTCCTTGAAAAAAGAGGCTTACGGCCGAGTCGGGTAGATGCCCGCCAGGCATATGATGTAGTTGATCGCCAGCGAGCCCATCATGTTGCTGTGGGGCGTGCTCGCTGCCACGCCGCCAGCCGGGTCGAGAAAGCTTGGATCGAGCTGGACCGAGGGCGCGGTGTTGGTGCCTGCGCTATACAGACCCTTGATCACCCCGGCACCGGGAAATTGGCCGAAGGTCTGGCTGGACGGTGCCGCAGGTGCTGGGGGCGCCGGGGTCGTGGAGGTGGCGAGGGTGCTGCTGACCACAAATGCATGGGTGTGGGCGGGTGTATTTGCTGATGTCAGGGACACCGTTTCGACGCCTGTGGCCTGGCCCAGCACTCTTGGGGTGAGGCCGGGGCCGATGCCTTGCCCGATCGGTAGGCGACCGCGGTAGTCCGGGAGGCCGAAGTCGATCACGCCGTTGCCGCCATACACGGTGCCCAAAACTGAAAACAGGGCTTGATAGGCGTTGACGGACACGAGTGAACCATCGCAAAGCGCCCAATCTTCTGGCGCATAGTTGCCGGCAAACATGCGGATTTCTCCGAGGTAAGCTTCAGACATTTCAGTTTCCTTACTTGAGGGTCTGTAAACAGTGCGGCTACGGGCGCGGCGGATAGATGCCGTTCGTGGCGATACAGAAGCACCCGACAATCGAGGGCTGCACATTCGCCACCGGGGTCCCTGTGGTGGGTGCAACGGTGGCGCTGTTCAAGGTGGTCAAGGACGACCCGACGGCAGTGATGTAGGTCGGTTTCGACAGGGCACCGGTGGAGGTCGAGCTGACAGCCGGAATGCCGCTGGCGGGGGTCGTCAAGGTGCCGGCAGTGCCGGAAACGTGTGTGCCATGGGTGTGAGTGGCCAGGCTGCTGGCGCCAAGGGCGACTTTTTCGGTGCCGCCGGAACTGCCCAAGGTATGCATGGCAATTACCGGATTCGGGGCGATGGATGGCACCAGATTCTGACCCAGGGCCGCACGGCCACGCAGGTCCGGCAAACCGAAGGTAGTCTTGCCATCGCCGCCATAGCGATTGCCGAGCAAGGAGGCCAAGGCGACATTGCTGTTGAAGGGCAGAGTCTGACCCTCGCAGGCCAGCCAACCGGAAGGCGCCCAGCCCCAAGGGAACAAGCGAATTTCACCGAGAAAGGGGTCCATTATTTTCCTCCTTGAAAATATTATTGGCGCCAGAAAACTGTTCTTATTCGCGGCAGTAAAGGCGCTTGTCGTACAGTAAACAGATTTTAATTTACTTCGCAAACATTATTTATTGGCGAAGTCGAACTTCCGCGACAAAGTATTGTCGCGCTCGCCACTACGCAGTAACCGTAAGTGTCTGTTGTCAATCGCGGGGGGGGGTTAAGATGCGGTCGTTTTGAAAACTTCAGTTGTTCAGGGTGTGGAGGTGGTATCGGTTAAATCGATGTAAAAGGGCAGCCAGCGGCGCGTAAGCGCCTTCGCGTCATCCAGGTTTGCAGGTTGTGCGTTTTGGGCGGCGGGCTGTAGATACCCGTGCGATCAATCAGGGTGTATTGAGAACGGCCATGGCCGGCCTGCACCAGGGCGAACTGGACGCCGTCAGCGCGGCGGCCGCCAAGCTGGTGAGCGAAGAGCAGGGGAGGCGCCTGGCCCTGGAGAGGGCGCTGGCCACCTCCGATCAACAATACACCCGAGAACTTTCCGATGCTCAACGCAACCAGGCTCTGCTGTGTTACTGCTGATGTGCGGCTGTCAGTCCTTCTCGACGCCACGGATCCAGCCAGTGGCTGCGGTGTGCCTGCCACCTCCGGCGCCGTCGGCGTGGTTCATGTAGCCCGTAGAGCCCAACTTGACTCAGCGCATGCTCAAAGAATTATCGGAATAACGGGTGATGGAGATCAAGGATTGATCGCTTTGGCGGCGTGCCAGGCCTATGTAAAAGAAGTGTCAGCGACAAAGTAAAAAAAAGCGGCCAACCTAGGTGCGTCAACATCCATGCTGGCCACCAAACGACAATCTATCTCTGGAAACCCAGCAAAGTTGATCTCTGCATTTGTTAGAGGGCTATAATCCATTGATAACTGTTCACAATCATTACTCTTCTATTTCATACCCGAATTTCATTACTACTGATAAAGTTGTGCCGCCGTCGGCTGTAGGTGTTTGTGGTTGCCAAACAATATTCCCATCTGGGTTGTCTTGCTGATTATCATCGCTTGTGCTGGGGACGCACGTATTTTCCTCTCCTGATGCCCAAGGTACATTCCACGCGACTTTTACCCATCTGTCATTTTGGCCATAGATGGAATAACTAATAGAACCTTCCGTGCCAGAGGATGTGTTATCCCTGCCTTGAGCGACTAAGACTTGAATTGTTGTTTTTGGCGGGACTTGAGCTACAGGACCCGATTCTACTCTTCCCCAGTCAAAGTTTATGTCTTTATATACAAGGGTTTTGGTTTTGGAATCATTAATAATGGTTAGGTAAAATTTTTCAGCTGCGCCCATGATAAAAATCTCCAATTGCATTAGAGTGAATTGCTGTTGTTTTCTATTGAGTGCTGCAAGAAATTCTAATGTCTACGAAGTCATTATAGGTTCCTCCTCCCTGGAGATACTGTTTAATGTTGGTGCTGCAATCCATTTGCTCTCATGACAGTATCTATCATTTTTCTCAGGTAAAATAAAAACTATCGTGCTGCCTGAAGAGTTGCATTTTGTAGACGTATGCTTCTGGTTTTGATGGCGGTATTTTAAATGTATGAGCGTAAGTCAGATTTTATTTGTAAGCTTGTTAAATGTGTTTCAGGTGGTTTATAGCCAATAAAGATATTCCTGAAACCGCAGAAGGCGTCTGCTTGCTTAGAGGTTGTTGTGTGAGTAGGAGGTCAAAATGGCAGCCAAGGATAATGGTACTTTAATTGAGGCGAATTTTATTGCGGAAGACATATTCTTGCTCCTTTTAATAGGCGTTTGGCTTATGGTGGAGAATCTACAACGGGGTGACTAGTCAGTTCCGTCGCATGTTTAAACCATCCAAGCTTTGCCAGTATTACTCCATTTACACTGCGTCTTGGGTCGTTCAATAATCTCGCTGAACTATAGAACCGAATACTTAACTGTCAAAGCTGGCGGGTCGAAGCTGGGAAGAGATAGACGAACGGTAGGATTGTCCTGTCTGGGGGATGATGAGCCAGAGGTACACCACAAGCTGGACCAGCCCTGGTCAGTCGCCTGCAGGTAGCGATCACTCCGGCGCCATGAGCACTGCGAGGGGCAGTTTGATGAACTCTTCGTTCTCGTCGATGGTAGGTAGAGCACCGCGAACGTTATCGGCTATATCAACTGATCCTCGCTGCTCTACCCAGTTTGTCAGCTCCATGATCGAGGCTTCGAGGGCGAGCTGGTTTTCGTAGAGTTTTGAGAGCAGGGAAGGGAGTAGGTCTGAGTTGGGCATCGGCGTTCCTCTGGTGGAGTGAGCAGCCTAGCAGTTGGCGATTGGGGCCCCATCCCAAGGTCATGAGTGTCCGCTCTCGACCCTTAGATGCCCTTTGGAGAGGGCAGATAGGGGCTAAATACGAACTCTAACTTTAAAGCTGACTGCGAACCAGCCAAACCACAGCAGACGTGTTTTCTCTGGGTGTAGAGTCAAGGTTAACTGAAGGGGTCGAGCTTCCAAGGCATGGTGAAAGCTCAAACCCGGCACACTGTCATCTGCGTACCGCACGGCGATCATCTTTAGCCACATTCGGTAGAAAGCAATCGGGAGCATTGGCCAGATATTTTCTGGTGGCTATTTCCATGCAATCGAAGAACTGTTGCGCACTGCGTGTGAGTACTTCGCCCTTGCGGGTGATCAGCACCCCCGAAACGCTAGGCATGCTTTCCTGAATCGGCAGCGCGATGATGCCCTGCGTCTTCAGCGTACTGAGTACAAGGGGCTTGGCGATCATTGCCAGCAAGTCTGCTCGTGAAAGCAGCCCCAGGCCCACGGTAAACGACTGGCACCATAGGGGGGTGCTCCTTGATTCGATCACTATCGCCTCCTTGGTTGGTGTTCGCACGGAGCAGCAGTTGCTCTCCATCGATACAGTTTCCACTCGCTCGACCAGTGCGCCAAGCTCGTTCAGGCAGCCTAGCTACGATAAGGCGGATCCAGAGATTGTTGCCGGTGGAGCCCTACACTGGACGACCCACAGAAACCCCGCTCCCGAAGAACTCTGTGGCGAGCGAATTCGTGCACGGCTGGGTTCATTCGCATGTTCTCTCTAGATATGACCTGGGTCATCTCCCTATTTCAGTAGCCTGCTAACGTATCAGGCCGCTGACGGCTTCAAGGAGGATGAGGTTCAGCCTACGACACCATATTCATAACGGGAGCGTTCACGGTGAAGAGCTGGCACTGCATACTCGGTATCTTAGTGATTACGACACTAACGCTGCTGATTGAAATACCTGTTGATACCTGGCTCACTTCGGCAACTCTCAGCCTGATACTTGGAGCTTGCGCACTGGTTTATATGGCGGTTTCCTGCCTGTTGGCCAGTCGCTGGAGGGTAGTTGAGAATCTATTCGGCGGCTTGGACCGGGTCTATGAGTCACACAAGTGGCTAGGTATCTGGGCGCTTGTATTTGCCACGTATCACTTTGTATTCAAGGCAAATCTGGATGCCTGGAACAGCGTGCCTATTCTGGAGTTGCCAAAATACTGGACGCGGCTAGTGCGCCAGTTGAGCTATGTAGCACTAGGTCTGATCGTACTTCTTGCGTTGAACCGCAATATTCCTTACAGCCTGTGGCGGTGGTGGCACAAGCTTTCCGGGCCATTGTTTCTGGTCGTGATTTTACATTGGTTAAGCTTCAAGTCGCCGATCACCTTGTTCAGCCCTTCAGGTCTCTGGTTGGCGCTGTCCTGCGGGTTGGGTGTGCTGGCAGCCCTTTACAAACTGGTTCTTTACCCCTTTTTTGCCCGTGCTGGCGAGTACAAGGTGAAAACCGTCAATAGGGGCAACAGGGCGCTGCATTTGACGCTGGAGCCCATCCATAAAGGATTTGACTTCAGTGCCGGGCAGTTTGCGTTTCTGGCCATGCAGCAAAAAGGGTTGCGTGAGCCTCACCCTTTCACGATCGCTAGCGCCAACGGTCCGAATGGGCAAATTGAGTTCATTATCAGAGGGCTTGGGGATTACACCAAAAAGCTCTGCGAGTGCGCGAAAACCGGAATGCTTGCCACTGTCTACGCCCCTTATGGGAGATTTAAACGGGCCTCTCACGCCGAGCGGGAAATCTGGATCGGCGCGGGTGTGGGGATTTCGCCTTTTATTTCCTGGTTGCAAGATCCGAATGCCAAAGACTTCGAAAAGGCAACGCTGGTCTATTGTTTCACCCCCTCGCGCGCCTTCCCTCCGTCCGAAGAGTTGGAAAGTATGGCCACCATGCGTGGTGCGCAATTTGTTCGTAATACGGGGGGGACTGAGCAGTTGGCTGAAACCTTGAGTGACGCGGTGGCTCAAACCAAACCGGACCAAATTCATGTCAGTTTTTGCGGCCCCAAAGGACTACTAAGCAAGGTGTATGAACTAATGGATCTCCATCGAATTCCGAAAGCTAATCTTCACTTCGAACTTTTCGACTTCCGTTGATTCGATAGACTGCCTACTGCAGGTCATGCCAGCTGGTCATCCAGCTCCTGGGGGAGCAGCTAGGCTGCAATCCCTGGAGCCTGTTAGATGATCCGTAAAAACCAGCCTCTACGAAGCGCGCGTGTTGTTCTCTCGACGCGCCTTACTGCTGATTCATCTGATAGACCACTGTGCTCCAGTAGCGGTTTCCGTTACGAATCTGGCGAGTCCAGCCGTTAGCCTCGAGCTGCTTGCCGATCATTCGATTCATAAATCCATGACCGAGCAACAGGACTGGCCCTGCGCTGGAAAGGTCTTGAAGTTGTCGAGCTGCCTTGCCGGCCCGTAGCCTGGCCTGGCGGGCTGATTCGACCGTTCCCGAGAAACCGCACAACCAGGAAATACGCAGGATAAACGCCCACGTAAACCCAGAGAGCTTCGGCAGTCTCCAGCGGCCATGGGGCAGTTGTGCCTCACAGAACACCGGGTCTACCACTGTAGGCTGAAGACACAACGCCCGTACGGAGGAAAGCGCTCGAGGGGCACTACTCGATACGATTACTCGAGCGGTCGCCGCCAGTTGCATGCTCGCCTGTGGGGCGGGCTGGCGGGTGATTTCAGATAAGTTGTAGTGTTCGATCCAGTGTTTCATTTCGAATAATGAAACCTTGCCGAGCATGGTCAGATTCGGCTGGCCATGGCGCATCAGGATGATCTCCCTGTTCATTGTGTTCACGTCCTTGTCTTGCCGCACATTGAGCCGAAAAGGGTATCAGCTAGCCAGCAGGTATGTGGAGCCACAATCATTAAATCAGGCCATCGGATAAGGGCAATCAGCTATTAGCCCATCTGTGCGAGTTCCTCCGCCAGGGGATCAATGCTGACTTTTTCTTTGTTTTTATTGTGAGAGAGGGTTTTTATGCCTGACCGCTTCTCTGATGCTTTATTGGTTTAATTAAATAAATCCGTCCCCCTAACATGGCTCACATGCCCAGAGTAGGAATGGTCACCTGGCCACACTCTATGAGTTGGCCAGCGGTCACTTGCAGCCCATCATTGGGTTTTGCGGCATACCCGGCAAGAAAGCCGGCGGCCACCAAGGCGATACAGAGCAGGGATCTTCTGAGAATCATCGGGAATTCGCTGAGTTGTTGGTATGAAAACATGCAGCACTGATTCCCGATTATGAAAAAGGTTCCTGGCGCACGGGCTCTGCAAGGCACCACCTACGACAGCACCACCACACGGGCGCTCTCGAACAGCACCGGACGGACAAGAATTTTGTAGCTGTCAGCATCGAAGGACTGCGGCGGGAGGGTCGGCGCCAATCGGGCTTCGGCCTCCGAGGCATAAGTCCCGATGTACCGCCAGTTGTCCACGACGTGGTATTGCTCCATCTGGCCATGGCGTTCGTGCAGCGCAATGGCCGCGGGGTATGGCCAGCGGTGGACGGCCCAGTGCGCCAATGCCTGCAGCAAACGTTCGGTATGGGCTGCATGGGTTTCGTCGCCCCGGCATGCCCCGGCGCATTTACGGATCTGCGCGCGGAAACAGCCCTTTGTGTTGGCTGGCTCTATACCCAACAAGCTATGACAGAGGCGATGCTCGTCGGCGAGCAGCATCAACGCTTCGATTGCCATGCGCCGGCTGCGGAACAGTCCGTACAACTGTGGCCCCTCAGCTAGCGCGGTGGTGTCGATGATCTCGAGTTTGCCTTGGTGCATGCGCAGCGAACACAGGCGTCGCTGCCTGCGCAGGCGCTTGTTCTTCAGGGGCTGCAGCTCTTTGATCAGGCGCGACTCCAGCAACAGTGCACCGATTTCCCCAGCGGTCTGCTGGTACTCGATCCGCTGTGCCTGACGCAGCATGCGGGCTTCTTCGGGAGTGCGCAGGTGTGCCAGCAGACGGCTGCGGATATCGACACTTTTACCGATATACAGCGGCATCGAATCGCCTTGCGCGTAGAAAAAATACACGCCGGGCGCACGCGGCGCAGCTTCGGCCTGGGCGCGAAGGTGGGCAGGGTATTCGAAGGGCAGGGCAGGGGGCGTCGGTCGTAGAGGCATGCCAAATATAGTGCGGCATCAACTGGCGAAACGGGGTGCCGCTGGTCGGGCACCTTGGTGGACACGCCTCAGGGGGTTCGACCCCCTTTGATCTTGGCGGTCTTGAGGTGTGATTGAGACCTGTTGCTGGTATTTCTCCTCACGCTGCCCGTCTTCACAGCGCTCAGGATTTTTTGAAAGTTCGCGCACTCGATATGCCGCGCCGCAGGGCAGGCCGCAGCACGCCGCAGTCCATCACGTATGGCGCTGAGCTGCTGGATCGTACGGTCCAGCTCATCAGCCTTTTCGGCCAGTCGCTGATGGTCAATGGCCGGCTGGCCATCCGCGCCCAGCATGGTGGCGATATCGTCCAGGGAAAACGCCGCAGACTGGCCGAGGGTGATCAATGACAGACGTTCAAGTACATCCGTAGCAAATACCCGGCTCAGGCCACGGCGACCTATGGAGCGGATAAGGCCTTTTTCCTCGTAGTACCGCAGGGTCGAAGACGGTAGGCCGCAGCGGCGTGCCACTTCACCGATATCCATTTCTTTCATGCTTGACCTCAAGTCGACTTGAACTTGCAGACTGCCGGGATCAAAACCGGCCAAAGGCAAGAGGAAATAACATGGAAACCGCTGAGATGGTACTGCGTATGGTGCTGGTTGGGCTGGGGGCCACGTTGATCATGGACCTGTCAGCGTTGATTCAAGCACGGGTATTTGGCAGCGCATCGCTGGACTACAGGCTTGTCGGCCGTTGGCTGGGCCACATGCCCAAAGGACAGTTTCGCCACGCCTCGATTGTGGCTGCGCACCCTACCTGGCATGAAAGCCTGATTGGCTGGGGGTTCCATTACGTCACCGGCAGCGTCTTCGCGATGGTGCTTCTGGCATTCCAAGGGCAGGCCTGGCTCTGCAGCCCCTCGCTGATGCCCGCGTTGCTGACGGGCTTGATCAGCGTGCTTGCACCGTTCTGCATCATGCAGCCCGCCTTTGGTTTCGGCTTCGCCGCCGCCAAGACGCCGACACCGAACCGAGCCAGGCGCCGAAGCCTGCTTGCCCACCTCACGTTTGGCGCCGGGTTGTTTGTCGCGGGCTGGTTACTGATCCAACTCTTTCCCGCGTCGGTGTGCCTGAGGCAAGGATGACCGAGTCCGACTCCACTGATCCGCCACGTCCCCCATGGTCAAGGGCTCGCCACTCTTGATCCAGGCCATGAACGCCCGATCGAACTTGAATGACCCCCCGCACTCGCCGATCAGGAACTGGCGCACCTTCTGTGTATTCCTGTAATGCTTGTCCAGTGGGGTGGTGCGGGTGATGGGGCCGAAGTGCCAGTCGAAGGTCATTGCCATTCCTTGGGTGATGTAATGCGTTGCGGGTATGAGAAGCGTGACCCTTGTCTACCGGGAAAGATCGCAGCGCATTAGAACCATCCCGATGTCGGCCTTGTCGGTACTGAACGGGATTTCGCCGAGTGCCTCAAATCCGCAGTTTTCATAAAAGCGCTGTGCACTGGTATTGGACTTCAGCACATCCAACCAGATAGAGCCTTCCTTACGGTCTTTTGCGTACTGGTGGATAAGCTGCAAGAGTTGCTTTCCGTAGCCTTTGCCCGCCTGTGACTTGAGGAAGTAAATTTTCTGTAGCTCACTGCCAACCTGACCAGGCAGGGGCATAGGTTTGGACCAGTTGACCTTTGAAAAGCCTACGGCGTGATTGGTTTCGTCGAATGCGATAAGCCAGCAGTGATGGGCAGGCGACTCGATGGATTTCTGCATTTCGTGGGTCGAGAAGTCTTCGTTCAGGAAGTTCTGCATGCCCGTAGCGGTCCAGATTTCAGAGAAATGCTCTCGGTATGTCTTCATGCCGAGCTCCTGAAGGAGGGGGATTTCTTCTATGGTTGCTTCCCGAATGCTGATCACTGCTCTGCTCCTTGCCTGAATTGTCAGGACGCAGGTCCTGAATTTTTCACTCAACAGTTAAATACCGGTGCATAGCGCTCTTCGCGTTTCTTGAAGTGGATCGGCGCCATCGGCACTTTTTCACCGTTCACAAATATAGCCGGGAAGGTGAGGGTGAAATCATCCATATCGCCCTTGCCCAGGGCCGTGCCCTTGCGGCTGCTGCTGGATTGCTTCTTGGGGTCAAAGCCGGTTTTCAGCTGTTCGATACTGACTTGATAGGTCTCGCCTGTCGCCAGCGTAACAGTGACCAACGGCGAATCGGCGCTGACCCACAGCGGCGGGTCAGTTTGTTTGTAAGCCGCCCGGCGTTGATCCGGGGTGTCCAGGTTGCGCAGGCGTGGGGGGATGTAAAGCCGGCCAAACAGGCGCAGTTCGGTGTCGGTTGAACGCAGGTTGCCTGGCCAGCTGGATGTTCCGGGCGGTGCTACATAGACCAATACGTGCACCCAATCGAGTTCTTCCGAGAGCGGGGCGTAGCTCATTGCGGCTTTCGGGCCGGGGCAGGTACGTTCGAGTAACGCATGGGTGCCCACTGCCGATTGCGGATGCAGATACGGCCCGCTGCTGCATCCTGCGAGCAGCGCCAAGAGGGGGTAGAGGATGTATTGCTTCATTGGGGGCCAACTCCATTTGCTGTACGGGCGACTATGGCATTTCTGCGGTTGATTCTCATCAGCTCTGTGCAGCATTATTCTGGTGTTTTTCAGGATCGTCGGGCGCAAGTGAGCGGATACCGTCACCATTATCCAGGGATAAACCAATGAAGTACCTGAGCACCTTGAATGCCGCAATGGAACGCTTTCTGAGCCGGTTTACCCCCACGCAATTCCTGTGCGCCGCCATTGCGTTGACCGCGCTCAACTTCTTATTGGACTACACCGTTGCTTCGTACACCTCTATCTACCTGTCCATGCTCAGTGGTTGGCTGTTTGCCATGAGCTTTCTGAGGTTCCGGGCCCAGTGATGGCGCTGTTTGAGCCTTACCTGAGGCGCTGGGACCTGACCGTCGATGGCGATGCATTCGCCTCGCGCAATGGCAATCTACTGCCCGTTCGCCAGCGCGGCATACCGGCCATGCTCAAAATCTCCCAAGTGGCCGAGGAGCAAGCCGGCAGCTTGCTGATGGCCTGGTGGGACGGCGAAGGCGCAGCGCCGGTGCTGGCACAGGATACCGAGGCTTTGCTGATGGCGCGTGCGCTGGGACCGGCCTCGCTTGTACAGATGGTCAATGGTGGGCGGGATGAGGAGGCCACTCGCATCCTGTGTGGCGTAGTCGCGCGTTTGCATGCACCACGGGCCAAGCCAATTCCCGCCCTGGTTCCCCTGGCGCAGCGGTTCGAGGCACTAGAGTCCGGGGCGGCGAGGCACTGCGGCATCCTGGCACAGTGCGCAAGCACCGCACGCGAACTACTGGCGGCGCCTCAGGATGTCGTGGTCCTGCATGGCGATATCCATCATGGCAACGTGCTGGATTTTGCCGCGTCCGGCTGGCTGGCAATCGACCCCAAGGGCCTTTACGGCGAGCGGGGTTTTGATTATGCGAACCTCTTCTGCAACCCCGATGAAAACGCCCTGGCCCCGATTGCTTCGCGCGGCGGATCGAGGTTGTCGCCAGCGTGTCAGGTATCGAACGGCGCAGGCTCCTGCAATGGGGGCTCGCCTGGGCAGGGTTGTCGTTGACCTGGATGCTCGAAGACGGTGATGAGCCTGGAGTCACCCTCGGGGCAGCACAACTGGCCGCGTCGGCGCTTAGTCGGTGATGCTTGTTGCCGTTGCAGGCACTGTTTGGTTGCGGATAACAGAAAGGTAATCATCAAGCTACCTTGCTGACAGGGTCGGTTCGTTAATCTCAAGCCTGGAATGAGTGACTTGAGAGGTAAACCCGATGAACCTGTTGAAACTGAGTATTGCTGCATTGGCGTTGTCATTGTCTACGGTCGTGCTCGCCACGGGAGGCAGTGATCGTGCATTTGAGGCGTTGATGAGCGATAACCAGAAAGCCATGGAGGCTTACGCGTTAAAACATGGCAAGGACCGGCCAGTGGTCCAGGACTATCGCTACGGGATGAAACTGGACATCGCCAAGGTGGTCAGCGTGACCCCGCCGATCCGCTCCTGTGACATCGTACCGTCACGGATGACCTACGAAGACTCGAGCGGCAAGCTCAATACCATCGAATATAAAGTCATGGGGCTGTGCCGTAACAATGGCCGCTGAAAGGACGCCGCGGCGGGCCCTGCGCCGCAGGGGAGTAACGCACCGTCTGCTCAAGAAAATGGCCCCACGCGCCGGGTTTTTCTCATAGGGCAGTCCAGTTCAGCAAGCCAGCTCCCACATTGGATTTGTGGTGGGACCACAATTCTCTGCCCCAATGAGGTCCCCTGTGGGAGCGGGCTTGCCCGCGATGACGGTGTACCAATCACTATAGTGGGTGGCTGACCCGCCGCCATCGCAGGCAAGCCAGCTCCCACATTGGATTTGTGGTGGGACCACAGTTCTCTGTCCCTATGAGATCCCCCGTGGGATCAGTCAGTCAATCCGCGGATGCTGTTGTGCCAGGTTCTTGCGCTTGGCCTCCAGCTCGGCGATCTGCTCGTCGAGGTCTTCGATTTTCTGTTCGATATTGTCGTGGTGTTCCTGCAACAGCTCCCGAGCTTCTTCAATATCCGACGCCGCCGGCGCCGCGCCGCGCAGGGGTTTGTTGGCGGTTTCCTTCATGGTCAGGCCGGTGACCAGGCCCACCACGGCAATGACCATCAGGTAGTAGGCGGGCATATACAGGTCGTTGGTGCTTTCCACCAGCCAGGCCACGGCAGTCGGGGTCAGGCCGGCGATCAGCACCGAGATGTTGAATGCACTGGCCAGGGCGCTATAGCGGATATGGGTGGGGAACATCGCCGGCAGGGTGGACGCCATCACGCCGATAAAGAAGTTCAGCACCACTGCCAGTATCAGCAAGCCTGCAAAGATCAGCCCCAGCTTGCCGCTGTTGATCAGCATAAAGGCCGGAATCGCCAGGGCCAGCAGGCCGATGCTGCCAGCGATGATAAAGGGCCGGCGTCCGACCTTGTCGCTGATAAAGCCGATCAAGGGCTGCACGAACAGCATGCCCACCATGATTGCGATGATGATCAGCACGCCATGGTTTTCGCTGTAGTGCAGGTTGTGTGTCAGGTAGCTGGGCATGTAGGTGAGCAGCATGTAGTAGGTGACGTTGGTCACCGCCACCACGCCGACACAGGTCATCAGGCTGCGCCAGTGTTGGATGGCGATTTCCTTGAACGACACGCGGGGGCCGCGTGCCAGGCCTTCGCGGTCACCTTGTTCGAGCTTCTCGACATGCTGCTGGAAGGCCGGGGTTTCCTCCAGGGCGTGGCGCAGGTACAGGCCGATCATGCCCAGGGGCAGGGCGAGGAAGAACGGCAGGCGCCAGCCCCATTCCAGGAACTGTTCTTCACCCAGTACCGACGAGATCCCGACTACCACGCCGGCGCCGAGTACAAAACCGGCAATGGAGCCGAAGTCCAGCCAGCTGCCGAGAAAGCCGCGCTTGCGGTCGGGTGCGTATTCGGCGACGAAGATCGAGGCACCGGTATATTCCCCGCCCACCGAGAAACCCTGGGCCATTTTGGCCAACAGCAACAGGATCGGCGCCCAGATGCCTATCGAGGCATAGGACGGGATCAGGCCGATGGCAAAGGTACTGAGGGACATGATCACGATGGTGGCCGCGAGGACTTTTTGCCGCCCGTATTTATCCCCCAACGCACCGAAGAACAGCCCCCCCAGGGGACGGATCAGAAACGGCACGGAAAAGGTCGCCAACGCCGCGATCATCTGTACGCCAGGGTCGGCGCCGGGAAAGAACACCTTGCCCAGTACGAAGGCGACAAAGCCATACACGCCGAAGTCGAACCACTCCATGGCATTGCCCAGCGCCGCGGCGGTGATCGCCTTGCGCATCTTGGCGTCGTCGACAATGGTGATGTCTTTCAACCCGATAGGGCTGACACTTTTCTTGCGCGATTTCATACAGGTCACTCTGTTGCTGATCGGTGTCGATGCCATTGTTTTAATGGCATGGTCTATTGGGTCAGATACATGAGGACACTAAATAATTCATCGCTTTATGTTTTTTTCCTATTGCTCCTGCAAGGGGCTATCAGAACCGATCCAACCGATAGGCCGCCAATACGGGTAAATCCTGGGGCTGAGGCACATAAATCGGCGATACCCACTGCGCGATCAGCTCGGCAGTGACGGCCGCTTGCGTCAACCCCAAATGTTGATGCCCGAAAGCAAGCAACACTCTGCCGTCGCACACCCGGTCGATGATTGGCAGCGAGTCCGGCAACGACGGCCGAAAGCCCATCCACGGCGTGGCGTCCTCAGCGCTCAGTTCGTCACGCAACAGGCCGCGGCTGAGCCGGTGCAACTGCCAGGCGCGCTGCATGTTTGGCGGGCGGTCGAGGCCGGCGAATTCCACGGTGCCGGCCAGCCGTAGCCCATCGCTCATGGGCGTCATGATGAACTTGCGTTCCAGTGAGGTGACGGCGAAGGGCAGGCGATCTTGTTCATGGGGCAGCATCAGGTGATAACCGCGCTCGGTGTCCAGGGGCACCTTTTTGCCGGTCAGCGCCTGGGTGAGCCTGGCCGAGTGTGCGCCGCAGGCGATCACCACCTGGCGTGCGGCCAAGCGGCCCTGGTCGGTGATCAGTGCAACGCCCTGGTTCTGAAGCTGGCCGTCCTGGACCTGGCGCTTGAGAAAGGTCACGCCGCTGGCCTTGGCGGCCTCGACCAGTTCGCACACCACGCGATACGGATCGAGGAAATGCCCGGTGCGGGGAAAGAACAAGCCCCCCTGGATCCGCTCGCTCAATTGCGGTGCGGCCTGCTGCACGGCGTCGGCCGACCAGCAGTCCACCGGCACGTTCTGCTGGGTCATGCGCGCTTGCAAACCCTCAATTGCTTGCCGCGATTCGGCACGCTCGAACACCAGCAGCGAGCCGTCCTCGCGCATCAACTGGGGCCGGTCGATGTTCGCCAACAAGCGCTGCCAGGCGCCCAGGCTGCTTTCGTTGAGGGCACGGATACCTGCGACCGTGCGCTGGTAGGCGGCCGGGCGCAGGTTTAACAATAGCCGAGCAAACCAGGGCAGGGCACGGGGCAGGTATTTCCAGTCCAGGCGCAGCGGCCCCATGGGGTCCATGAGCATCGCGGGCAGGCGCATCAGGATCGACAGGTCGGCGATGGGGAACACCTGTTCGGTGGCCAAATGCCCGGCATTGCCGAACGAGGCGCCCATCCCCGGTTCCTGCTGGTCGATGACCACCACGCGCCGGCCCTGGTGCGCCAGTTGCAGCGCGCAGGCGACGCCGATGATGCCGGCGCCGACCACCGCGATGTCGATCTCGGGTTGACGATTGTCGAGCATGATCAGGCTTCTCTCTGGCCGTCGAGCAAGCGTCGCAGCCGCAGCGGATTGCCTTGTTTCAGTGCGTCGGGCAGCAGGCTGTCGGGGAAGTCCTGGTAGCACACCGGCCGCAGGAAACGCAGGATCGCGGCGGTGCCGACCGAGGTCGAGCGCGAGTCCGAGGTCGCGGGGAAGGGCCCGCCATGCACCATGGCATCACACACCTCGACCCCGGTCGGCCAGCCATTGACCAGCAGGCGGCCAGCCTTGCGCTCAAGGGCCGGCAGCAATGCCCGTGCCTGTTCAACATCGCCCTCATCCAGGTGCAGGGTGGCGGTCAACTGGCCTTCGAGGTGCTCAGTCACTTGGCGCATTTGCGCGTTGTCCGCGCACTGCACCAGGAGCGAGGCGGCTCCGAAGACTTCGGCCTGCAAATGCGGGTTGGTAAGGAAGTCTTGCGCGTGGGTAGTAAACAGCTGCGCCTGGCATTGGTTCGGCCCTTGCGCCTGCAACCCGCTGGCCAGGCAGTGGGCATGCTCAGCCAGTGCGCCGACGCCCGCCTCATAGGCCTGGAAGATGCCCGGTGTGAGCATGGTCTGCGCAGGGCTGCGTTGCAGCAAGTCGCTGGCGAGGCTGACAAACTGCTGCAGTTCCGGACCTTGAACCGCAATCACCAGGCCGGGGTTGGTGCAGAACTGCCCGGCGCCCTGGGTCAATGAGGCGACAAACCCTTGTGCCAGTGCTTCGCCGCGCGCCTTGAGGGCGCCCGCAAACAGGTACAGCGGGTTGATGGCGCTCATTTCCGCGTACACCGGAATGGGCTCCGGCCGTGTCTGGGCCGCCTGGCACAAGGCGATACCGCCACTTTGCGAGCCGGTGAATCCCACTGCCTTGATCCTTGGGTCGCTGACCAGGGCAATCCCCACTTCGCGTCCGGAACCGTACAGCAGGGAAAACACGCCCTCGGGCATACCACACTGCTTCACGGCACGGGCCAGCGCGCGGGCCACCAGTTCGCTGGTGCCGGGGTGGGCGCCGTGGGCCTTGACGATCACCGGGCAACCGGCGGCGAGGGCTGAAGCGGTATCACCGCCGGCCACCGAGAACGCCAGCGGGAAGTTACTGGCGCCGAATACGGCCACCGGGCCCAGCGGCACCTGGCGTTGGCGCAGGTCGGCACGGGGCAGGGGCTGGCGGCCTGGTTGGGCGCCATCGACCCGCACGTCCAGCCATTCGCCAGCGCGTACGGTGCGGGCGAAGGTGCGCAGTTGCTGGCAGGTGCGGCCCCGTTCGCCCTGAATCCGCGCGTGGGGCAAGCCGGTTTCGGCCACGGCACGCTCGATCAGTTCATCGCCGAGGGCTTCGATTTCGCTGGCGATGGTTTCGAGGAATTCAGCACGCGCCGCCAGGGATGTCTCGCGGTAGCTGTCGAAGGCTGACCACGCCAACGCGCACGCCTGGGCCACCTGCTCGGTGGAACTGCCGGGATAGGCCGGCTCCAGCGCAGCATCGGTGGCTGGGTTGATTGCACGGATGGCTGTGCGGGTGCCGGGAATGGAGTGCTGACCGATCAGCATATTGCCTGTCAGAGTCATGGCCTGTTCCTGAAAAAAGAAGGGACGCCGCTGTGTAGCAGCGGCGTACGAGCAGTCAGTCGACGTTCTGTTCTGCCGACCAGTTGGCGTACCACTGGCGGAACAGCGCGTACTGGTGCTCGGCATACCGGCGCTGGGCATCGCTGAGCACATCGCTGTCGTTGAAGTGCAGGCTGTATTCCAGGTCGCCATTGAGCACCATCAGGTGCTTGTAATAGAGCACCAGGTCGCAGCCTTCATCAAAGGACGACAGCACCGCCAGCGCCGCCTCCAGCTCCCGGGCCTGGCGCCGGGCCTTGGCATCGCCCTTGGCGGCCTTCTTACTCAGGGCCACCAGTTGCAGGACTTCCCGTGGCAGGGCGTTGCCGATGCCAGTGATCGCGCCGGTGGCGTTGCAGTTGACGAAACCGTGCACCACCTGGGTATCGACACCGACCATCAGGGTCACGTCATCGTCCTTGGAGGTGATGTGTTCGGCCGCATAGCGCAGGTCGGCGCCGCCGCCGAACTCCTTGAAGCCGATCAGGTTCGGGTACTCGCGGCGCAGTTCAAAGAACAGGTCGGCGCGTGTGGCGAAGCCGTAGTAGGGGCTGTTGTAGATCACCGACGGCAGGTTCGGTGCGGCGCTGAGGATCGCCGCGAAGTGGGCCTTTTGCGCAGTGGCCGAAGCGCCACGGGACAGCACCCGTGGGATGACCATCAAACCGTGGGCGCCGACCTTGGCGGCGTGGGCGGCATGGGATATTGCTTCACGGCTGTTGACCGCCCCGGTGCCGACAATGGTCGGGATGCCCGCAGCCACCAGGCGCGCCACGCCTTCCTGGCGCTGGGCTTCGGTGAGCAACGGCCAGTCGCCCATGGAGCCGCAATACACCACGGCGCTCATGCCGATGTCGATCAGTTCGCGGCCCTTGGCGACCAGGGCGTCGAAGTCCGGCTGACGCTCGGCGGTGCACGGGGTCATCAGGGCAGGGATGCAGCCGGTGAAAATGTTATCGCTCATGGTTCTATCTCCTTGGAAGGGTCTGTTGTAACGCTGCCGGGTGCTCAAATGCCCCAGGCGAAGGGGTCCTGTTCGTCGATCAGCAAGGTGCTGTCGGCGGTCATATAGGCGCGGCCGGTGATGAAGGGGCGGATGCGTTCGCCCTCCCATTCAAAACGGCCTTCGAATTGGCTGGCGGTGATGCTGGCTTGTACCCAGGGCTCACCGGCCTGAAGCTTTCCATCGGCGGCCAGGCACGCCAGCTTGGCGCTGGTACCCGTGCCGCAGGGCGAGCGGTCGTAGGCCTTGCCGGGGCACATGACGAAGTTGCGGCTGTCGGCCTGCTCGTCATCGGCGAACAGTTCGATATGGTCGATCAACGCGCCGTCTGCGCCATGGATGCCTTGGGCTTCGAGGGCCTTGAGCATGGCCCAGGTGAAGTCGGTAAGGACCTCGACATTGGCCATGTGCACATCCTGGCCGTGCTCGGACACCAGGAAAAACCAGTTGCCGCCCCAGGCAATATCGCCGTAGATCCGGCCATGCCCCGGTACATCCACGGGCACCTGCTGGCGATAGCGATAGGCGGGCACGTTGCGCAGGGTGACCGCGCCGTCCTCATGCAGGGTGGCGCTGACTTGGCCCACCGGCGTGTCGATGCTGTGCACCCCTGGCGCGATGCGGCCCAAGTAGTGCAACGAGGCAATCAGGCCGATGGTGCCGTGGCCACACATGCCGAGGTAGCCGGCGTTGTTGAAAAAAATCACCCCGCAGGTGGCCCCCGGCGAAACCGGCTCGCAGTACAGCGCGCCGACCAGTACATCGTTGCCACGGGGCTCCAGCAGGCACGCGCGGCGCCATGGGTCGTGCTCGGTGCGCAGGCTCTCGAGCTGCTCGGCGATGGTCTGGCCGGCCAGTTGCGGGAAGCCATTGATGATCAGGCGCGTCGGTTCGCCGCCGGTGTGGGAGTCAATCACATGCAGTCGTTTCATCCAGCTATTCCTTGGTGATTGGCCAATTACGCGTTCGCCGGGTGCATGCCGGTAGTGGGCAGCACGGCTTCGCTTTCGTCGTCTTCGTGTTCCAGTTCTACCAAGTGCGCCGGCACGCCGGTGGCCGCACCCCAGTAGTAGATGCCCATGGCGCAGGCGGCGACGACCAGGGTGTCGAAGGGATGGCTGAGCACGCCCAGGCCGCCGAAACTGCCGAGTTTCGACAGCACCATGGTCACGGTGTAGAAGCCGATCAGCCACGCGCTGGAGCGCACTTGCTGGGCGATGCTCAGGTGCTGGGTCGGCACCAGGCGGCGGCACAGCAGGTACACCACAAACATCACGATTTGCAGGCCCAGCAACCAGGACACGGTGTTCCAGCCCGACCAGTAGACGATCAGCGCGGCGATGATGAACGACAGCGGGCCCAGCACACTCATCCACTTGACCCGGAACGGGCGCGGCATGTCCGGCGCATTGCGTCGCAGCGCAGCCACGCACACCGGGGCCACGGCGTAGCTCAACACCAGGGCGGCGGACACCACATTGATCAGCGCCTCCCAGGACGGGAACGGCAGGGTCCAGAACACCGACAAGCCAAAGGTCAGCCACAACGCCGGGCGCGGGATGCCGGATTTCTCATCAATACGCGTGAAAATCTTGAAGAAGGTGCCGGTCTGCGCCCAGCCATAGATCACCCGTGGCGTGGCGTTCATATAGATATTGCCGCAGCCGCTGGGGGAGATCACCGCGTCGGCCACCACCAGGTAGGCCAGCCAGCCCACGCCCAGGGCCAGGGCGATATCGCGATAGGGCAGGGCCAGTTCCTTGCTGATGCCGGCCCAGCCATTGGCGAGCATTTCGGTGGGCACGCCGCCGAGGAAGGCCACTTGCAGCAGCACATAAATTGCCGTGGACAGCAGCACCGAAAGGATCAGGGCAATGGGAATGGTGCGTTGTGGGTTTTTCACTTCGCTGGCCACCGAGATGATCGGCGTCAGCCCCAGATAGGCAAAAATCACCCCGCCGGCGGACACCGCCATTTCAATCCCCGACAGGCCGAACGGCGCGAACCCCTGGGAGTGGAAGTTGGCCGGTTTGAAGAAGGTGAACAGCACGCCGATCACCAGCAGCGGCACGATGAACTTGAAAATGCTGACCAGGTTATTGGCGATGGCGAAGGTCTTGACGCTGCGGTAATTGAGCACGAAAAACAGGCAGAGCAGGCCGAACTGCACCAGCCAGCCGAGGGGGGTGGGGTCGCTGGAGCCAGCCTTGGTCAACTCGGGAAACCAGGCGGCGGCATATTGCCTTGCGGCAACCACTTCAATCGCCACCAGGCTGGAAAACGCGATCAGCGTGATAAAGCCCATCAGGTAGCCCAGCAGCGGGCCGTGGGAATACACCGGGTAGCGCACCACGCCCCCGGCACGGGGCAGGGCGGCGCCCAATTCGCAATACACAATGCCCAGCAACAGCACGGCAAAACCGCCGAGCAACCAGGAAAAAATCCCCGCGGGGCCGGCAATGGACGACACGTGACTGGCGGCAAACAACCAACCGGAACCGAAGATGGCTCCCAGGCCGATAAAGGTGAGGTCGATCAGAGACAGCTGTTTCTTGAACTTGCCTTGGGCTGACATAGCGGCGCCTTCTTGTGGGTTATTGGATAGGCATGCAGTGGCGCTACAGTGAACCCATCGGCGCGCTGGCGATTGATGTTTTGCGCGGCTATCAATGACGAATTCAGCACAATTGCCAGGTGGGCAACGGCACTCGACAGGGCCCCGGCCATCGGGCAATCTGCTGGCCCGGCGAGGCGATAAACGAGGCGGTGAGCGGCATGATGCACAACGCGTTTGCAACCCTGTGCCAGGGCGATGAGCAGCGCCCCCACAGCCTCGAACAGCTGCTGGCGGGCGTGGCCATGCTGTTGCCGATGCTCGACGTGATCCCCAATGCGACGATGTTTATCAAGGATGTGCAGGCGCGCTATGTCATGGCCAACCACACCCTGGTGCAGCGCTGTGGCTTGAAAGACCGGCGCCCGTTACTGGGCAAGACCAGCGCCGAAGTGTTCCCCGCGCAGTTGGGGCCGGGCTATACCGAACAGGATCGGCGCGTACTGGAACAGGGCCTGGTACTGGAGGACCAGCTGGAGTTGCACCTGTACGGCAGCCGTGAACCCGGTTGGTGCCTGACCCACAAATGGCCGTTGTATAACCGCGAGGGGGCGATCATCGGCTTGGCTGGGATTTCGGTCGACCTGCAATCCGCCAGCGAGACCCACCCGGCCTATCAGCGCCTGGCGGCGGTGGACGAACACATCCGCGCCCATTTCAACCAGCGCGTGACCCTCGGCGAACTGACACGCATCGCCGGCATCTCGGTGGCGCAACTGGAGCGTTACTGCAAGCGCGTATTCCACCTGACACCCCGGCAGATGATCCAGAAAGTGCGCCTGGAACATGCCCATCGCCTGTTGCACACCGAGTTGCCGATCACCGAAGTGGCCCTGCAATGCGGCTACACCGACCACAGTGCATTCACCCGCCAGTTCAAGGCGTTGACTGGCTTTACGCCGCGTCAGTATCGGCAGGCCACCAGCTAAGGAGTGGGCGCAAGTCCCTGTGACAGATGGCTTGCCAGCGATAGCGGTGGGTCAGCCAACATCAACCCCAGCAATGCCGCCGCCATCGCAGCCTCGCCGGGGCTCGACAGCTCCCACCTCGATCTTCAGGGTTTGGAAGATTGCGTTTCAGCTGCCATCGCAGGATGCATACGGTGCTCAATGTACTGAGGATCCTAGGTGGGAGCTGGCTTGCCTGCGATAGCGGCGGGTCAGCCAACATCAATCCCAGCAATGCCGCCGCCATCGCAGCCTCGCCGGGGCTCGACAGCTCCCACCTTGATCTTCAGGGTTTGGAAGATTGCATTTCACTACCACCGCAGGATGCACACGGTGCTCAATGTGCTGAAGATCCAAGGTGGGAGCTGGCTTGCCAGCGATAGCGGTGGGTCAGCCAACATCAACCCCAGCAATACCGCCGCCATCGCCGCCTCGCCGGGGCTCGACAGCTCCCACCTCGATCTTCAGGGGGTGGAGGATTGCATTTCACTGCCACCGCAGGATGCACACGGTGCTCAGTGTGCTGAAGATCCAAGGTGGGAGCTGGCTTGCCTGCGATAGCGGTGGGTCAGCCAACATCAATCCCAGCAATGCTGCCGCCATCGCAGCCTCGCTGGGGCTCGACAGCTCCCACCTCGATCTTCAAGGGGTGGAGGATTGCATTTCAGCTGCCACCGCAGGATGCATACGGTGCTCAATATGCTGAAGATCCAATGTGGGAGCTGGCTTGCCTGCGATAGCGGTAGTTCAGCCAACATCAACCCCCGCAATGCCGCCGCCATCGCAGCCTCGCCGGGGCTCGACAGCTCCCACCTCGATCTTCAGGGGATGGAGGATTGCATTTCAGCCACCTTGGATCTTCATTGCTGCAACTGAAGGACCTCACGCTTGAAAAAGCGCTTCTGCTCAAATGGAATCTCTTCGCGGTCGGCGTAGGGTGCGCTGTACCAGTTGCCGTAGGTGGGATTCGGCAGCAGGAACCAGCGCTGGCCGAACCAGCCTGTATAGGGCTCGACCGCCCGGTGTTGGGCGGCCAGGGTGTTGTGTTCGGCCTGGACGAAATCCCCCAGGGAATCCCCGACCATCAACAGCACCCGCGCCTGGCTGGCGACCCACTGGCGGCGGCAGTTTTTGCCGTAGCCGGCCTGTTCGCAATGGCCGGTCGGGGTGGCGGCCGCCAGTATTTGTTGGTTGCTGTCCACCGGGAAACCACGCAGGCGCAGGTTAGCGACCGTGGCCTGGACCTGGCTGTGTTCGCGGTTGGTCAGGTAATACACTTTGATCCCGCGTTGCTGCGCCGCCTGCACAAACGCCACGGCGCCGGGCAGGGCCTGGGCCTTGGCCTGGTCGACCCAGGTGTTCCAGCGATCATAGGAGTAGACCTGGTTGTTGATGATGTCCCGCGCGTTGAGTGGCACGTTGTCCAGCAGGGTTTCGTCGATATCGACGATCACCGCCGGCGGCAGGCCGCTGAGGTTGCGCGGGGCAAAGGGCAGGGCGTCCCAGTCCTTGCTGGCCAGGGCCACGTCGAGCTGGCGGGTGGCGTTGGCAAACACCTGGCGATAGATCAACTCATGCTCGATGGAGGTTTGGGTCCAGAGCACCGCATCCAGTTGGTCGTTGGCCGGTGGGTGCTGTTGGCAACCGACCAATAGTGAAGAGAACAGGCAGATGCTGGCGAAGGTGAGATTGCGCATGAAAGGCTCGGCCTCAAGAGTGAAGGGGCGCTCAGGGCCAGCACATTAGCCTAATCGACGAGGTTTGTGCGTGACCTGCGTATGATCCGCGGCTTCCAACCGCAGACCTCTTCAAGGATACGGCCCATGCGCCTGCGACAACCTCTGCTTGTTCTTTCCCCGCGCTGGCTCGGCTTGGGGGCTGCCCTGACGTTCAGCCACCTGGCCCAGGCCGATGAGGCGCTGCAGTTGGCGCCGCTGCAAGTCACCAGCACCGAACTGAGCGAAGGCGAAGCGGCCCAGGCGCAACTCAAGCAGGTACCCGGTGGGACCAACTACGTTGACATGGCCAGCGTCGAGCAGGGGCGGGTCAGCAGCAATGAAGACGTGCTCAAGTACCAGGCCGGCATCTATGCCAAGGCGGCGAATAACGAAGGGGTGAAAATCTCCATTCGCGGCTCGGGCATCAACCGTGGCCCCGGCAGCCATGCGTCCGGCCTGTATGAAACCATCGACGGCCTGCCACTCACCGGCCCCGGCGGCACGCCTTATGAACTCAAGGACCCGCTGTGGCTCAGCCGCGTCGAAGTGCTGCGCGGTGCCAACGGTTTCGACCGGGGCGCACTGGCCCTGGGCGGGGCGGTCAACTATGTCACCCGCACCGGCTACGATGCGCCCAAGTTGCGCGTGCGCTACGAGGCCGGCAGCCACGGGTATGCCCAGCGGGAAATCAGCTCCGGGCAAGTGCTGGGCGATGCCGACTATTACATCAGCCTGACCGACACTGACTACGATGGCTTCCAGCAACAAAGCGCCGGCAGTGGCAAGGGCGTGGCGGCCAACTTCGGCTACCGGTTCAACCCGGACCTGGAAACCCGCTTCTATTTGCGTTACCGCGAAACCGCCAACGACAGCCCCGGCAAACTCACGCGCCAGCAGATCGAGCACAGCCCGCGTGCGGCCAATGCGCTCAATTTGACGCGCGACTCCAAGCGCTTGCAGCCGGGTTCTACCTGGATCGCCAACAAGACCACGCTGCAGTTGGACGATAACTCCCGCATCGAAGCGGGGCTGGTGTACCACGACTACCCCATGGACCTGCGCGAAGGCACTAACCGGCTCAAGGTAGCGTATACCGATATCAGCGGCACCTTGAACTACATCCGTCAGGACACCCTGCTGGGACGCGACAGCAAGACCACGGTCGGCCTGCGCACCACCCAGGGCCTGCCCAATAACGGTGTGTCGGAGTACGTGCGGGTGCCTGCAGGTGCCACCGCCGGTTTTGCGCCGGGCACCAAGACCCGTGACTACAGCTACCTGGGGTCGGATACGGTGCTGCACGTGAGCAACGACCTGGAGCTGCTGCCCGATCTGTGGCTGACCACCGGGCTGGCGGCGATCTATACCCGTCGCGAAACCGAAGTCACCTATCCCGAGACCCATGCCCCCTTGAGCACTCATGCCTGGGACTATGCCCCGCGCGTGGGCCTGCGCTATGACTTCAACCCGCAATTGCAGGTGTATGGCAACCTGAGCCGCTCGGTGGAGCCGCCGCATGCCTGGTCGATGATCTGGGGTTCCAATAAGTTCTTTGCCAAAGATGTTAATAATCCGGCTTCCGGCTTGGCCCGCGAAGGCGTGGAACTGCAAAACCAGACCGCCACCACCCTGGAAGTGGGCGGACGCGGCGAAGCCTGGTTCGGCCAATGGGATCTGGCGCTGTATCACTCGCTGGTGCGCCATGAGTTGCTCAGCGTCGAGACCCAGGCGGCTACGCCCAACCTGTCGCAGGTGGTCGCCGAATCCAACGCCAGCCCGACCATTCACCAAGGCCTGGAACTGAGCCTCACCACCCCGTTGTGGGAGGGCGGCAACACTGGTCGCCTGGCCCTGCGCCAGGCCTACACCTACAGCAACTTCCACTACCGCGACGACCCGCGTTTTGGCGACAACACATTGCCCGGTATCCCCAAGCACTATTACCAGGCGCAGGTGCGCTACAGCCATCCCAGCGGCTTTTTCAGCAGCCTCAATGGCGAGTATTCCTCGCGGGTGGCGGTGGACTACGCCAACTCCTACTACGCGCGAGCCTATGGCTTATTGGGCGCCACCGTTGGCTATGACGCGCCGAAGCAGGACTGGCAAGCCTGGGTCGACCTGCGCAACCTGACCAACCAGCGCTATGCCAATACCGTGACCCCGGGCTATGACGACCATGGCAAGGATATGGCGCGCTCGACGCCGGGCGATGGCATGGGCGTGTATGCCGGGGTGTCCTGGAGCTTGCGCTAAGCAGGCCATTGCCGGCGAATCCCTCGCCATAAGTCGGGCCTCCTGCACCCGTGGGGGACAGCTGGTCTGGATGTGCCTGGGGTTCGTTGCCGAGCTCTTGCCCTGCCATCGTTTTACTGTCATCGTTTGCGCGATTGGTAATCTTTCTTGTTTGAGAAACTTTTGCGCATGCATGACTTTCCTGTGGCCGATTGTGATATAGCCCGCCGCCAGCAGACACTCACCGCGCTCTACAGCGACCACCATTCCTGGTTGCAGGGTTGGCTGCGCAAGAAACTCGGCTGTTCGCAGCATGCGGCGGACCTGGCCCAGGATGCATTTGTGCGGGTGTTGCTGCTGGCCGAGCCCCACAATATTCAGGAGCCTCGGGCATTTCTCGCGACCACTGCCGGGCGCTTGCTGATTGACGGTGCGCGGCGACGCAAGATCGAGAAAGCCTATATGCAAGCCCTGGCGATCCAGTACGAAGACGCTGGCATGCCCGATCCGGCGACCATTCATGTCGCGCTGCAGGCCCTGGAACGCATTGCGCTGATGCTCGCCGGCCTGCCGGACAAGGCCCGCGAAGCGTTTCTGCTCAGTCGCCTGGACGGCCTGACCTACAGTGAAATCGCGGCCCAGCTCCAGGTCTCCTCCAGCACAGTAAAAAACTACATCTCCAGCGCGCTGGTGCATTGCTACCAGACGCTGCATGGCGCGGATCCGCTTTGATGTCCGCCGAACAGATTGTCAGCGAGGCAGCGCAATGGTTGGCGCTGCTCAATGACGAGGAGGTCAGCGCCGCTGACCGCCAGGCATTTGAAGAGTGGTGTGAGGCTGACCCACGCCATCGGGTGGCTTTCGAGCGCATGGGGGCATTGTGGGGCAGCTTCGATGAATTGCCTGCCGAACCGGCACGCCTGGCATTGAATCAAGCCTTCATCCCACGCAAGCCCGGGTACGCTGTGCGCGGCGGGCAGGTCCTGGGGCTGTTGGGTGTGTTGGTGCTCGGCTGGGCGAGCGTCGAGCAACTGCCACTGTGGATGGCCGACCAACGTACCGGCGTCGGCGAACGGAGCCAGGTGGTCCTGGCCGATGGCAGCCAGGTGCAGCTCAACAGCAACTCGGCACTGGACGTGAAATTCGACGGCCAGCAGCGTGTAATCGAGTTGCTCAAGGGCGAGATGTGGGTCGAGGTGGCCAAGGATGCGCAGCGGCCATTTGTGGTGCGTACCGACCAGGGTACGGCGACCGCATTGGGCACGCGTTTCCTGGTCCAGCGCGCGGTGGATGGCTCGACCGTGGTCACGGTGATCGAATCAACGGTGGCCGCCAAAGGCAATCACAGCGAGGCGGTGAAGGTCATGGCAGGCCAGCGCGCGATCCTCAAGCAGGGCCACGCCCAGCCAGCGCAAGCGGTCGGCAGCGGCGACCCGGCGGCCTGGACCCGGGGCTTGCTCACGGTGGATGACCGGCCGTTGAGCGAGGTCCTGCAAACCCTGGCCAGCTATCGCCATGGCGTGGTGCGTTTTGATCCCCAGGCGTTGCAAGGCATGCGCGTGTCAGGGGTGTTCAAGCTCGATGACAGCGACGCAGCGCTGGCGACCCTGGCGGATAACCTGCCGATCAAAGTGGAGCATTTCACCGACCTGCTGGTGGTGATCAAACCCCTCTGATGTGCCTGAAGACACCTGTTCAAATAAAAACCGGTCTCATTCATACCCGATTTCCCGACATGGCCGTCATGGAATATAGAACCCTCTTTTCCAGGACCTCTCATGTCACGCTTTGCTCGTCCGTTGCACCCGCTGGCGCTGTCAGTGGCGATGGCTTTTGCCGCTGTGCCCCTGACCATTCACACCGCATGGGCTGATGAAAGTAGCCATTTCTCGATCCCTGCCGGTGACCTGAGCCAGGCCCTCAACGGCTTTGCCGAACAGGCCGGGCTGGTCCTGGCCTTTGATCCGGCCTTGACCCGCGGCAAGCGCAACAGCGGTTTGAACGGGCAGTTGAGCAGCGACGCGGCACTCGCCCAGTTGCTGGCGGGTAGCGGTTTGCGGGCCCAGGCGCTGTCTGCCCAGCGCTATCGCATCGAGCCGATCCCCCAGGCGGACGGCTCGGTGGAGTTGCAAGCCACCACCATCAGTGCTGCCGAGCAAAGTGAAAGCCCCATTGGCCCGGTGTCCGGCTATGTGGCCACGCGCAGCCTGTCTGGTACCAAGACCGACACCGCGCTGATCGAGACCCCGCAGTCGATCTCGGTGGTCACCAAAGACCAGATGCGCGCGCAGAATGCCGAGAGCCTCAACCAGATCCTGCGCTACAGCGCCGCGGTCGTCCCGGAAACCCGTGGCGCCACTGCCTCGCGCCTGGACCAGTTGACCATTCGCGGCTTCTCGCCGGTGACTTACCTCGACGGCCTGCGCGTGGCGTCGAGCCGCGATGCCTCGCCGCAAAAGGATGCCTTCGACCTGGAGCGCGTGGAGGTCCTGCGCGGCCCGGCCTCGGTGTTGTATGGCCAGGGCAGCCCCAGCGGCGTGATCAATATGGTCACCAAACGCCCGCTGGATACGCCTTTTCACGAAGTGGGCGTGGAGTACGGCACCTTCAACAAAAAGCGCACCACCTTCGATCTCAGCGGCCCGCTGGATGAGCAAGGGGTGTACTCCTACCGCGTCGCCGGCTTGTTCGATGATGCCGACGGCCAGGTCGAGCACACCGAGACCCGCCGCCAATCCCTGTCTTCGGCCTTCACCTGGCGCCCGAACGAGGACACCTCGCTGACCCTGCTCGGGCATTTCCAGAAGGATCCCAAGGGCGCTTCCTACGGTTCGATGCCGGCCTGGGGCTCGGTGTTGCATAGCCCGCTGGGGCGCAAGATTGATGTCGATTTCTACGACGGCGAGAAGAACTTCGAGAAGAGTGACCGCGCGCATTACTCCATCGGTTATGCCTTCGAGCATCACCTCGACGACGTCTGGACCGTGCGCCAGAACGCCCGCTATATGCGCAGCGAAGGGATCTACCGCAGTATCTACAGCAGCAACCTGCAGGCCGATTACCGCACCTTGAACCGCTCGACCATCGCCACCGATGTCGACATGGATGCCTACAACCTGGATAACCAGTTGCAGGGCAAGTTCGACACCGGCCCGGTGCAGCACACGCTGTTGATGGGGCTTGATTACCAGAACACCAGCGTCGATACCAAGGCCGGTTACGGCAAGGGACCGGACCTGGATATTTTCGATCCGGTATATGGCGCGCCAGTCACCACCCCGGCATTTTCCAGCGACGCCACCCAGCGCAGCGAGCAGACTGGCGTGTACCTGCAGGAGCAGGCGAAGTGGGATAAGTGGGTGCTGTTGATGGGCGGTCGTTATGACTGGGCCAGCACGGATAACAGCTCATTGAGTTTGACCGACGGCAAGAAAACCAAATCCTCCCTGGACAGCAAAGCCTTCACCGGTCGTCTGGGGGTGGTCTACCTCTTCGATAACGGCCTGGCGCCATACGCCAGCTATTCCGAATCCTTCTCCCCGCAATCGGGCACCGGCTACGGTGGTTCGGTGTTCAAGCCCACCGAAGGCAAACAGTACGAAATCGGCATCAAGTACCAGCCGCCGGGCAGCAACAGCTTTATCACCGCGGCCATCTTCGACCTGCGCCAGAACAACGTACCGACCATGGACCCGGACCCAACTCACTTGTGCGGCAATGGTCGCTGCCAGGTCCAGGACGGTGAAGTGCGCTCCCGTGGCTTTGAACTCGAAGGCAAGGCCAGCCTCAACGACAACCTGGATATCACGGCGGCCTATGCCTACCTCGATAACCGCATCAGCAAATCCAACAGCACCGTGCGCTATGCGCCGATCACCGACATTGGCGTCGGCCCGGCCGTGCCGACCCAGGGCACCACGACCTATGCTGTGCCGCGCCACACCGCCTCGGTGTGGGCCGACTACACCTTGCATGACGGTAACCTCAAGGGCTTCGGCGTGGGCGCAGGCGCGCGGTATGTCGGCTCGTCCTGGGGCGATACCGCCAACACCCTGAAGGTTCCGGGCTACACCTTGTTCGATGCGTCGGTGCACTACGACATCCCGCACATCAATACCCAGGGCGACAACCTGCGCCTGGCGCTGAACGCCACCAACCTGGCGGATAAAGAGTACGTGGCGTCCTGCTATTCGTACTCGTGGTGCTGGTACGGCTCGCAACGGACGGTGCAGGCCAGTGCGACGTATCAGTGGTAAACGCCGAGAGTTGATGAGGTTTTTTCCTACAACGGCCTTTTACCCAGGCCGTTGACTCTCTATTATCCGCCCCCAGCACCTCCGGCCATGGAGACGCTCCATCAACTAAGGAAGTCGTAATGCACATTGGAAAAATGCTGGGGTTGGCCCTAATGATGTTGGCAGTGAGTGGCTGCGCCAGCTTCACCAAGGACGAAGTCGCGCCAGTCACCCTGCCATCGAAGGCGAGCTTCGCCAACAAGCCGAACGTTTACGTCGACTTTGATTTCTATCAAGGCGAACCGACCAACGCTGCCGCTGCCGAAGTCCCCCAGGCGCGGGATATGCTGCGTCCGCAGCTGCAAAAAATCCTCACCGATTCCGGCCTGTTCGGTCGCGTGACCCTGGATGAGTTCCAGAAGCAGCCAGGCGATTACAGCCTGCGGCTGAAGGTCTACAACCATCCGCCAGGGGGCGGTCAGATGGTACTGGCGTTTATCAGCGGCTTCACCTTCACCATTATTCCGGCGTTGGGTACCGACCAGTACACCATGAGCCTGGAAGCCCTGGACCCACAAGGCCAGGCGCTTAGCAAAGGCAGCAACCACGATGCGATCAACACCTGGTTGGGTATCTGGTTTATCCCGATGATGGCCTACACGCCAAAAGAAGCGGTGACCGATACTTTCACGCGCCAGGTCAATGCGTTGCTCAAGCAGATGGTCGAGAGCAATAACCTGAAGTACTCGGCACTGGATGGCGGTGTACCGCGGGCCTGATGCGGCCTGCAAAAAAGGGAGCCGGCTGACGGGCTAATACCCGTTAGTTAAGGACGAACACTGTCTCTGTGGCGAGCGGGTTCTACTTAACTAACGGGTATTACCCGGCTGACCGGCTTCCTTTTTTTACCTGGTTTTTTACTTGAGTGCCTGGATGAACAGCGGGTCGCTGTACAAGGCTTTGAGCAAGTCACGCACCAGCGGGTTATAGGCATTCGCCGCATTCGGAATCGCAATGGGGCCGAAGAATGAACTGGACCACACGCTGGTCACTTCCTTGGTGGCGTCGTACACCACTGCATCGTTCTTGAACAGGGTGAAGCGCGCGGCCAGCGTGCCGTGGCCTGAGCCTACGCCCGCCGTCAGCTCGTTCTTCACCAGCAGCACGTCAAGGCGGCGTGGCGCGCTTTGATTAAGCAGGCCGGCCAGGGACAGTTCCTGGGTAAGTGCCGCCTGCACATGGGCGGGGATACTGCCGGCGGGCGAACTGATCGGATTGGCCCGAACCATCAACGAACCCTGGCCCGAGGCAGCAGTGACCTTGGCCTGGCTGACGGGCTGCAGCGGTGGCGTCTGCTTGAGGCGCTGGACGTTGTCGAAATTGGGCTCGTATTGCGTCATGGTCACGCCGCAACCTTGCAGCAGCAGGACTAACAACGGGGCTAACAACAGAAACTTCTTCACGGCATTTCCTTGCGTGAGGGGAATAGTGGCGCGCGATTATGGTCAGCCGCGGGTAGGGCGGCAACCATGGCGGGGAGGGCAGGTGGCCGAGAAGGCATTTTAATGGCCCCCAACTGGCCGATGTTTCGCCAAAATCACTTTTATTTTCAGGTGGTTAGGTGGGGTGCCAATGCGCAACGTAAAAATCACGCTGATTGCCTTGGCCCTGGCGAGCGGGGCGACGGCGGCCCAGGGCAAGACGCTGCGCGAAGGGGATCGGTACATGTGCAGTTGGGGCGCGGGCACGGCGGCCAGGGCCCAGGAGCTGAAGTTGGCCGGTGTTTCGCTGTATGCCGCGCGGCAGAAAATCCAGCGGTACAAGTTCGACAAGTCCTGGATGCGCATGATGGCCATGGGGATCACCGAGCAGACCTATGACAGCCCCTCGCGGCTCAAACCGACGGCTGTTCGTTCGAGCTTTTATGAAGAGTGCGTGCGCTACAAACTGGCGCGTAAATAGACATGCTACATACTCGGTTATTAACCTGATAGTTATTAGGGTTTTAACCCGGCAAGTTTGGAAGTTGCACCAAAAAGTGGCACGAAAGATATCGCGAACCCTGAAAAATGTGTGGTTATTGAATGACTTAGCGCTGTTTCAATCCGACGAAAGGCTAATAATCAACTTGTTACAGGTTGTCTCGATGGTTATTATGGCCGGGCGTTCACCTCCCACGGTTTATGCATTTTTAAATCCCAAGTTTCCATCAGCTACTTGGGATTTTTTTTGTCCGCGATTTGACCTTCATACCTGCCTGGCAGATAAACGTCCGTGGTTTTTCTGGCGCCAGTGCACCAACGCTTTCGCAGAAAAGTGTGGGGTAGCTAACACTTTCGTAGGATTGCCTACACGCGTTGCACAACCTGATCTACCCTGCATGGATCACGTCCATCGCGTCATGTGTGAGCAAGGGTGCCCAGGATGATTCCGATCGCTGAGTTGAGCCGCATCATGGCGTCCGGTTTCGTCCCGCTGTCGTGCGATTGTAGTGTCAACCCCCAGGGTTTCTTGACCATCCGAGTCTTCGAACCGGAGTCCGGTCGCGTCGAGCTGCTGTTGACCGGCGTGTCGCCCCAGGGTCTGGACAGCATCCGTGCCATCTCCAACCTGATTGGCGAACTGCGCACCGAACTCAAGGCCGGGCGCCGTGGGTTTGCGGCATTCGGCTAGGCGTCAGAGCCGGCGCAGAAACGAGCGGACAATGCGCTTGGTGGCGTCGGTGGTGTCCAGTTGCTCCAGGGCACTATAGGCATGCCACTGGCAGTCGGTGATTTCATTGCAGGGCCGGGCCTGGTCGATGTTCACCACCGAGGCTTCAAACACGTGATGCAGCGTGTCACTGGCCTTCAACTCCTGCAGATACAGCAAACCATCCACGTTCAGCCCGGTTTCCTCTTGCAGTTCCCGCTCGGCCGCGCCGACTGGGCGCTCATCGCGCTCGACCTTGCCACCGGGCAATGCCCATTTCGACCTGGCCTTGCGCACGAACAGAATGTGCCCCTCATGTTCGCAAATCACCGTTGCGCGTATTTTCATCGTCTGTGCCCCCGCAAGATGATCGTCATAAAAGTGCAATGCAATTGTCATGCTGGGTCTTTATGGGCGGAGGCTGGAGACCGCGAAGGAAAACGCTGATACTGCCCGACTGAAAAAGTACCGATGAAGGAAAGTCATATGAGCACCATCCGCTGGGGCATGATCGGTTGTGGCAGTGTTACTGAAATCAAGAGTGGACCCGCTTTCTACAAAGCGCCAGGCTCGGCCCTGGTGGCCGTGATGGGGCGCCGTGAGGAAGCCGTGCGCGATTATGCGGCACGCCATGGGATTGCCCGGTTTTACACAGATGCCCAGGCGCTGATTGATGACCCCGAAGTGGATGCGGTGTACATCGCTACGCCCCCCGACAGCCACCTGGAATACAGCCTGCTGGTGGCGGCGGCGGGCAAGCATTGTTGTGTCGAAAAGCCGATGGCGCTGAATGCCGAGCAGAGCGCCTTGATGCAGCGCACCTTCGAGCGGGCCGGGCTGCATCTGTTTGTTTCCTATTACCGCCGCTCCCTGCCGCGCTTCCAGCAGGTGCGTGCCTGGCTGCAAGAGGGGCGCATCGGCGAGTTGCGGCAGCTGAACTGGACATTGTGCAAGCCGCCATCGCCCACGGACACCAACGCGAGCAATTGGCGCACCGATCCGGCGATTGCCGGCGGTGGTTATTTTGCCGACCTCGCCAGCCATGGCTTCGACCTGTTCCAGTACCTGGCAGGGGATATTGTCGAGGTCACGGGTTATACCGCGCGCCAGGCCGGGCGCTATGCGGCGGAAGATGCGGTCACCGCCTGCTGGAGCTTCAGCTCGGGCGCGCTGGGGATGGGCTGCTGGAACTTTGTGGCTGACCGACGCGAGGATCGGGTCGAGTTGATCGGCAGCACAGGGCGCATCAGTTTTTCCGTGTTCGACGAGCAACCGTTGCAACTTGCAGCCGAGGTCAGCGAAAC
Organism: Pseudomonas sp. DD1; assembly: GCF_044510355.1. Lineage (NCBI taxonomy): Bacteria > Pseudomonadati > Pseudomonadota > Gammaproteobacteria > Pseudomonadales > Pseudomonadaceae > Pseudomonas > Pseudomonas sp. DD1. The sequence continues at coordinate 649,554 of NZ_MSAJ01000011.1, read as the reverse complement.
CCTGCATATTGCCCATCACCCCCATATCCAGTGGCACCACGTGCTGGGCATGAACGCGCATATTCGCGGCGAGAGTGTGCACCCGGCACTGGCGATCGAGGCCCTGAAGACCGACCGCATCATGGATCGGGTGTTGCAGCGCAAGCCCTGACGCCGCCCACCCTTGTCGGAGCCGGCAAGGTGTTGGTCTGACTGGCGGCTATTGTCAGGAATTTCCCACAGGAGTACAAATGTACTCCATGACGACTCTCACTCCCCGCCGTTCCGCCATCCTGAACTTCATCCGCGAGCGTATCGCGCAGCAAGGTCAGCCCCCCAGCCTCGCCGAGATCGCCGAGGCCTTTGGTTTTGCTTCGCGCAGTGTGGCGCGCAAACACGTGCTGGCGCTGACCGAAGCCGGGTTTATCGAGGTCAACCCGAACCAGGCCCGGGGGATTCGCCTGCTCAATCAACCGGCGCGGCCTGAGTGGCTGGAGGTCCCGGTGCTGGGCCGCGTGGCCGCTGGCCTGCCCATCGGCGCCGACGCCGAAGTGCACACGCGGCTGATGCTCGACCCGGCGACCTTCGCCCGGGTCCCGGATTACCTGCTGCGGGTCCAGGGGGACTCGATGATCGAGGACGGCATTCTCGATGGCGATCTGGTGGGCGTGCGACGCAGTGCCGAGGCGCTGAACGGGCAGATCGTGGTCGCGCGCCTGGACGGCGAAGTCACCATCAAGCGTTTCGAGCGAGTGGGCCACAGTGTGCGCCTGTTGCCGCGCAACCCTGCCTATCAACCTATTGTGGTTCGTGCCGACCAGGACTTGGCCATCGAAGGCGTGTTCTGTGGCCTGGTGAGGCAAGGTTGATGGGCGCCGTGGTTGCGCTGGACTCGCTGTTCAATGGCGGGCGGGTGTGGAAGGGGCGGCCGGCTGCGCCGCCGGCCAGTGTGCACCCCACCGGGCTGGCGGCCCTGGATGCGGTGTTGCCCAGCGGTGGCTGGCCGGAGGCGGCCTTGAGTGAAATCCTTGTGGCCCAGCAGGGGGTGGGCGAGCTGCGACTGGTCTGGCCAACCCTGGCGCGGCTGTCGGCGGCCGGCGAGCGGATTGTGCTGGTGGCGCCGCCGTATACCCCATACCCCCACGCCTGGCAGAACGCCGGGGTGGACCTGCGCCAGCTCTCGGTGATCCAGGCCGATGAACGCGATGCCTTGTGGGCGGCCGAGCAATGCCTGCGCTCCGGCAGTTGCGGCGCGGTGCTGTGCTGGCCGCACAAGGCCGATGACCGGGCCTTGCGCCGTTTGCAGGTGGCCGCCGAAACCGGCCAGACCCTGGCGTTTGCCTGGCGGGCCCTGAGCGAGGCGATCAACCCGTCACCGGCCGCCCTGCGCCTGGCCGTCGAACCGAGCCAGGTGCGGGTGCTCAAGTGTCGGGGCGGCCTCGCCCATCCCGCGCCGATTGCCCTGGCCAGCGGGCACTGAGGTTGGTATGCGCTGGGTGTGCATTGTCTTCCCGCAATTGGCGTTGGACGGGGTCTTGCGTCAGCGTCCCGAACCCGACCAACCCTTGGCGTTGTTGGCCGGCCCGCCGCAACGCCGGGTGCTGCAAACCGTCAATGCCGCCGCACGTGCCCTGGGCTTGCGGCCCGGCCAATCCCTGACGGCGGCCCATGCCCTGACCAAGGCTTTTACCTGCGTCGAATACGACCCGGTGGATATCGAGCGCTGCCAGCAATTGCTCGCGGCCTGGGCCTACCGTTTCAGTTCCCAGGTCAGCGTGTTCTATCCGCGGGCCTTGCTGTTTGAAATCGAATCGAGCCTGGGCCTGTTCGGGCCGTGGCCGCTGCTGGAAGCACGCTTGCGCGAGGAACTGACCGCCCTGGGTTTTCGCCACCGTATCGTCGCCGCCCCCAACCCGGCCGCTGCGCGGGTGTTGGCCAATGCCTACGATGGCCTGGCGGTGGCCGATCTCGAGGGTTTACAGCACGCCCTTGGGTCGATGCCGATTGATCGCGTCGGCCTCGACCCGCAAGCCGCCACGGCCTTGTCGCGCATGGGCCTGCGGACCCTGGCCCAGGTGCAGGCGTTGCCCCGGCATACCCTGGCCAGGCGCTTCGACGCGGGGGTGCTCAAGCACCTGGATGCCTTGACCGGGCAACGGCCACTGGCCCTGGATTTTTATCAGCCGCCGGATCGTTTTGATCTGCGCATCGAGTTGAATTTCGATGTGCAGTCCCACCAGGCGCTGCTGTTTCCCTTGCGGCGCCTGACCGGCGACCTTGCGGCGTTCCTTTGTGGTCGCGACAGTGGCGTGCAGCGTTTTGCCCTGCACCTGGAACATGCCGAGGCGCCCGACAGCGTGATCCAGGTTGGCCTGCTCAGTGCCGAGCGCGAACCCTCGATGCTGTTTGAACTGGCCCGTGGCCGCCTGGAGCAGGTGCAAGTGGCGGCGCCGGTGCGTGGCCTGCGCCTGCTGGCCGAAGACTTGCCGGTGTTTGTACCGCAGCGCCAGGACCTGTTCGACGAGCGCCCGCAGCAAACCCTGCCCTGGGTGCAATTGCGCGAACGTCTGCGCGCGCGCCTGGGGGATGAGGCGGTGCAGGGCTTGCGCTTCCATGCCGACCATCGTCCCGAGTGCGCCTGGCTGCCGGGCGCCGACAGCCGTGCCTGCCCGGCCTTGAGCCCGGTGCAACGCCCTGGCTGGCTGCTCCATGAACCGACTCTGCTCGCCGAGCAGGGCCTGCAGATCCTGCTGGGCCCGGAGCGCATCGAGTCCGGCTGGTGGGATGGCGCGGATATCCGCCGCGATTACTACCTGGTGCGCACTCGCAGCGGGCAGCAAGGCTGGGCCTATCGCACCGTGGGTGACAGCGCCGGGCTGTGGCTGCAAGGCTGGTTTGCATGATGGAGGGCTACGCCGAGCTGCACTGCCTGTCGAACTTCACCTTCCAGCGCGGCGCGTCCAGTGCCCGCGAGTTGTTCGAGCGCGCCAAACAGCAGGGGTATCAGGCCCTGGCAATCACCGACGAATGCACCCTGGCCGGCATCGTGCGGGCCTGGCAGGCGGCCAAGGAGGTTGGGCTGGGGTTGATCGTCGGCAGTGAGGTGCGCCTGGAAAACGGCCCGAAACTGGTGCTGCTGGTGGAGGACCTGCAGGGCTACCAACACCTGTGCCGACTGATCACCCTGGCCCGGCGCCGTGCCGCAAAAGGCCAGTACCGCCTGTTACGCGAAGACTTTGCCGAGCCGCTGCCGGGGCTGCTGGTGCTGTGGCTGGCCGAGGAGGGCGACACCCCTGCCGACGGCCAATGGTTGTGCGAAACCTTCAGCGGGCGGCTATGGCTGGCGGTAGAGCTGCATTGCGCCCAGGACGATGCCCACCGCCTGGCGCAACGCCTGCAACTGGCCGCCAGCCTGCACCTGCCGGCCGTGGCCTGTGGCGATGTGCATATGCATGTGCGCAGCCGGCGCGCCTTGCAGGACACCATGACCGCGATCCGCCACCACCTGCCGGTGGCGCAAGCCGGCCAGCGCCTGCACCCCAATGGTGAGCGGCACCTGCGCAGCCTGGAGGCCCTGGGTGCGCTGTATCCGGCGCACTTGCTCGAAGAATCGCTGCACATCGCCCGCCGTTGCAGCTTCGACCTGAGCCAGTTGCGCTATCAATACCCCAGGGAGCTGGTGCCAGAAGGGCAGAGCCCAAAATCCTGGCTGCGTGCCTTGACCGAAGAAGGCATTGCCCGGCGCTGGCCCGAGGGGGTAGCAGCCAAGACTCTGGAGCAGATCAATAATGAGCTGGAGTTGATCAGCGAGCTGGGCTACGAAAGCTACTTTTTGACGGTGCACGACATCGTGCGCTTCGCCCGCAGCCGTTCGATCCTCTGCCAGGGCCGTGGCTCGGCGGCCAACTCGGCAGTGTGCTTTGCCCTGGGTATCACCGAAATCGACCCCAGCCGCATGAACATGCTGTTCGAGCGCTTCCTGTCCCGGGAACGCAACGAGCCACCGGACATCGACGTGGATTTCGAACACGAGCGTCGTGAAGAGGTGCTGCAATACGTGTTCCAGCGCTATGGCCGGCGCCGCGCGGCCTTGACCGCAGTGGTCAGCAGCTACCACGGTGCCGGCGCGGTGCGTGATGTGGCCAAGGCCCTGGGCCTGCCACCGGATCAGGTCAATGCCCTGGCCGATTGCTGTGGGCGCTGGAGCGATGAAGCGCCGCCATTGGAGCGCCTGCGCGAAGGCGGTTTCGACCCGGACAGCCCGGTATTGCGGCGGGTGTTGGGCCTGACCCAGCAACTGATCGGCTTCCCGCGTCACCTGTCCCAGCACCCCGGCGGTTTCGTGATTTCCGAGCAGCCGCTGGACACCCTGGTGCCCGTGGAAAACGCCGCCATGGCCGAGCGCACCATCATCCAGTGGGACAAGGACGACCTGGACGCCGTGGGCCTGCTCAAGGTGGATATCCTCGCCCTCGGTATGCTCAGCGCGATCCGCCGCTGTTTTGACCTGCTGCGCCGCCATCGTCACCTCGACCTGACGCTGGCGACGGTGCCCTCGGAGGATGCGGCGACCTACGCAATGATCAGCCGCGCCGACACCATTGGCGTGTTCCAGATCGAGTCCCGGGCGCAAATGTCCATGCTGCCCCGACTCAAACCCAAGACGTTCTATGACTTGGTGATCGAGGTGGCCATCGTGCGCCCCGGGCCGATCCAGGGCGGCATGGTGCATCCGTACCTGCGCCGGCGGAACAAGGAAGAGCCCACGACCTATCCATCGCCCGAGCTGGAGGCGGTACTCAAGCGCACCCTGGGTATCCCGCTGTTCCAGGAGCAAGTGATGCAGATCGCCATTGTCGCGGCGCACTACACACCCGGCGAAGCTGACCAGTTGCGCCGCTCGATGGCCGCCTGGAAGCGCCATGGCGGTCTGGAGCCCCATCGCCAGCGGCTGCGCGACGGCATGCTCAAGAACGGCTACAGCGAGACCTTCGCCGCCCAGGTGTTCGAGCAGATCAAGGGCTTTGGCAGCTATGGTTTTCCTGAGTCCCATGCGGCCAGTTTCGCCTTGCTGACCTATGCCAGTTGCTGGCTCAAATGCCATGAACCGGCGGCGTTCGCCTGTGCCCTGATCAACAGCTGGCCCATGGGCTTCTACAGCCCGGATCAGATCCTGCAGGATGCGCGTCGCCATCATTTGCAGATTCGCCCGGTGGACGTGACCGCCAGTGACTGGGATTGCAGCCTGGAACCCGTTGACGGCCAGCAGCCGGCGATTCGCATGGGCTTGCGCATGATCAGCGGCTTTCGCGAAGAGGATGGCCGGCGTATCGAAACCGCCCGCCAGGCCGCTGGATTTTGCGGGATCGCCGACCTGGGCGAGCGCGCCCAGCTGGACAGCCGTGCCCAGGAACTGCTGGCCGATGCCGGGGCCTTGCGCCAGTTGGCCGGGCACCGGCACCGGGCACGCTGGGACGTGGCCGGGGTGGAGCAACAGTTGGGGTTGTTTGCCGGGGTGTCGAGCCCGCAGGAGGAGGGGGTGCAACTACCGGCTCCCTGTGTCGGTGAGGACCTGTATGCCGACTATGCCAGTGTGGGCACCACCCTGGGGCCCCATCCCCTGGCGCTGTTGCGTGATCAACTGCGTGCGCGGCGCTGCCGCAGTTCACAGGAATTGCAGGCGGTGGAGCACGGACGCAATGTCAGCGTTGCCGGCCTGGTCACCGGGCGCCAGCGCCCGGGCACGGCCAGTGGCGTGACCTTCGTGACCCTGGAAGATGAGTTTGGCAACCTCAACGTGGTGGTCTGGCGTGAGCTGGCCGAGCGTCAGCGCCAGGTGCTGGTGGGCTCACGGCTGCTCAAGGTGGATGGGCGCTGGGAGGCGGTGGGCGAAGTCCGCCATTTGATCGCCGGCCGCTTGAGCGACCTGACGCCGCTGTTGGCGGGGATCAGCGTGCGTAGCCGGGATTTCCACTGACGGGTAGGGCGCACCGACCTAATCGTCCCTCCTGTGGGAGCCGGCTCCTGCAATGGTTCTTCTACACAGTGAAACCATCGCGCCCGGCTATGCTCCAACATTGGCGACTGTCCTCTCTCTGCACTGAGCTGATCCATGCAATTTCTATCCAATACCTACGGCTGTGACGGTTGGGGCGGTGAAATGGCCCAAAGGATTCGTGCCTTTGACTGGTCCACCACTGACCTGGGCCCCATTGACACCTGGTCCACCAGCCTGACCTGCGCGGTGCAGATGCTCCTCGCTTCGCCAGTGCCGATGGTGATGCTCTGGGGCCGCGCCGGGTACATGATCTACAACGACAGCTATTCGGTGTTTGCCGGCGGGCGCCACCCGTTTCTGCTGGGGGTGCCGGTCGAGCAGGGCTGGCCGGAAGTGGCCGAGTTCAACCGGCATGTCATGGACACCTGCCTGGCCGGTGGCACCTTGTCCTATCGCAACAAGGCCTTGATGCTGCTGCGCAATGGCCGCCCCGAGGATTTGTGGCTGGACCTCTATTACAGCCCGGTGGCCGGCGACGACCAGCATCCGGCCGGCGTGTTGGCGATCGTTGTGGAAACCACCGAGCATGTGCTGTCCGAGCGTTTGCGCCAGGAAGCCGAGGGGGCTTACCGGGTGGCGGACGAACGCTTGCAACTGGCCCTCAATGCCGGGGCGTTGCTGGGGTCGTTTGTGTGGGATGTGCTGCCGGATCGCCTCTCGGGCGACGAGCGTTTCGCCCGTACCCTGGGCCTGTCCATGGACGACGTGGAGCGGGGTGTTTCCATTGCAGTCGCCACCCAGGCCATCCACCCCGACGACCTGGCGCGGGTCAACCGCCTGATTGCCCAGACCCTGGCGACGGGTGGGCCATATAACGTCGAGTTTCGCGTGCGACGCCCGGACGCCAGCTATCTGTGGGTACTGGCCAGCGGGCGTTGCGAGCTGGACGCGGGCGGCCAGCCGTTGCGCTTTCCCGGGGTGATCATTGATATCCATGTGCGCAAGATCGCTGAAGAGTCTCTGCTCAAGCTCACCCATAACCTGGAGCAGCGCGTCGCCGCCGAAGTCCAGGCGCGCTCGGCCGCCGAGGAGCAGTTACGCCAGTCGCAAAAGCTCGAGGCCATTGGCGGGCTGACGGGGGGCGTGGCCCATGACTTCAATAATCTGCTGCAGGTGATTGCCGGCAACCTGCACCTGCTGGCCCGCCATGAGCGCGATAACGCCCAGGTCCAACGGCGCGTCGGTGCTGCCCTGGCGGCCGTCGAGCGCGGTGCCAAGCTGTCCTCGCAACTGCTGGCCTTTGCCCGGCGCCAGCCACTGTCACCGGCGGTGTTCAACCCGCGGCGCATTTATGAAGGCCTGGGTGAGTTGCTGCAGCGGGCCCTGGGGGAAACCATCCAGATTGATGTGCAGTTGCCGCAAGACCCGTGGTGCATCCATGTCGATCGCAATCAACTGGAAAACGCCGTGCTCAACCTGGCGATCAACGCCCGGGATGCGATGAAGGGCGAGGGGGTGATCCGCATCACCGGTGAAAACATCACGTTGTCGCCCGAAGATGGCCGCCGCAACGGGATTGCCCCCGGCGAATATGTGCGCCTGTCGGTCAGCGACACGGGGGCCGGCATGTCGCCGGCGGTGCTGCAGCGGGTCTTCGAACCGTTCTTTACCACCAAGCCTGACGGTCACGGCACTGGCCTGGGCTTGAGCATGGTGTTTGGCTTCGTCAAGCAAAGTGGCGGGCATGTGCAGATCAGCAGCGAGCCAGGCCAGGGCACCCTGGTGCAGATGTACTTCCCCCACAGCCTTGAGCCGGAAAGCCAGGAAGCGCCCGACCAGGTGGAGCAGCAGGAAGGCGGCCGGGAAACCATCCTGGTGGTGGAGGACAACGAAGGCGTCCGCGGCGCCGCGGTGGAACTGCTGCAACAGGCCGGCTACACGGTACTCACTGCCACCGATGGCGATGACGCCATGCTGATGCTGCGCACCGGCTTGCGGCCGGACCTGATCTTCACCGATGTGGTCATGCCGGGGCGGATCAAAAGTACCGACCTGGCCACCTGGGCCAAGGCGCAACAGCCGCCCATTGCAGTACTGTTCACCTCCGGGCATACCCGTGACATTCTTTCCAGCGACCACCTGCTGGGCAACGACATTCATCTGCTGGGCAAGCCCTACAGCCCCGAGGAACTGGCGCGACAGGTACGCTCGGTATTGACCACGCAGGTGAGCTACTGCGATTGAACGTTTACCCCTGTTGCCGGATCCACCCCTGGACCGCTGACTCTTATAAGGTTGACCATGACTTCATCGCGCCACTTGCCGCCTGCCACTGATCTTCTGGCCGCGCGCCCCGGTTTTGTCCGGGTGCGCGGCGCCCGGGAACATAACCTGCGCAATGTCGATGTGGACATCCCACGGGATGCCCTGGTGGTGTTCACCGGGGTGTCGGGGTCGGGCAAATCATCCCTGGCGTTTTCCACGTTGTACGCCGAGGCGCAGCGGCGTTACTTCGAGTCGGTCGCGCCTTATGCCCGGCGCCTGATTGACCAGGTGGGCGTGCCGGATGTGGACTCCATCGAGGGGCTGCCGCCGGCCGTGGCCCTGCAACAGCAGCGGGGCACGCCGAGCACGCGCTCGTCGGTGGGCAGCGTGACCACCTTGTCCAGCCTGATCCGCATGCTCTATTCCCGTGCCGGCAGTTATCCGCCGGGGCAGCCGATGCTGTATGCCGAAGACTTCTCGCCGAACCTACCCCAGGGCGCCTGCCCGCAGTGCCACGGCCTGGGCCGCGTGTATGAAGTGACCGAGGCACTGATGGTGCCCGATCCGTCCCTGACCATCCGCCAGCGGGCGGTCGCCGCCTGGCCGCTGGCCTGGCAGGGGCAAAACCTGCGGGACATCCTTGTGACCCTGGGTTACGACGTCGATATCCCCTGGCGCGAGCTGCCGAAAAAACAGCGCGACTGGATCCTCTTCACCGAGGACACGCCCACGGTGCCGGTGTATGCCGGCTTGACCCCGGAGCAGACCCGCGAGGCCCTCAAGCGCAAACTCGAACCCAGCTACCAGGGTACTTTCAGCGGCGCCCGTCGCTACATTCTGCATACCTTCACCCACACCCAGAGCGCGCTGATGAAAAAGCGTGTCGCGCAATTTATGCAAGGCAGCCCGTGCCCCTTGTGCGAGGGCAAGCGCCTGACCAAGGCCGCGTTGTCGGTGAAGTTTGCCGGGGTGGATATTGGCGAGCTGTCGCAACTGACATTGTTGCAACTGGCGCAGCTCCTGCGCCCGGTGGCCGAGGGCAAGGGTCGGGTAAAACTCTCGGTGGAAAAACGCCTGGCCGCCCAGCGCATCGCCCAGGATTTGCTGGAGCGGGTCAGCACCCTGACCGACCTGGGCCTGGGCTATCTGTCCCTGGAGCGCAGCACGCCAACCCTGTCCTCTGGCGAGCTGCAGCGCCTGCGCCTGGCGACGCAACTGGGCTCGCAGCTGTTCGGCGTGATCTATGTGCTGGACGAACCGTCGGCCGGCTTGCATCCGGCGGATGGCGAAGCCCTGTTCACGGCGTTGGAGCGCCTGAAAGCCGCCGGCAACTCACTGTTTGTGGTGGAGCACGACCTGGAAACCATGCGCCGTGCCGACTGGTTGATCGACGTCGGCCCGGCGGCGGGCGAGCAGGGCGGCCAGGTGCTGTACAGCGGCCCACCGGCAGGCCTGGCACAGATTGCAGCGTCACAGACCCGCGAATACCTGTTTGCCGAGCCGCGCCCGCTGAACACCTCGCGCCGTGCGCCGAGCGGCTGGCTCAGCCTGGAAGGGGTCAGCCGCAATAACCTCGACGAGGTGAGCGTGGACTTTCCCCTGGGCTGTTTTACTGCTGTGACGGGGATTTCCGGCTCGGGTAAATCCAGCCTGGTCAGCCAGGCCCTGCTGGACCTGGTGGGTGAGGGGCTGGGTCGGGTGGTGGTCAGCGACGACGAGCCCGACCTCGAAGACCCGGCGCCGCAAACCAGCAGTGGCCGCATCCGCGCGGGCCTGGAGCAGATCCGCCGCCTGGTGCAGGTGGACCAGAAGCCCATCGGCCGCACCCCGCGCTCCAACCTCGCGACCTACACTGGCCTGTTCGATAACGTGCGCAAGCTGTTCGCCGCTACCCCTGCGGCGAAAAAACACCACTACGATGCCGGGCAGTTCTCCTTCAACGTCGCCAAGGGTCGTTGCCCGAAGTGCGAGGGTGAGGGTTTTGTCAGCGTCGAATTGTTGTTTATGCCCAGCGTCTACGCACCTTGCCCGACCTGTCACGGCGCGCGCTACAACCCCCAGACCCTGGCGATTACCTGGCGGGGCCTGAACATTGCCCAGGTGCTGGGCTTGACCGTTGAGCAGGCGGTGGACGTCTTCGCCGAACAACCCAGCGTGCTGCGCGCGTTGCGGGTCCTGCGCGACATCGGCCTGGGCTACCTGCGCCTGGGCCAGCCGGCCACCGAGCTGTCCGGTGGCGAGGCCCAGCGGATCAAACTGGCCACCGAACTGCAACGTACCGCACGGGGCGCAACCCTGTATGTCCTCGACGAGCCCACCACCGGCCTGCACCCCCGTGATGTCGACCGCCTGCTGCTGCAACTCAACCACCTGGTGGATGCCGGTCACACAGTGATTGTGGTCGAACACGAAATGCGCGTGGTGGCTCAGAGCGACTGGGTCATCGACATCGGCCCAGGCGCCGGCGACCAGGGCGGCAACGTCGTCGCCAGCGGCACGCCCCAGCACCTCGCCCAGAACCAAACCAGCCGCACTGCCCCCTTCCTCGCACGCGAGCTGGGGCAAGGGAATTGACCTTGGGCATGACAAGAGGCCCCTGGATGGGCTAGCTTCAAGGTGGACCAGTCATTGATTAACTTGCGGAGGTACTTCATGCCAGTGAAACATGATCTTTATCAGGATTTGGGGTTGAGCAAGGAGGATGTCCAGCAGCGTCGGGCAAGCCACCATCGGTTGGATGTATTGCTCACCCAGTATGACGTTGCCGACAAGGAGGTGCTGGAGGCTGAATCTGCAAGTGCCAATGACGATGATGTGGAGAACCTGAAGAAGAAACGCCTGTTGATCAAAGATAAAATCGTCGAACAACTGGAGCAGACCAAGGGGCATTAGCCAACGCTGGGGGAGGGGTCCATATTTGTTCAGAATTGCCCCAAGGACAACAACCCCGCCACTGCCTATTATCCCAACCGTTCGCCCGACCCTGGGGCACGTTGACTGCGCATGGAATGCGTTGTGGTGTCGGGCGAACTCTTTTTCTAGGTGCGCAGCACCTGCAGGCAGGCGTCGATCGAGCGCTGCTGGGTGTCTGCATACAGCTGCAACTCATCAAGGGTCTGGCGGCCCAGGGCCTGTTCAAACTCAGCCTGGTTGGCGTTGGCCGCGTAGTGACTCTGCGCCGCATCGCCCAGGTTCGACTGGAAAATCCCCGCCGCGCTGACCGGCAGAAAATCTTCATACACCAACGGTTCGATATCGACGTAACCCGCCTCGATCAACGCGTCCAGACTCTGTGGCGCGTCCTTCTCGGCGGCACGGCCCTTGTCGGTCACTCGGTAGCGAAAGTACGCCAAACCTTGCTCGCGCATGGCCCGATGGTTATCCGGGAAGGCCTGGAAGTGCTGTGCCATCAGTTCGGTATAGCGCTGGGCGTTGGCTTCATTGGGAAAGGCACCCAGTTCGTCCCGCGCGGCGTTGAGCAGTTGGTCATAAAGCGCCCGGCCCTTGGGCGTCAGGGCCACGCCACGTTGTTCGATTTCGCCAAAGCGTGCGCTGTGGCTGCCCCTGGCATCGGTAAAGGCAATGGCTTCGTCGAGGGCCTTGAAACTGGTCTGGCGCAGCAGGATCGGGCATTGGCGGCGGGGTGGGCCTTCGATCACGGCTTTGGGGGTGATGCCTTTGCCGGGCATGTCGGCTTGTACGCGGTCGATGTCCAGGGTGCGTGGGGTCAGGTGATTGATATGCGGGCCCTTGAAGGCCACCACGTCGGCAATCAGCCGGTGCTGGTCGCTGAGTTGCTGGTACTGGGCCGCGCTGACCGTGGAGGTGTGGTGCCAGCGAAAGGTTTCCAGGGCTTGCTGGATAAAGGCCTGGGCATCGCTGGCATTCAGGCCGCCGTCGGCTTCGGCCTGTTCGATCAGGGCCAGGGCCCGTGGGGTGAAGATGGAGCGCTTGGCCAGGGCTGATTCGGCAAAGGCTCGCAGTTCAAGGTTTTCGATCAGCTCCAGGCGCAGCAGCGAGGTGAAGACCCGGAACGGGCTGGTCTGCAAGGCGCTTTCATGCACGGCGCGAAAGGCCGTGGAATGCACCGGCACGCCGGCCGGGGTGAGGTCGTAGTAACCCACCGGGTGCATGCCCATTACTGCAAACAGGCGGCTGATGGTTGCCAGCTCATAGGCGCTGCCCAGGCGGATGGCGCCGTGGCGCTCCATGTCCAGGCGCTGGATTTCGCCAGTGTGCTGCAGTTGCTGCGCCAGGTCTGGATCGCTCGCCAGCACCCGGGCATTGGTTTCGGCCACCAACTCCAGCAGCGCGCCATACAGCGGCACTTCCTCGCGGTACATGTCGGACATGGCCTTGGAGAAGTCTTTGCGGATGGCATCGGGGCTGATAAAGCGCGGGGTAGGCATAGAAAAATTCCTGGCTGCGGTAACGGTGGTGTGGGCCGTAAGCCAGATTTTGTTGGGCGCTGCCCGAGGGCGCAAACGAAGATTCCTCTGGACTTCATTCTGCAAATGAATGAGCGCCACAGGCACACACAAAAATCCCGCCTGGGTAGGCGGGATTGGTCAACCCAGGTTGCCCTGGATCAGGCCGGGAACAGTTCGCTCAGTTTCATCGCCAGCATCATGTCGCCTTCGGCGCGCAGTTTGCCGCCCATGAAGGCCTGCATGCCGTCGGTTTCGCCGCTGACGATACCTTTCATGGTTTCAGCGTCCATCACCAGAGTCACCTGGGCGTCAGGGTTCACGCCTTCTTGCAGTTCGCAGGTGTTGTCCTTGACGATCAGGGAGAAGTTCTGGCTCTCGTCGATACGGAAACCGAACACCAGGTCCAGGCCGTCGGCAGCGGCTGGGTTGAATTTGGCTTTCATTGCTTCTACGGCTTTAGCTACGTCAGTCATGGTTCGATCCTTTTATGGGTGGTGCCAGTGACCTTGGGGTCACGGTTGGCCGCAATTCATCGGAAGGTGATGAGCTGCGGCGCCTTCAACAGTTGCAAGTGGGTATGGCTGTTGAAGGAAGCCAGTGCCACTTCGCGTCCACGGAACTTCAAGTGGTTGAGCGAAGTGTTGACAATCTGCCAGTTCAGCTCGAAAGCCTGGGTGGCAGGTATGCGGGTAATCAGGTGGAGCAGGGCGGTGATGGTGCCGCCAGAAGTAAATACGGCGATCTTGTGGGAACTGTCGGCAGTCTCCAGCAGGCGCAGCAGGCCACCCTGGACGCGCTCGACAAACCCCAGCCAGCTTTCCAGGCCGGGGGTGTCGTAGGTGCCGCTCAGCCAGCGTTCGATGATCAGGGCGAAGATACGCTGGAACTCGCCACGGTTTTGCTGGGCGTTGCGCAGGATATCCAGGGCTTCGGGCTCGCTGTCGAGCAGGTCCGGCAGCAGGGCGCGGATGATCGCGTCGGCGTCGAATTCGTTGAAGGCACTGTCGATTTCCAGGGGCGGCACCGGCAAGCCCAGGGCGCCGATGGACTCGAGCGTGGCATTGGCCGTGTGCTGCTGGCGCCGCAGGTCGCCCGACACACAGCGGTCGAACGTCAGGCCCAGGTCTGCCAGATGGCTGCCCAGTATCTGCGCCTGCTGCACACCCACGGGCGACAGGACATCATAGTCGTCTGCACCGAAGGAGGCCTGGCCATGTCGAATCAAATAGATGCTGCCCACGTCCGTCACCCGGTACGTTGAAAGTCTGGCGAGGTTATGAGGATGCCGGGAAGCTGTCAATGAAAAAACATACGCTTGTTTTAAAAGCCCGTTAGAGGCCGATATCCGTGTGGGAGCTGTCGAGCCTTGGCGAGGCTGCGATGGCAGCGGCACTGTCAGCAGGGATGTTGCCTGGCCCACCGCTATCGCAGCCTCGCCAAGGCTCGACAGCTCCCACAGGGTTTAGCGGTGTTTGTTGGATCCTTTCACGAGCATGAGCCTTGAGAGGCCCGTTTCAAGGGGTTTCAGCTCTGGCTCACCGGCCGTCCCATCGGTATGCTGGGGCAATCGCGCCTGGCGCACCGTTTCTGTAAGGAGTCCCATGGAGTTTTTGGCTGAGTATGCAAGTTTTCTGGCTAAAACCGTCACGTTGGTCGTCGCCATCCTGGTGGTGCTGATCAGTTTTGCGGCGTTGCGCAGCAAGGGCCGGCGCAAGAATGCCGGGCAGTTGCAGGTCAGCAAGCTCAATGACTTTTACAAAGGCCTGCGCGAGCGCCTGGAGCAGACCCTGCTCGACAAGGATCAGCTCAAGGCCCTGCGCAAGTCCCAGGGCAAGGCCGAGAAAAAACAGAAGAAAACCCCCGAGGCCAAGCCACGGGTGTTTGTCCTGGATTTTGACGGGGACATCAAGGCGTCGGCCACCGACAGCCTGCGCCACGAAATCACTGCGCTGCTGAGCCTGGCCACGCCCAAGGACGAAGTGGTACTGCGCCTGGAAAGCGGCGGTGGCATGGTCCACAGCTATGGCCTGGCGTCCTCGCAATTGGCGCGGATCCGCGAGGCGGGTGTGCCGTTGACGGTGTGCATCGACAAGGTCGCGGCCAGCGGCGGCTACATGATGGCGTGCATCGGCGAGAAGATCATCAGCGCACCGTTTGCCATCCTCGGCTCGATTGGCGTGGTGGCCCAGTTGCCCAACGTCAACCGCCTGCTGAAAAAACACGATATCGACTTTGAAGTACTCACCGCTGGCGAGTACAAGCGCACCCTGACGGTGTTTGGCGAAAACACCGAGAAGGGCCGGGAGAAGTTCCAGGAAGACCTGGATATCACCCATCAACTGTTCAAGAACTTCGTGTCGCGCTATCGCCCGCAACTGGCGATTGATGAAGTGGCTACCGGCGAAGTCTGGTTGGGCGTCGCGGCGCTGGACAAGCAGTTGGTAGACGCGCTGCAGACCAGTGACGAATACCTGGCCACCAAGGCCAAGACCGCCGAGTTGTTCCACCTGCACTATGCCGAGCGTAAAAGCCTGCAGGAGCGGGTGGGCCTGGCGGCCAGCGGCTCGGTGGACCGGGTGCTGCTCACCTGGTGGAGCCGCCTGACTCAACAGCGTTTCTGGTAACTCACCCACCCTGTAGGCGCCGGCAAGCCGGCACCTACAGGGGATCGCGTCGATCCTGCAGCAGTGGAATCGGATGCCTCATCAGCAGGCCCACCACCAGCGCCCCCAGCAGCCCCAATAGCCCCGCCACCCACAACACCCTGGCAAACCCGCCGACAAACGCTTGCCACGCCAAGGGTTGCACCCATCCCTGCGCCGATTCCGGCAGCAGTGCCATGGCCGCTGGCATATCCCCGGCCACCACTCGCGAGGCAATCCCCGGTACCTGGGCCTGCCATTGCGTACCAAGGCTGGTTTGCAGCAGATACTCGCTATGACTGGCCAATAGCGCGCCATACACCCCAATCGCCAACATGATCGCGCTGAAACGCATCGTGGTGCTCATGCCCGATGCCATGCCCGCGCGGTCCCTTGGCACGCAGGCCATGATGTTTTTCTGGGTGTCGCCATTGAGCAGGCCGGCCCCGGCGCCAGTCACTGCAATCGCCAGGGCGAACGGCAGATAACCGCCGACATTCACCGCCCAGGCGCTGAGCAGGTTGCCGCTGCCCACCAGGGCCAGGCCGGTCGCCATCATGTTCGCGGGGGCGAAGCGGCTGGCCAGGCGTGCGCCGATCCGCGGGCAGATCAGCATGGTCAGGGCAAACGGCAACATCCCCAAGCCCGAGGCAATCGCGGAAAACCCCAGGCCGTTTTGCAGGTAGAACGGCAGCAGCGTCATCATCACCTGGGCACACCCGGCATAGGCAAACATCCCCAGCAAGGCCCCGATAAACCGTGGGTAATGGAACAGTTGCAGGTCCACCATGGGCCGGCGCTGCAAGCGCTCCACCCACACAAACAGGCCCAGCAGCAACGCGCCGCCGAGCAGCCGCGCATAGGTCAGCGGGTTGTCCCAGCCGATGCGATTGGCTTCGATCAGGCCCCAGATCAGGCACAGCAGGCTGGCGCTGAAGGTCAGGCTGCCCCAGGGGTCGAGGCGCGCCGATTGGCTGTCGCGCGATTCCGGGATGGCGTGCAGGACCAGTGCGAGCAAGGCCAGGCCCACCGGCAGGTTGAGGTAGAAAATCCAGCGCCAGCCCATGTAGTGGGTAATCAGGCCGCCAAGGGTCGGCGCGGCGGTCATCGCCACGCCCATGCAGGCGCCCCAGAATGCCCAGGCCTTGGCCCGTTCCAGGTCATCGTGAAAGGCATGGCCGATGGAGGCCAGGGCCGAGGTCAGCAGCAACGCTGCACCGACACCCTTCACGGCACGGGCGATATCCAGCAGCAGCACGCTGGGCGCGGCGCCACAGCCCAGGGAGGCGAGAATAAAAATCCCCAGGCCCCACACCAGGGTTTTCTTGCGGCCGAAGCGGTCGGCAATGCTCCCGGCTGGCAGCAGCAGGGCGGCGAACGCCAGCATATAGGCGCTGACTACCCATTCGATATCGGCGAAATTGGCGCCCAGGTCGCGAGCAATGGTCGGCAGGGTCACGGCGACGATGTTGGTGTCGAGGACAATCAACGAACAGACCCCGGAGGCGGTCAACAGGGTAAGGCGGGGGCTGACCCGGCTCATGGCAGGATTACCTGGCAGGCAACAGGCAAGACGGATTTGACGGGCATCAGGTGGACTCTCTACTGTGGGTGTTCTGTGAGCTTATCGTCGGCGCCCAGTGATTCTGTTAGCCGAGACGAAGCACATCATTACCTTTGAGCTAATCCTGCGATGGAAATACGTCATTTCCGCTACTTCCTGGCCGTTGCCCGGCACCGCAACTTCACGCGGGCCGCCGAGCAACTGGATATTGCCCCACCCACCTTGAGCCGACAGATCCAGGATATGGAGCGCGCCCTGGGTACCCGCCTGTTTATCCGGCGTCAGCGGGATGTCAGCCTGACCGAGGCGGGCAGCGCGTTGCTGGGTGAAGCTGAAGCCACCGTGCGCCAGTTCGAGTTCGCCCAGCGCAATGCCCAGCGCGCCGGGCGTGGCGAGATCGGCCATATCGAGTTGGGCTATGTGGCGTCGGCGGTGTATTCCGGCGTGTTGCAACGCCAGGTGCAGGGGTTTTGTGCGGAGTTTGCCGATGTCAGCCTCAGCGTGCGGGAAAGCCCCATGGCCTTGTTGCCGGGGCTGGTGGCCGAAGGGCGCTACGACATTGGCTACATTCGCTCACCCATGACCCTGCCCGACGGCGTGGAGGCGCTACGCCTGGGCAGTGAGGGTTTTGTCCTGGCGCTGCCACAGGGCTCGTGGCTGCTGGGCTTGAAGGCGATCACCTGCGAGCATTTGCAGAACGAGACCTTCATCCTGCCCGAGCAAATCAGCGGCACCTTGCAGGTGGCCGCGCAAGGCGGGTATGCCCCGCGCCTGGGGCCGCAGCCGGGAGGCCTGGTGGCGGTGATTGCCCTGGTGTCCCTGGGGCAGGGCGTGGCGGTGGTGCCGGAGTCGGTGGTGGGGCATGTCAGCTTGCCGGGTGTGCACTACCGCACCCTCCAGGGCAGCGATGCGTCGTCGTGGCTGTCGCTGATCTACCGGCGCTTTGAAAAAGCCCCGGCGGTGGCGCGGTATATCCAGCACATCAAACACAACCCCACCCCGTAGCAACTGGCCCCTACCGGGTCAGGCGGGGCTGTATCGAGTCTGCCAGCTGCGTGAGGATCAGGCAGCAGGACACCGCCCCCGCATCCAGCACCCCCAGCGAGCGTTCGCCCAAACGGCTGGCCCGGCCGATCTTGGCCACCAGGTCCTTGGTCGAGTCGCGGCCCTGGGAGGCGGCGCTTTTCATCGCATCCAGGGCGTCGCTGAAGGACGCACCCGCCGCCTGCGCCTGCTCAAACGCCTCCACCGCCGGGATCAGGGTGTCCATCAGGCACTTATCGCCGACGCCGGCTTCGGTGATGTCCTGCAGGGAGGTGAGGCCGCCGCGCAGTAGATGGGCGAAGGTCGCGGCGTCGATATTTTCGCTGCCGCGCACTTCATCGGCCATGCCGATAAACAGGCTGCCATACAGCGGGCCCATGGAGCCGCCGATGCCTTCCATCAGGCTCAGGGTCAGTTCATCCAGGGCCTCGGCCAGGGTCAGTTGCCGGCCTTCGAGGGTGCGGCCGCAATGGGCGAAGCCCTTGGCCATGTTGATGCCGTGGTCGCCATCGCCAATCGCGCCATCGACTTCGCTGAGGTATTCACGGTTGGCGACGATCACGCTGACCAGGTCGGTGACAATCGCACTGCCGTCGTGGGTAGAAAAATGCTGGCTCATGGTCTATTCCGCCTGGGTCATGCCGATGGAGCGGCAAGGTTGGTCGATCAGGGTTTTCAGTTCGGCATCCAGGCCCAGCAGGGTCAGGGTCACGCCCATCATTTCCAGGGAAGTGAAGTAGTTGCCGACGTAGCAGCGATGGATCTTCAGGCCCTTGGCCTTGAGCTGGCTTTCGACTTCGGCGTAGAAGATGTACAGCTCCATCACCGGCGTCGCGCCCAGGCCCGAGACCAGCACCACCACGCTGTCATCCTGGCTGAAATCGCGGTCGGCGAGGATCGGTGCAAGCATGCGTTCAGCCATGGCTGCTGCAGACTCGATCGGGATCACTTCGATCCCGGGTTCGCCGTGGTGGCCGATCCCCAACTCCATCTGGCCGTCCGGGATCTGGAAGTTCGGCTTGCCCACCGCGGCAATGGTGCAAGGCGTCAGGCCGATGCCGATGGAGCGGCAGTGATCGACCGTCTTCTGTGCGACGCGGATCACTCCATCCAGGTCATAGTGCTGCGCGGCGGCGGCCCCGCCGATCTTCCACATGAAGATTTCCCCGGCGACCCCGCGGCGCTTGGCGATATCGGCCTTGGGTGCCGACGCCACGTCATCGTTGGCGACCACGGTGCGGATCTGCATGTCCTTGCTGGCGGCCATTTTCATCGCCAGCTTCACGTTCATATTGTCGCCGGCATAGTTGCCGTACAGACAGGCCACGCCGGCGCCGTGATCGGCGACACGAAACGCGTCGAAGAAACTCTTGGCGGTGGGCGACGAGAAAATTTCGCCGACGGCCACCGCGTCCACCAGGCCGGGGCCGACGTAGCCGAGAAACGCCGGCTCATGGCCGGAACCGCCGCCGGTGACGATGCCCACGCGGCCTGGGCCGGAGGGCTTGGCCTTGCTGATCACGCGGGGGTTGCTGTCGCATTGGCGCAACTCGGGATGGGCGACCAGAATGCCGCGCAGCATGTCCTCGACCACTTGGTCTGGATCGTTGATGACTCGATTCATAACGCGGGTTCCTGTTCTTGTTGTCTTGGGCGCAGTCGTTCAAGTGTGGAAGCGGGCAGGCCCGCTTCCACATTTGGATATGTGTTGGGTTCAGGGCTCGAGCACGACCTTCAAGGACTTGTCCCCGCGCTCCATTACCGCAAACGCCTCCTTGAAATCCGCCAGCGCAAACTTGTGGGTCACCACGTCGCGCATGTCGATCTTGCGCTTGCCGATAAAGTCGATGGCCCGTGGGTACATGTACGGGCCCAGGTGCGAGCCGAGTACGTCCAGTTCCTTGCGGTCGCCGATGATCGACCAATCTACCGTGGCCTCGTCGTTGAACACGCTGAATTCGACGAAACGCCCCAGCTTGCGCAGCATCGCCAGGCCCTGGTTCACTGCTTTGTGGTGCCCGGTGGCTTCGATATAGATATCGCAGCCATAGCCGTCGGTGATTTCGCGGATTTTCGCCAGTACATCAACCTCGGCCGGGTTCCAGACTTCGTCGGCGCCCATGCGCAGGGCCAGTTCGGCGCGTTCGGGTTTCATGTCGAGCACGATCAGGCGTTTGGGGTTGCGCATGCGCACCGCGCCGATGATCCCCAGGCCGAGGGTGCCGGCGCCGGCCACGACCACCACATCGTCGAAATCCACATTGGCCCGTTCCGCCGCGTGCAGCGAGCAGGCCAGCGGCTCGATCAGGATCGCTTCGTCCGGCGCGATGGAGTCCGGCACCTGGTGGATGATGCCTTCCTTGGTGAAAATCATGTACTGGGCCATGGCGCCCTGTACGTTGTTCTGGAAGCCATAGAGGTCGTGCTTCTGGCACATCCAGTACTGGCCGTGGTTGCAGAAACGGCAGCCCCAGCAGGGCACGATCTGCTCGGAAATCACCCGGTCGCCGACCTTCACCCCGCGCTTTTCAGCGCCTGGGCCCAGGGCGACCACGCGGCACACAAACTCATGCCCGGGAATCATCGGCGGCTTGACGTAGCGCGGCTGCTCGGCGTCGCCCCAGAACGACGGCGCGCCGCGATAGGTCTTGATATCGCCCATGCAGATGCCGCACAGCTCGACCTTGGTCAGGATCTCGTCGGGGCCTGGCGTCGGTACATCGACGGTTTCCAGGCGATAGTCTTCCGGGCCATGGCAGACCACGGCCTGCATGGTCTTGGGGATCACTGGGTGGAGTTGTTCGGCGGTACGTTCGGTAGCGATGGACATGACAAACCTCACGACGAATAGAAGGATTACTGAATGCTGTAGCCGCCGTCGATCACCATATTGGCGCCGGTGATCATCTGGGCTGCGTCGCTGAGCAGGTACAACGCCAGCCCGGCGATTTCATCCGGCTGGGCAAAACGGCCCGCCGGGATCTGCAATTTGGCCCGTTCGCCCACTTCGCCGGCCCAGGCTTTCTTGCCCAGGGCGGTCTCGACGATGGTGGGGGAGATGGCATTTACAGTGATGTGCGGCGCCCATTCCATGGCCAGGACCTTGGTCATGCCGACAATCGCGGCCTTGCTCGCGCAATAGGCCACATGCCGATCCAGGCCGATCACCGCCGCCTGGGACGCCAGGTTGACGATGCGCCCGCTGCCCTGGGCGAGCATGTGCCGGGCGCAGGCCTGGGCCACGAAAAAGCTGGCCTTGAGGTTGATATCCAGGGTGATGTCCCAGGCGTTTTCGCTGACGTCGATGGCCTTGTCCAGCATCACCACGCCGGCGCTGTTGATCAGATAATCCAGGCGTTTGAAGTGCGCGAACACGTAGTCGATGCTGCTCTGCACCTGATCGAGCTGGCGCAGGTCGACGGCCAGGCCAAGATGTCCGGCGCCGAGGCTGGCGGCTATTTCCACCACGGCCGGATCGCGGTCGAGCAGCGCCACGCGTGCGCCACGCTCCACCAGCAGGCTGGCACATGCCAGACCAATCCCCGCAGCCCCACCGGTGATCACGGCGCAGCGGCCGCTGAGGTCGAAGGCTTGGTTCCAGAATCCAGACATTGGTTTAACTCCATTCTCAAAAACAGTGGAGATCGGATGTGGGAGCTGGCTTGCCTGCGATGCGGGCACCTCGGTCTGTCAGGGATGCCGAGGTGAGGCAATCGCAGGCAAGCCAGCTTCCACATTGACCGCGTTGCTATTTAGTGCCGCTGACCTGCTGGTACAGCGCATCCGCATTGGCATTGGTTACCGGCACCCACGGCAGGATGTAGTTCTTCGCGGTGCCGTCGGCCCATTTCAGGTCCTTGGCATAGCGCTCCCAAATCACCGACTTGGGCTTGTAGTCTTCGCCCGCCAGTTGCCGCAGGGCTACGTCCAGTGCGCCCTGGGACTGGGCCTGGGCGTCTTGCAGGAAGGTGGTGACTTCATCTCGTTTCGCTGCCTGGATCGCGTCGGGCATGCCGTCGATGGAGGTGACAGGCACCTCCTTGGAGGTCAGTCCATGGGACTTGAGGGCCTGCACGGCGCCGAGGGCCATGTCGTCGTTTTGCGCGATCACCCCGTTGATGCCCTTGGGGTGGGCGTTCAGCCAGTCTTCAGTCAGGGTCAGGGCCTGGGCGCGGTCCCAGTTGGCGGTCTTTTTCTCGATGATCTTGATCCCGGGGTGTTTGCCCAGCACTTCCAGCTCGCCTTTTTCCCGGTCGATCTGCGCCGACTGGCCAATCGGGCCCTGGATGATCACCACATTGCCCTTGCCCTGGAGTTTGTCGACCATGGCCTGGGCCTGCAGGCGACCACCCTCGACATCGTCGTTGCCCACGTACGGCACGCTGGCGTCGGCGACCTTGGTGTTGGAGGCGATCACCACCACATCGTTGGACATTGCCTGCTTCACCGTGCCGACACCGGCCTTGGTGTCGATGGGCACGAAGAGGATCGCGTCGTAGCGCTGGGTGACCATGTTTTCGATCTGGTTGTTCTGGGTCAGCGCGTCATAGTTGCCGTCGAAGACGGTCAACTGCACGGTGCCGTCCTTGACCGCCGGATGCTCCTTCAGCTCGCGCACCCAGTTCTGCATGAACTGGCCCTTGAGGCCGTACACGGCGGCGCCGATTTTGTAGGTCTTGCCATCGGCGGCCAGGGTGATGCTGCTGGCGAGCAGGGAGAGGGCCGCCACGGCGGCAAACGATGTAGCGAATTTCATAATGAGAACCCCGTTTATTGTTGTGGTCGTTCAGTTCGGTTCAGAGCAAAAGCGACTAGCGTTTTTTCTTGCGCCACACGTCAATCAACACCGCGAGTACGATGATCAGGCCCTTGGCGACCTGCTGGTAATAGGAGGACACGCCAAGCAGGTTCAGGCCGTTGTTGATCACCCCGATCAGCAGTGCGCCGAACAGCGTGCCGACGATGGTGCCGACGCCGCCGGACAGGCTGGTGCCGCCGATCACCACGGCGGCAATCGCATCCAGCTCATAGGACATGCCGGCCTGGGGCAGGGCGGAGGTGGTGCGTGCGGACAGCACCACGCCCGCCAGGCCGGCGAGCAAGCCCGAGACCACGTACACCGAGAACGTCACCTTGCGCACGCCGATCCCCGAGGTGCGTGCGCTTTTTTCGTTGCCGCCCACCGCGTACACATAGCGCCCGTAGGTGGTGTAGCGCAGCACCATCCAGAAGATCAGCGCGACCACCGCAAAGATAATGACCGGTATGCCAATCGGCCCGAGCTTGCCGATGCCCAGGGCCAGGTAGGCGTCCGGCAGGTCGGTGACCGGGCTGCCATCGTTGAGGATAAAGGTCATGCCCCGGGCCACACTCAGCATGCCCAGCGTGGCAACAAAAGGCGGGATCGACAGATTGGCCACCATGAAGCCGTTGACCATCCCCAGCATCGCTCCGGCGAACATCCCGGCACTGACGGCGGCGAGCAGTCCGTAGCCCTGGGTCGCGACCAGGGCGCTGCACAGCCCGGCGAAGGCGAGGATCGAACCTACCGACAGGTCGATGCCCTTGGTCAGGATCACGTAGGTCATGCCCACTGCCAGGATGCCGTTGATCGAGGTCTGGCGCAGGATGTCCATCCAGTTGCGCCAGGTCATGAAGTATTCGCTGGAAAACGCCATGACCACGCACAGCAGGATAAACACCAGTGGCAGGCCAAAGCGGTCGAGGGAAAGGCGCAGACGGCTGCGCGCGGGGGTGGTCAGTGGCGTGGCAAGGGTTTTGGCATTCATGAGGCAAGACTCAACAAGGCTTCCTGGGAAAGGGCGGTGTCGCTGCTGATAGTCACCAGCCGGCCGCCCTTGAAGACCGCGATACGGTCACTCAGGTGCAGCAGTTCCGGGGCTTCGGACGACACCACGATGGCCGCGCCACCGGCGCGCACGAACTGGTCGAGCAAGTGATAGATCTCCTGCTTGGCACCTTCGTCGATGCCCCGGGTCGGTTCATCGCACAGCAGGCACACCGGTTGGGTCGACAGGCATTTGGCGAGCACTACCTTTTGCTGGTTGCCGCCGCTCATGGACGCCACTGGCAGATCGAGGGAGGTGGTCTTGATCTGCAGGCGCTTGACCATGTCCTCGGCCAGTTGGGTTTCCTTGCGCGCATTGATCAACGACCAACTCGACAGTTGCTTGTACGCCGACAGCGCGATGTTCGAGAGGATGCTGGAGCTGAGTACCAGGCCGCTTTCCTTACGGTCTTCGGTGACCAGGGACATGCCGGCGCGGATGGTCGCCTTGGGCAGGCCGATGGGCATCGGCTTGCCTTGCAGGGTGACGCTGCCAGCGTCCGGGGTGGTCAGGCCATAGATGCAGTTGAGGAACTCGCTGCGCCCCGAGCCCATCAGCCCGTAGATGCCGAGGATTTCGCCCTGGCGCACTTGCAGGCTGATGTCCTGGAACTCGCCGCTGCGGCTCAGGCCCTGGACGTCCAGGCAGCAGTCGGCGGCGCTTTCGCGGCCGACCTTGTGGTCGATGCGCGTCAATTCCTGGCCGACGATGCCGCGCACCAGGTGGGCGCGGTCGATATCGGCCATGCGCCCGCTTTCGACGAAGGCGCCATCGCGGAAGATGCTGTAGTCGTCGGCTATCTGCGCAAGCTCGCTGAGGCGATGGGACACATACACGATCCCGGCGCCACGGGCGGTGAGGCGGCGGATGGCCTTGAACAGGGTTTCGGCTTCGCGCTCGCCGATGGCGGACGTGGGCTCGTCCATGATCATCACCTGGCAGTCATGGCTGAACGCCTTGGCGATCTCCACCAGTTGGATCTGCGCCACGCTCAGGCGATGCATGGGGGCGCTGGCGTCGACCTCGAACTCCAGGCTTTCCAGCAGTTCGCGGGTACGCCGGTGCAGTTCCTTGCTGTCGACGATGCAGCCGGCGCGCCGTGGTTCGCGGCCCAGCCAGATGTTTTCGGCGACGCTCATGTAGGGGATCGGTTCCAGCTCCTGGGTGATCATCGCGACCCCCGCCGCCAGCGCTTCGCTGGGACGATTGAAATGTACGGGAGCGCCATTGAGCAGGATGTTGCCGGCATCACGCTGGGTGATGCCCATCAAGATACTGAGGAAGGTGGATTTGCCCGCGCCATTGCCGCCGCACAGGGCGTGCACGCTACCGGCCCGCAGCGAGAGGCGACCGTCACGCAGGGCAGGGATGCCGGCGTAGGCCTTGGCGACGTGTTCAGCCTGGAGCAGTAATGGCGTGGCCATCGGCGTGTCCTCGTGCTGTGAATTCTTATTAGGTACACAGTCGTGTTGCTGCGTGATCATATGTGTACCAAATGAAATTCTGATCAGTCAATCTCTTTCACTGGAAACTTGTAATCGCCGGCAATTTCTTAATGTTTGGCGTTTTAGAGGGGTTTGACTGGAGGGTCAGTTAAAACGTGCTTGACAGTTGCGAGGGAATATCCGAGAAATGCTTGATCGAAATTTCACTGAGTGATCATATGATCAGTCTTAAGTTTCACCACGGCAGCGGAGCCTAATGCCATGAACACACCTTTCCCGGTGGCTATCGGATGTGACGAAGCGGGTTTTGAGCTCAAGGAGCTGTTGAAGCGCCATATCGAGGCGCTGGGGTATCCGGTGACCGACTTTGGCACCCATTCCACGGCGCCGGTGCTGTACCCGGATATTGCGCTGGCGGTGGCCACGGCCATCAACGGCGGGCAGCAGCGCCTGGGAGTGCTGGTGTGTGGCACGGGCATCGGCATGGCCATCTCGGCCAATAAAGTCTTGGGTATTCGCGCGGCTCAGGCCCATGACACCTATTCGGCGGAGCGGGCGCGCAAGAGCAACGATGCGCAGATCCTGTCCATCGGTGCGCGGGTGGTGGGGGCGGAGCTGGCCAAGAGCATCGTCACCGCGTTTCTGGCCTCGGAGTTCGAGGCAGCGCGTTCCGGAGCCAAGGTCGAGCGCATCAACGCCATTGAGCGTGATGGGCATCAGTAGTGGACGTAGCGGGGCAAGAGTCGGGAGAATGCGCCTTTGACGCCGAAACGGAAGCCCGTCCCCATGAGTGACAGTACCCTGCGCACCGCCAGCGATATCGATCTGATGACCGAAGTGGCGATGCTCTATTACCTTGAGAACGTCACTCAGGAAGCCATCGCCAAGCGCTTTGACCTGTCCCGGGCCAAAGTCAGCCGGCTGCTCAAGCGTGCGCGCGATGAAGGGATAGTCGAGGTGCGGGTACTGCAGCATCCGGCGATGAACAACGAATTGGAACAGGCGTTGGTGGAGCGCTTCCAGCTGGACCGCGCGTTGATCGCGGTCGATCACAGTGACGCCGACACCCAGCGCTCCGCCGTGGCCAGCCTGGTGGCCAACTACCTGAACAAGACCCTGGGCGACGGCATGATTGTCGCTGTGGGCATGGGGCGCAATGTGGGGGCGGTGGCCGATAACGTGTTTTTGCCGGTGACGCGCAACTGCACATTTGTCTGCGCCATTGGCGGTTCGCTCAAGGCGGGCGAATACATGAACCCCGACCATATCTGCCGACGCCTGGCCCTGCGTTTTGGCGGCGAGAGCGAAAGCCTGTACGCCCCGGCGCTGGTGGCCAACCCGGAACTGCGCAGCGTGTTGATCAGCAACGACACCGTACGCTCCACCCTCGACCGCGCACGGCGCGCCGATATGGCGCTGATC
The DNA here is from genome assembly GCF_044510355.1 of Pseudomonas sp. DD1. Classification (NCBI taxonomy): domain Bacteria; kingdom Pseudomonadati; phylum Pseudomonadota; class Gammaproteobacteria; order Pseudomonadales; family Pseudomonadaceae; genus Pseudomonas; species Pseudomonas sp. DD1. Next base: position 622,916 of record NZ_MSAJ01000011.1, on the reverse strand, counting down.
GGCATCGGCGACATGAGCGAGAACAGCAATATGGTGCGCATGGGCTGGTTCTCACCCCAGGAAATCGCCCAGGCGCGCTTGTCCGGCACGGTGGGCGACATGATGGGGTACGACTTTATCGACATTCATGGCCAGCCGGCGGTCAACGCCATCCAGGGGCGAGTGATCGGCTTGACGGTGCAGGAGTTGTTCCGCATTCCCGATGTGGTGGCGATTGCCAGTGAAAACACCAAGGCGGCGGCGACCCTGGGGGCGTTGCGCTCGGGGGTGATCAATACGCTGGCGACCACGGTAACCAATGCCCACACCATCCTGGCGCTGGACGACGCTACCCGCAAAACCTGACCTGTCGCCTCTCAAAATATGGGCACTGGCGTGTGTGGGGGGGGGCTTGTGTGGGAGCTGGCTTGCCTGCGATGCAGGCACCTCGGTGTATCAGTTAGATCGAGGCGATGCTATCGCAGGCAAGCCAGCTCCCACATAAGCCACCACGCAAGACCACGGCACAGGCTTTCGAGGGGTGGCTTTTACAGATCTTGTAATGGTTTTAAATTGTAGGGAATTTGTATTTTCCATGTAGGATTAACGTCCTTTTCTCACTGCAGGATTTGCATGAACACCCTCTCGGAGCCCCCCAGTCGTCTTTCTCCAAGACCGCTACTGCCGACGTTCCCGCTGAAACATCCTCTATTTAGGCTGCTAACCTTTTCCCGGTCATCGGACCGCGTCTTGTTGTGCCCGGCATTCTGAAAATCAATAAAGAGACAGAGACTTCTATATGGAATGGTTAGCGGATCCAACGGCCTGGCTCGGCCTGTTGACCTTGATTGTGTTGGAACTGGTACTGGGTATCGACAACCTGGTGTTTATCGCGATCCTGGCGGACAAGCTGCCACCGGAGCAGCGTGACCGTGCGCGGTTGATCGGCCTGTCCCTGGCGCTGATCATGCGCCTGGGCCTGTTGGCGAGTATTTCCTGGTTGGTGACCTTGACCCAGCCGTTGTTCGAGGTGTTCGACAAGAGCTTCTCCGGACGTGACCTGATCATGCTGTTTGGTGGTGTGTTCCTGTTGTTCAAGGCCACCATGGAGTTGCATGAGCGGCTCGAAGGGCATGTCACCGAGCGCACCGGCAATGCCGCCTACGCGATGTTCTGGCCGATTGTGGCGCAGATCGTGGTGCTGGACGCTGTGTTCTCCCTCGACGCGGTGATTACTGCGGTCGGCATGGTTGACGAGCTGGCGGTGATGATGATCGCGGTAATCGTGTCCATCGGTGTAATGATCGTGGCCAGCAAGCCGCTGACTCGCTTCGTCAATGCGCACCCGACGGTGATCATGCTGTGTCTGGGCTTCTTGATGATGATCGGTTTCGCCCTGACCGCCGAAGGTCTGGGCTTCCACATCCCGAAAGGCTACCTGTACGCGGCCATCGGCTTCTCGATCCTGATCGAGGTGTTCAACCAGATCGCCCGGGCGCGCCGCAAGAAGTCGGCGCAAGGCCTGCGGCCGATCCGTGAGCGCACTGCCCATGCGGTGATGCGTCTGCTGGGCGGTCGCAGCCTGGCGGTGGAAGAAGTGGGTGAGGACGTTACGGACCTGCTGGGCGACTCGCAGGACCATCAAGGCCCGCTGTTCGACCGTCGCGAACGGATCATGATCAGTGGTGTGCTGCAACTGGCCGAGCGGCCGATCCGCACCTTGATGACCCCGCGGGCGAATGTCGACTGCATCGACTTGGCCGACGACCCTGAGACGATTCGCCTGAAACTGATGCACTCGTCCTACTCGCGCTTGCCGTTGATCCGTAACGGCGCGGTGGATGAGCCCCTGGGCTTCGTGCATAAGAAGGAGTTGCTCAAGGAGTACCTGGCCGGCAATGAGCCGAACCTGGAACACCTGGCGCGGCGGGCGATCAACCTGCTGGACAGCTTCTCGATCCTCAACGCCCTGGAGCAGATGCGCCAGGAGTCGACGCACATCGCCTTTGTGATCAACGAGTTTGGCGATTTCATGGGGGTGTTGAGCATGACCGACATCCTTGAGTCCATCGCCGGTGAGTTGCCTGATGCCAGTGAAGTCGAAGGCCCGGACATCGTCGAAGAGCAGGGCGGTTATCGCGCCAATGGTGCGTTGAACCTGAACCTGATTCGCCAGCGCACCGGGTTCAAGGCCGTGGCCACCGAGGATTACCAGACCCTCGCCGGCCTGGTCATGAGCCTGTTGGATCGCCTGCCAGTGGTCGGTGACAGCCTGGAATACGAAGGCTGGCGCCTGACCGTGGCGGCGGTGGAGGAGCGGCGGGTGACGCAGGTACTGCTGGCCCCTGTCGCGCTGGGTTAACGGGGCTTTGCTCGTTTGGTCGGCACACCCCGGGTGTGCCGCTCGAAGGTTCTTTTCAGGGTCTGCTCCTGGGTCTCCCAGGGGCCGAACCCCTTGAGCTTCTCTACCAGCCTGCCGTTTTTCAAGATCAGCAGCGTCGGCGTGCCGGTCACCTCGGGATGCCGTGGGGTCTGGCTGGTGTCCAGTACATAAAGCGCCGCCTGGCGTCGATAGCGACCGGCCACTTTGCTGAACAGTGGCTTGGCCGCGCCGCACGCCGGGCACTGGGGCGATACAAACAGCATAAACACCGTGCGGGGCGTCTGCAGCGCACGTCTATACGCCTGCGCGTCGTCGATCACCGTGTTGATCAGTCCCATGACAGTCTCCTTGTAGGCACTTGGCCAAACCCTAAGTCGGGTGGGCTGGACGGTCTACTGTGAGAATTCACAGGTAACGCACCCAAATGGGATGGACCGCAACGGATTGTGGCGCACGGTAGCAGTGTGTCTGCCGGCGCTGGCGGCGCGGTGATTCGTCGGTGCCTTCTTATCTCTCTGATTTAAAAACACTTGCGCGCTTCAATAGGCTTCTCCTGCTGGCTGTGGCACACTTTCTGCTGTCTATTCCGTTGTTACATACCTAGTTCCGGTATAGCGGAATACACAACTTCTGGAGTGCTTGCCATGCATCGCCGACCTTCCGTGTTTAAAGCCTGTGTTTTTCTCTTCGCCGCATCGGCTTGCCTCGCCAGCCAAGTGCAGGCGGACAGCAAGCTCGATGAGGTGCTCAAACGTGGGCATCTGCTCGTCGGTACAGGCAGTACCAATGCGCCGTGGCACTTCCAGGGAGCGGATGGCAAGTTGCAGGGGTTTGATATTGATATCGGGCGCATCGTCGCCAAAGGCCTGTTCAACGACCCGAGCAAGGTCGAGTTTGTGGTGCAGTCGTCCGATGCACGGATTCCCAACCTGTTGACCAACAAAGTCGACATGAGCTGCCAGTTCATCACCGTCACCGCCAGCCGTGCGCAGCAGGTGGCGTTCACCCTGCCGTACTACCGCGAAGGTGTGGGCCTGCTGTTGCCGGCCAACAGCAAATACCAGCAAATCGAAGACCTGCAGGCAGCGGGGGATGACGTCACTGTGGCGGTGCTGCAAAACGTCTACGCCGAAGAGCTGGTGCACCAGGCGCTGCCCAAGGCCAAGGTGGATCAATACGACAGCGTCGACCTGATGTACCAGGCGGTGAACTCCGGGCGTGCCGACGCGGCGGCCACCGACCAGTCCTCGGTCAAGTACCTGATGGTGCAGAACCCCGGCCGCTACCGCAGCCCGAGCTACGCCTGGAGCCCGCAAACCTATGCGTGCGCGGTCAAGCGTGGCGATCAGGACTGGCTGAACTTCGTCAACACCGCCCTGCATGAGGCGATGACCGGCGTCGAGTTTCCGACCTATGCAGCCTCGTTCAAGCAGTGGTTTGGCGTTGATCTGCCGACCCCGGCGATTGGTTTTCCGGTGGAATTCAAATGATTGTTGAGCGCGGGGCGTCGCTGCGGGCGCCCCAATCAAGGTAGTGCCGACCATGAACTATCAGCTGAATTTTGCCGCAGTCTGGCGCGATTTCGACACCTTGCTGGCGGGCCTCGGCCTGGGCCTGCAACTGGCCTTGCTGTCGATTGCCATCGGCTGCGTGATCGGCCTTTTGATGGCTTTTGCCATGCTGTCCAGGCACCGTGCGCTGCGGATTCTGGCCTCGGTGTATGTGACGGTGGTGCGCAACACGCCGATCCTGGTGCTGATCCTGTTGATCTACTTTGCCTTGCCCAGCCTGGGCATCCGCCTGGACAAGATCCCCTCGTTCATCATCACCCTGTCGTTGTACGCCGGGGCCTACTTGACCGAAGTGTTCCGTGCCGGCCTGTTGAATATTCCCAAGGGCCTGCGCGAAGCCGGCCTGGCGATTGGCCTGGGGGAGTGGCAGATCCGCGCCTACATCACGGTGCCGGTGATGCTGCGCAACGTGCTGCCGGCGCTGTCGAACAACTTTATCTCACTGTTCAAGGACACCTCTCTGGCGGCGGCGATTGCCGTGCCGGAGCTGACCTATTACGCCCGCAAGATCAACGTCGAAAGCTACCGGGTGATTGAAACCTGGCTGGTGACGACCGCGCTCTACGTGGCGGCCTGCTACCTCATCGCCATGCTGCTGCGTTACCTGGAGCAGCGCCTGGCGATTCGTCGATAAGAGGGGTTTTCCATGTATTGGCTGCATGAGTTGTGGATCGCCCGGGCAACCCTGTGGGCAGGGTTCCAGACCAGCGTGTATTGCTCGGTGCTGGCGATTATCTTCGGCACCCTGATCGGCATCGTCGCCGGGTTGGTGCTGACCTACGGCAAGTTCTGGATGCGCGCGCCGTTTCGTCTGTACGTTGACCTGATCCGTGGCACCCCGGTGTTTGTGCTGGTACTGGCCTGCTTTTACATGGCCCCGGCGCTGGGCTGGCAGATCAGTGCGTTCCAGGCCGGTGCCCTGGGCCTCACGCTGTTTTGCGGCTCCCATGTCGCCGAGATTGTGCGCGGTGCGTTGCAAGCCATTCCCCGTGGGCAACTGGAAGCGGGCAAGGCCATCGGCCTGACCTTCTATCAGTCCCTGGGCTATGTGTTGCTGCCCCAGGCACTGCGGCAGATTTTGCCGACCTGGGTCAATTCCTCCACCGAGATCGTCAAGGCCTCGACCCTGCTCTCGGTGATTGGTGTTGCCGAGTTGCTGTTGAGCACCCAGCAAGTGATCGCCCGGACCTTTATGACCCTGGAGTTCTACCTGTTTGCCGGCTTTCTGTTCTTTGTCATCAACTACGCCATCGAGTTATTCGGGCGCTACATTGAAAAGCGGGTGGCCTTGCCATGAATCAACCATTGCTCAACATCAGCGGCCTGCGCAAGCAATACGGTGCGGTGGAAGTCCTCAAGGGCGTTGACCTGTCGCTGCAGCGCGGCAACGTGGTGACCTTGATCGGCTCCAGCGGCTCGGGCAAGACCACGCTACTGCGCTGCGTCAACCTGCTGGAAGAGTTCCAGGGCGGGCAGATCACCCTCGACGGCGAGTCCATTGGCTATGCCGATGTTGCCGGCAAGCGCGTGCGTCACCCGGAAAAACTCATTGCCCAACACCGCGCCATGACTGGCATGGCGTTCCAGCAATTCAACCTGTTCCCCCATCTGACGGCGTTGCAGAACATCACCCTGGGCCTGCTCAAGGTCAAGCATATGGGCAAGGACGAGGCGGTGGCCCTCGCGGAAAAATGGCTGGAGCGCGTCGGCCTGCTGGAACGGCGCAACCACTTCCCCGGTCAGTTGTCCGGCGGCCAGCAACAGCGCGTGGCGATTGCCCGGGCGATTGCAATGAACCCCAGCCTGATGCTGTTCGACGAAGTGACCTCTGCGCTGGACCCGGAGTTGGTCGGCGAGGTGCTCAGTGTGATCAAGGGCCTGGCGCAAGAGGGCATGACCATGTTGCTGGTGACCCACGAAATGCGCTTTGCCTACGAGGTTTCGGACAACATCGTGTTTATGAACCAGGGGCGGATTGAAGAGCAGGGCCCGCCCAAAGCGGTCTTTGAGCGCCCGCAATCGCCACGCCTGGCGGAATTTCTGAAAAATATTCGTTTTTAATCAAGGAGCAACTTTATGAGCATTACTCGTTACGGCGCCGGCAGCACTGCCGGCGGTGGCCAACCCCGCCCATTTGCCCGTGCAGTGGAGGCTGATGGCTGGTTGTACGTGTCGGGCCAGGTGCCGGCGGTGGAGGGCGAGATTATTCACGGCGGGATTGTCGAGCAGACCCACCAGACCATGAAGAACGTGGTGGCGATCCTTGAAGAGGCCGGCTACGGGCTTGAAGACGTGGTCCGGGTCGGCGTATGGCTGGAAGACCCGCGGGACTTCTGGAGTTTCAACAAAGTCTTCGGCGAATACTTCACCCCCGAACACGCCCCGGCGCGGGCCTGTGTGCAGGCGAATATGATGGTCGATTGCAAGGTTGAGATTGATTGCGTGGCCTACAAGAAAAAAGGCTAAATGCCCGATCTCAAGACCACTAAAAATTCAATGTGAGAGTGAATTCGGGTGGGAGCGGGCTTGCTCGCGAAAGCGGTGTATCAGTGCCAGATTTGTTGGCTGACACGCCGCTTTCGCGAGCAAGCCCGCTCCCACACAAAGCGACTCTTACATGGACCTCTTACGCTGATGAAGACCGCCATGACCGAAGACACCATCAAGCGCCGCGCAAAAGGCCTGGACCGAGCGTTCGATATCCTCGATTTTCTCAAGGAAGTCGGCCAGCCCCTGCGCCCCAATGATATTGCCAGTGGCATTGGCAGCCCCAAGTCCACGGTCTATGAACTGGTCGCCTCCCTGCTGGAGCGGCGGATTCTCGAAACCGTGGGCAAGGACGGTCACGTGTACCTGGGCCGTCAGCTGTACTTCCTCGGCCAGGCCCACTTGCGCCATTTCGACCTGACCCGCGAGGCCGATCACGCCTTGCAGGAGATCGTTAGCCAAACCCACGAGACGGCGCAGATGTGCCTGCTCAACGGGCGCAAGTACACGGTGGCGCTGATGCGCGAGGGCGAGCGGCACTTCCGGATTTCTTCGGATATCGGTGAAAACGCGCCCATCCCCTGGACTGCGTCCGGGCGCCTGTTGCTGGGGCATTTGAGCGACCAGCAGATCATCGACCTGATCGACCACGACGACTTTATCCTGCCGGACGGCCAGCGCTTACCCCTGGACACCTTCCTCGGGCAGATCCGCCAGGCCAGCGTCGATGGCTTTTTTTCCTTCGACAGTGTTGCCGACACCTTTACCCACTGCTTTGCCGCCCCGGTGCGTGACGCCCAGGGCGTCGCCATTGCGACCCTGTGCATCGTCGCCCCACGGGCCGACGCCAAGAACAATTACGACGACTACCGCCGGGTGCTGATCGAAAGCGCCAATAACCTGGCCCGTCGCATCAATGAATAGCGAAACGGAGTAACCCCATGTCTGCCTTCAATGCCGTTGAAAAAGGCGCCGCCGCCAGCGGTGCCCACCTGGTACGCGACGTCAGCCTGCCCGCCCTGGTGCTGCACCGCGCGGCCCTGGAACACAACATCCGCTGGATGCAGGACTTTGTCAGCAACAGCGGCGCGCAACTGGCGCCCCATGGCAAGACCAGCATGATGCCGGCGCTGTTTCAGCGTCAGTTGGCACAAGGAGCCTGGGGCATCACCCTGGCTACCGCAGTGCAGACCCGCGCGGCCTATGCCGGTGGCGTGCGCCGGGTATTGATGGCCAACCAACTGGTGGGCGCGCCTAACATGGCGCTGATCGCCGAGCTGCTGGCTGACCCCGAGTTTGACTTCCATTGCCTGGTCGATCACCCGGACAACGTCGCTGACCTGGGCGCATTCTTCGCCGCCCGTGGCCTGCGCCTGAACGTGATGATCGAATACGGCGTGGTCGGCGGCCGCTGCGGTTGCCGCAGCGAGCAAGAGGTGCTGGACCTGGCGCGGGCAATCAAGGCCCAGCCGGCCCTGGTCCTTACCGGGATCGAAGGTTATGAAGGGGTGATCCACGGCGAGCATGCCATCAGCGGTATCCGCGAGTTTGCTGCGTCCCTGGTGCGTCTGGCGGTGGATATGCAGAACAGCGGGGCCTTTGACCTGGGCAAGCCGATCATCACCGCGTCGGGTTCGGCCTGGTATGACCTGATCGCCGAGTCTTTCGCCGCGCAAAACGCCGAAGGACGCTTTCTCAGCGTGCTGCGCCCCGGCAGCTATGTGGCCCACGACCACGGCATCTACAAGGAGGCGCAATGCTGCGTGCTGGACCGGCGCAGCGACCTCACGGAGGGCCTGCGCCCGGCCCTGGAAGTCTGGGCCCATGTGCAGTCGTTGCCGCAGCCTGGGTTTGCAGTGATCGCCCTGGGCAAGCGCGACGTGGCCTACGACGCCGGCCTGCCGGTGCCCCTCAAGCGCTACAAGGCTGGCGTGCTGCCGGCGGTGGGCGATGACGTGAGTGCCTGCAAGGTCACGGCGGTGATGGACCAGCACGCCTTCATGAGCGTGGCGGCGGGGGTTGAACTGCGTATTGGCGACATCATCTCGTTTGGCACCTCGCACCCGTGCCTGACCTTTGATAAGTGGCAGGTGGGGTGTTTGGTGGATGAGCAGTTACAGGTGATCGAGACATTGCACACCTGTTTCTAGAGCGCGTCGCGGCCATCCCAGGCAAGCCAGCTCCCACATTGGGATTTGTGAACACATTCCAATGTGGGAGCTGGCTGGCCTGGGATGAGGCCCCAAAACCCAGCCGAGAATCCAAATATGACCCCACACCCGCGCATCGCCCTGATCGGCGAATGCATGATCGAACTGCAACACCGCGCCGACGGCAGCCTGCAACAGAGCTTCGGTGGCGACACCCTGAACACCGCCGTCTACCTGCGCCGTGAACTGGGGGCCAGCAGCACGGTGGATTACGTCACCGCCCTGGGCGATGACAGTTTCAGCGATGCCATGTGTCAGCAATGGGTCGCCGAAGGCCTTGGCCTGGACCAAGTCCAGCGCTTGCCGGGGCGTCTGCCGGGTCTGTATTGCATCCAGACCGATGCCCACGGCGAGCGCAAATTCCTCTATTGGCGCAACGAAGCGGCGGTGCGCGATTGCTTCACCACGCCAGGGGCCGAGCCGGTCCTGGCGGCCTTGCCGAGTTATGACGTGCTGTATTTCAGCGGTATCACCCTGGCTGTATTGGGCGAAGTGGGGCGCGTGCGCCTGTTGGCCGCGTTGCTGGAAGCCCGCCAGCGTGGCGCCCGGGTGGTGTTCGACAACAACTACCGGCCGCGTCTGTGGGCCAGTGTCGAAGCCGCTCGTGAGGCCTATCAGCAGGTGTTGGCGCAGGTGGATATGGCCTTGCTCACCGAAGACGACGAGCGTGCCCTGTTTGGCTATGCCGACAGTGAGCAGGTGTTCGCCGCTTATCCAGGGATCGAGGAAGTGGTGCTCAAGCGCGGCGCGGATGACTGCCTGATTCGTCAGGGCGGGGAGCGTTTTGCGGTGCCGGCGCAGGTGGTCGAAAAGGTGGTGGACACCACGGCGGCGGGGGATTCGTTCAGCGCAGCGTATCTGGCCAGCCGGCTCAGGGGTGGTTCACCGCAAGAGGCGGCCTTGGCGGGGCATCGGTTGGCCAGCCGGGTGATCCAGATTCCGGGTGCGCTGATTCCCAGGGACTGATCGTTCCCACGCGGAGCGTGGGAACGATCAGGGTGCTCTAGTCGCGGTAGAACACCTGCACCAGGTGATACCCAAACTTGCTCTTGATCGGCCCATGCACCACCCGCAGCGGTTTCTTGAAAATCACCGCATCAATCACCCCGACCATCTGCCCCGGCCGCACTTCACCCAGATCGCCGCCGCGCTTGCCGGACGGGCAGGTGGAGAACTTCTTGGCCAGCACATCAAAGGCTTCGCCCTTGGCAATACGCTGCTTGAGTTGTTCGGCTTCTTCGCTGGTCTTGACCAGGATATGGCGGGCTTGGGCTTTCATCTGGCAGTTACCTTGCAACGGTCGGGCTTGAAGGCGCGGGATTATGCATCAACTTGGCCTTTGACGCCGATCATGCTGCGGATTTTCGTGGCCAACTGGTCGATGGAAAACGGCTTGGCCACCATGTCCATGCCGTCCTCCAGAAAGCCCTGGCGCTCGGCGGCGGTCTCGGCGTAGCCGGTCATGAACAGCACCTTGAGTGTCGGGCGGTGCTGGCGGGCGATTTCCGCCAGTTGTCGGCCGTTCATGCCGGGCAGGCCGACATCGGTCACCAGCAAGTCCACCCGCAGGTCAGACTCCAGCAGTGGCAGGGCTGCGCGTGCGTCGGCCGCCTGGTGGGCGGTGTAGCCCAATTCATCCAGCAGGTTGACCACCAGCATACGCACCGCCGCATCGTCCTCGACCACCACCACGGCTTCGCCGTCCAGCGCCAGGGGGGCTTCCACGGGGACCTGCGGCGGGACTTTTTCCAGGGCGGTGCCATGCAGGCGCGGCAGGTACAGGCGCACGCAGGTGCCCCGGCCCGGTTCACTGTGGATCGTGACGTGGCCGCCCGATTGCTGGGCAAAACCATAGATCATCGACAACCCCAGGCCGGTGCCCTGGCCGATGGGCTTGGTGGTAAAGAACGGGTCGAAGGCCTTGGCCAGGATTTTCGGGGTCATGCCGGCGCCGTTGTCGCACACGCCGAGCATCACGTAGTCGCCGGCCTTGACTGGCTCCAGGGTGGTGATGTCGGTGCCGTCGAGGTAGCTGTTGGCGGTCTCGATGCTCAGTAGCCCACCATCAGGCATGGCATCGCGGGCGTTGATTACCAGGTTGAGCAGGGCGTTTTCCAGTTGGCTGGCGTCGGTGTTTACCGGCCAGATATCGCTGCCCAGTTGCACCTTGAGTTCGATATGGGCGCCTTTGGTACGGCGGAACAGGTCTTCCAGGGACGTGACCAACTGGTTCGGGTCCAGGGGCCGGCGGTCCAGGGACTGGCGCCGGGAGAAGGCCAGCAGGCGATGGGTCAGGGCGGCGGCGCGGTGGGCCGAGGACACGGCGGCGTCGGTGAAACGGCCGATCTCATCGCTACGGCCGGCGGCGATGTAGCGCTGCATCAGGTCCAGGCTGCCGATGATCCCGGTGAGCATATTGTTGAAGTCATGGGCGATCCCGCCGGTAAGCTGGCCGACCGCTTCCATTTTTTGCGCATGGCGCAGCGCGTCTTCGGCACGCTCGCGCTCGAACATCTCGTTTTGCAGGCGCTGGTTGGCTTCGGCCAGCGCCTGGGTACGCTGGGCCACGCGTTCTTCGAGGTTGTCGTTGAGGTGGCGCAGGGCTTCCTCGGTGAGTTTGCGCTCGGTCTCATCAATCACAAAGATGTAGAAACCATTGACCGAGCCATCGGCGCTGAAGCGTGGCAGGTACTTCATCAGCGCATGCCGGGGCCGGCCATCGCGATGGGGGGTGACGGTAATGAAGCTGCAGGCCTTGCCCTTGAGTGCGGCGGCGATCTTATCGGCGCGCCCGGCATAGATCTCGGCGCCGATCACTTCGCGGATGGTCTTGCCATACAGCTCTTGCGGGGTCAGGCCATACCAATCGAGGTAGGCGCTGTTGTTCAGGCGAAAGCGCTCTTCGTGATCGACATAACCGATCAGCACCGGCATCGCGTTGATGATCAACTGCAGCTCGGTCTGGCTCTGGCGCAGGGCTTGCTCGGTGTGCTTGCGTTCGGTCAGGTCCAGGGCCGCCCCGAGAAACCGCGCCGGCCGGCCGTGGTGATCCTTGTAGCAGCGGCCACGGGCAAACACCCAGCGCACCTGGCCGTCGGCCTGGAGCAGGCGATATTCCTCGGCGTACTCGGAGCCATGGCTGATGCAATGCTTGATGCTGCGGGCCACCATGCCACGGTCTTCCGGGTGCACGCCTTGCAGGTAATCACTGATGGGCAACTGCCGGGCTTTAGCCGGATCAACCCCATGCAGTTGGGCAAAATGGCTGTCGGCAATAAAGCGGTCTTCGCTGATATCCCAGTCCCAGGTGCCCACTGCATCGGTGGCGGCCAGGGCCAGTTGCAAGCGTTGCTCGGTATCGTGCTGGGCCTTGAGGCTGGCCTCGGAGCGTTGTTGCAGCTCCTGGGCGAGTTGCCGGCGCTCGTTGGTTTCAATCGCCGTCACCAGGACCCCGGCGACCTGGCCGCGTTCGTCGCGGATCGGGCTGTAGGTCAGGTCCAGCCAGATTTCCGTATCACGGTGATTGCGCTGCAGGATAAAACGCTGCTCGCTGAAGGTGCGCACCTGGCCGGACAGTACGGCGCTGTAGATCGGTGCGGTGAAGTGTTGCATCTCCGGCCAGACCTGGTGGGTCGGCTGGCCGAAGGCCTGGGGGTGCTTGTTGCCGGCCAGCAGGGCGAAGCCATCGTTGTAGATCTGCGTGAGTTCGTCGCCCCACAGCAACAGCATCGGCATCGGTGAGTGGATGACGATATCGACTGCCGTGCGCAGGCTTTGTGGCCAATGGCTGGCATCACCGAGGGGGCTTGTGGCCCAGTCCAGCCGTGCGATCAGGGCCGCGGCCTGGCTGCCGGTGGGTGATCCGTTCATGTGTAAGTGTCCCGCGCGTAACGCTTGAAGAATGACAGAGGCCGATTATCCCGTGCTGCGGAAACGGCTGCCTACCCCTCGAAAAATAGCATGCTTGAGGGGTTTATCTTCAAATGAGTGTGTGGGCGCTGAAACCTTTCATCCTTTATGCCAGCTCAGGGCGGTCGCGAAACTGCTCCAGGGCTTCGGGGTTGGCCAGGGCATCGGTGTTTTTCACCGGTTCGCCATGCACGACATTCCTTACCGCCAACTCGACGATCTTGCCGCTGATGGTGCGCGGGATGTCGCTGACACTCAGGATCTTCGCCGGCACATGGCGCGGCGTGGTGTTGGCGCGGATCACCTCGCGGATCTGCTGCTCAAGCGCGGCGTCCAGGTGTTCGCCGTCATTGAGGCGCACAAACAGCACCACGCGCACGTCGTCCTGCCAGCGTTGGCCGATGGCCAGGCTTTCCAGGACCTGGGGGACTTTTTCCACCTGGCGGTAGATTTCCGCCGTACCGATGCGCACGCCACCGGGGTTGAGCACCGCATCCGAACGGCCATGGATCAGCAGGCTGCCATTGGCGCGTTGCTCGGCATAGTCGCCCTGGGCCCAGACGCCGGGGAACTGGCTGAAATACGAGGCGCGCAGTTTTTCCCCCTGTGGGTCATTCCACAGGCCAATGGGCATGGCCGGGAAGTGCCGGGTGCATACCAGTTCGCCTTTTTCGCCGACCAGCGCCCGGCCCTGGTCGTCCCACACTTCGATGGCCATCGCCAGGCTCTTGCACTGCATTTCGCCGCGCCGTACCGGCAGCACCGGGTTGCCGATGACAAAGCAGGAGACGATATCGGTACCGCCCGACATCGACGACAGGCACAGCTCCTGTTTGATGTCGCGGTACACGTAGTCGTAGCTCTGGGGCGACAGTGGCGAGCCGGTCGAGATCAGGCCCTTGAGGCTGCCCAGGTCATGGCTGCGACGCGGTTGCAGGCCGGCCTTTTCCAGGGTGGCGAGGAATTTCGGGCTGGTGCCGAACACGCTGATGCGCTCCTGGTCGATCAGGTCAATCAGGCGCTCCGGCCCCGGATGAAACGGCGAGCCGTCGTACAGCACTACCGTGGCACCGATGGCCAGGGCCGACACCAGCCAGTTCCACATCATCCAGCCGCAGGTGGTGTAGTAAAACAGGCAGTCGTCGCGTGACAGGTCGGCGTGCAGACCATGTTCCTTGAGGTGAGTCAGCAGCACGCCGCCGGTACCGTGGATGATGCATTTAGGCACGCCGGTGGTGCCGCTGGAGTAGAGGATGTACAGCGGATGGTCGAAGGGCACGGCGACAAACTGCGGTTCGCCGCCGGGGCGGTAGAAGTCATCCCACAGGGCGACGTTGGCCTGGGTCGGGTAATCCTCGACGCGCGCCTCGGGCCGGGCGTAGGGCACGATGATCAGGTGTTCCAGGGACGGCAGGCGGTCGAGGATTTCATTGAGCTTGGCGCTCTGGTCGATCAGCTTGCCGGCATAGCGATAACCGGCGCAGGTGATCAGCACCTTGGGCTCGATCTGGCCGAAGCGGTCGATCACCCCTTGGGTGCCGAAGTCCGGTGAGGAGCATGACCAGATCGCCCCTAGGCTGGTAGTGGCAAGCATGCCCACCAGGGTTTGCCAGGTATTGGGCATGCACGCCGCCACCCGATCACCCAGGCCCACGCCCGCCGCTTGCAGGCTCCGTTGCAGGCCGGCGACGTGGCGGGCCAGTTCGGCATAGCTCAGTTGTTCGCGCTGGCCGTCTTCGCCGATGGCGACCACGGCGGGGTGGTCATCGCGGCGGCGCAGCAGGTGCTCGGCAAAGTTTAGGGTGGCGCCGGGAAACCACTGGGCGCTGGGCATCGGCGTGCCTTCCACCAGCACGGTGCTGGGTGGCGTACGAAACTGCACGTCGAAGAACTCGACAATCGCCGCCCAGAAATCCGGGCGCTGGTCGATGCTCCATTGGTGCAGGGTGGGGTAATCGTTGATCTGCAAGGCGTGGCGATCATTGATAAAGCGCCGGAACTGGTCTATCCGGGTGGTGTGGATGCGTTCCGGGCTGGGTTGCCAGAGGATATCGGACATGGCGCACTCTCTTGTTCTTGTATGAAATCTGCCAGGCACCACACATCCAAACTGTGGGCGCAGGCTTGCCTGCGCCTACAGGGGATTTGCGGTGTTTGGGTTACTGGGCCAACCACCCACCATCAATATTCCACGCCGCGCCACGTACCTGGCTGCCGGCTTCGCTGCACAGGAACAGTACCAGTTCACCCAGTTGTGGTGGGGTGACGAACTCCAGGGAGGGCTGCTTCTCGGCCAGCAGATCATGCTGGGCCTGTTGCGGGTCTACGCCTGCGGCAATGCGATCGTCGATCTGCTTTTGCACCAGCGGGGTCAGGACCCAGCCGGGGCAGATGGCATTGCAGGTCACATTGCTGGTGGCGGTTTCCAGGCCGACCACTTTGGTCAGGCCGATCACCCCGTGCTTGGCTGCTACGTACGCGGCCTTGCCGACCGAGCCGACCTGGCCGTGTACCGAGGCGATATTGACGATCCGTCCCCAGCCCTTGGTCTTCATGCCCGGCAGGCTCAGGCGCGTGCTGTGGAACACCGACGACAGGTTGATCGCGATGATCGAGTCCCAGCGCTCCACCGGGAAGTCTTCCACTGCCGCCACATGCTGAATGCCCGCGTTGTTCACCAGGATGTCGATGCCGCCGAACTCGCGCTCGGCGTAGGCGACCATCTCGGCGATTTGCGCCGGGTCGCTGACATCCGCCGGGTGATGGCCGACTTTGCCGCCGAAGGCTTGCACCTGGGCGATCACCGCGCTGGCATCGCCGAACCCGTTGAGGATCAGATTGGCGCCGGCCTTGGCCAGGCTCAGGGCAATCCCCAGGCCGATGCCGCTGGTGGAGCCGGTGACCAGGGCGGTCTTGCCGTTCAATGTCGTCATGAAAACCTCACACAATGCCGGTGGCGTAGAAAGTACCGATCACCACGAACACCGCGAGGGTCTTGATGATCGTGATGCCGAAAATATCCTTGTAGGCTTCGCGGTGGGTCAGCCCGGTGACCGCCAACAGGGTAATGACCGCGCCGTTGTGCGGCAGGGTGTCCATGCCGCCGCTGGCCATGGCCGCGACCCGGTGCAGCACTTCCAGGGGGATATTGGCGGCATGGGCCGCGGAAATAAAGCTCTCGGACATGGCCGCCAGGGCGATGCTCATGCCGCCGGACGCCGAGCCGGTGATGCCGGCTAGCAGGGTCACGGTAATCGCTTCGTTGACCAGCGGGTTGGGGATGCCCTTGAGCCAGTCCGCCAGCACCAGGAAGCCTGGCAACGAGGCGATGACCGCGCCGAAGCCGTATTCCGAAGCGGTGTTCATCGCCGCCAGCAGCGCGCCGCTGACCGCGCTTTTACTGCCTTCGGCCAGCTTGCTCTTGATCGCCTGGAAGCCGAACACCAGGACCATGATGATCCCCACCAGCAAGGCCGCCTGCACCGCCCAGATCGCGGTGAGCTTGGCGATTTCGGTGGTCACCGGTGCGCTCATGCCCGGCAGGGCGAGGCTGTGGGTCTTGCCGTACCACTGCGGGATCCAGTGGGTGAACAGCAGGTTCATCACCCCCACCAGAATCAGCGGCGACAGGGCGATCCACGGGTTGGGCAGGCTCAGGTCTTCGGCGGTTTCCGGCTCGTTGCGCAAGTCGGTGCCATAGCCTTCACCGGCACGCTGGGCCTTGTTGCGCTGGCGCGCCAGGTACAGCATGCCGGCGCAGAACACAAAGATCGTACCGATCACGCCCAGCCAGGGCGCAGCCCAGGCGGTGGTGTTGAAGAAGGTGCTGGGGATGATGTTCTGAATCTGCGGCGTGCCGGGCAGGGCGTCCATGGTGAACGAGAACGCGCCCAGGGCAATGGTCGCCGGGATCAGACGCTTGGGGATATTGCTCTGGCGGAACATCTCGGCGGCGAACGGGTACACCGCAAACACCACCACAAACAGCGACACGCCGCCGTAGGTCAGCAAGGCACACACCAGCACGATCACCAGCATCGCCTGGCGGGTGCCGAGCAAGCGGATGGCGGCCGCGACAATCGAGCGCGAAAAGCCCGACAGCTCGATCAGCTTGCCGAACACCGCGCCGAGCAGGAATACCGGGAAATACAGTTTGATAAAGCCGACCATTTTTTCCATGAACACCCCGGTAAAGGCTGGGGCGACGGCGGAAGGGTCAGTGAGCAACACCGCGCCGAGGGCGGCGATAGGGGCAAACAGGATGACGCTATAGCCACGGTAGGCAGCCAGCATCAGCAGCGCGAGCGCCGCCAGGGCAATGATCACACTCATGGTGTGTCTCCATCGGATTGTTATTGTTGTGGGGTGTAGCTGTAGGAAGGGGCTATAGCGGGAAGCGTGCCAAGTTTGTAACTTATTGATATGTATGGATATTTATAATTACTGTACTGTGATTTTCATGCTGAGTCTCTATTTCAAGACAGATGAAATTCCAATGTGGGAACGGGCTTGCTCGCGAAGGCGCTGTGTCAGGCAATGATTTTGTTGCTGATAGACCGCATTCGCGGGCAAGCCCGCTCCCACATGGAGGTGTCTTTTTAATGAGATTTTTGTCTCTTTACTGAGATTGCTCGATGCCCAGCGCCACCATCTTCTTGTACAGCGTCGAGCGCCCGAGCCCCAATTGCTTGGCGGCCTCGATCACATTGCCCCCGCATTGGCGCAACGCCGCACCAATCAACTGCCGATCAAACCGCTCCCGCGCCACGCTGAAGGTTTCGACCTCTACGGGCGCCACAGCGCTACGCTCCACCGGGCTGAAGGTGCCGATCGCCGCACGAATCTCCTGCGCATCCAACACCAGGTCATCACTGAGCAACGCGGCGCGCTCCAGTACGTTGCGCAGCTCGCGGATATTCCCTGGCCAGGCATGCTGGGCCAGCAGTGCCAGGGCTTCGCGGTCCAGTTCATGCTGGCTGCGCAGTTCTTCGAGGATTGCTTCACTCAACGCCGGGATATCGTCCAGGCGTTCGCGCAGGGGCGGGACCTGGATCGGCAACACGTTGAGGCGGTAATACAAGTCGGCGCGAAACTCGCCACGCTTGATCGCCGCTTCCAGGTCGGTGGAGGTCGCGGCAATCACCCGCACGTCGCTGTGGATCATCTCGTTGGAGCCCACCGGCTCAAATTCTTTCTCCTGCAGCACCCGCAGCAGTTTGCTTTGCAGGGGCAATGGCATGTCGCCGATTTCATCGAGGAACAACGTCCCGCCCTGGGCGATTTGCAATTTGCCGGGGCGGCCCTTGCGGTCGGCGCCGGTGAAGGCGCCGGGCGCGGTGCCGAAGAACTCGGCTTCCAGAAGGTCATGGGGGATGGCGGCGCTGTTGATGCTGACAAACGCTTTATTGGCTCGGGGTGACGCACCATGGATGGCCTGGGCCAGCAGCTCCTTGCCGGTGCCGGTCTCGCCCAGCAGCAACACCGGCGACTCGGCACTCGCGCTGCGCCGCGCCCGGCGCTTGACCTCGAGGCTGGCAGCGCTGGTGCCGATAAAGTGCGCGAAGTTGTACTTGCTCTGGCGTGAGCGCAGCAGCGAACGGGTCGAAGCCAGTTCCTGTTGCATGCTCAGGTAGCGCTCGATCATCGGCGAGAGGTTGCGCAACTCATCGAACAGGGCAAAGCCTATGGCGCCGATGACCTTGCCGGCATCGTCGTGGATCGGCAGGCGCATCACCACCAACGGGCCTTTGGGCGTGTCCTGGATATCCAGGAGGATCGGCTGGTCACTGCGCACCACCTGGCGCAACAGGCTGTTGGAGATCACCTGCTCGCAAGGTTGGCCGATGGCCTGGTCGGCGCTTTTCAGGCCGAAGCGCTTGGCATAGCGTTCGTTCATCCACACGATGTTGGCGTCGCGGTCGACAATCACCGTGCCTTCGCTGGACTGCTCGATGATCTCGAACAGGGACTGGATCGCCAGGCCGCGAACGTGCGGGTAGTCCTTGAGGCTTTCGGTGGTGTTCATGGTCGGGGCGCCAAAAATAAAGGATGAGTTCAATGGTAGGAGCCGGCTCCTACAGGGGAGCGTGCGCGGCAGCAAGCAGCTCTTGAGTGTAGGGGTGCTGTGGCGCGGCAAAGACGTCGGCGCATGGCCCGCGCTCAACCACCTGGCCATCCTTGATCACGATCATATCGTGGGCCATGGCCCGTACCACGGCCAGGTCATGGCTGATAAACAGGTAGGTCAGGGCGTATTTTTCCTGCAGTTCACGCAGCAGCGCCACCACTTGTTTTTGCACGGTGCGGTCCAGGGCCGAAGTCGGCTCGTCCAGCAGCATCAAGGCCGGGCGCAGCACCAGGGCGCGGGCGATGGCGATGCGTTGGCGCTGGCCGCCGGAAAATTCGTGGGGGTAGCGGTGACGGCTGGCCGGGTCGAGCCCCACATCCTGCAGCACTTTGATCACCTGGGCGTCACGCTCCTGTGGGCTGCATGGCGCGTGTACTTCCAGGCCTTCGCTGATGATCTGCTGTACCGACATGCGCGGGCTGAGGCTGCCGTAGGGGTCCTGGAATACCACCTGCATCTGCTTGCGCCACGGGCGCATCTGTTTCTGGCTGAGGTTGTCGAGGGCCTCGCCCTGGAAGCGGATGCTGCCGCTGGAGTCGAGCAGACGCAGGATCGCCTGGCCCAGGGTGGACTTGCCGGAGCCGGACTCGCCGACGATTCCCAGGGTCTTGCCCCGTTGCAGGTCCAGGCTGATGCCGTCCACCGCCTGCAGGTACTGCTTGCGCCGGAACAGCCCGCCACCGATGGGGAAGCGCACACTCAGGCCGGCGACCTGCAACACCGTCTCGCGCTGATCCTGGCACAGCGCGGTACCGACCGGTTCGGCATCCAGCAGCAGGCGGCTGTAGGGATGTTGCGGGGCATTGAACAGGGTTTGGCAGTCGGCCTGCTCGACAATTTCCCCGGCCTGCATCACGCACACGCGCTGGGCAATGCTGCGCACCAGGTTGAGGTCGTGGCTGATCAGCAGCAGCGACATGCCCAGGCGTTGCTGCAAGGATTTGAGCAGCAGCAGAATCTTGCGCTGCACCGTCACATCCAGGGCGGTGGTCGGCTCATCGGCGATCAGCAGTTCCGGTTCGCAGGCCAGAGCCATGGCGATCATCACCCGCTGGCGCTGGCCACCCGACAACTGGTGGGGGTAGGACTTGAGGCGTTCCTGGGGGGCGCGAATGCCCACCAGGTCCAGCAGTTCGAGGATGCGTGCCTGCGCCGCCTTGCCGCCCAGGCCTTTGTGCAGCAGCAGGGTTTCGCCGATCTGCTTTTCGATGCTGTGCAAGGGGTTGAGGGAGGTCATCGGCTCCTGGAAGATCATCGCGATGCGGTTGCCGCGCAGCTTTTGCAGGGTGCCGGCCTCGGCGCCGATCAGCTCCTGGCCGCGATAGCGCACCGACCCTGTGGTAACGGTGCCGGCCTGGGGCAGCAGTTGCAGGATCGAATGGGCGGTCACCGACTTGCCCGAGCCCGACTCGCCCACCAGTGCCAGGCACTCGCCGGGGCGCACATCCAGGCTCAGGTTGCGCACCACGGTCTGGCCGCTGAAGGCGACGCACAGGTCGCGGATCTCGATCAGGTTGTCAGTCATGGATGCATCGCCCTTCATGATCGTGGGTCGAAGGCGTCACGCAGCGCCTCGCCGATAAATACCAGCAGCGACAGAATCAGCGCCAGGGTGAAAAAGGCCGTGAGCCCGAGCCACGGTGCTTGCAGGTTCTGCTTGCCCTGGGCGATCAACTCACCGAGGGACGCGCTGCCCGCCGGCATGCCGAAGCCGAGAAAGTCCAGGGCGCTGAGGGTGGAAATCGCCCCGGTCAGGATAAAAGGCAGATAGCTCAGGGTGGCGGTCATCGCGTTCGGCAGGATGTGCCGGCGAATGATCTTGGCGTCGCCCAGGCCCAGGGCGCGTGCGGCTTTCACGTACTCCAGGTTGCGCCCGCGCAGGAACTCGGCACGCACCACATCCACCAGGGCCAGCCAGGAAAACAGCGCCATGATCCCCAGCAGCCACCAGAAGTTCGGCTCGACAAACCCCGAGAGGATGATCAGCAGGTACAGGACCGGCAGCCCCGACCACACTTCAAGGATGCGCTGGCCGAGCAGGTCGACCCAGCCACCGTAATAGCCCTGCAAGGCGCCGGCGGCAATGCCGATGACGGCGCTGATCAGGGTCAGGCCGAGGGCGAACAGGATCGACACTCGCGCGCCGAAGATCACCCGCGCCAGCACATCGCGGGACTGGTCGTCGGTGCCCAGCCAGTTCACCGTGGACGGCGGGCTGGGGGCCGGGCGGGTCAGCTCGTAGTTGGGCGTGTCGTCGCTGAAGGGGATCGGCGGGAACAGCATCCAGCCGCCGTCTTGCTTGATCAGTTGCTGCACGTAGTCACTGCGGTAGTCGGCCTGGAATGGCAGTTGCCCGCCGAACTGCTGCTCGGTGTAGCGCTTGAACACCGGGAAATACAACTGGTCCTGATAGCTGAGCACCAGGGGTTTGTCGTTGGCGATCAACTCGCCGCCCAGGGTCAGGATAAACAGGCCGATAAACAGCCACAGCGACCACCAGCCCCGGCGGTTTTGCTTGAAGCGTTCGAAGCGGCGACGGGCCACGGGAGACAGATTGAGCATCAGGCGTTCCTCGCGGCGAAGTCGATACGCGGGTCCACCAGGGTGTAGCAGAGGTCGCCGATCAGTTTTATCAGCAGGCCAAACAGGGTGAAGATAAACAGCGAACCAAACACCACCGGATAGTCCCGCGACACCGCCGCTTCGTAGCTCATGCGGCCCAGACCGTCGAGGGAGAAGATCACCTCGATCAGCAGCGAGCCGGCGAAGAACACACTGATAAACGCCTGGGGGATCCCGGAGATCACCAACAGCATGGCGTTGCGAAACACATGGCCGTAGAGCACACGCCGTTCGCTCAGGCCTTTGGCGCGTGCCGTGACCACGTACTGACGCGTGATTTCATTGAGGAACGAGTTTTTGGTGAGGATGGTCAAGGTGGCGAATCCACCGATCACCAGGGCGCTGACCGGCAGCACCAGGTGCCAGAAGTAATCGGCGATCTTGCCCAGGGTGCTCAGTTGCTCGAAGTTCTCCGACACCAGGCCGCGCACCGGGAACCAGTTCAAGGTACTGCCGCCGGCAAAGACCACGATCAAAAACATCGCAAACAGGAAGGCCGGCATCGCGTAGCCAATGACGATGGCGGTGCTGCTCCATACATCGAAACTGCTGCCGTGGCGCACCGCCTTGCGGATTCCCAGGGGGATCGACACCAGGTAGGTGATCAGGGTTGCCCAGAGGCCGAGGGAAAGGGTCACCGGCAACTTTTCCAGGATCAGGTCGATCACCGTGGCGCCGCGAAAGAAGCTGTTGCCGAAATCCAGCTGGGCATAGTTCTTGAGCATCAGCCACAGGCGTTCGGGGGCGGATTTGTCGAAGCCGTATTGTTTTTCGATGTCCTTGATCAGCTTGGGGTCAAGGCCGCGACTGGCGCGGGAGCCACTGCTGACGCCGTCGCCGGCCGAGCCGCCGACGCCCCCGCCGCCAATCCCCTGCAAGTGGGCGATGGCTTGCTCCACCGGCCCGCCGGGCGCGGCCTGGACGATCACAAAGTTCACCAGCAGGATAATCACCAGGGTCGGGATGATCAGCAGCAGGCGCCGCACGATATAGGCAAACATCAGTGGGCACCTCGCAGCTTGCTCAGTTCGGCTTTCATCTGCTCATTGGTCAGTGGCGTGGGGCTGACTTCCCACCACGATTCCAGTGCCTCGTCGTTGCTGGCCTCGATGGCCGGGCGACCGAAGCGGTTCCACCACGCGGCCGAGGTGCCGGGCGGGTAGTAATTGGGGATCCAGTAGTAATTCCATTGCAGCACCCGGTCCAGGGCATGGGCGTAGCTGAGCATCTGTGCCTGGGTGGTGGCGCGTACCAGGCCGGTGACCAGGGTATCGACCGCCGGGTTTTGCAGGACGATGTAGTTGTTGCTGCCCGGGTCGAACGCCGAAGACGAACCGAAGTAGTTGTACAGCTCCATACCCGGCGAGGTGGTGACCGGGAAGCCGGTGACGATCATGTCGTAGTCCCGGGTCATCAGGCGGTTGACGTACTGGGACGAGTCGATGCGCCGGATGTTGAGGGTGATGCCGATCTGCGCCAGGTTGCGTTTATAGGGCAGCAGCAGGCGTTCCAGGCCGTTTTGCACATTGAGGAAGGTGAACTCCAGGGGCTCGCCGGCGGCATTCACCAGTTTGTCGCCCTTGGGCGTCCAGCCGGCGTCTTCCAGCAGGGCCAGGGCTTGTAGCTGCTTGTCGCGGATCATGCCGCTGCCGTCGGTGGTCGGCGCCTTGAACACCTGGGTAAAGACTTCGTCGGGGATCTGCCCGCGCAGGGGTTCGAGAATCGCCAGCTCCTGGGCGTCGGGCAATTGAGTGGCGGCCAGCGGGCTGTTGGAAAAGTAGCTTTGCTGGCGGATATACAGATTGCGCATCATCTGCCGGTTGGCCCACTCGAAATCCCAGAGCATGGCCAGGGCCTGGCGCACGCGGCGGTCCTGGAACATCGGTTTTTGCACATTGAACACATAGCCCTGGGCCGTTTGTGGGGCGTGTTTGGCCAGGTGCGCGCGTTGCAGGCGGCCATCGTCCAGGGCCGGGCCGTTGTAGCCGATGGAATAGCCGGTGGCGGAGAACTCGCGATTGAAGTCGTAGGCACCGCCGCGCAGGACCTGGCGCGCGACTTCGGTATCGCCGAAGTACTCCAGGCTCAGGCGGTCGAAGTTGTACAGGCCGCGGCTGACGGGCAAGTCCTTGCCCCACCAGTCGGGATCGCGCTGGAAGGTGATGGTACTGCCGGCATTGATTTTGCTGACCTTGTACGGGCCGCTGCCCAGGGGCGCTTCATAGCCGCCACCATTGGCAAAGTCGCGGCTCTTCCACCAATGCTCGGGGAACACCGGCAGGGTCGCGAGATCCAGGGGCAGGGTGCGGTTTTCATTGCTGGCGAAGTCAAAGCGCACTTGCAGCGGGCCTTCGACCTCGACGTGCTTGACGTCGGCAAACAGTGTGCGAAAGCGCAGGCTGCCCTGGGTCATCAGCAGGTTGAAGCTGTAGCGCACATCTTCTGCGGTGATCGGCTTGCCGTCGGCAAAACGTGCCTTGGGGTTGAGGAAAAACCGCAGGTACAGGCCGTCCTCGGCGCGCTCCATCTTTTGCGCGACCAGGCCGTAGACGGTATAGGGCTCATCCAGTGAGCGGTAGGCCAGGGGCGAATACACCCAGCCGTCCAACTGGCTGACGCCGATGCCTTTGTCGATATACGGCAGCACATGGTCGAAGCGGCCGACCTCGAGGGCCGAGCGCTTGAGGCTGCCGCCCTTGGGGGCGTCGGGGTTTACATAGTCAAAATGGCTGAAGCCGGCAGGGTACTTGGCAGGCTCGCCGTAGACGGTCAATGCATGTTGCGGGGCTGCGAACGAGGCGGTACTCGCCAGCAGCAGGGCCAGGGTAGAGCCAACGAACGTGAGGAAATCCAGTCGCATTATCAGCCTTGAGCACCGGGTGAAGAAGGAAGGGGACTTGTACCCTAACCGTGCGCGGGTCGCCAGTCACCTGGCGACCCCGCAAACACAACGGCCCACCAAAAGGCGGGCCGTTGAGTGCTGCGCAGACGTGGATCAGTCCTGGCGGCTGGTCACTTCCAGCAAGTGATAACCGAACTGGGTTTTCACTGGGCCTTGCACGGTATTGACCGGTGCGCTGAATACGACCGCGTCGAATTCCTTGACCATCTGGCCAGGACCGAACGAACCCAGGTTGCCGCCGTCGCGGCTCGATGGGCAGCTGGAGTTGGCTTTGGCGACTACTGCGAAATCAGCGCCGCCTTCGATCTGGGCTTTCAGTTCGTTGCACTTGTCTTCGGTGGCAACCAGGATGTGACGGGCGGTGGCTTTGGCCATGGTGGGTAACTCCTTGAATAAAAAAGGTGAGCGTACCGGATTCAGGCGGTTATTTCCCGGCAAAGTTCCACTGATTTACATCAGGCTCGATCGCGCAGACGTGCGGCTGCTTCACGCAGCAACTGCTCAGTCCCGTCCCAACCCAGGCAGCCGTCGGTCACCGAGACGCCGTAGCGCATCGACGGGCTGAGCGGCTGGCAGCCTTCGAACAAATGACTCTCCAGCATCATGCCGATCAGCGAGGTGTCGCCCTGCAAGCGTTGCGCCAGCACGTCATTGAATACCGCCGGTTGGCGCATCGGGTCCTTGCCGCTGTTGGCGTGGCTGCAATCGACCATGATCCGCGTGGCCACTTTGCTTTTGGTCAGGTCGGTCTTGATCTGGGCCACGCTCTGGCGATCGTAGTTCGGGCCACGGTGGCCGCCGCGCAACACCAGGTGGGTGTCGGCGTTGCCCGGGGTCTGGATGATCGCCGGATGGCCCTGGCTGTCGACGCCGAAGTGGCGGTGCGGGTGGGCCGCCGAACGCATGGCGTCACAGGCGATGGCTACGCCGCCGTCGGTACCGTTCTTGAAGCCGACGGGCATGCCCAGGCCGCTGGCCATTTCCCGGTGGATCTGCGATTCGGTGGTGCGGGCGCCAATGGCCACCCAACTGAGCACATCGTCGAAGTAGCCGGCGGCCATCGGTTGCAACAGTTCGGTGGCGACCGGCAGGCCCAGGCGCAGCATTTCGCGCATCAGTTCCCGCGACAGTGTGAGGCCGGCGGCCATGTCATCGCTGCCATCCAGGTGCGGGTCGTAGGCCAGGCCTTTCCAGCCGATGGTGGTGCGCGGTTTTTCGACGTAGGCGCGGATCACCAGCAGCATCTGGTCACTGACGTCATTGGCCAGCTTCTTCAGATTGCGCGCGTATTCCATGGCGGATTCGGGATCATGGATCGAGCAGGGACCGACGATGACGAGCAGGCGGGAGTCTTGACCATTGAGAATCGCGCGGATGGCCTGGCGATGAGCGTTGACTTGCTCGGTCAGGAACGGGCTCAGGGGCAATTGGTGCTTGAGCTCAAGGGCGCTGGGCAAACGCTGGGTCAGCGCTTCATTGGCGCTGGACAGGGTGGTAACGGGCAGTGCGGTGATAGAGGAGTTCATGATTTGTGCTTCCTGGGCAAGCGGCGGGCTGTTCCCGCGCGCTCTGCCCTACTGGGGTGTTCGACAATTGGCCGTATTGGCTGCGTGTGTTGGCTTGCCACCAATAGGTGACCGATCGGAGGCGGCAGGCTGTCCCGAACGGAGCTTGCTAAATCGCCAGGCGGTGCAGGTGTCGTAACGGTAATAAGTGGTGAAGTTCATGGTGTGATTTCCTTTAAGTTCGGTGTGTAGCAAAAATTGTTCAGGGCTGGAAAAACAAAACCCCCGGTCGGGGAGCCGACCGGGGGTTAGATTTCTCTGGCAGGCGACCCCTTGAGTAGTGGGCGCCGATTTCAGGTATCAGGCGCGCCAGTGGCTAAACCAATACCCAAAATAAAAGCTGACCAGTGCGCTCAAACCGTTCACGCGGGTAGCCACGACCGAACGCTGGGCGTTGGCAGTAGGGCAGGCCTGGGTGAGGGTGAGTGGCAACATGGTGTTTCTCCAAATGATGGGGTGGAGCTTAACTGAGGGATGCCGCTGGATTCAATCAGTAATTTCTATCGCGATGAGCGACTTAGCGCTATGGCGCAAGTCCCGATATGCTGGATGGATAGTCCCAATGATTGCCAGGATGCGAGCATGACCGCTTTGATTATTGCCAGTGCCCAGACCTGTTCGATTGCTGGCGACCTGGCGGCCAATATCCAGCGTCACCTGGCGTTGATGGTTGCGGCCGCCGAGCACGGCGTACAACTGCTGGTGTTTGCGGAGTTGTCCCTGACCGGTTACGAGCCCGCGCTGGCGCAGGAGCTGGCGATTGCGCCGGACGATACGGTGCTTGCGCCCCTGCGAGAGCTGGCGCGTGAGCTGCAGATGACGGTGGTGGTGGGCATGCCGATTCGCTTGGCGTCGAGCAGCGGGGTGTTGATTGGAGCGCTGGTGTTGGCGGCGGATGGCTCATTGGCGGTGTACAGCAAGCAGCATCTGCACCCCGGTGAAGACGCGGCATTTGTGCCGGGCTCGGGTGGCAAGGCGTTGGTGTGGGGCGAGGACCGGATTGCCCTGGCGGTTTGCGCTGACTTTTCCCACGCCAGCCATCCGCGTGATGCGGCGGCGCTTGGGGCTACAGTCTATGCAGCGGGTGTATTGATCAGCGAGGGCGGTTACGCCGCAGATAGTGCGTTGCTTCAGGGGTACGCCAGCGAACACTCGATGGTGGTGCTGATGGCCAATCATGGCGGGCCGTCCGGTGGCTGGGCGTGTGCCGGGCGCAGCGCTATCTGGGGGCCTGATGGCGAGTTGATTGCGGCTGTGCCGGGGGTGGGCGACGCCTTGGTAATAGCCCGCAGGGAGGCCGGCAACTGGAGTGGTTGGCAGGTCATGCTGTAACGCAATGGAGCACGCCGCGATGGCATTCACCCTCAAGGCCGCATCGGATCAGCACTTGGCCTTTGCACGCAGCCTGACGCATCAGGCTATGGGCCATTACTATCGGCAGTACGATCTGACATGGTCCGACAAAGGCTTCGACACCGCCTGGGCCGGGCGGGAAAACTGGTTGATTTGCCAAGAGGACAAGTTGGTGGGGTTCGTCAGTCTGAGCCGGGATGACAACGCGCTGTATATTCGCGAGCTGCACATGCTCGAGGATTTTCGCCGCCAGGGCGCGGGCAGTTGGGTGCTGGAGCAGATGTTCGCCAAGGCTCGGGCCGAAAGCCGGGCTTATTTGCGATTGACGGTGTTCAAGACCAATCCGGCCAAAAGGCTGTATCAGCGCCAGGGCCTGAGTATTGTCGGTGAGGAGGGCTGTTTCTGGCGGATGGAGTCTGTTTGTCTGTCAGCGCAGTCGTCCCGGTAAACCTCGCGCTCAACTTGAATCGGTGCATACTGCTCTTTAGGAGCCGATCTCCTGATCATTGCACAGGCTTTGCGCCTCGTTAAGGATGATCCCCTCTTTCATGCCCAGAAGGACCGCCACCTTATGGGCTTCTCCACGCCGCCCCTTTTTGCGCCCAGCGAGCACTTGATAGGTGGTCGCCGGGTCCACGCCATGTTCCCTGGCGAATGCCTGAACCGATTTGCCTTGATGTTCCAGCCAGGCTTTGGCTTGTGCAGCAGTACGGATTCCGGGCATAGTTCAAAACCGTTCAAGTTTGTGCAAAACGAGATGACGTCGTCACCTCTTGGGGTGTGCCATAAAGGATATTACATCCAAATGAGTGGAATAGGTTCGCGCTTAAGGCAAGAAAGAGAGCGGCTTGGCTTGTCGCAAAAGGTTTTTGGTGAAATAGGAGGTGTGGAGGCTAACGCACAGGGAAAATACGAAAGCGGTGGGCGCGCGCCGAAGGCCGATTACCTATCCCGCGTGGCAGAGAAAGGTGTCGATATTCTGTTTGTTTTGACAGGTAGCCCGACGCCTGTCCACTTGGACAACCTGAGCCAGATCGAAGAAAAGGTCTTGGGTAACTACCGTGCGATGTTTAAAGAGGACCAGGATGCAATCCGTAGACTGACCAACACCTTGGCAGAGCATTCCTCAGTGGCGAGTGGAAAACCCCGGTCGATCCTCAAGGAATCCTGACCTTTTGCCCAGGAAACACCCCCGCCTGCCGTTCGGCAGGCGTTCGTAGTGTATTGAAACTCTATATATATGACGCGTTCAGCTAGGTCTGTGCCTTGGTTTTTTGCTAAGGTGTTCAGCAACCTATAAGACCATTTCGCGAGGTGTCTGCTTGATTAGGGTGCTAGTAGTCGATGACCATGATCTCGTTCGTACAGGCATTACACGAATGCTGGCTGACATCGATGGCCTGCAAGTAGTCGGTCAGGCCGAGTCGGGGGAGGAATCCCTGATCAAAGCGCGTGAATTGAAACCCGATGTGGTCTTGATGGACGTCAAGATGCCGGGGATTGGTGGTCTTGGTGCGACCTGCAAACTGTTGCGCAGTCATCCGGACATCAAGGTCGTGGTTGTTACGGTCTGCGAAGAAGACCCTTTTCCTACCCGGCTTCTGCAAGCTGGCGCAGCAGGTTATCTGACAAAAGGCGCAGGGCTCGCGGAAATGGTCCAGGCTATCCGCCTGGTATTTGCCGGCCAGCGCTATATCAGTCCGCAGATTGCCCAGCAATTGGCGATCAAGTCGTTTCAGCCAGTCAGCGACTCGCCGTTTGATGCCTTGTCCGAGCGCGAGATTCAGATCGCCCTGATGATCGTCGGCTGCCAGAAGGTTCAGTCGATTTCCGACAAGCTTTGCCTGTCGCCAAAAACCGTGAACACCTACCGTTATCGAATTTTCGAGAAGCTATCCATCAGCAGTGATGTTGAACTGACCTTGCTCGCGGTTCGCCACGGCATGGTGGACGCCAGCGCCTGAAATGCAAGCCTCTGAAATAAACACCGTGTTTGATCCGAGTGCATTTCTTGCGACCTGCAGCGGCCGGCCTGGCGTGTATCGCATGTTCGACAGCGAGGCGCGCCTGCTGTACGTGGGCAAGGCCAAGAACCTCAAGAAGCGCCTGGCCAGCTACTTCCGCAAAACCGGCCTGGCGCCGAAGACGGCCGCTCTGGTGGGGCGTATCGCCCAGGTCGAAACCACCATCACGGCCAATGAAACCGAGGCGCTGCTGCTTGAGCAGACGCTGATCAAGGAATGGCGGCCGCCCTACAATATTCTGCTGCGTGACGATAAGTCCTACCCGTATGTGTTTCTGTCGGACGGTGACTTTCCGCGCCTGAGCATCCATCGCGGGGCGAAGAAGCACAAGGGCAAGTATTTTGGCCCTTACCCCAGCGCCGGGGCGATCCGCGAGAGCCTGAGCCTGCTGCAAAAGACCTTCTTCGTGCGCCAGTGCGAAGACAGCTTCTACAAGAACCGCACCCGCCCGTGCCTGCAATACCAGATCAAGCGTTGCAAGGCGCCCTGCGTCGGGCTGGTCGAGCCTCAGGAATATGCCGAAGACGTACGTCACTCGGTGATGTTCCTCGAAGGGCGCAGCAACGCCCTGGCCGACGAACTGTCCGGCGCCATGGAGCAGGCAGCCAGTACCCTGGACTTCGAGCGGGCCGCCGAACTGCGTGACCAGGTGTCCCTGTTGCGACGGGTGCAGGACCAGCAGAGCATGGAAGGCGGTACCGGTGATGTCGACGTGATTGCGGCCTTCGTCAATCCGGGCGGGGCTTGTGTGCACCTGATCAGCGTGCGTGGCGGCCGGGTGCTGGGCAGCAAGAACTTCTTTCCCCAGACCGGGATCGAGGAGGAAGTGGCCGAGGTCATGGCCGCGTTTCTCGGCCAGTACTACGTCAGCAGCCCCGAGCGCGACTTGCCGGGCGAACTGATCGTCAACGTGGTTCACGAAGACTTCCCCGCATTGATTGACGCCATTCACGCCCTGCGCGGCCGCGAGCTGGACATCAGCCACCGCGTTCGCGGCACCCGTGCGCGCTGGCAGCAACTGGCGGTGACCAACGCCGAACAGGCCCTGAACGCGCGCCTGGCCAACCGCCAGCATGTTGCCGCACGCTTTGAAGCGCTGGCCGACGTGCTCAAGCTTGACGAGCCACCGCAACGCCTGGAGTGCTACGACATCAGCCATTCCAGCGGTGAGGCGACCGTGGCGTCCTGCGTGGTCTTTGGTCCGGAAGGGCCGATCAAGTCCGATTATCGACGCTATAACATCGAAGGCGTCACCCCAGGCGATGACTATGCGGCCATGCACCAGGCCCTGACCCGGCGCTTCAGCAAATTGAAGGACGGCGAGGGCAAACTGCCGGATATCCTGCTGGTGGACGGCGGCAAGGGCCAGTTATCCATGGCCCGTGACGTGCTCAACGAGCTGGCGGTGCCCGACCTGATCCTGCTCGGCGTGGCCAAGGGCACGACGCGCAAGGCCGGTTTCGAAACGTTGTACTTGAATGATGCGGCCCATGAGTTCACTTTGAAGGGCGATTCACCGGCATTGCACCTGATTCAGCAGATTCGCGACGAAGCCCACCGTTTTGCCATTACCGGTCACCGCGCCCGACGTGGTAAAACCCGGCGTACCTCCACCCTGGAAGGGGTGGCGGGGGTAGGGCCAAAGCGGCGACGCGAACTGTTGAAACATTTTGGTGGATTGCAGGAATTGTCCCGTGCCAGCATTGAAGAAATAGCCAAAGCCCCCGGAATCAGTAAAAAGCTCGCTGAGTTGATTTATGCAAACCTACACAGCGAGTAGAATGCCTTCTCACCTCGTAGCCAGTTGTGCCGATGAATATCCCTAATCTGATCACCGTTCTACGCGTCCTGCTCATTCCGATTTTCATTTTGCTGTTTTACCTGCCTTATGATTGGAGCTACATGGCCTCCAGTTCGGTCTTTGCCTTCGCGGCCGCGACCGACTGGCTGGACGGCTACCTGGCAAGACGCCTGGAGCAAAGCACGCCGTTTGGCGCGTTCCTCGACCCCGTGGCCGACAAGCTGATGGTTGCGGTGGCGCTGGTGCTGCTCGTGCAGGAGCACGGCAACCTGTGGCTGACCCTGCCGGCCGCCGTGATCATCGGTCGCGAGATCGTCGTCTCCGCCTTGCGCGAATGGATGGCCGAAATCGGCGCACGCGCCCACGTGGCCGTGTCCAACATGGGCAAATGGAAAACCGCTGCGCAGATGCTGGCGCTGGTCATCCTGCTGGCCAACCCGTCGAACTTCACCTTCTGGGTGCTGCTGGGTTATGCCTTGCTACTGATCGCCGCCGGCCTGACCCTGTGGTCCATGCTGCAATACCTGCGCGCTGCCTGGCCCCATCTGCGCACGACCGTGGAAAAGAAATAAAACTTTTTTGAATCAAGGGGTTGACGGGTGGTGAGGATTCTATAGAATGCGCATCACCAAGACGCGGGAATAGCTCAGTTGGTAGAGCACGACCTTGCCAAGGTCGGGGTCGCGAGTTCGAGTCTCGTTTCCCGCTCCAAACATAGCACTGCAGAGCTCCACTGAATTCTGCAAGTGATTGAAATAAGGACCTTCGGGTCCTTTTTTCGTTGCGGCGGGAATCACTGAAATCCAGCACCATCCGGTGCGAAGATCGAGTGAAATCACAGGCCGCCCCCGTTCTGGCTGCAGGATGGATGCCCTTATTCATCGAGTATCATCAGATCTGTTTGCCTCAACCCTTGGGCGAATTGGTTTGCTTTCCTATGATTTATTCACGCCCGGCAAGTTGAACGGATCCACCGTGGAAGAGAAGCGCACGCGTTTGTTATGCATCGTCATCCCGGCGTGGTCGACGATCCATTGAGCCCTTGAGTTCGGACACATGGGTTTACTGTTCTGGATTGAGATCGCTTGAACGAAGGCGGATGGTAATTATGAATGAGAGGGGGCTTACTCAGCGCACAGATGGCCCTGAGTGGGAGCGTTTTGCCTGAGGAAAGCAACAGGGGCGGGTTGGCCAGCACCGCCCACGACATTCTGGCCGGGCATGCCGCATTGATTGAAGCTTGTTGGTAAGCGTGCGGGTAGCACACCTTGCTTAGGTTCTTGCTTTCATCGCCTCAAGGTTCGATGTGACTCGGGTTGTCGTTGAGGTCAAATCGCTTCTGCATAAAAAACCGGTTGTATCCAACGACTGGGTAATCCTTAAGCTCTCCAAATATGCTGAAGCCGAGTCGCAGGTAAAAGTCCGGGGCTTGGAAAGAGAATGTATCCAGCCAGATACCTTGGCAGCCTTTTTTACGTGCCAGCTCTTGCGCCATGTTTATCAACTTCGTGCCCAATCCCTGCCCTCGGGCAGCTTCAGGTACGACCAGCAAATCAACGAATAACCACTGCCCAGAAATGTTTGCGTAGAGCCCACCTTGCGTGGCTCCCAGGTCATCCTTGATTAAAATCGCAAGTTTTTCAGTGCTGATGAGCCCCGTTTTTGCTTGGTTATATTCGCGTAACGGAGCCAAAATTTCTTGGTAGTCGACCTCTTGAGGCGCTTCATTTATCTCTATCCTTAAGTCCACAGCGTTCTCCCTTGAGTACCTAGTGATCAAACGGATGCCCAACGATAGGGTCGCAAGTTTTCAGCGTCGGGCGAAATGCTGTTGGGGCGTTAAAAATGTGTGGTGGAAATAATTTCGAAATGCGTGCATCGCCGAGCTGAATTCGCGTTCGCGATGCCACGCCAGGCCGACGCTCATGGGGGTCACCTGATCGGAGATGGTCAGGGTTTCAATGCGCTTTCCTTCCAGCGACCAGGGGCGGTGTACCAGGTCTGAGAGGATCGCAACGCCGTTACCATTGGCTACCATGCTGCGCACCGCCTCGACGGAACTGGTGCGCACTTTGACGTCCGGCTGAAAGTTTGCGAGTTCCCAGTAACGCATTGCACTTTGTTCGGCTTCGTCGACGGTCAGGAGAATGTAGGGCTCTTGCGCCACATCGGCGAGGCTCACGGCCGAGCGCTCGCAAAGGGCATGGCCGCTGGGCAGCCATAGCCGGCGCTCGGAGTTGAAGAGCGTCTCCGAGACGATGTCCGGGTGGGTCAGGTTCGCGGTGAGCACCACTGCCATGTCGAATCGACCTTCCAACAGACCCTGCTCGATGGCCGTGCGTTCTTGTTCGTGCACTTCGATGGCCACGTCCGGATGCCAGTGCTCAAGTCGTTGCAGGTGGTGCGGCAAGAAGTAGCCGATCACCGTGTAGCTTGCCGCCAAGCGCAATACACCACTGGCGCGGATGTCCGGCAACGGGCTGTTCAGCGCATCATCGACGCTGCGCAGAATCACGTAGGCCCGATTCAAAAAGTGCCGCCCGGCATCGGTCAGGCTCATGCCCTGGGCCGAGCGCTGGAACAACAGTGTACCGAGGATGCCTTCCAGCTCCTTGATCGCCGTGGTCACGGCCGATTGGGAAATATTTAACTGAATCGCCGCTTGAGAAATTTGCCCGATCTCGGCGGTGGCGACGAAATAGCGAATCTGGCGCAGGGTCAGTGACATAGGCTCTCCTGGTGAGCGCGTATCTGTTTTTCAGAAGACAGCCTATCTGATAATAGATCTTCCCAAGGGGGAGAGGAGGAATCTAACGTGGCCTGCAAGAAGTCACAAGCGTTGGGAGCAAGCGTCATGCAGGCAGTAGATTTCAACTCGGACATGGGCGAAGGGTTTGGCCCTTGGACCATCGGCGATGGCGTCGACAATGAGCTGATGGGCTTTATCAGTTCGGCCAACATCGCCACCGGTTTTCATGCTGGCGACCCCAGTACCATGCGACGTACCGTCGAGCATGCCAAGCGTTTGGGTGTGGCTATCGGCGCGCATCCGGGGTTTCGCGACCTGGTTGGTTTTGGCCGTCGGCACATCAATGCGCCGGCCCAGGAACTGGTCGATGACATGCTCTATCAGTTAGGCGCCTTGCGTGAGCTAGCCAGGGTTCAGGGTGTAGCCTTGCAACACATCAAGCCCCACGGCGCGCTCTACATGCACCTGGCCCGGGACGAAGAGGCTGCGCTTTTGCTGGTGGAGAACCTCCAGCGTCTGGAGCCGGAGTTGCTGCTGTATTGCATGCCCGGTTCCGTGATCTGGCGGATTGCCACGGACCTTGGCCAACCAGTGATTCGCGAGTTCTACGCCGACCGCGAATACGACCTCAGCGGCTCCATTGTCTTCACCCGCAACGTGCGGGCTTACGACCCGATCCAGGTCGCCGAGCGAGTGCTGCGTGCTTGCCAACTGGGCGTGGTGCGCACCGTCGAGGGCGAGGACCTGGCGATTGAATTCGATTCCATCTGTTTGCACAGCGATACGCCGGGCGCCCTGGCGTTGGTCGAAGCAACCCGTCGTGCCCTCGATGACGCGTGTATAGAGGTCCGATCACCGCGCTGAGACCGAATAAAAATACTTGGCACACACACGTCTGGGTTTGCCCACCCAGGTACTTTTTTGCCTGCCTTTCTACAACTATTCCAAGAGGAACAGACATGGCCGAACACAGTGTAATCACCCCGTTGCCGGGGTCCTTCTACCGCAAAGCGACTCCGGAATCGGCGAACTACGTCGAAGTGGGCGCTCAGGTCAGCGCCGATACGGTGATTGGCCTGATCGAGGTCATGAAGCAGTTCTCCGAACTGACCGCCGGGACGGCCGGTCGTCTCAGCGCATTCGTGGTAGAAGACGGTGATCCGGTGGAGCCGGGTCAAGTCATCGCAACACTCGACGTCGAGTGAGGGCGCGATCATGACCCAAGGTATTCATAAATTACTGATCGCCAACCGTGGCGAGATCGCGGTGCGGATTATTCGTGCCGCCAAGGCGCTCGGGATTCCCACCGTGGCGGCGTGCAGCGAGGCGGACGTCGACTCCCAGGCGGCGCGCATGGCCGATGAAGTGCACATTCTCGGCCCGGCCCGTGCTGACAAAAGTTACCTGAACGTAGAAGCCTTGCTCGGTGCCTTGAAATCCACGGGCGCCAACGCAGTGCATCCCGGTTATGGTTTTCTGTCGGAGAACGCCGATTTCGCCGAAGCAGTCGTGTCTGCCGGTGCCATTTTCGTCGGCCCGAGCGCGGAGACGATCCGGCGCATGGGCGATAAAGCTGAGGCTCGGCGCACGGCGCAAGCCGCTGGCGTACCGGTGGTGCCGGGTTCGCCGGGTGAACTGTTCGACGTTGAATCGGCGCTCAAGGCTGCCGAATCCGTTGGTTTCCTGCTGCTGATCAAAGCTTCGGCCGGTGGCGGCGGGCGCGGTATTCGGCTGGCGGAAAATGCCGAGCAATTGAGTGAAGAGTTCCCCCGTTCCCAGCGCGAAGCCCAAGCGGCGTTTGGCAATGGAGCGGTGTACCTGGAGCGGTTTATCAGTAAGGCCCGGCATATTGAAGTGCAGGTACTGGGCGACGGTCATCACGCCGTGCATTTGTTCGAGCGCGAATGCTCGTTGCAACGGCGCCGGCAGAAAATCTTTGAGGAGGCGCCGTCGCCAGCCCTCAGCCAGCAGCAACGAGAGACCCTCTGCGAAAGCGCCGTGCGTCTGACCGAATCTTTGGGCTACAAGGGCGCCGGTACTCTGGAGTACCTGTATGACGACGCCACTGGGGAGTTCTTCTTTATCGAGATGAACACGCGGATTCAAGTGGAGCACCCGGTCAGTGAACTGATCACCGGCATCGACTTGGTCCAGGCCATGTTACGCATCGCGGGCGGCGAGCCGCTCGGCTTCAAGCAGAGCGACATCCGACTCAACGGCGCCGCCTTGCAAATGCGCCTGAACGCTGAAGACCCGGCGCGGGATTTCTTCCCGAGTCCAGGCCTGGTCGAGGAGCTGATCTGGCCGAACGGCGAGGGCATTCGCGTCGATACGCATCTGTATCCAGGCTATCGCGTGCCGCCGTACTACGACTCGCTGCTGGCCAAACTGATTGTTCACGGCGCGGATCGCGCTGAAGCCCTAGGCCGAGCGCGAGTCGCGGTGGCAAACACCACGCTTACCGGCATGGCCAACACCTTGGCGTTGCACGGCGAATTGCTGGAACAACCCTGGTTGCACAACGCCGACTTTCACACGGGCACGCTGGAAACCTGGTTGGCCGAGCGCGGCAATGGAGGCGAATCATGAGTACTCCCGTCCGCTACAGCTTTGGCGCTGATGAACATTTGTTTGCCGAAGTCAGTGACAGCATGTCCTTGGACGCCTTCTTCAAAGGACTGGCCATCACCCGCGCCGTGGAACGGTTGGCTCTGGATGGTGTGCTCGATATCTGCCTGGCTAACGCATCATTCCAGATTCGTTTCGACCCGGATCGCATCGCCCCTCACTCCTTGCTCGAAGCGGTACAAATCGCCGAGGCCGGGGCCGTCGCGGAGCGCACGTTGCAGACGCGGATCATCGAGATCCCCGTGCTCTATAACGATCCCTGGACCCACGAAACCCTGATGCGTTTTCGCGACCGCCATCAAGATCCGAGCGCCACGGACCTGGAATACGCCGCACGCATCAACGGCCTGGCCGACGTCGATGCATTCATCGCGGCCCACAGTGGCGCACCGTGGTTTGTCTCGATGGTGGGCTTCGTTGCCGGGTTGCCGTTCATGTTCCAGATGGTTGAGCGTGAGCGCCAGTTGCAAGTGCCTAAATACCTGCGCCCGCGCACCGACACGCCAAAATTGACCCTTGGCCACGGGGGGTGCTTTGGATGCATTTATTCGGTGCGCGGCGCCGGCGGCTATCAGATGTTTGGCGTTACGCCCGCGCCGATCTACGACCCGCAACAGAACCTTGCGTACCTGAAAGAACACATGGTGTTTTTCCGTCCAGGCGACATTGTGCAGTTCAAACCGATGGACCGCGAAGCCTACGACCACGCGGTCGCCGAAGTGGAAGCCGGTTGCTTCGAGCTGCGGATTCGACCGGTCGAGTTTTCGCTGGACGCGTTCCTTGCCGATCCTGTCGGCTATCCCAAGTCGCTGCAGGAGGTATTGGCATGATCAAGGTCCTCAAACCCGGCCTCGCCACTTCTGTGCAGGACCTTGGCCGCGAAGGGTATTACCACTTGGGTATTCCGCCGTCCGGCGCGCTTGATCAATACGCCTTGAGCGTGGCCAATCAATTGGTCGGCAACCCCGCAGGAGCGGCGGCGCTGGAGTGCACCTTACTGGGCCCTGAGTTGGAGTTTCAGCAGGATGCACTGGTGGCGGTCAGTGGCGCGCACATGACGCCACGGGTCGATGGCGTGGAAATGCACCACGACACCGCGTTCACGGTGAAGGCCGGGCAAGTGCTGCGCTTTGACTTTCCCAAGGCCGGTGCCCGCACTTATGTGGCGGTGGCCGGCGGCATTGATGTGCCGGTGGTGCTCGGCAGTCGATCCACCTATGCGCTCGGTGCGCTCGGCGGTTTTCAGGGGCGACGCCTGATCGCGGGGGACGAATTGCCGGTCGGTATCGCCAGTGGCAAGGGGCTCGCCGGGGCCAGTTTGCCCATGGCGTTACGGCAAGCATTGGGGGGCGAAATCACCCTGCGGGTAGTGCCCGGTTTGTACTACCACCGTTTGACCGAGTCGGCGGCGCAGAGCTTTTTCGCCGAACCGTGGACGGTCGGTTCGGAAGCGGACCGCATCGGCTATCGCTTCAAGGGTGGCAGCGCGCTGAGCTTTCAGCCCCGCGAGCAGCCATTCGGCGCCGGTTCCGATCCGTCGAACATCGTCGACAGTTGCTACCCGATCGGCTCGATCCAGGTGCCCGCCGGGCTTGAACCCATTGTGTTGCACCGTGATGCGGTGTCCGGTGGTGGCTACGCGATGATTGGCACAGTGATTAGCGCCGACCTCGATTTGATCGGCCAGATGCAACCCAACCAGAAAGCCCGCTTTGTTGCGGTGACCCTCGAAGAGGCGCTGGAAGCACGACGATCCTATAAGAAAAAACTCAGCTGCCTGAGCAAGCTGTTCCCTTCCTGATCCTGCCCGCCGCATAGCGCGGGCCATGCCAAACGGTATGCCAACGCCGTACTTCGGTGCGGTGACGGCTGCCCGCGCTTCAACCTTTGACTGGTTTTGGAGTTCACGCATATGGCTGCTTTATCGCAATCGAATCAAATCGGGCAAGACCCGGCCCATCAGCCCGTCCCGACCGAAGCACGCATGGGGCGATTATCCCTGACTATGGCTTGGTGGGCGGTGTGCAGTGCGATGTTTTACATCGTCGTGGGTGCGTCATTGGCGTTGTCGTTCGGTACGCGCAATGCGCTGATCGGCATGGTCCTGTCGGTGATCAGCTATGGACTGATCAACAGCGTGCTCAGCCGCTTTGCGATTCGCAGCGGTCTGTCGGTGGCGTTGTTTTCACGACTACTGTTCGGCAGCACCGGGGCGTGTCTGGCGACGCTGATTTTCTTCTCGACCGCAATCTATTACGCAGTGTTTGAAGGTTCGGTGATCGCCGTGGCGCTCAACCACCTCTATCCGCAATTGGCCTATCCGCTTGCCGCACTGGTAGTGGTGCTCTACAGCGTGCCGCTGATACTGGGTAGCGTGCAGCACTGGCTGGACAAGCTCAACGGCGTGTTGCTCCCGGTGTACCTCGCAGGTTTGCTGGTGGCGGTGGGGCTATCGATCAGCCGGTATGGCTACCAGCCTCAATGGCTGGATTTCGGCCCGGCAACACCGAGTGCATTCGGCTGGTGGGATTGCTTTGTCGCTTACATGGGCGTCTGGGTGCTGATGCTGTTCACCTTTGACTACGCACGTTTTGGCAAGCCTGAAGACGCCGAATACCACGGTCGCTGGAACTTTGGCATGCCATTCTACGCGGTGACGTTTCTGCTCAACGGCGCGGCGGGGATCTATCTGGTGAGTAGCATTCCCCATGAAGGTGCGCTGAGCGAAGTGTCAGTAGTGATGGCGATTCTGCAGTTGATGGGCCTGTGGGGGTTGCTGTTCGTCTGGGCTACGCAAACCCGGATCAACACCGCCAATTACTACTTGGCGACGCTGAATATGCAGGCGTTCTTCGGGCGTTTTGGCGCGCGCGGTTCATACCTGATGTGGGCAATAGTGGTCGGTGTGATCGTCTATGGGTTGATGCTGGCGGATGTGTTTGCCTACCTCCTCAAAGCGTTGGCGTATCAGGGGATTTTCGTGGTGGCCTGGGTCGGCGTGGCGTTGGCCAAGATCCTCTGCGAGCACAGTGATGTGAAGGCGCTTGAGCGGGTGGCAGCCTTCAATCCGGTGGGTTTGACCGCATGGTTTGGGGCTACAGCACTGGGACTGGCGTTGATGTTTGCAGGCGGTGAGCTGAGCCGCTTTTCCGCCCCCTCTACCGTGATCGTTGCGTTTGCATTGCAGGCAGGCTTGTCCCGCCTAAGCCATTCACGGTGGAGGTACGCAGAATAGGATTTTACGTCGGACTCACCGGCACCCACGGAGCAGGGTGGGCGCCGGTAGGCTGATCCGACTTCATTCCACTTGGGTTTTCCTTGACCCTTTCCCATGCAGCAGCACTCGACGCGGCCTGGGCTGCTGCTTCCAACAATAAACAGTAGCTATTTTGAGCCGGTCGTATCCAAAATAGTCTGCAAACTCCAAATCACAACTATTCAGAAAGTGAATGCTGGAAGTTGGCGTGTTTTGAGCGCGTACCAGACTCTAACTCGCAGTTGATCTCCCGTGGTGGGCATTTGCTAGACGACAACAGAAACATGTGGCTCCGGTTGGTACACTAGGAGATCTCCAGGCTGACAACTTAAATGGGCACAGATCGCCTCAAGTGTAGCTAGACGTACCCCTTTGACCTTGCCTTGCTTTAATAGGGATAGATTTTGTTCGGTGATACCAATTGCGGCGGCAAGGTC
Organism: Pseudomonas sp. DD1; assembly: GCF_044510355.1. Taxonomy (NCBI): domain Bacteria; kingdom Pseudomonadati; phylum Pseudomonadota; class Gammaproteobacteria; order Pseudomonadales; family Pseudomonadaceae; genus Pseudomonas; species Pseudomonas sp. DD1. Next base: position 582,913 of record NZ_MSAJ01000011.1, on the reverse strand, counting down.
TTTTGACTTAACTTTGCGTTTTGCTAGCATTACATCTAACTCAATAATGATCGTCATTATGCTGGCCTTACACAAAGGTTTGATTTTCGGAACTTACTTCACTCGCTTGTGCCAAAATTCGCGCGATCACCGCGATACATCCGGCGAGAAAGAGAGCGATAAAGTCCGCTGGTGTAAAGCTGATGGTAAGTAAGCGTTGACCGGGTGGAGCATGTAAGGTGACCAGAATACTCAATATTGGTGTGCATATGAAACTTGAAACCACCCAAAGAATGACCCCCCTTCCAACTTTCCCTAAGTGAACGGCAGCATTATTGGAGAAATACTCGCTCCGGGCATACCCCTGGAACAGGCGGCGGAGGTGATTCAGGCCGCTGGCCAAGGCGATCAAAGGCACGCTGGAGATGACGATCGCGCCGAGTATTTGCCACCAGGCGAGCACTTCGATTTTTACCGCGAGTTGGGTCAACATCACTCCGCTCAGGGAAAATCCAAGCCCTAATCCATCGTCTGACCCCAATATCGGAAATACCCACAGTGCGGCATTGAGGATGAGCATGCAGGCTATGAGCGTCAGTGTTAGAGCAGCCATACGCTGGCTAAAGGAAGCAAGGCGGTTAATGGGCATTTTTTAAGCCTTTTTGATGGGTGGAGCTCGATTTTTGCACAAGAAATTACTGTATTACAATAATTATTTATTGAAATAGAGCCTTTTGTGGTGTGTTACCGCCCCTGGCACCTGCCTGGTTGTAGTGGAGGGATAGGGTCTGAGCGCCCAATGACCCACCGTGTCTACAAACGGGTCAACGCCGTGCTTTCTGACAAAGTCGAGAAACAGGTCAACGAACTGCTCGAAGCCAAAAGCGAGATTTTACGGTTGCGAGCCCAAATGCGGCGCTTGGGAGAAAAGCGCGACGTATCAAAAATACAGCGCGGCGCTTCGTCAGGGAGCTCAAGTGAAATGCCGCTTTATGAACGAGCACCGACATCAATATTTGGTCACCACACCGTTCTGGCCCTGACTCTGTTCAGGAGCTCGCGATGGCACTCTCAGAAATGGCAATTCGCGCCGGATGAGTTTGAACTAGAGCGGCGATTGTGGATCATCTGCTGAACATCTCGCCCTGAGCCCAACCTTCAGAAGGCTGGAAGCAGGGCGCTTTCAGATGCAGCCGTCCGGTAGGCCAAGACTACACCCTTGCAACATTGACGGCCGGTCTCTGGTGGTGACGACTTCACGCGGGCGTTGTTGGCACGTGCATGAGTACTTCCTCGGTCGTTCACTGTAGCAACCCGATATGTCACATCAGTGAGAAGTGCCGAGTAAATTCAGCGCAAATCACTGTTGCAACACTTCGAGGCTCAATCATGCTGACCCGTTGTTTTATCCCCTTTCTATTTCTTTTGGTTTCTTGTATTGCCGGACAAACCCACGGCAGGGATCTGGCTGAAGGACTGACCGAACAGGACCCGTCTGTGGCGTTGCAGAACCACGACCTGCGCTATGGGCTGTGGTCCGGCATTGGACTTATGAAAAATGCAATCGGGCAAAGCTGCAATGCGGTTCTGCTGGATACTCGCGACCGGCAGAATAAAACCGTTGGCCCCGCCTATGTATTGACGAGTGGGCATTGTGTTTACTTCAGCTACGGCACGGCTTCTATCAACCAAACCGTAGAGGCGAGCATCACCTTCAACTATTTCCACGATACTCCCGCGCAACACCGGAAATTTCGCATTAAAACAGCGCATTGGAGCAGTATGGTCGGCACTGATCTGGCGGTTCTGGAGCTTGATGCGCCATTGGCTGCCCTCATTGCAGAGGGGGTCATGCCACTCAAGCTCGCGGCTCATCAGCACACTGGAGAGCGGGAGGTCATCAATGTCGGATCCCCGACCGGGTTTCGCCAAAAAGGCTTACGCATGAGTGCGTGCAAGGAAACGGCAACAAATAGCTTTGTCGAGCATCCCGGTGTATTTCCTGGCGCCATGAAAAACCGTTGCCAAGACCTTCAGTACGGAAGCTCCGGGAGCCCGATGCTCGATCGGGGTACCAACGAAATTACTGGCATTGTCAGCAAGGTCGCTGCTGTCATCAAAAAGGACATCCTCAGCAACTGTCTGAATACCTCCGCGTGTGAAGCGGCCAAGTTTAACTATAGCTATCCAGCGAACGACCTTCATCATTGTTTTGTCGATGGCCAGTTCTTGAATAACACGCGGGACTGCCAACTGAAATCCGTCGAACTCGTCCTTGAAGAGCCTTGGAAACTCAACCCCTACGTGCATTTGCAGCAGGGTGTGAACGGGCTCAGTATTTGGCCCACGTGGAACATCAGATTCTCGGTCAACGATCCCTACTATCGATTCAAGGCCGTGCGCGAGGTTAGGGAGTGTCGATCTCCCAGCGACTATCACAACGCCGTAGCGTCAACGGATGGTTACATCAACCAGGCGATCGGGCCGGCGCTGGGGGCCCATGTGTTGTGCATCATTGGGATACAAAACCGCAGCGAGCCCCTGACGCCAGCCTTGCTCCACAATGTTTTCACACACTCCGTATTTTTGACCGCCCCAACGCCGACACCGCAGATCAGCCTGAGCTACAACGTCAACTGGGACGACCAAACCACAGACTTCACCCATCACTACTTCTACGTGGATGCTTCAGAACGGGCTTTGTGCCAAGACATCGACGACGTCCGCTATGCATTGGCCAACGGCGGCAACCCTTACCAGGTGTCACAGCTCCCCATCACATTGTGCAGCTATGCCCGCAACCTTGCTGGTCAGCCGTCCGCCGTCCGTACGGATGTAATCGAAATATCAAGGTATCTCCCGTCCCAGCAAACGGTGAAGCCATCACCGTCACTACGCTAAGAGCTCATCGGTGACGATAAAAACGTCCCCGCTTGTTCACAAGGAGTGTCAGCGGGACGTTTACAGCGTAAACGCCTTAAGCCACTGGCCATGCCATGGCACACCGACTGCCCGGCGCGAATCCGTGCTGGTACTCCTCGCTCAATAAGGCCGCTAGCCTCTGATCCAGGTCTGCGGTGGCTTTGATCTGGAATCCCAGGCGGGCATAAAAGGGGGCGTTCCATGGCACGCTCGTGAATGTCGTGAGCGTTACGAAACTCAGTCTGTTGGCGCGGGCATAGTCCTTTGCGGCCTCAACCAGACGCCGCCCCCAACCTTGTCCCTGCACCGCGTGCATCACGGATAACTCATAGATGTGTAAGTCATTGCCGTGGCGCGCAGCGCTGAGAAAACCTTGCGGCCGGTTTTCGGCGTCCAGGGCGACCCAGCAGGTCGAGAGCGCGATACGTTGGCGATGTTGCTCAACGGACATCGGGGGGGATTCAGCCAGCCAACTCAACCCATCAATCATGCGGAAGGCTTGAGCTGCGGAAATTTCGATGGCAGGCAGGCGTTGTGCATCTTCCGGTACAGCAACGCGAATAATCGCCGGCATGGGTTGCCCTTGGTGAGGTGAGACTGAACTGGAAAAACCAGCGTTGGAGGGGTGAAGATATCATGCACTCAGAGCCTCAGGCTCAGTGGTTTTGATGGCAGTCGAACTCATCAGAGGCCGGTCTAGAGCGGTTGCCGGTATCGCTCAAGGTCCGCGCGCAGGCTCTTACGATCTGCGTGCGGTAACGTCATCCGCAGTCCAGCTGTCACACCAACCGCCAACCTGGCGAAACAGATGATGCAAAAGCCTTGACCTTTCCATCATGGGAAGCTTCAGGCTTGCTTCATCAGTAACATTCAAGGGGTATTGCAATGGCTACGGTTTCCCATCAGCAGGGGTCCAACCCATCCAGTTCGCGGGAGGTGCGCCTGAGTCTGCCGGTCGAGGGCATGACGTGCGCATCCTGCGTCGGTCGGGTCGAGCGCGCGCTGAAAGCGGTGCCTGGCGTGCACACGGCCGCCGTCAATCTTGCCACCGAGCATGCCAGCATCACCTTCACCGGGGCGCCCGATCCCCAGGCGGCGGTGCGTGCCATCGAGAGCGCAGGCTACAGCGTGCGTGAAGAGACGACTCATCTTGCGATAGAAGGCATGACCTGTGCGTCATGTGTGGGTCGGGTCGAAAAGGCCCTGGCTAAAATCCCCGGCGTGCTCGAAGCCACGGTTAACCTGGCCACCGAGCGTGCCCGGGTGCGCCACTTGGGCGGCGCAGTCTCCACGGCAGACCTTGAAGCAGCAGTGGAGCAGGCCGGCTACAAGGCCCGCCGCTTGTCCGCCGAGTCGCCGAGCGAGGGCGACCAGGATGCCGCGCGGCGCGACAGCGAAGCTCGGGAGTTGCAGCGCTCCATGTTGATTGCAGCGCTCCTCACTTTGCCGGTCTTCATCCTTGAGATGGGTTCGCACCTTATCCCTGCCATGCACCATTGGGTGATGGGGGTCATGGGGCAGCAGACGAACTGGTATGTACAGTTCGCGCTGGCCACCCTCGTGTTGTTCGGCCCAGGGCTGCGGTTTTTCCGCAAAGGCGTACCGGCGTTGCTGCGAGGGGCGCCAGACATGAACTCGCTAGTCTCTGTGGGCACCGCGGCGGCTTACGGTTATTCGCTGGTCGCGACGTTTATTCCCGAGGTTCTGCCGCAGGGCACCGCCAACGTCTATTTCGAAGCCGCAGCGGTGATTGTGACCCTGATCCTGCTGGGCCGCACGTTGGAGGCGCGCGCCAAGGGGCGAACCTCACAGGCGATCAAGCGGCTGGTCGGTCTCCAGGCGAAGACCGCGCGCGTGGAGCGCAAGGGCGAAATGTTGGAAGTTGCCCTTGATCAGGTGACGGCCGGCGACATTGTCTTCGTTCGTCCGGGGGAGAAGGTCCCGGTCGACGGCGAGGTGATTGAAGGCACCTCGTACGTTGACGAGAGCATGATCAGCGGCGAACCGGTGCCCGTGTCCAAAAGCGTGGGCGCCGAAGTCGTTGGCGGCACGATCAACAAGACCGGTGCGTTCAGTTTCCGGGTGACCAAAGTGGGGGCCAACACCGTCCTCGCGCAGATTATTCGCCTGGTGGAAGAGGCGCAGGGCTCCAAGCTGCCGATCCAGGCACTGGTGGACAAGGTCACGATGTGGTTTGTCCCGGCGGTGATGGCGGCGGCCACGGTGACCTTCCTGGTCTGGCTGATTTTTGGCCCGACGCCGGCGCTGACGTTCGCGTTGGTCAACGCGGTAGCGGTGCTTATTATTGCCTGTCCCTGTGCCATGGGGCTGGCCACGCCGACCTCGATCATGGTCGGCACGGGCCGCGCAGCCGAGCTCGGGGTGCTTTTCCGCAAGGGCGAGGCATTGCAGGCGCTACGCGATGTGTCGATTATCGCCCTCGACAAGACTGGCACGCTGACCAAGGGCCGGCCTGAGTTGACCGACCTGGTTCCCGCCGAGGGCTTTGACTACGACGAAGTATTGGCACTTGTCGCGGCGGTGGAGACACGCTCCGAACATCCGATTGCCGAAGCGATTGTCAGCGCGGCAAAGAGCAAGGGCATCACGCTTGCACCGATTGAGGCCTTCGACGCCGTACCGGGCTTTGGCGTGACGGCGAAGGTCGCCGCGCGCACGGTCTCTGTGGGGGCCGACCGGTTCATGACGCAACTGGGCCTTGATGTGACGGGCTTCCAGTCGACTGCCCGGCGTCTCGGCGAGCAAGGCAAAAGCCCGCTCTATGCGGCGATTGATGGCCGCCTGGCGGCGGTGATCGCGGTTGCCGATCCGATCAAGGAGACCACGCCCGAAGCGATCAGGGCCTTGCATGCGCTGGGGCTCAGGGTGGCGATGATCACCGGTGACAATGCGGCCACGGCAGCGGCAATCGCCAGGCAACTGGGCATCGATGAGGTGGCGGCCGAGGTGTTGCCCGACGGTAAGGTCGCGGCGCTGAAGAAGTTTCGCAGCAAGGGGGCGCGAGTTGCCTTTGTGGGTGACGGGATCAACGACGCACCGGCACTCGCCGAAGCAGACGTCGGGCTTGCCATCGGCACCGGCACCGATGTGGCCATCGAAGCCGCTGACGTGGTGCTGATGTCGGGCGACTTGCGCGGCGTGCCGAACGCCATCGCCCTCAGCCAGGCGACGATCCGCAACATCAAGCAGAACCTGTTCTGGGCCTTCGCCTACAACGCGTTGTTGATACCGGTTGCGGCGGGCGTTCTGTACCCGCTGAACGGCACGCTGCTGTCGCCGATCTTCGCCGCGGCGGCGATGGCGCTCTCCAGTATCTTCGTGCTTGGCAACGCACTGCGGCTCAAGCGCTTCCGAGCACCGATGACAGTAGAGAGCAGCGCCGAGGCGCCAGTGGGTGGGGCGGCATTGGCCAAGCCACGCCTAGCGAATGAGCACTGATATCAGGCTTGGGTTTGAACACGATTGAGGAGGCTGTAATGGCCAGTGAACCTCATCCGAGCGTGATTGTTTGAGGACACGGCCAAGCGTACTCATACGCCGTGTGCAGGTGAGTTCCCGATTTTGCAGTGAGTAGTTGATAGGTTCCCTCAGGAGGAGAGAATGATGAATATCGGTCAAGCAGCCAAGTTCTCCGGCGTTTCGGCTAAGTCGATTCGCTACTACGAACAGATTGGTTTGGTGCCCAAGGTCAGCCGGTCTGATGCCGGCTATCGAAACTACGGTACACAGGATGTGCAAAACCTGCGTTTCATTCGCCGCGCGCGTGACCTTGGCTTTTCGGTCAGGCAGATCTCCGAGTTGCTGGTTTTGTGGGGCGACCCTGATCGCGGCTGTATCGACGTCAAGGCCATGGCCCTGTCCCATGTGGCCGGGTTGAAGGCGAAGATTGCTGACCTGCAGGCCATGGCGCAAACCCTTGAGCAGTTGGCCGAGCAATGCCATGGCAACGATCGTCCGGATTGCCCGATCATTGCCGGTTTGGCGCAGCGCACAGCCGCCGTGGCGATGGAACTGCGCCCCAGGGCTCCTCAGAATCCCCCCCGGTTTGGGGGGGATACGGCCGCCTCGTCCCAGCATCGCGCCGCGATGCAGATGCATTTTTAAGCGCTGGCAAGGCTCACATTCACTCTTCAGAGCAACTTCAGGAGTTCCACATGCTGCGCTTTTTCATACCAAACATGACCTGTGGCGGCTGCGCCAGGTCCGTTACCCGGGTGCTGCTGGGCGTAGACCCGCAGGCCCAGATCAAAACTGATCCGCCCACACGTGTGGTCGTGATTGACAGCACTCTGGATGCGCACACGCTGCTCACGGTGCTGAGTGAAGCCGGGTATCCGGGTGAGCATCTGCCGCAAGCGATATCCAGCTGATCGTTGCCGGCGTAGTCCCGCAGGGCTGGCGCGAGATCAGATTTTTATCAATAAAAAGCCGGGAGATTGTCTCCCGGCTTTTGTATTTCCCACGTTTAGAAAGCCGTCACAAGGTGTCAGGAGACTACGCCTGCAGCCCAAGCAACCAGTACATCAGCAAGATCAGGCGGGTAGCTGCTGAGCGGGTCAAGCTGGGTGCATTGGCTAACATGCACGCCACTCAAATCAAGCCGATGTGCTGACACAAGATTGACCTCGATCATCTGCCTCCCCCGATACTCCCTCTACTCTTGCACTTCCATATAAGGCCAAGGATGGCTCAAGGAGCCTGCGGCCATGCATTCTCAAGGAAGAGTCAGTCATGCAGTCATTGAAGATCATGTTGTTGTCATCGGCGTTCAACGGGTTGACCCAGCGGGCCTGGCTGGACTTACGCCAGTTGGGGCACGCGCCCAGTGTGGTGCTTTTCACCGATGAAGCCTCGGTATGTCGGCAGATCGAGGCATCGGCGGCGGACCTGGTGATTTGTCCGTTTCTCAAGGACCGCGTACCGCAACAACTCTGGAGCAATCCTGAGCGCCCGGTGGTGATCATTCATCCGGGCATCGTCGGCGACCGTGGCGCCAGCGCGCTGGACTGGGCCATCACCCAGCAAGTCAGGCGCTGGGGCGTCACGGCCTTGCAGGCGGTGGAGGAAATGGACGCCGGTCCGATCTGGTCGACCTGCGAGTTCGACATGCCCGCCGACGTGCGCAAATCCGAGTTGTACAACGGCCTGGTGAGTGACGCGGCGATCTCTTGCATCCGCGATGTGGTGGAGAAATTCGCCAGGGGGTTCGTGCCCACGCCCCTCGATTACACGCAGCCCGACGTCGCTGGGCGTTTGCAGCCGAATATGAAGCAGGCTGACCGCACCTTCAGTTGGTACGATTGCGCACGGTTTATCAAGCGCAGTATCGACGCCGCTGACGGCCAGCCCGGGGTGTTGGCCAGCCTCGCCGGCGGGCAGTATTACCTGTATGACGCGCACCTGGATGCGCGCCGCGGCACGCCGGGCGAGATCCTTGCGGTACAGGACGACGCGGTATTGGTTGCGGCCGGCGATCACAGCCTGTGGCTCGGCTCGCTCAAGCGCAAGGCCTTGCCCGGCGAGGAAACCTTCAAGTTACCGGCCCGCCATGTATTAGCCGGGCAACTGGCTGATGTGCCGGTGCTGGACGGCTCGCTCGCCAACCAAGGGTTCGACGAGATGGCGTATCAGCCGATTCGTTACCGAGAAACCGGTCATGTGGGCGAGCTGACCTTCGAGTTCTACAACGGTGCCATGAGCACTGAACAGTGCCAGCGGCTGGTCGCGGCGTTGCGCTGGGCCAAGGCTCGTGACACCCAGGTGCTGCTGGTCAGGGGAGGGCGCGGGAGCTTTTCCAATGGGGTGCACCTCAACGTGATTCAGGCGGCCGAAGTGCCGGGGTTGGAAGCCTGGGCCAATATCCAGGCCATCGACGATGTCTGCCGCGAGCTGCTGACGGCCCGGCAACTGGTGGTCAGTGGCCTGACGGGCAGCGCCGGAGCCGGCGGTGTGATGCTGGCGCTGGCCGCCGACATCGTCTTCGCCCGGGCGGGTGTGGTCCTTAATCCGCATTACAAGACCATGGGCTTGTATGGCTCCGAATACTGGACCTACAGCCTGCCTCGGGCGGTCGGCAGTGAAGTCGCCCACAAGCTTGTCGAAGAATGCCTGCCGATCAGCGCCCTCCAGGCCCGGCACTGGGGAATGGTCCAGGACATCGGCCCACGCTGCCCACGGGCATTTGGCTTATGGCTGCTGCAACAGGCCAGCGACGCGTTGACCGATGAAAGATACGCCCTGCATCGTGCGCGCAAATCGAACATGAACCTTGCGCAGATTGAGCGCTGCCGCGAAAACGAGCTGGCACAGATGCGGTTGGATATGGTGGAAAACCGCCAGCAGTTTGCCGAGAAGTGCCGCAACTTCGTGTTCAAGCGCAAAACCTGCCAGACCCCGCAGCGCTTGCAGGCGCCGTGGGCATTGGCGCCCAGGGCCACACTGGTTGACTGAGAGGAAAACGCCGCATCTACTCTTTTACCGCCAGGGCGGAATTTCCTTTCTGCCGTGGCGGTCCATAATGCCAATGGAAAAAAGACAGAAAAGGGTGAATTGATGCGGCGAATTTATAGGGGCGTCATCTGCCAGGCCTTGCTGGCCATGGTTATGGCTATCAGCCTGCCGGGATGGGCAGATGCGGCCGCCACGCCGGCGCCAGTAGAGGTCGTCGACAGCCTGGCGCTGTTGCCCGAAGACGCCAACCTCAAGCAGCTTGGCCAGCAGCTTGAGCTGATTCGCCAGAGTGTCCCCATCAGTACCAGTGACGAAAAGCTGGCGGAATTTCGACAGGGCGCACTGCAGGTGCAACAACTGGCCGGGGCATTGCTCACGGTGCGCGCCACCGAGATGGAGCGCATTGACGATCAACTCAAGGTATTGGGCGCGGCCCAGCCGGGAGAGGCGCAGAGCCTCACCGAGCAGCGGGATGCCCTGACCCGAAAAAAGAACAGCCTGCTTGAGGATGAGCAGCACGCCAAGCAACTGAGCCAGACGAGCCGCGAACTCGCCGCGCAGATCGTCAACCTGCGGCGCAATCTGTTCAATTCCCAGGTCACCTCCCGTACCGATTCGCCCTTCAGTCCCACATTCTGGTCGACCCTGATCCGCCCCACCGCTGAAGACCTGCAGCGCCTGGACAACCTCAAGGCCGAAGGCATCGTTGCCCTCAAGAGTGCCATCAGCCCGGAGCACCGCTGGGCGTTCTTCAGCACGCTGTTGGTGGCGGTACTGATCTGGAGTTTCGGCCGGCGACTGCTCGAGCATCTGCTTACCTGGGCGATGATCCGTTGGCTGCCGGAGGGGCGCCTGCGGCGCAGCACGTTGGCGGTGGCGGTAGGCTTATCGTCGATCCTGACGATCATGGGGGCCGTCTCGCTGATGCGCTGGGGCTTGGAAAGCAATGCGGTCCTGAGTGAAAACCTGGGCCGGCTGTCCGATCACCTAGTCACCCTGGCTACATTCTGTGCGTTTATTGCCGGCCTTGGACGCGCCTTGCTGATGCTGCCACGCCCGTCCTGGCGGTTGCCGGCCATTGCCGATGAAATCGCCAGTGCCCTGGGGCCTTTCCCGGCGATTCTGGCGGTGGCGTTGATGCTGGTGGCGACCGAGGAGCGGATCAACAATGTCACGGGGGCCAGCCTGGCGCTGACCGTGGCGCTCAATGGCCTGACCGCCCTGACCACCGCGCTGATCTTCATCGCCGCGTTGCTGCGCGTGCGCCACGTGCGCAAAAAACTGGAGCTGCAGCGCCCGGGTGGGCTCGCCGGCATGTTGCCCTTTGTCGCGTCGATGTGGGTGGCGGTGATTGTCCTTGCGTTGTTCACCGGGTATCTGTCCCTGGCCTACTTCCTTACCGTCAAACTGTTGTGGGTCAGCGTCGTGGCAGCCACGGCCTACCTGTTGATCGCCTTTTTTGGTGACGTCTGTGAAACCCTGCTTTCGCCCAGGCAGCCCAGCGGCCTGGCACTGGCCAACGCCCTGGGGCTGTCGCCACGGCACCAGGCCCAGGCGTGCACGGTGCTGGCGGGCGTCGGCCGTACCTTGCTGTTGCTCACCGCCGTGATGGCGGCCTTCCTTCCAGCGGGCTCCAGCCCCAGTGAGTTGCTCCAGGGCTTCAGCCAACTGGGCGAATCCAGCAAGACCCTGGGTAACCTGCAGATCGTTCCCCAGGACATCCTCATTGCGCTGCTGATGTTTGTCGTCGGCTTGTTCGCCGTGCGCACCTTGAAGCGCTGGCTGAGTGAGCGGTTGCTGCCTGAAACCAACATGGATGCCGGCATGCGCGCGTCCCTGGTGACCCTGGTGGGTTACCTCGGTTTTGTGTTGTTGAGCCTGCTGGTGATGTCCACCCTGCGGATCAACCTGACCAGCCTGACCTGGGTGGTCAGTGCCTTGTCGGTGGGCATCGGCTTCGGTTTGCAGGCGATTGTGCAGAACTTCATCTCCGGGCTGATCCTGCTCACCGAACGGCCGGTGAAGGTCGGCGATTGGGTCAGCCTGGGGGGCGTGGAGGGCGATATTCGCCGGATCAACGTCAGGGCGACCGAGATCCAGATGTCCGACCGCTCGACGGTGATTGTGCCGAACTCGCAGTTCATCTCGCAAAACGTGCGCAACGTCACCATGGGCAACGCGCTCGGTGTGGTGAGCATCACCCTTACCTTGCCGCTGGATACCGATGTACTGAAGGTTCGCGAACTGCTGATGCAGTCGTTTACCGAGCACGAGGCGATTCTCGACACTCCCGCACCTTCGGTCACGTTCAAGGACCTGGCCAGGGATGGCTTGATCATTGGGGTCAGCGGCTACGTCAATAGCCCGCGCTCGGTGTCCGGCACCCGCAGCGACTTGCTGTTCATCCTGCTTGCGCGCCTGCAGGACATGGGGATTACATTGTCTTCGCCCCAGAGCATGGTGCTGATTCCCGGAGAGGCCGGTGCAGTGGCTGGCGATGTTCCTGTGAGGCAATCATGAGGTGGCAGTGCGTGACACTGAAAAGCCCGATAACCGTGATCGCTGCGGTCTTGTTCTGTTTTTCCATGGCGGCGTGCAAGAGTAAAGACATGCCTGAAACCTATAGCTGGACGGGAACTGTCTCTGCACCACAGGAATACCCCATGGAGGTTTACCGTGGCGCCCTGGTCGCTGAGGGCTTTACCTACGGTTTTGATGCGATCTGGGGCACACAGAACACCGGTTGGGGGAGTCCGGGCGGAACCATGACCACGGCGCTGGAAAAAAAGGCAGTGCCCTATCAACTGGAATTCACGTGGTACTCGCTGGTGGAGAGAACGTTCTATAGCGGCCAATGGAACTTGGACCCACTGAAGATAAAGAGCCTCCTGGATGAGGGCTTTATTGATCAAGACACCCATAAAAAAGACACCTACAGCACGTTTATCGTGGGGTTGGCGCCACAGGGCAGGGTGGTGCTCTGGATGAGCGGGGCGGGAAACCAGAAGGAAGTGGGAGTCTTTCAGGCGCAGGCCACAAACCTTACCAAGGAGAGCGCCTACAGCAATGCCCAGTACATGTTCAAAGACGGCTATGCAGACCGCATGCTCAATGATCCATCCTATAAGACCTTCAGTGCCGATATCCGGCAAAAAATAGCCACGCAGGGCTATCCCCCGGCAAACATCTACGACACCTACCGGGAGAAATACAGCTGGAGGCCTGTCGTTGTGCTGCAGCAAGGCGAATGGCTAGATTTCGGATTCAGCGCCTACAACGGCGAGCAGGAGAATCTTTTCGGAAAGGCCCTACTCGACAATCACTATGTAAAACGGGCCATTCCAACGTTCTGCGGGTTCTATTGGCGCAATGGCAACAGCCGGTATGGCGTCTGGATTGACGCATTCGATGAAAAAGAAATCTTCGATGTTTTCCAGAAACTGGGCAAACAAAAAGACATAGACCTGCTGGTGAAGGTTGACGCGCAAAACACCCGGGTTTCCCTGGCATTAAGGGCGGGCGCGCAAGAGTTTCCCATCGGCAAAGCCAAAGTCAGGCTGTCCCGTAAAATCGAGTAGGCTCCCCCGCCTGAGGGGAGAGCCAGGTTTCACTGCTCAGCAGGGCTGGGCCGCAAGGCTGTTGCTGACATTGCGTCCCAGCACCAGCACCGTCACAAAACCCAAGCCTACCAGCACCGTGGCGAGGCTCAGGAGCACCGAGCTGCCCAACTGGTCGACGATCCGCCCACCAAAGAATGAACCCAGGGCAATAATCACCTGGAACAGGGCGACGAAGAGCGGCATGCCGCGTTCGACATCCTTGGGCGCCACCACAAACATCCAGATACTGGCGCAGGCCGGGAAGGCGCCGAAGGCAAAACCCCAGAGCCCAATCAACATGGCTGCGCCGGTCATGCCGGTGGCGAAGTGGGGGAACAGGGCGGTGCTGGTGCCGATCATCAGCGCCACCAGCAACAGGGTGTGACGTACGCTGCGGTTGGCGGCAAAGCCGGCAAAAATATTACCCGCGACCCCAGCCACGCCGAAGAGCAACAGCAACGAGCCAATCGTCGGGCCGTCGAAGCCGGCACTGTGCTTGAAGAACGGCGCCACATAGGTGTACGCGGCAAAGTGCGCCAGGCCGATCAGCAATACTGCGATCAATCCGATTCGCGCTTGGGGGTTGATAAACAAGGCGGGCAGGTCGCGGATGTGGATGGCTTTCTCCGGGTTGAGTCGTGGCAGCAGAAATATCTGCGCCAGGAGGACCGGGACGCCCATCAGCGCGGTGACCAGGAAGGTCATGCGCCAGCCCATCAGGCCGCTAAGCCAGGTGCCTACGGGCACGCCCAGCACGGTGGCGAGGGTCACGCCGACCATGATGATCGAAGTCGCCTGGGCCACGCCCACACCCTTGGGCGCCAGCCGGCCGCTGAGGGCAATGGCGGTCGCCCAGAAGCCGCCGATGCTGATGCCCAGCAGTACGCGGCCCAACAGCAGCAGGCCAAAGTCGCTGGCAAAAGCCACCACCGAGTTGGCGATGATCATGATCAGCGTCAGGCCGATCAATAGATAGCGACGGTCCATGGTGCCAATGCTGACCGACAGCAAAGGCGCGGCGAGGGCGGCCATGATGCCGGGCAGGGTCACCATCAGCCCGGCGTGACCGGCAGTGATACCCAAGTCACTGGCGACATCATTGAGCACACCCACCGGCAGAAACTCACTGGTTACCAGGGCGAAGGCACCTACGGCCACGGAGAGAATCGCCAGCCACTGCTGTTTGACACTCTGTTGATTATGTTCGGGAAGGCTGCGAGGGGCCTGGCTGGCGCTTGGCATGGTGTTGAAATCCGGGGGGAATGCAGCCTGAAGCCAGGCCGGGGGAGAATGTGGGGGCGATTATAGGAACCAGCATTGGCAATTAAACAGGCCGGTCGGTTTGATAGTCATCATCAATGCAATCAATGCAGCGCCTACAAGACCGTTGAGTGGCAGGGACTGTTCAATCGTCCACGGCTGCTTTGGGCTTCATCTGCAGCCCAAGCACGCCCATGGCTACTAATGCCGCGCCGGCACCCGCAATGGGTATATAGGCCAGCCCGAACTGGCTGATCACCCAGCCTGCCCCGATGCCACCCAGCGCAGTGCCGAGGTTGAACGCGGCAATATTGAGCCCTGAAGCCACTGCACTGGATTGGGGAATATGCTGGTGTGCCAGGCGCAGCAAGCGCAGGGTCGACAGGGTCACAATGGCAAAGAACACCACCCCCAACAGCCCCACCAGCATCAAGGTGGCGATGATCGAGTCGCCCCACACATACAAACCCAAGAGGTTGAACATCAATGCGCTCAACCCGCCGAGCAGGCATCGGTCGGCGTCGAATGCATCCGCGAGGTAACCGCCCAGCACGTTGCCAAGGATGGAGCAGACACCGAACACCAGCATCGCAAAACTCAGCACTTGTGGTTGAACGCGGGTGATCTCCAGCAGGAACGGCGACACAAAGGTAAAAAATGAGAAAGTCGCCACGCTCACCAGCATTGCGATGCTGGCAGCCATCAACAGTTCGCGCTGCAGCAGGGCGGCGAGGCTTTGTTTCAGGCCGTGGTCTTTGTGCAGTGCGTCGGCGGGTGGTTGGCGCATCAGCAGTATCAGGCCCAGGGCGCTGATCAAGCCCAGGCCGCCAATCGCCAGGAATACCATGCGCCATGACCAGTAGCTGCCGAAAAAGGTACCGATCGGCACGCCAAAGGCGATCGACAGGGTCAGGCCAATCCACACCAGTGATAGCGCACGCCCGGCCCGTAGCGGGTCAACCAGCTTGACTGCGGCGTTGGAGGCCACGGCCATGAATACACCGTGCGCCAGGCCGATAACGAAGCGTACGCCATGTAGGGTCACGATATCTGCTGCCAGGCTGATGACTACGCTGCCGGTGGCCAGCACGGCGAGGGTCAGGAGCAATACGGTTTTGTCGCGCCAAGTGGCCAGCATGGCGGTGATGACCGGGGCGCCGATGGCCGCACCCAGGGCGTAGGCTGCAATGGCCGAGCCCACTTGCGAGATGGACTCGCTCAGGTCGATGGAGATTGCCGATACCAGGCCGGCGACGACGAATTCGGACAAGCCGAATGTGAAGGTACACAGTGAAAAAATGTAGATGACGGCAGGCATAAGAACTCAGTGACGGGAGGAGGGCGAGCGAGGCTTTAGGTGATGATGGGGCGCTGCTAGCCCGCTGGGAAATACTATAAAAGTCTCTGCCTGATACCTTTGACGACGACTAACCCCTGGTCGATGGCACCGAGGCCGGATTGAAATCGAGCATGGCGATAAAACTGTCCAGCAACGGTGATGGGTTGTCGGTGTTCCAACTCATATACAGGCCGATTGTCGGGTTGGGGGTCGCGCTCACGGGGCCGATCCGCCGAAACACGACCTTGTCGCGCATGATTGAGTGGGCAATCGATTCAGGCACCAACGCGACCCCGAAGCCACAGGCCACCAGGCCGATCAAGGTATGGATCTGCGCGGCCTCCTGTACCACCCTGGGGTAAAAGCCGGCGGCTTCACACAGGGCGATAAGTTGGCTGTGATAGCCAGTGCCCAGGGCTTGGGGGGTGAACACGAAGTCTTCGCCAGCAAAGTGCCGCAAATCGATCTGGCCAGCACCCGCCTTGGGGTGATGGGCGGGCAGCGCCATCACGATCTCTTCATCCAACAATAGGCGCGACTCGACGTTTTGCGCCGAAATCGGCAATTTGCGCATGAAGGCAATGTCCGCTTCTCCCGCCACAATCGCCTTGGCCTGGCTGGAGGATGGCATCTCCTTGATGATCAATTGCACCTTGGGGAAGTGTTCGCAGAACCGGCGCAAGCTATTGAGCAGCGACTCGTAGTAGGTGATCGACACGGCGGTCACTGTCAGCTTGCCCGCGATCCCTTCGGACACTTGGCGAGCGTGTTCGATGCCCAGCTCCAGTTCCTTGAGGGTGCTATAGGCGGCGTGCAGGAACGCGTCACCGGCCGGGGTCAGTTTTACCCCGCGTTTGCTGCGGTTGAACAGACTGAACCCCAGCTTGCCCTCCAGGCGGTTGATGGCCTGGCTCAGCGGCGGTTGAGCCATGTGCAGGCGGATCGCCGCCTTATGAAAGTGCAGCTCTTCAGCCACGGCAATGAACTGGCGCAGCAGGCGGGTTTCGATCATGTCTTCTGTTCCTTCATTTGAACCGATCAGTGGGCCAGGCGCGGCAATGGTACCGTTTATTGGCCCGCGTCGAGCCCCAGCCTCTTGTCACTGGCCGTCCGCCCACCCCGGCTGGCGCCCGAACGCCTCGAACAGCTCAATGATGGTTGCCTTGACCTTCTGTACCGCATTGCTCTCGACCACCGTGTCATGCCAGCACAGTGAAAGATCGCGCTTGAACAGTCGATGATCGATCCTGGCCAGCTTGAGCCGGTGTTGCACCAACTCGGCGTGGGCCGCTGCCCACGGCAGGATCGTGACACCCAACTGCGCCTTGACGGCTGAGAACAACAGGTCGGTGGAGTTGGCTTCAAACTCAACCTCGCATTTGAGGCCGGCCTCCTGCAGGGCAAACTCGACCCGATTGCGGATGGTATTCGGCGCACACGGCAGCACCAGCGGCATTTTTGCCAATGCCTCAATCGACACCGGGTCTTCGGCCAATTCAAATTCCGGCCAGGCCACCAAATACAGCGTTTCAGTTAACAGCCGCTGGAACGCCATGCCTCGGGTTTCGACCACATCAACGTTCACCGCCAGTGCCACCCGCCCCACGGTGATCAGGCGCCCCAGTTCGGCGCTGGGGGCGTCAATCAACTCCAGCTTGATGCCGGGATATCGCTGGCCAATCGCGCGCGCCAAGGGAATGGCCAGCATGCGTGCGGTACTCGAGGGCATGCCGACCGAGACTTTGCCCTGGGGGAAGTCGGCGTCCTGGCGCAGCATTTCCCGGGTGCCATCGGCTTGGCGCAGCAGCTCGATGGCGTGCCGGTAAAGGGTCTGCCCGGCCGCCGTGGCGACTACGCCGTGCACGCTGCGTTCGAGCAGCGGCATGCCCATATCCAGTTCCAGATTGCGCATCTGCTGACTGATTGCGGGCTGCGCAATATGCAGCGCTTCACTGGCGCGGGTAATGTTGCCGCACTCGATGACTTTGACGAAGTAGCGCAATTGGCGCAGGTCCATGGGTACCTCTTTAGCCATATGATTTTCCGATGAGATCAGAGGAATATCATATTTTTAGTTTATGAGATACGGCGCCTAGACTCGGACCACAACCCACTAAGCGTTCTTCACTGGAGAACCCTATGCAAGCTTTGCAAGGCGTGAAAATCGTCGACCTGAGTCGCGCACTGTCGGGGCCGTTCTGCACCATGGTGCTGGCAGATCTGGGCGCCGATGTAATCAAGATCGAGTCTGGCCCCGATGGCGACATGAGCCGTACCTGGGGGCCCTTTGACCGGGGCGTGAGCACCTACTATCTATCGTGCAACCGCAACAAGCGCGGCATGTGCATTGACCTGCGCAACCCCAAGGGGCTGGCCACCCTCCAGCAACTGATTGATGACGCCGATGTGGTCATCGAGAACTTCAAGCCCGGCACGCTGCACAGCATGGGCCTCGGTTATGAGGTGCTCAGCGCCCGCAATCCGCGACTGGTGCTGGGCAGCATCAACGCCTTTGGCGCCGATGGGCCGATGAGCAGTTGGCCGGGCTTCGACCAGATCGCCCAGGGCTACTCGGGGCTGATGAGCCTGACCGGTTTCGGCGATGGCGACCCGACGCGCACCGGCACCGCTATTGGCGACCTGACGTCGGGCATGTGGCTGGTGACAGCTGTGCTGGGCGCGCTGCTGGAGCGCGAGCGCAGCGGGCGTGGTCAGCATGTCAGCACCTCGCTGCTGGCCAGCCTGGTCGGCTTGTTGAGTGTGCATGGCCAACGTTACCTCAGCCTCGGGGATGTGCCGCGCCGCACCGGCAACGCCCATTCGGTGATTGCGCCTTATGGCGTGTTCCAGACCCTGGATGGCCCGCTCAATCTGGCGCCGATTACCTCGGCCATGTGGGGGCGCCTGTGCATACTGCTGGATTTGCCCGGGCTACCGGACGATCCGCGGTTCGCCACCAATGAAGCGCGGGTCGAACGTCGTGATGAATTACGCGATATTCTCGAAGACCGCTTGAAAACCCGCAGCAAACGCGAATGGACCGCTCTGTTTGTCGACGCAGGATTACCCGCAGGCCCGATCAATACCCTCGATGAGGTGTTCGCCGACCCACAGGTGCTGCACAGCCAACTGACTGAAACACTTACCCATCCGACCCTCGGCGCCCTGCGCCAGGTGGTGACCCCGGTGTTTGGCAGCACTGCCAGCGGTGCCAGCCGCCCACCGCCACTGCTGGGTGAACACACCGTCGAAATCCTGCGTGAAACCGGCTTCGACAGCGCCTCGATCAACGCACTGCTCGACGCAAAGGTCGTGTTCCAGGACTCCGCCGACAGCCCCTGCACCCAATCAACAGGAACCGCACAATGAATCCCGCTGCTACTGCCACCGTGACCGTCCACCCAGTCGATGAGCGCATCGCGCGACTGGTCTTCAGCAACCCCGCACAACGCAATGCACTCAGCGCACAACTGTTGCAGTCACTCGATGAGAGCCTGCAGACCCTGGCGGCGCAACGCATCCCGGTGGTGATCCTGGGCAGCGAAGTCGGCCAGTCGGTGTGGAGTGCCGGCCACGACATTCGTGAGCTGCAACACGACCGCGACCCGATTGCCTACGGCAAGCCGCTGGAGCGGGTCATACGTCGCATCCGTGCTTATCCCGGTGTGGTGATCGCCCTGGTATCCGGCTCGGTGTGGGGTGGTGCGGTGGACCTGGTGATGAGCTGCGACCTGGTCGTCGCGGACCCCAGCGCCAGCTTTGCCATGACCCCCGTGAATATTGGCTTGCCGTACACCACCAGCGGCTTGCTGCGCTTTTTCAACAATTTGCCGATTCATGTGTTGAAGGAAATGTTCTTCACGGCGCAGAAGCTTGATGCGCAGCGTGCGGAACGCTTTGGCCTGGTCAACCGCCTGGTCGACAGCGATGTATTGGAAGCGACTGCGCTGGAGCTGGCGCAAGGTATTGCCAGCAAGGCGCCCCTGGCGGTTGCGGCGGTCAAGGAACAGCTGCGCATCCTTGAAGACCTGCAACCGATGCCGGTGCAGGCGATGGAACAGATTGCCGAACTGCGCCGACAAGCCTGTGAAAGCGCCGACTTTGGCGAAGGCCTGGCAGCCTTTGCCGAGCGCCGGCCGGCGGTGTTCAGCGGTCGCTAGAACACGCGTGCGGTAGCGCCACATCCCGAAAAAATAATAACAAGGGCGGTACCTGCGGGGCCGTCCGACTGCGGGGAGTCAGATTGCAATGAATAATGAGCTTCTGTCGATTCTGGTGTTGGTGGTCATCTTCGGCATCGCCAGCGTGTTGCCCATCAACATGGGTGCGCTGGCCTTTGCGGCGGCCTTTGTCGTCGGTTCGGTGATATTGGAAATGACCCCGGCGACGATCTTTGCCGGGTTTCCCAGTGACCTGTTCCTGACGCTGGTCGGGGTCACCTATCTGTTCGGCATCGCGCAGAACAACGGCACCATCGACTGGCTGATCGAGCGGGCGGTGTTGATGGTGCGTGGACGCGTCGCCTGGATCCCCTGGGTGATGTTCGTGGTGGCGGCATTGTTGACCGGTTTCGGCGCGCTGAGCCCGGCGGTAGCCGCGATCCTGGCGCCGATTGCGCTGAACTTCGCCGTGCAGTACCGCATCAACCCGGTGTTGATGGGGCTGATGGTGATTCATGGCGCCCAGGGCGGCAGTTTTTCGCCGGTGAGCATTTTCGGCGGCATCACCAATCAGATCGTGGCGTCGTCCGGGCTGCCTTATGCACCGTTCACGCTGTTTATCACCAGCCTGCTGTTCAACCTGGGGATTGCTATGGTGGTGTTCGTGGTGTTCGGCGGTTTGCGCAGCGCGCGCCTGTCGCTGGCACCGGTCTCGTTCGGCCCCACCTTGCATGCGGCGGGTGCATCCCTGGCGATTCTTGGCCATGGCGGTACGCCGGCTTCCCCGGCCTATCACCGCACCGACCTGACCGGCGCCGGTGCGCCGCTACAGGCTGTCAGTGGCCTGGACGGGGCCAAGCTGTCGACACTGATCGGCTTGTTGGCCCTGGCGATCTCGGCGCTGGTGTTCAAGTTCAATATCGGCCTGGTGGCGATGACGGTCGCGGTGGTGTTGGCCATGTTCGCACCCACGGCGCAGAAGGCGGCCATCGACAAGGTCAGTTGGTCGACGGTGCTGCTGATCACCGGGATCATCACCTACATCGGCGTGATGCAGACCATCGGCACCATCGACTATGTCGCCCATGGCATCTCCGGGCTAGGTGAGCCGCTGCTGGTGGCGTTGCTGCTGTGTTTTACCGCCGCGATCATCTCGTCCTTTGCGTCGTCCACGGCGTTGCTGGGGGTGATCATTCCCCTGGCCGTGCCCTTCTTGAGCCAGGGCCATATCAGTGCGGTCGGCGTGGTCGCGGCCATCGCCATTTCCACCACCATCGTCGACACCAGCCCGTTCTCCACCAACGGCGCACTGGTGGTTGCCAATACACCGCCGCAGGAGCGCGAAAAAGTCTTGCGCAGCCTGCTGATCTACAGCGCAGTGATTGCCCTGGTCGGGCCATGTGTTGCCTGGCTGACCCTGGTGGTGCCGGGGCTACTTTGAGGGTCAGGCACCCATCAGCGGGTTGAACAGTGGCTCCAGTGACAGCCGGGCGCGGCTCTCCTGGAGCGCTGCTTGGACCGCATCCTCACCGAATACCAGGCCCTGGAGGTAGGTGAAGTGCGGGTCGAACAGCCCGAGGGTGCCCAGTACCTGACGCAGGTAGGGTGTCAGGAAGTCCGGTTGCCGTGCCGACGCGCCCTGATGAAAACCACCGGAACCCACCAGCACATACACCGCACGGTTGCTCAGCAGACCGGTCTTGCCCTCGGGCCCTGAGCTGAATGTGCGGTGAATACGCAGGACGTAGTCGATCCACAGCTTGAGTGCAGCGGGCAGCGTGAAATTGTGCATTGGCGTGGCAATCAGCAGGATATCGCAGCCTTCCAGCTCGCGGATCAGCGTTTCGGAGACCTCGAAAGCCGGCGCGTCGAACGGCGTGGTCGTCGCCAGGCCCCGGGCGTAATCCATGCCGAGCGGTGGCAGTGGGTGTGTGCCCAGGTCACGTTCGACCAGTTCGAGCGTCGGGTGGCGCTGGCGAAGGGTGTCCACCAGTTCCAGTGCCAACTGGTTCGCATGGGAAACCTGGCCATTGGGGCTGGCGTTGATCAATAGAACACTCTTCATGCCGGACTCTCTGTGTGAAGGCGTTGGGTGAAGTGCATGCCGTGGGCCAGCAGCCCTTGGCGAAAATAGAAACGTTGGGCCAGCGGCATATGCAGCCCGGTGTCCAGCACAAAATGCGCGCAACCGCGCTGCACGGCTTCTTCGCGCACGGCGTCCAGCAGCCGTGCGCCGAGGCCACCGCGCTGCAGGTCGGGGTGTACCACCAGGTCATCGACGTAAATGAAGCGCCCGTAGAGCAGGTTCTCCAACTCGCGGTAACCGGCCAGGCCCACCACCTGCCCAGCTTCCCATGCAGCCAGTAGGCGGTAGCCTTGCCCGACCTGGCGCAGCAATTGCGCGACATAGTGGGCCGGGTTGGCGACATGGGGTCGCAGTACGCGCATCAGGTTGAAACTGGCCGCGAAGGCCTGCTGGTCCTCCAGATGCCCAAGGGTATAAGCCATGTCGGTCGTCCGTTGTAGAGAGGTAGCTGACCTTAAAGCCCCGATGACTTAAGCTACAGGGCCGAAAAGTGCATAAATGACTAGGCCATGATTCCTCCCTTTACGCTGGACCGTAGCCAGAGCGCGCCGATGTATCGCCAGCTTTACCAGCGATTTCGCGAATCCATTGCCGATGGCCGCCTGCGCCCGGGGGATCGCGTGCCTGCCGTACGCGCGTTGGCGGCGCAGTTGAACCTGGCGCGTGGCACGGTGGAGGCGGCTTACCAGTTGTTGATAGGGGAGGGTTACCTGATTGCACGGGGCGCCGCCGGGACGATTGTCACGCCGCAACTGGCTGCCGTTGCCTCGCCCGTACTCCAGGCCCCGGTTGCTGCGCCGCAGTACTCGTCCAATCATTGCGGGGCGCTGCCGTTGGCACTGCAGATGGGGCTGCCCGCACTGGATGCATTTCCCCGCAAGCTCTGGACCCGGCTGGCCGGTCGTCAACTGCGCCAGGCCGGCCTCGAGGGGCTGGTGTACCCGGACCCGCGTGGCCATGCAGCATTGCGCGCAGCCATTGCCAGCTACCTGGGGATTGCCCGAGGGATTGCCTGCCGCCCGGAACAGGTGTTCGTCTGCGCGGGCTATCGCGCGTGCCTGGACCTGATCAGCCACACGCTGATGCGCCCCGGCGATCGCTGCTGGCTGGAAGAACCGGGCTATTTCATGGCACGCAACACACTCCAGGAGGCCGGCGTGCAGTTGGTGCCGGTTGCCGTGGATGAGCAGGGGCTTGATGTCGCACAAGGCATCGCCCGCTGTGCGGATGCACGCTTTGCCGTGGTCACGCCGACCCACCAGAGCCCGCTGGGGGTATCACTGTCCCTGCCGCGCCGGCTGGCACTGCTGGACTGGGCCAGTCGCCAAGGCAGTTGGATCATCGAGGATGATTACGACAGCGAATACCGCTATCAGGGCCGGCCCTTGCCTGCGCTCAAGAGCCTCGATCAGCAGGGGCGGGTGCTCTATACCGGCACCTTTAGCAAGGTGTTGTTTCCGGGCCTGCGCCTGGCCTATCTGGTGGTGCCGCAGGCGCAAAGCGACGCCTTCGCCCGCCAGGCTGACCGCCTGCACAACCACTGCCCGCAGCTTCTCCAGGCGACGGTCAGCGCCTTCCTCTACGAGGGGCACTTTGCACGGCATTTGAAAAAAATGCGTACGCTCTACGCGCGCCGCCGCCAGTGGCTGGTCGATGCGCTACAGCAACAGTTCGGCGAACGGCTGTCGATCAACCTCCAGGCCGGAGGCATGCACCTGATAGCGGGCCTGAGTGAAGGGGATGATGTTGAACTCGCTCAGCGCGCCCGGGCCATTGGCCTCGCTGTCGAGCCGCTGTCGCAGTGGTACCTCGAGGCCAGGCCCAGGCACGGCCTGGTACTGGGTTTTACCAACATCGCCAGCGCTGAACAGGCTGCCGCGGTGGCGCTTCGATTGGCTCAAGTCATCACCTAGGTGGTGTGCCGGAAAAAAGGTTTTTATCGCTAGGTAAAACCCTACAACTGTGTGTCTCGAAGGCACTCAAAGGACGTGCTAGCGTAGCCCTTTCATTGCCCTGGGAAGCAAACATGACCACCCGCTACGCAAAAATCGTCCTGACCCTGATGCTGGCGGCCTTCGCCGCGCTGGTGGCGTTCAACAACCTTACTGATTACGGCTCCAACTTTGCCTTCGTCAAGCATGTGTTGAGCATGGACACCACCTTTCCCGGTAATACGGCCATGTACCGGGCAATCACCACACCCTGGCTGTGGCATGGCGCCTATGGGCTGATCATCGCCGGCGAAGCCCTGACTGCCGTATTGCTGGCCCGTGGGGCGCTGGCAATGTGGCGGGCCAGGCTAGGCACTGGCCGGCAGTTCGATGCCGCCAAACAGGTGGCCATTGTCGGTTTTACTGCGGGCCTGCTGGTGTGGTTTTTCGGCTTCATGGTGATTGGCGGGGAGTGGTTCCTGATGTGGCAATCCCATCAGTGGAACGGCCAGGAAGCGGCATTCAAGTTCTATATGGCGCTGCTTGGGGTGCTGATTTTTCTCAACCAGGCGGAGGCTGATCGCGACTGAAGCGCCTCACACGGTCAGCGAACGAATTTGACGAACATCCGTTCAGGGTCGTGTTCGTCAGGGTGCTCGATGCTCCCGCTGGGGATAAACCGGGCCTTTGCGATCAATGCCTGAGAGGCAGTGTTGGAGGCATTGGTCGACACAAACCCTGATGGCGGAGATACCAGGCATGGTGCGACACCGTCCCTATGCAGGCTGAGGACTGGGGCCTTCTGCCTTAAGCCATTTGCGCAAGCGCCCACGTGCATTGTCATAGGGGGAGGCGGTGTTGAACTGGATCATCCGCCCCATCGTCCAGTGCTCGTACCACGGGCATTCATACAGCTCGGCATTCTCGCGGCTCTGGATGCTGGACACGATCCGCTGCTTTGCGCTGTCGAGCCGCTCGAGCAATTGCTCAAAAGGGATGCCTTGGTAGTCGCGGTAGAACTTCTGTGCAAGCTGGCCCAACTGGTTCCACTTGAAGCCGGTTTCCGGGAAGTCGATGACAGTGCCGGCGGCGTCCGCGTCCAGCCACTTGAGCACCAATTCATTCCAGCCCACCAGGTAGGCGACCAGATTGGCGACGCTCATCTGCGTCCCCTTGGCGTGCCCCTCCAGGCTGCATTCGTTGACCCGGGGCATGGGCACCCGCCGGATGACGCTGAGCAGTTTTTCATAGCGGGTATTGATGGCATCGAGCAGTTCTTGTTTGTTCTGAGGGACCGTCATGATTTACCTGGGCTATCTGAATGTGCTCGCCGGCCTGATGGTTGAACGTTGTCATATACATGCCTTGTACTCTGCTGCGCCTCAAACGCCCGCGCCAGAAAGTCGATCAAGGTACGCACCGACGGTAACAGCCCGCGCCTTGAAGGGAAGACAGCGCTGATCACGCCTTCGGTGGGTTGCCAGTCGGGGAGCAGGCTGACCAGGCGGCCGTCGTCTATCTCATCCTTGACCACGGCCAGTGGCAGGTTGGCGATGCCCACGCCCAGCAGTACCGCACTTTTCAGGGTCGGCATGTCGTCGCTGATCAGCCGTGGCGTGTGGCAGATCTCAGCCGTCACGCCTTCAGGCCCGGTCAGCCCCCAGGTGTACTGCAGCATCGGGTTGCCCCAACTGATGGTCGGCAGTCCCGATAAGTCCGCAGGGAGTAGGGGCAATGGATGCGCCTGCAAAAACGCCGGGCTCGCTACCAACACCTGGGGGCTTCTGGCGAGCAGCTTCATCACCAGGTCGCTGCTTTCCAGGGGCGGGAAACACAGGTTCAGCGCAATGTCATAGCCCTCGCTGATCACATCGACCTTGCGGTTGAAACTCTTCACGTTGAGTTCAACGCTGGGGCATTGCGCCATGAACTGGCCCAGCATCGGCGCTACCCAGTAATGGAGCAGCGCGGTGGTGCAACTCAGGCGAATCACCCCGCGTGGCTCGGCTTTGTTGAAGGCGATCAGCTCCTCGGCGGACTCTGCCTCGGCGGTCATTGCCACGCAGTGGCGGTAGTAGGCCTGGCCAATATCAGTGACCTGGAACTGACGGGTGGAGCGTTGTATCAGGCGTGCCCCCAGCCGCGCTTCCAGCTGGCTGACCCGGCGGCTCAAGGTCGACTTGGGCATGTTCAGCGCCCGACCGGCCGCTGCGAAACCACCATGCTCAACCACCTTGGCGTAGAGGAAGAGCTCATTCAGGTCGAACATGGGTATCGTTCCATTTTTGAGATGGTGAAGTCTAATTCAACCACTACCGAGCACCTAGTGTGATGACTAAAGTGGGACCCTGGTTTTTTCCTACAACCATCAGCGGGGCACGCGAGGACGGTCAATAGGCGGGTTTTGTCAGTGAAAGTGGTTCAGTGACGACGAGCTAGACTCCCAGCGCCATAAACACCGTTGACTCTTTCCGGTGCGGCCCATTTCGGGAAACACCTTTTTACCAGGAGCATCATGATGTCTAAACCCTACGTTCGCCTGGACAAAGACAACGCAGCTGTCCTGCTGGTTGACCATCAGGCTGGCTTGCTGTCACTGGTCCGCGATATCGAGCCCGACAAGTTCAAGAACAACGTACTGGCCCTGGCTGACCTGGCCAAGTACTTCAAGCTGCCGACCATCCTCACCACCAGTTTCGAAACCGGCCCCAACGGCCCGCTGGTGCCCGAGCTCAAGGCACTGTTCCCGGACGCGCCGTACATTGCCCGCCCTGGCCAGATCAACGCCTGGGACAACGAAGACTTCGTCAAGGCCATCAAGGCTACCGGCAAGAAGCAACTGATCATCGCGGGCGTAGTCACCGAGGTGTGCGTGGCGTTTCCGGCGCTGTCGGCCCTGGCCGAAGGCTATGACGTGTTTGTGGTGACCGATGCCTCCGGCACCTTCAACGAACTGACCCAGCAATCGGCCTGGGCCCGCATGACGGCCAACGGCGCGCAACTGATGACTTGGTTTGGCCTGGCGTGCGAGCTGCACCGCGACTGGCGCAACGATATCGAAGGCCTGGGGACCTTGTTCTCCAACCACATCCCGGACTATCGCAACCTGTTCACCAGCTACAACGCGTTGACCGAGGGCAAGTAAGCCCAGAGGGGGTGGCTGCCCTGTCACGGGCAGCCGCTATTTCAGTCCAGTGCCGCCTGGAACTTGTGCACGACTTCGGTCGGCAGTCGGGCCATCTGGTCCGTGACGGTTTGAAGCTTTTCCTTGAGCGAGATGGGTAGCGCCTGTTCACTTTCGTTGAGCAAGGCTGCGGGTCGCCCGGGTAAAAATCCTGGTGGCGGCCTTACCGCTGGGTGGGTAGCGCTCGAACAAATCCTGCACCCAGTCCGGCCGGGTTTTACTGGCGTCGTTGATCCAGTTGGCCACCGAGTCCTGGGCGTATTTGTCGGTTTCCTCTAGCATGGCAATCAGCAAGGGTTCGGCGATTTGCGGCTGGGCTTTGAGTGGGGCGATGTGTTCGCACCAGACCCCGCGCGGACGCAGGATTTCAACGCAGAAACGGCGGATCAGCGGGTTGTCGTTGCGGGCATGGCTGCGCAACAGTTCCAGCGAAGCCGTCAGGTCCTGGGCCAGTAGAGGGCGCAAGGCAATCCAGGCCCATTCGCGCACGCCAAAGTGGCTGTCGGTGGCGAACCGGAACTGGCTCAGCAACGCCTGTTCCAGCGGCGTGTCGCGTACGCAGAAGGCATTGGCGAAGGCCGCCCAACTGCGCACGGTGTCAGAAGGATGCTCCAGCAGCAACTGCCAGCTCCGTTCGCGCAGGGGCAGGGCGGCGCTTTCCAGCCACTGGCCCAGCGCAAGGCCCAGCCCCGCGACTTTCTTCGAAATGCCCAGTGCCTGGCCGGCCTGGGCCGCGCTCAGCAGTGCCTGGGCCAGGGAAGTTTCCACCTGCGAGGCAAGGGCCTGCGCCAGCGCCACCTGGTCGACTGCCAGGCACTCGCCCAGATTGCGGGTTGTCAGGCGGCCCTGGTCGATCAGGGCTTTGCGTTCTTCACTCATATTGATCCCAGCGCTGTGTTCATGGGTTGCTCCCCGGGCAAGGCCTCTTCCCGTTCGAACAGGTTTTGTAGTGGGCCTAATGCCCATCCGGCAGTGGCGGGGACAGTGCGCGACTGGTGGAAATGCAATAGAGCGACTCGGACAACCCCTGGCGTTGCTCAGGGCTCAGACCCTGGATGATGCCGCTGATCCAGTGCGTGTGTTCGGCGAATACCTTATCGACCACGCGCTTGCCGTCGGCAGTCAGGCTGATGATTAATTTGCGCCGGTCGGCAGGGTCGGTCTTGCGCTTGATAAAGCCGTCGCCCTGCAGGCCGTCGAGCAAGCCGGTCACCGTGCCGGTGGTAATCGACAGGCGCGTCGCCAGCTCCAGGGGCGAGAGCTTCCCGCCAGCGCTCTTGAGGGTGAGCATGATGACAAAGCGGCCTTCCGAGAGGTTGTAGCGAGCGAGCCGGATGGCACACACGCGATTGATCGCGGCCGCCGCCGACAGTAGCTCGAAACACAGTTTTACGCTGTCCCTGGCCTCGGCCGGTACCCCCTCAAGCTCATGCAGCATGATGTGGTGTTTGTTTTCTAAAATATTCATAAGGCGCAGTTTATCTTGGTGCCTTACTAAATCAACATTTTGTTTAATGTCCCCGGACCAGGTGTCGGCGGCATCAGGAGCGCGGCTTGCTCACCGACCGACTGGCCAGCAGCCCCAGCTCAAACAGAATCCACATCGGCACCGCCAGCATGGTCTGCGAAAACACATCCGGCGGGGTCAGCAACATGCCCACCACAAAGCAGCCGACGATCACATACGGCCGGCTCTTCTGCAGGGTCTGCACATCGGTGATCCCTGCCCAGATCACCAGGAAAGTAGCCACCGGAATTTCAAACGCCAGGCCGAACGCCAGCAACAGCGCGAGGATGAAATCCAGGTACAGGGCGATATCAGTCATCATCGCCACGCCGTCCGGGGTCACGCTGGTAAAGAAGCCGAACATCATCGGGAACACCAGGAAAAACGCGAACGCCATGCCCAGGTAAAACAGCACCACGCTGGCGGCCAGCAACCAGGCGGCGGTGCGGCGTTCCTGGCGATACACCGCCGGTGCGATCATGCCCCAGGCCTGGTGCAGCAACAGCGGCATGCTGATAAACAGGGCAATCATCATGGTCAGCTTGAGCGGCGCCAGGAACGGTGACGTCACCCCGGTGGCGATCATGGTTGCGCCGCTGGGCAAGAAATCGCGCAACGGTTGCGAGACGAAGCTGTAGAGCTGCTGGGCAAAGGGGAACAGTGCGCAAAACACCAGGAGGATCGCCAGGACGCAGCGCACCAGGCGCGAGCGCAACCGGGTCAGGTGGCCGGTCACCGACAGGCGCGGAGCAGGCAAGGGCAGGTCGCTCATGGGGCAGGTGGTCCTTTGGGCGTGGCGGTTTCTGGCAGCGGGGCGTCCAGGCGGATGCCGTCGCGCAGTTGCTGCTCCAGTTGCCGCAAGGGTTGCTGGTCGATGCTCTGCAACAGGTGTTCGTGGTCCAGTTCCTGGGTGACCTGGGCCTTGAGCGTATTCATCGCCCGCTTGGCCCGGCCCAGCCACAGCCCGGCATTGCGCGCGGCGATCGGCAGGCGCTCGGGGCCCAGCACCAGCAGCGCCACCAGGCCCACCAGCAGCAGTTCGCTAAAACCGATATCGAACATCAGAGTTTGCTGTCGGCAGGTCGCTGAGGTTCGGCTTGCACCTCAAGGCTGGTCTTTTCTGTCGCCTGGGCGCCGGGTTCGTTGCCCATGGAGGAGCGAAAGCCCTTGATGGCCTCACCCACATCACTGCCCAGGCCCTTGAGGCGCCGGGTGCCGAACAGCATCACCACGATCAGCAGCACGATGACCAGTTGCCAAATCCCTATACCGCCCATAACGCCACTCCAAGCCATTGATTTGAAATATGAAGGCGCAGTTTGCCGAGGCTTTATGACGGCGCGGTGACGGTTTTGCGGGAATTGTGTGAGTCTGCCACTTGGTTGAAACATCCACTGTGTTGACTGTCGCCAGGATCTGCATAAAAGGTGGCGTGGCAATGGACAAGAAACGGCAGCAGGGGGCGGCGTTGTTGATGGTGCTGGTGGCCCTGGCGATGCTGGCGGGAGGCATGGCCTGGATGGTTGAGCAGGGGCGCCAGCAGGTCGACAGCGTGCGCCTGGTGCAACAGCGGGTGCAGGCGCGCGCGATCGAACGGGCGGCGCTGGCCTTTACCGAACAGGCCCTGCAAGACCCGCTGTGGCGCGCCAGCCCGTTGTTCTGGCAGGCCATGCGCGGGCAGCCGTTGGCTTATGACTTCAAGGGGGGCAAGGCGAGCATCCAGATTCGCGACCTGCACACCTGCTTCAACGTCAACGCGCTGATCGGCCCCGAAGCCGAACGTGCCCAGCGCCAGTTGGTGCATCTGCTGGGGGCGGACATGGCCGCCGAACGCCTGGCCCAGACCCTGGCCGACTGGCTCGACGCCGACCAGCAGACCCGCCTGCAAGGTGCCGAAAGCAACGAATACTTGCGCCAGTCGCCACCGCGCCTGGCGGCCAATCAACGCATGCGCGATATCAGCGAGCTGAACCTGCTGGCGGTGCCCGACGCGCTGCGGGCGTTGCGCTACCCGCAGTTATGCAGCCTGGACGAGACGGCGGGCTGGCGCCTGAATGCCAATGCGTTGAACCTGGAAATGCTGCCGCTGCTGGATGCGTTGTACGAGGGCGAGGTGTCGCGTTCGGTGCTGACCCGCTTGGTCAGCGCGCGGCCGGCGGGGGGCTATCGCGATGCGGGCGAACTGCGCCAGGCCCTGGGGGCGATGGACGACGCGATGTTCGAGCGCTTGAGCGAAGGTCTGCAGCTCAACGGTGACCACTTTCTACTGCTCCTGGACATAGACCTGGATGGCCAGCGCTTTCGCAGCCAGTACCGTGTCGAGGCCCAGGGGGTCGTGAAGTGGCATGCGCGGGTGCCGGCGCAGGGCATGCTGCTGCGCTCGCGGGAGCCTTTGCCGTTATAGCGCGTATGGGAGCGGATTTGTGTGGGAGCGGGCTTGCCCGCGATGACGGTGTATCAGTCGATAAATCTATTGGCTGACCTGCCGCCATCGCAGGCAAGCCAGCTCCCACATTTGATTTATGGTGGTGCCAACATTCTCTGCCCCGCGCAGATCCCCTGTGGGAGCGGGCTTGCTCGCGAAAGCGGCAGTCCAGTCACTGTTTCTGGCGGCTGATCCACCGCCATCGCAGGCAAGCCCCCACATTTGCTGTGCAGTGTGGCGCAAACCCGAGATCCCACCTGTTGATTTTGAGATCACCACAAAGCAAATGTGGGAGACTTGGATGGCCAGCGCTTTCGCAGCCAGTACCGTGTCGAGGCCCAGGGGGTCGTGAAGTGGCATGCGCGGGTGCCGGCGCAGGGCATGCTGCTGCGCTCGCGGGAGCCTTTGCCGTTATAGCGCGTATGGGAGCGGATTTGTGTGGGAGCGGGCTTGCCCGCGATGACGGAGGTTCAGTCAGTATTGTTGCCGGCTGGTAAACCGCTATCGCAGGCAAGCCAGCTCCTACATTTGCTGTGGCAGTGTGGCGCAAACCCGAGATCCCACCTGTTGATTTTGAGATCACCACAAAGCAAATGTGGGAGCTGTCGAGCCCCGGCGAGGCTGCGATAGCGGTAGATCAGCCAACATCCATGCTGGTAATGACCTCGTCATCGCAGCCTCGCCGGAGCTCGACAGCTCCCACAAGGATCGTGATGCAGGAGCCGGGCCGGCTCCTGCCGCTGAATCAGATCGCCAATTCACCCCCGTCAGCACGCTGGATCACAACCGTGGAGGCGCGAGGGCGGACTGTGCCGACCGTGACGTCGGTAGCCACACCGGTGGACGGCCAGTTGTCCGGGTGTTGGATGTTGACGAACACCGTCTTGTTATCGGGTGTGAAGGTCACCCCCGTCACTTCAGAGCCGTTAGGCCCGACGAAGAAGCGGCGCAGGTCGGCCTGGTTCTGCGCATTGACCGGCACTTGCTTACCCTGGGCATCGACCATATTGGTCGGGATCACCACCAGCATCTGGTCGTTGGTGTAGTCGGTCAGGGTTTTTTCGCCGTTGTCGGTCTGGATCCACATTACGCCACGGCTGTCGAAGGTCATGCCATCCGGGCTGGCGAACTGGTTCAGTGTGGTCAGGCCTGAGCGGTTGATGTCCGGGGCGCCAGCGGCGTTGGCGCCAAACACAAAGATGTCCCAGGTGAAGGACACCTGGTTGTCCGCGTCATGCCAGCGAATGATGTGCCCGTGCTTGTTTTTGACGCGCGGGTTGGCGGCGTTGGCCACGGTGCGGCTGGTGTTGTTGGTGAGCGTCAGGTAGACGTCGCCATTGAGCGGGTTGACCGAGGTCCACTCCGGGCGGTCCATCGGTGTGGCGCCCACGGCGTCGGCCGCCCCACGGGTGTTGAGGATGATCCCCGGCAGGTCGGTGAACTTCGCGCCCAGGGTGCTGCCATCCACGGTCGGGCTGGCCACGTCGAGCAGCAACCAGTTGCCGCTGCCGTCGGCATTGAAGCGCGCCACGTAGAGTTTACCGCTGTCCATGTACTTGGCGCCGGTGGCCAGGCGGTCGCTGGGGTTGGCGTCTGCCGGGTCCCACAAAGCGGTGGAGACGAATTTGTACAGGTACTCGTTCTGCGAGTCGTCACCGCTGTAGAACACCACTGGCTTGCCGGCGGTGGTCAGGCCCGGCCAGCAACCTTCGTGGCGGAAACGGCCGAGGGCGGTGCGTTTCACGGCGCGGGTCGAAGCGTTGTACGGGTCGATCTCAACGATGTAGCCATAGGTGCTGGCTTCGTTGCGGTAGTCATCAGTGGCGGTGGCGCCGCTTGGGGTCACGTCGAAGCGGCTGAACTCACCGTTGACCTCGCTTGGATCACCGGCAACGCTCTCCCAGCGATAGTTGCCGTTGCCGGTGCCCACGCCGATGCGTACCTGGTCTGCCGGGCGGGCGCCACTTTTATTGACGAAAATCCCTGGCCAGTTTTCTTCGCAGGTGAGGTAGGTGCCCCACGGGGTATAGCCGTTACCACAGTTGTTGTTGGTGCCGCGGGTCTGGGTGCCGGTCGGCGAGAATTTGGTTTTTACGTGCTCGGTGCCTTTCATCGGCCCCGCCAGGTCCATGACCGTAGCCGTGGTGAAGCGGCGGTTCAACGGATCGTTTTCCATCACCTGCCAACGGCCGTTGACCTTGCTGATGCGCATCACACCCGCACCGTGGGCGTTGATTTCCTTGCGCACTTCTTCGACCGGACGAACACCGCCGACCAGGGTCGGGCCCGCCGGGTGCAGGGCTTGCGCATCGATGTATTCGTGGTTGATCGCAAGCAGGCCGTCGGTGGAGCTGCCATTGATTGGAAAGAAGTGCATGCCGTCGTGGTGCATGCCTACCGCGTTGGCCTGGTCGGTCGAGGTGTTGCTGCCGTCGCTTTTCCAGGGGGCGGCGTTGCTGTTCAGCGGTGTACCCCAAGGGGCCAGCACGTGGGCGGTGTAGCCGGCGGCCACGGTGCAGGCATCGGTGAGGGAGCCGGGGATCGAGTTGAAGCCCAGTTTCAGTGCCGGCTTTGGCGGCTGGGTAGGGGTGTCGTTGTCCGAGCCACCGCCGCTGTCAAAACAGCCCGTCAGGCCGGTACCGGCAATCATGGCGATCGCGGCGCCGAGCCCGCCCCGTACCACACTGCGGCGGCTCAGGTAGGCAGTGAGTACCGATTCCATCGGCTCATTGAGGCTCAGGTTGCGATTCTGGTTGTCGCCAGTCTCTCGACTCATTTCATCAGGTCCTTTGTAGATCACGATTTTTGAAAGGAGCCCGAACTCTAAGAGCCGAATGTGATGATTCGCGGTCGGTTTTGTTAAAAATGTATTTAAGTTTAATTTTTTTATTTCCTTTTGTTGCAGATTTGCATATTTCACTCCTGTTAAAAAACTGACATTAAACCGTCATTAATTGACCCCCACTATGCCGCCCTTAAAGCAGTTAGCCTCAGGGTGAGAGAACAATGGTTTCAATGGTGCGGCGCGATGTATTGGGATGGATGACGCTGGGCGCCTGTGCCCCGTGGCTGGCCGGCTGCTCCAGTCGGGGGGCTGCGGCGGGGCCTGCGGACAGCCAGCCGGTCGACCTGTTGTATATCGCTGACACCCTCGATGCACGCCTGCCGGGTCGCCCGGTGGTGCCCGCCACACGCCTGGGGCCGGCGACGCGCATCGGCCAGGCACCTTGGATTACCGGGGCCAATGCGCGTTTTCGCCAGGCCGATGGCAGCCAGTTGGATGGCCTGCTGGATGCCTCCTTAAGTGACGGTGTGCAAACCGGCGGCTACGCGGTACTCGGCGCGGTGTTGCAACGCCTGCGCGATGAAGCCGGGCCTGAGAATAGCCTGACCCTGGAAAACGGCCAGTGCTGGAACGGCAGCGGCCTGGCTTACCTGACCCGTGGCCTGTCCGGGGTCCAGGGCAGCCAGTTGCTCGGCAGCGAAGTGCGAGTCAGCAGCGACGAGCGCGTGCTATGGCCCGAACAATGCCAGGGCCTGTACCAGCAATTCGGCCACCCGGTGCTGGGCGCCGGGCTGGCCAGCGCCAGCGCGCAACGCCTGGCCACCCCAGGCATGCAGGTGTTCCGCCGGGGCGGCGTGCGCATCGCCGTGGTTGGCATTACCGACCCTTATGCGCGGGACCAGCAAGGGTCTTTGAAAGAGTGGTTGCACAGCCTGCAACCGGTGCTCACCCAGGCCCGTGAAGAAGCCGACCTGGTGGTGGCCCTGGCCGATGTCGGTACCGGCCCGGGCTTCTGGCTGGCCGAGCGCCTGAGTCAGGTGGACTTGATGTTGTGTGCCCGTGGCCAGGACCTGTGGCCGCAGCCGGTAGAAATCCTGCAAAGCTCCGGCAAGCGCGTCCCGGTGGTGCTGGGCGGGACCCGGGCCAGCGGCGCCTTCCGTATCCGCTGCCAGGCCCAGGCCGGGCAATGGCGCTTTGATGCGCGCTTTTTTGCGGCCCAGGCCAGCGCGTTGGACGCTCCCGCCCAGGCCCACGCCCAGCGCCTGCAACCACGCCTGCAACAACAGCGCGCTGCCCACGCGGCGTGGCTCGACCAACCCTTGGCCAAGGCCCCGGAAAACCTCTGGCGCCGCGATGTACGCGCCGGCAGTTGGGATCGCCTGTTGCATCAGGCCCTGGCCCGCGAGCCCAAGAGCGCAGTACTGCTGCCGGGCCTGCGCTACGACAGCCCCTTGGCCCGTGGCCAGATGATTACCCGCGAACACTTGATCAGCCTGAGCGCCAGCTACCCGGCGCCGGTCGTGGATGTCCCGGCGCAGCAGGTGCGCCAGGTCCTGGAAAACGGCGCCGAACAGCTGTTTGGAGAACCACTGCTATTGGATAACAGCCAGGACTTGCCACGCTGGCTCGGCCAACCCTGGCAGGTCACCTATAGCCCGGGCGGCAAGCGGGTCAGTGAGTTTGCCGAGCCGGTCGGCACCTGCCGCACCTTTGGCCTGGGCTTTGCCGCCGATGCCGGGCAACCGCTGTGGCAGCACCTTGAAGGCTGGTTGCGCGAGCAGCCGGCGGATTGGCAACTGGCGCCGCTGCAATTGCCTGAAGTGCGCTACGTGCAGGGGCATCCGGGATGGCATCCACGGAGCCTGGTCAGTTGAACCGTGCGGGCAACCTGCTGCTGGCAACGCTCCTGGCCTGGCTGGCAGCGCAATGTGTGCTGCAACTGTGGCACGGCATCGCGCAACCGATCGCGCTAAACCCGCCAGCGGCGCCGGTCGCCGACCTGTTGAGCAACCACTGGACACCGCGTCAGGCCCCCAGCGACGACCTGCCGTTGACCACCCTCAAGGTCGATTACCTGGGCAGCCTCAAGGCCACGCCGTTGCGCGCCACGGTACTGGTCCTGCGCTATCAGCAACAAGAACGCACGCTGACCCTGGGTCAGCGCCTGGCCCCCGGCATCGTCCTGCAAGACATTGATGACCGTGGGCTGATTTTCGACAATCAAGGGCAGCGCGAGCGCTTGCCATGGCCGACTGAGCGACCGGTGATCGGCCTCAAGCGCAAGGAATGAACCGACGATGCACATGATCAATAAATGCCTGGGCCTGAGCGCATTGTGCCTGGCCTTGAGTGTGACTCCAGCCCACGCCGAAGACGCGCCGGCCTTGTATGAAGTGAACTTCATCGACACCGAACTCACGGACTTTATCGACAGCGTGTCGCGCATCACCAACACCACCTTCATCATCGACCCACGGGTCAAGGGCAAGGTCACGGTGCGCAGCCTCGATATGCTTGGTAGCGAGGCCATCTATGACATCTTCCTCGCCCAGTTGCGCGCCCAGGGTTTTGCTGCGGTCAACCTGCCCAATGGCAGCGTGAAAATCGTGCCGGACCAGGCCGCGCGCCTGGAGCCGGTGCCGGTGGAGTCTGCACGCCAGGCCGTGCAAGCCAACGATGGCATGGCCACCCGGGTATTCAGTGTGCGCAACGCCGCCAGTGAACAGATGCTCAATATCCTCAAGCCGCTGATTGACCCCCGGGTGGGAGTGATCAGCCCGTACCCGTCGGCCAACCTGCTGGTGATCACCGACTGGCGCAGCAACCTCGACCGTATCGATGCGCTGTTGCAGCAACTCGACCAGGTCAGCCAGGAGCCCCTGGAAGTGCTGCCCCTGGTCAATGCCAGCGCCAACGACACCGCACAATTGATGACCCGCCTGCTGGCCCGCGAGCAGGGCGCCGATGGCGCGCAGGTGGTTGCCGACCCGCGCAGCAACGCGTTGCTGGTACGCGGCAGTGCCGACAGCCGCCAGCGGGTGCGCGCGTTGCTCAAGCAATTGGACCAGCCACAAACTGCCTTGCGACCTTCGAACACGGTGGTGATGTACCTGCGCCATGCCAATGCGGCTGAGGTGGTCAAGGTGCTGCGCGGCTTGAGCCAGGACACCCCGGGCGCCGGTGGCGAAGGCGTGCCCACCGAAGGTGCGCCCAAGCAGATGGCGGTCAGCGCCTCAGGCATTCGCATGGAATCGGAGGAGGGCACCAACGCCGTGGTGATGGTCGGCCCGGACAGCGAAATCGCCGCCTACCGCACCATCGTCGAACAACTGGATATCCGCCGCGCCCAGGTGGTGGTGGAAGCAATCATCGCCGAAGTCTCCGACACCCGCGCCCAGGAACTGGGGGTGCAATGGCTGTTTCTGGGCGACTCGTTTGGCGGCGGCGCGGTGAACTTTACCAATGGTGGGACGAGCATCGCCGGCCTGGCCGGGGCCGCTGGCAGCGGCGACACCGCAGGCCTGGGCAAGCTGTTGGCCAATGTGCCAGGGGCGACCGCCGGCTTCGGCAAGCTCAATGGCGGCGGGCTGAACTTCCTTGCGCTGCTCAATGCATTGAAAAGCGAAAGTGGCTTCAACCTGCTCTCGACCCCGACCCTGCTGACCCTGGACAACGCCGAAGCGTCGATCCTGGTGGGCCAGGAAGTACCGTTTGTGACGGGCTCGGTGACACAGAACAACACCAACCCCTACCAGACCATCGAGCGCAAGGAAGTGGGGATCAAGCTGCGGATCAAGCCGCAGATCAATATCGACAACACCGTGCGCCTGGACATCGTGCAAGAGGTTTCGTCGATTGCCGAGAGTACCGGCGCCAGCGATGTGATCACCAACAAGCGCGAGATCAAGACCAAGGTCATGGTCGAAGACAACGGCCTGGTGGTGCTGGGCGGGCTGATCGGCGACGAGGCCAAAAACAGTGACCAGCGTGTGCCGTGGCTCGGCGATATCCCAGGGATAGGGCGGCTCTTCCGCTCCAACGCCAGCCAGCGCACCAAGCAGAACCTGATGGTGTTTATCCGCCCGCGGATCATGCGTGACGGCGAAACCCTGGCCCAACTGAGCAGCGAGAAGTACCGCAACCTCAAGGTCAATTCGAACCTGGCATTGCCCGCGATCTCCGATAACAACGCCTTGCTGCGCCTGTTCCCGGCCAGCCGCGAGCGTCTCGACGAGGGCGTGTGGTGAGTACGTTGTTGCCCTATCGACTGGCACGCCAGGCGGGCCTGGCGCGGGCGCCGGGCGCGCAAGGCTGGACCTTGTGTTTGCGCGAGGATGTCGACACCGACGCCTTGCAGGAAGTGCTGCGCGTGCATGGCCTGCCGACGCTGGTCGAGCACCTCGATCCGGCCCAATACGAACTGCGCCTGGGGGCCTTGTACCAGGCCGGCGAGTCGGCCACGGCAGCGTTGATCGAGGGCATCGGCGAGCAGGTCGATCTCGACAGCCTGATCAACGAGCTGCCACGGATCGAAGACCTGCTGGAGAGTGACAACGAAGCGCCGGTGATCCGCCTGATCAATGGCCTGTTCGCTGAAGGCCTGCGCTTGCGGGCCTCGGATATCCATATCGAGACCTTCGAACAGAGCCTGGTGGTGCGCTTGCGGGTGGACGGCCATCTGCGCGAGATCCTGCGCCCGCCACGGGCCTTGTCGGCCATGCTGGTGTCGCGGATCAAGGTCATGGCGCGCCTGGATATCGCCGAAAAACGCCAGCCCCAGGACGGGCGCATTACCTTGCGCTCCGGCGGGCGCGAGGTGGATATCCGGGTTTCGACCTTGCCCGGCATTCACGGCGAACGTGTGGTAATGCGTGTGCTGGACAAGCAGGCCAACCTGCTGGACCTGAACAACCTGGGCATGCCTGCAGAGGTCGAACAGGCTCTGCGCGCCTGCCTGTCGCGGCCCAACGGGATCTTGCTGAGCACCGGGCCCACCGGCTCGGGCAAGACCACCACGCTGTATGCCAGCCTGAATGCGCTGAACGATGGTTCGTGCAATATCCTCACCGTCGAAGACCCGGTGGAGTACGCGATTACCGGCATCGGCCAGACCGCGATCAACCCCCGCGCCGGCATGACCTTCGCCAGCGGCCTGCGGGCGATCCTGCGCCAGGACCCGGACGTGATCATGCTCGGCGAAATCCGCGACCAGGAGACCGCCCAGATCGCGGTGCAAGCCAGCCTTACCGGGCACCTGGTGCTGTCGACACTGCACACCAACAGCGCGGTGGGCGCGGTCACGCGGTTGCGGGACATGGGCATCGAACCGTTCCTGATCGCCTCCAGCCTCAAGGGCGTGATGGCCCAGCGTCTGGTGCGGCGTTTGTGCCATTGCGCAACGCCGGCACCGTTGCTGGCCGCCGAGCGCCAGTTGTGGCCGGAGCTGGCCCTGCTGGAACACAGCTTTCACCCCCAGGGCTGCGACGACTGCCAGGGCAGTGGTTACCACGGGCGGATCGGCCTCTATGAATTCATCACCCTGGATGCCGGCTTGATCAGCCTGTTGTACGACGGCGCCAGCGAAGCGGCCATGCACGAATACCTCGCCGACAAGCGCCAGAGCCTGACCGCCATGGCCACCGAATGCCTGCGCCGTGGCGAAACCAGCCTGGAGCAGGTTCTGCGTGCGGTGCGCGACTGATGCCGACCTATCGCTACCAGGCGCTGGACCTGCGCGGCAATCGCCGCAAAGCCAGCATCCAGGCGGAAAACGAGCGCCATGCCCGGCAACTGCTGCGTGAGCAGGGCCTGTTTGCCCGTGAGTTGCAGGTGCAGGGCGCAAGCCTGTCGAGCCCGCGCGGGCAACGGTTGAACCATGGGCAACTGTGCGAATTGACCCGCCAGTTGGCCACGCTGTTGAGCGCCGGCATCCCCTTGGTGGATGCCTTGGCCACCCTGGAACGCCAGTTGGCGGAGCCGGCGATTCGCAACCTGCTGGTGGCGGTGCGCGGTGCCCTGGGCGAAGGCTTGAGCCTGGCCCAGAGCCTGCGCCGCCAGGGTGGGCAGTTCAATATGCTGTATTGCGCACTGGTCGAGGCCGGCGAGCGCTCGGGCAAATTGGCGCCGGTGCTGGAGCGCCTGGCCGAGCACCTGGAGCAAGTGCAGAAACAACGGCACAAGGCGCGCACGGCGTTGATCTACCCGGCGGTGCTGATCCTGGTGTCGCTGGCGGTGGTGATCGGCCTGATGACCTTTGTGGTGCCCAAGCTCACCGAGCAGTTCAGCCACACCGGGCAAAGCCTGCCGCTGATTACCCGGGTGCTGATCGGCGCCAGCGAGGGCCTGGTGATGCTCGGCCCGTGGTTGCTGGGGCTAGGCTTGTTGCTGGCGCTGGGCGCGCGGGTGTTGCTGCGCCAGGCGGTATGGCGCTTGCGCCGCGACAGTCTGGCCTTGCGCCTGCCGCGCATTGGCGTGTTGTTGTCGGTGCTGGAAAGCGCACGGGTCTCACGCAGCCTGGCGATTTTGCTCGGCAGTGGCGTGCCATTGCTCGAATCCCTGGAGGTGGCCACCGCCACGGTTGGCAACCGGCAGATCCACCAGGCCCTGGAGGCGGTGCGTGAACAGGTCGAAGGTGGCGTGACCCTGTACCGCGCCCTGAGTGCCAGCGGGCACTTCCCGCCAATGCTGCTGAACATGGTCGCCAGCGGCGAGGCCAGCGGCACCTTGCCCGACATGCTGGAGCGCGTCGCCGACAACCAGGAGCGTGGGTTTGCGCGCCAGGTCGACCTGCTGCTGGCGTTATTCGAACCCCTGATGATTCTGCTGATGGGCGCGGTGGTGCTGTTCATCGTGCTGGCGGTGTTGCTGCCGATCATGCAGCTCAATCAGGGCCTGAGCCTTTGAACAGACAACCTGAAAACGGAGAACTTGAAATGCAAAAGCACGCCATGCCTGGCAATCGTGCGGTCAAGCGTCGCGAGCGCGGCTTTACCCTGATGGAAATCATGGTGGTGATTTTTATCATCGGCCTGTTGATCGCGGTGGTTGCGCCCAGCGTACTCGGCAGCCAGGACAAAGCCATGCGCCAGAAGGCCCTGGCCGACCTGGCGACCCTGGAGCAGGCGCTGGATATGTACCGCCTCGACAACTTGCGATTCCCCACCTCGGAGCAGGGTTTACAGGCCCTGGTCAGCAAGCCGAGCCTGGAGCCCTTACCGCGCAGTTGGCGTGCCGACGGCTACATCCGCCGGCTGCCTGAGGACCCGTGGGGCAATGCCTATGGCTATCGCACCCCGGGGCAGCATGGCCGGGTGGACCTGTTTTCCCTGGGCGCCGACGGCCAGGAAGGCGGCGAAGGCACCGACGCCGATATCGGTAACTGGGACCTCTAGGCATGCAGCGCAGTCGCGGGTTTTCGCTCCTGGAAATGCTGGTGGTGTTGTTGATCGTCGGCTTGTTCAGTGCCTTGGGCGTGGCCTACCTGGACGCTGGCCAGGCGCCGATGCGCCAGGCCCTGGCCCAACTGGCCAGCGAGGCGCGCAGCCAGGCGGCCCAGGCGCGGCATGCCGGGCAGTTGCTGGGCTTGCGCTGGAATGGCCGCAGCCCGGAGTTCGTGCGCTGGCAGGTGGGGCGGGGTGCGCCTGGGTGGCAGGTCGCACCCTCGCGCGGTGCGCCCTGGCCGGCCGGCTTGCAACCTGACTGGCCGGTGAGCCGCGAGCCCCAGGTGATGTTCACCCCGTCGGGGCTGGCCCGCCCGGTGTCACTCACCTGGCGCTGGGCCGAGGGCCGCCAGCGTTGGCAATGGCAAGCGGACAACACCTTGCATATCGCGACCCTGCCATGAAGCGCCAGCGCGGTTTTACCTTGCTCGAAGTCATGGTCGCCCTGGGGATTGCCGCGTTGATGGCGGTGATGGTCAGCCAGTTGTTGCGCCAGCGCATCGCCACCCATCAAGCGGTCGCGCAACATCGCCTGGGCAGTTTGTGCGCGCGGGAGCTGGAGACGCGGTTTGGCGTGGAGCAGTACTGGCCGCAGATCAATGCGGTGAGCGGCGAGTTGCGTCAGGGGCCTGCCACCTGTTACTGGCAACTGACCCTGGGCAACACCGGGGTCAACCGCTTGCGCCGGGGTGAGTTGAGCTTATTTGCCGATCCCCAGCAGCGTCAGCCCCTGGGTCAGTTCAGCCTGTTCCTGGTGCGCCCATGAAGGCGGCGCAGCGTGGCCTGACCCTGATTGAGCTGTTGGTAGCCATGGCCCTTACGGCGGTGGTCGGGGTGTTGCTGGCGGCCTTGGTCAATGGCTGGGTCAAGGTGCGTGAGCGCCTGGACGAGCCCGGCAGCGAACCCCAGGTATTGGAGTTCTGCATGGCCCTGGAGCGCCGCTTCGATGGCCTGGTGTTGCGCCAGTTGTACGAGCAGCGCTTGCCCCTGGACCTGGCGTGGCTGGAGTGGCAGCCGAGCCTTGGGCAATTGCAGTGGGTGGCCCTGGGCGCCTGGCCGCCGGCAGAAGGCGCGTCGCGTGTGCAACGTCAGCGCCTGCTGTTCGATGCGCGCCAGCAGCGCTTGAACCTGCTGGTCTCGGCCGACCTGTACGCCGCCGACAAGCCGCGCTGGCAACTCAAGGAGTCACTGGCGCCGGTCGAGCGCGCCACGTTCAGTTTTTACCAAGGCACGCGCTGGCTGGCCTTTCCTTCTACTGTTGCCGCCCAGCCCAATCGCGGCGTGCGGATAGAGTTCGAGCACCATGGAGCCCCTTATGTCTGTACTTTCGCCTTGCCCGATACCCAGCCATGAGCCGGAGCGCAGGCATGTTTGAGCGTCTGCGGGGCAAACCGCGGGAATGGTTGCTGGTGCGCCCGCCGGCCACCGCCGAGGGCCGTTGGCAGTGGTTGCACTACAGCGCGCACCAGGCTTGCGCAAGCGGCGCCTGGCCGCCACCGTCGGCGCTGCTGCAACTGCCGGGCGCCTTGATTATTCCAGCGCTCGATTGCAGTCATTTCTGCCTGCCGGCGCCGCCGGGGCTCAAGCGCCACGAGTGGCCGCAGTTGTTTGAAGAGTATGCGCAGCAGCCTGGCGAAGCGTTGCTGGTCAGCTGCCTGTCCCGCGAGGCCGGGCAGCTTGAGTTGTTGGTGATGCAACGCGAGCAGGTCCAGCAATGGCTGGCCGAGTGCGCCGCGCTTGGGCTGCAGATTACCCATGGCTGGGCGGAGTTGCAGTTGTTGCCGCCAGCAGAGCCAGGGCAGGTGGTGGAGTGGCGGCGCGAATCGCTGCGTTGCCTCAAGGCGCATTCCCGGCAATGGTTGGTGTGGCCGCCGGTATTGGGTGAGCGCTTGCCCCAGGCTTGGCGCGACCTGCCTGCCGAGACGCTCGAGGGCGACTGGCCGTCGCGCCTGGCGCGCCTGGAGCAGTTGCCCAGTGTGCTGGAGGGTATGCGGCCGACGCGTACACGGGGGCCGCGAGCGCCACGGGTGAGCCGCGTACAACGACACTTGCTGCTGGGTTGCGTGGTGCTGGCGGCGTGTTGGAGTGCGGTGTATCTGGTGCAGAGTCTGCGCCAGGTTGATGTTTGGAAAGCCCAGGTCACGGCGCTGGCCGGGCCGGCCAACAACCCGCAACAGGCGCGTGCGGCCCTGGCGCGGGTGCAGGGCGAGGCGACCGAATGGCAGGTGCGTCAACAAAAAATCGTGGCCCTGGAGCAGGCGCTCTCGGGTTGGTTGCAGCAGCAACCGGGCTGGTCGGTGTCGCGCATCGAGTTTGACGGCAGCCGTTGGCGCCTGGCCTTGCGCGGCAATGGCCCCCAGCCGCTGCCCGCCGAATGGCAGGCCATGGCCCAGGCTGCCGGCGCGCAATGGACTGACCAGGCGCAACATGTCGCCGGTCAACTGCACCTGAGTTTTGATCTGGGAGAACAACCATGAAAGCCCGGATGCTGGAGTACCTGGCCCACTTCAACCAACTGCCGCCCAAGCGCCGCTATGGCCTGTTGGCCGGCTGGTCAACCGTCGGGCTGTTGTTGCTGGTGCTGGTGACACGGCCGCTGCTGGCGGCCTGGCAGGATGCCCGCCAGTGGCAGGCGTTGGCGCAACAGGCCGGCGCGCTGGTGCCGCCAGCGGCGTTCTCCAACGAGCAGTGGCAGGCCCTGGCCGTGTCGCGCCAATGGGTACTGACCCGCGTTGAACAGCAGGGCGACCGCTGGCAATTGCAGGGCGAGCTGCCGGGACCTCAGGCCCTGCAGCTGCTGCTACGGACCGTGCAGGAGCAGGGTGGGCGACCCGTGCAGTGGAGCCTGGAGCAGGGCGGCGGCCAGGGTTATGCCTTCAGCCTGGAAGTGGCGGCGCGGCCATGAGTCGCGCGGTCATCCTCTGGGGTATTTGGGTGTTCAGCCTGACCGTGCTACTGGAGCTGCCGGCCGCCTTCGTTGCCCGCCAGTTGCCATGGCCGACCGGCTGGCAGCCCAGCAGCGTTTCGGGCAGCCTGTGGACTGGCCGCGCGGCACGCGTCGGAGCCCTGGCGCCGGTCGACTGGAAGATCCGGCCGTGGGCGGCGCAAGTGAACCTGGGCTT
The DNA here is from genome assembly GCF_044510355.1 of Pseudomonas sp. DD1. Classification (NCBI taxonomy): domain Bacteria; kingdom Pseudomonadati; phylum Pseudomonadota; class Gammaproteobacteria; order Pseudomonadales; family Pseudomonadaceae; genus Pseudomonas; species Pseudomonas sp. DD1. Next base: position 538,704 of record NZ_MSAJ01000011.1, on the reverse strand, counting down.
TCAACAGCGCATCTGGGAGCTGTCGATCCATGGCTGGCCGTGGAACTGGCAGGCGCAGTTGGCACCGCGTGCGGTCAGCGCCTGGCCCGCGCCGATGTTCGTGCTGGACGGACGTTGGGAAGGGCGATTGCAGGTCAATGGCGCGGGCATGAGTTGCCTTCGGGCCGAAGGTGAATTGCTGGGGCACGAGCTGGCGCTGTTGAGCCCGTGGCTGGTCAAGCTGGGCAATACCCGGATCGAGTTGCAGTGCCGGGATGGGGTGCAGTTGCTAGCGGATCTGCAACTGGCTGGCGAGCATCATTTCAAGGTCGAAGCCAAGCCACAGCGGTTGCAAGTAGACGGGCAGGTGGAGCCGGGTGCTGCCGTGATTCCGCTATTGGTGCAGGCGCGATGGCTGCAGCCCGCTGCCCAGGCGTTCAGCAAGGTGCTGGGTAAACCCTGAGGGTTCGATGGATCACCAAAAACTGTCTATTGTCTATGGGCAGGTAGTCTCGCACTTGCGTGTGCGTGGTGTGATTTTCGGTGCGGGTTGTTAGGGCGCCCTGGCGCCCGGAGCGTTCATGGAAAAGCTCAACGTTGGCCCCAAGTCGTCGCTGCAAGGCAAGGTTTCCAATCTTTCTACTGCACGGGCTTATCTGCTCGCCTGTTCGCTGCTGCTACTGGCCATGTTTCTGTTGGTCGGGGTGTTGCTGGTGTCCATTGCCGAGCACTTGAATCACGATGCCGGCGAGCACAGCCGCATTGATATCGAAAACGCCCTGCTGTCGGTTGAGCGCGTCGCTGGTTCGACGGTCAAGGACTATGCGTTTTGGGGGGATGCCTACGAACACCTGCATCAAAAGGTGGATGTGGACTGGGCGTTTGGCCGGCAAAACATCGGCACGACGCTGTTTTCCGACTTCGGTTTCCAGGGGGTGTTTGTTGTCGATCCAGCCGGTCGCACGGTGTATTCGCTGATTGACGGCCAGTTGCAGAGCGTCGCCGTGCAGGACTGGTTGCACCTGCCGATCGAGCCCCTGCTGGCCCAGGCCCGGCAGGCCGCGACCAACAGCCAATCGGTGACCCGGCTGATACAGGCCGATGGCATGCCGGCGGTGTTGGCCGCCGCTGCGCTGACGCCTGGCACCGATCCGAACGTAGAGGCCGATAGCGGTCCCGCTTCGGTGTTGATCTTCATTGCCAAGCTGGCGCCGCAACGGCTGGCTGCACTGGGCGAGGATTTTGGTGTGCAAGGTCTGCGGGTCGCCCCGGCCGGCGGGGCGGCGGCGGGCGCACCGAGCCTGAGCCTCAGGGACAATGCAGGTGTTGTGCAATGGACCGCGGAGGATCCTGGGCGCCAGTTGCTGGGGCTGGTTGTGCCGCTGGTGACAGTTGCCGGCCTGATCTTTGCCTTGATGGCCTGGGTTATCCAGCGCCGCAGTACCGCTGCTGCGCGGCTTATGGACCTTAATTACGCCACCCTGCAAGCCAGTCGTGCGGCGCTGGCGGTCAGCGAGGAGCGCTTTCGTGATGTGGCCGAAGCGGCGTCCGACTGGATCTGGGAAGTCGATACCCAACTGCGGTTTACCTACCTCTCGGAGCGCTTTGATGTGATTACCGGCCTTGTCGGGGCCAACTGCCTGGGGCTGGCGGTGGATCAGCTGCTGACCTCTGATCAGGGCCTGTTGGCCATCTGGTTCAAGGACCACGCCCATCGCCCGAATGCCATCGTGCAGTGCAGCTATGTGTCTGGCGAGGGTCAGCGACGCATCTGCCGGCTGTCGGTGCGCGAGATACCTGGCCAGGGTTATCGAGGCACCGCCAGCGACATCACCGAAGAGGTCGAGGCCCGGCGGCGCATTGAATATCTGTCGCAACACGATGCCTTGACGGGGCTGGCCAACCGCACGCGCATGCAGGAATTCCTCGAGGGCAAGCTCAAGGCGGTGCCGACCCTGGCAAGGCCGTTGGTCATGCTCAGTATTGATCTTGACCGCTTCAAGCCGGTCAACGACCTGCTGGGGCACGCGGCTGGCGATGATGTACTCAATCAGGTGTCCCGGCGTTTGCAGGGCTGCCTGCGTGGGGATGATCTGGTGGCGCGCATAGGTGGCGATGAGTTTATGTTGGTGGTGGCGGGCGTGAGCTCGCCGCTGGAGGTGGAAGGCCTGTGTCGGCGCCTGATCGACTGCATAGAACAACCGTTTTACATCACCGAACATGAAGTGTTTATCAGTGCCAGCATTGGCATTGCCATGGCGCCGGCGGACGCGACCCTGGCCGAAGAGTTGCTGCGCTATGCCGATATCGCCCTCTACGAAGCCAAGGAAGGCGGGCGTAACACCTGGCGCTTTTATGCGGGCGACATGAACGCACGCATCATTGAGCGGCGCCAACTCGAAGCCGATTTGCGCCAGGCGATCAAGCACGGCGAACTGCGCCTGGATTTCCAGCCGCGCTACCGCATTGAAGGCAAGCGCCTGGCCGGTGCCGAGGCCCTGGTGCGTTGGGAGCACCCAAGGCGCGGGCTGCTGGGCCCCGACGTATTCGTCCCCATCGCCGAAGAAACCGGGCTGATCCTGCCGTTGAGCAACTGGGTGCTGCACGCGGCCTGCCAGACGGCCGCAGGCTGGCCTGACGACGTGATGATTTCAGTCAACCTGTCCTCCACCGAGTTCCAGCGTGGGCACTTGGTGTCGCGGGTCAAAGCGGTGTTGCTGGAGACGGGCTTGAACCCGGCGCGGCTGGAGCTGGAGCTGACCGAAAGTGTGATGCTCAATGACGAGAAAGTCGCCTTGAGCATCATGCAAGGCCTCAAGGCCCTGGGCGTGCGCTTACTGATGGATGACTTTGGCACCGGCTACTCGTCGCTGAGTTATCTGCGCTCATTCCCCTTCGACGGGCTGAAGATCGACCGCAGCTTTGTCGGCGGCCTGACCTCCGGTGGTGGCGATCAGTCGATCATCCAGGCGATTGTCGGCCTGGGCCGGGCGCTCTCGCTGACGGTGACCGCCGAAGGCGTAGAGACCCTCGACCAACTCACGGCGCTGAAGGACGTGCAGTGCGATGAAGCGCAGGGTTTCTACCTCAGCGTGCCGGTGGATGCCCAGGCCATCGGCGCGCTGATCACGGGCCGGACTGCTTAGCCGCTCCTGACCCTGCTTGCACTGACCGCATATAGATAATATGTTAACAATATAACTATAAATGGTCTGTGGGAGGGGGTATGCCTGCCTTGTTCAACCCTTGCGTTGAGTTCGCCAACTGGAATCGTGACTTGCGTGCAGTCTGCGGCAATTTCAGCACCGCGCAGTCAGATCGACACAGTCTGTTTATTGGCAGCGTCCACGGCCAGGACGTGTGTGGCCTGGAGTTGGCGCATATCCGCACCAATGCCGGGCTGATCAGCCGCCATCACACTCACGGCGATGGCGACGATGACCGCCACTGTTTTCTGATCCTGCAGGGCAGTGGCCATCAACGCATCCGCCAGCAGCACCGGGTGATTGACCTGGGGCCCGACGATATCGCCCTGGTGGACTCGGCCCAGGCCTTCGAGATTGAGCCCCAGGGGCTGGTGCAGAATATCTCGGTGCATCTGTCCCGCGCCGAGGTCGCCCGGCAATTCGGCCAGCAGCGCCTGTTTGGCAAGCTGGCGCGCAACAGCGTCGCCACCCATATGATTCGTGCATTGGTGCGCTCCCTGGAGGATGCGCAACTGAGTGAAGGCTATGGTGGCGAGAACGATGGCCCGGCCGTGGAGCAGGCCCTGATCGGCCTGGCGGTTGCCGGTCTGGACGAGCGCGCCGAGGGCCAGCCGGGCTTTGCCTGCGTGGGCCAGGACGACATTTATGGCCTGGCCACGCGCCTGGTGGAAGCCTCCCTGCAAGAGACCGAATTGAGCCCCGAATACCTGGCGCGGCACCTGAATGTCTCAGTGCGCCAACTCTACCGGCTGTTCGAGCAGCGGCATGAAAGCATCGCGCGCTACATCCAGCAGCGCCGTCTGGAGCGGGTGGCCCAGGACCTGCGTGCGCGGGATTTGCGGCATGAGTCAATCACCCAGATCGCCTTCAAGTGGGGGTTTGTCGATGCCGCGCATTTCAGTCGCGCCTTCAAGCGGCATTTCCAGCATGCGCCCCGGGACTTTCGCCAGCAGCCGCTATAGGCCGCGCTTTGGCAGGGAATGCCAAGGGCTTTGGCAGCCTCAGTCAAGTGGCCGCAGGTGGCAGACCCTCTAATAGCATGGCCTGAGTCGATTAATGTTGGAGAACAATAACAATGAATACACGGAGCCTGCTGTTGGGCGCGCCTCTGCTATTGAGCGCGTTCGCCACCCTGGCCTTGGCCGGGCCGGCCCAGGTCGATGGGCCGCGCATCATCGCCGCCGACCGTGAGCCCGGTAACTGGATGAGCCACGGTCGCACCTACGATGAACAACGCTACAGCCCGCTGGACAGGGTGAATGCCGGCAATGTCGGCCAACTGGGCATGGCCTGGACCACCAAGCTGGATATCGACAGTGGCACCGAGGCCACGCCGCTGGTAGTCGATGGGGTGATGTACACCACGGGTGCCTTCAGCATCGTCTATGCGATCAATGCGGCCACGGGTGAGTTGTTGTGGAAGTACGATCCCAAGGTCCCTGCCGAGAACCTTGGCCAAGGCTGCTGCGGTCCGGTCAACCGTGGCGTGGCGGTGTGGCAGGGCAAGGTCTATGTGGGCAGTTTCGATGGGCGCTTGATTGCGCTGGATGCCGGCACTGGCCAGCTGGTGTGGCGCGTCGACACCCTCATTGATCGCAGCAAAAGCTACTCGATTACCGGCGCGCCACGCATCGTCAAGGGCAAGGTATTGATCGGCAACGGGGGCGCCGAATTTGGCGTGCGCGGTTATGTCACCGCCTATGACGCCGACACGGGTAAGCAAATCTGGCGCTTCTACACCGTGCCGGGTGACCCCAAGCTGCCGCCGGAAAATGCGGCGATGGCCAAGGCCATGAAAACCTGGGACGGTGACGGCTGGGTCAAGTGGGGTGGCGGCGGCACGGTGTGGGACTCGATGGCCTACGACCCGCAACTGGACCTGCTCTACGTGGGCACCGGCAATGGCTCGCCGTGGAACTACCAGTTCCGCAGCAATGGCAAGGGCGACAACCTGTATGTGTCATCCATCCTGGCGCTGCGCCCGGACACCGGCGAGTACGTCTGGCACTACCAGATCACCCCGCAGGACCAGTGGGACTTCACCGCGACCCAGCACATGATCCTCGCCGATATCGAGATGAATGGCAGCGTACGCAAGGTGATCATGCAGGCGCCGAAAAACGGCTTTTTCTATGTGCTGGATCGCACCAACGGCAAACTGTTGTCGGCAAAGAATTTCGTGCCGGTGAACTGGGCCAGTGGCATCGACCTGCAGACTGGGCGGCCGATCCTTACCGGCGCGGCGGACTATTCCAAGGAACCCAAGGTGGTGCAGCCAAGTTTCCTTGGCGGGCATAACTGGCACCCCATGTCCTACAGCCCGAAAACTGGCTACGTGTACATTCCGGCGCAGTACACCCTGGCCGAGTTGAAGGCGGCCAAGGTCCCGCAGTTCCTGGCGAACAAGTCAGTGGTGAACTTCGGCCTGGATGTGCCGGACCTGCCGGAAGACCCGAAAGTCCTCAACCAGATCCGGGATGCTTGGAGCGGAGCGTTGATCGCCTGGGACCCGGTCAAGCAGAAGGCGGCCTGGAAACAACCCTATGTCAGCGCTGGCAACGGCGGCACCCTCGCCACGGCCGGCAACCTGGTGTTCCAGGGCACGGCCGATGGGCGGGTGGTGGCCTATCGCGCCGACACCGGTCAGCCGCTGTGGGAACACCGGGCCAACTCCGGGGTGATGGCGGGGCCGGTTACTTATACGGTCAATGGCGAGCAGTACGTGGCGTTTTCCGTGGGGTGGGGCGGGATCCTGCCGCTGTTGACCGGCCCGCTGACCAACAAGGGCAAGGTGCGCGCTGAGTCGCGGGTGATTGCCTTCAAGCTCGGTGCCACCGGTGAGCTGCCACCCCCCAAGGCCGCGCCGGTACTGCCGACTACCCGCCAGGTACTCACGGCGACCCCCGAGCAACTGGTCCAGGCGCGTGGCATGTTCAATGGCCTGTGTGCCGGTTGCCATGGCCTGAACGCGATCAGCGGCGGGGTCGTGCCCGACCTGCGTTACCTGGATGACAACAAGCACGCGGCATTTCCGGCCTTTGTCAGTGGCGCGTTGATCAATAAGGGCATGCCGAACTTCTCCGACATTCTGCAGCGCGAAGACATGGAGTTGCTGCGCCAGTACCTGGTCAAGCGCACCCGGGATCTGCAGGCCGACCTTAACGCCATTCACTGATCTCCCCTTGTTTGAACTGTGCCGGGCGACGTCTTTTGACGTCGTCATGGCCGAGTGTTGCCTCCAATAACAATAACGGTACTTGCCATGAAAACACTTAGCATCCTGACCCTGCTCTTCAGCCTGGTTCCATTGGCTCACGCCGACGTCAAGCCGGACCCCGGCGACTACACCGCCTTGCCCCAGGGCACCGACGTGGTGGTGCTATACCAGCAGAACCCACGGGGCGACAAGGTTTACTCGGGCGGCAAGAAAGTCGCCGACAACCTTGACCTGAACATGACCGTCGGGGTGTTGCGCCTGATCCACTTCACCGAGTTCTTCAACACCGGCCTGACCTGGGACCCGCAAATAGTCATTCCTTTCGGCTACCAGAAGACCGGCGCCAGCGACAGCAAGCACTCAGGGTTGGGCGACATTACGTTTGGGGGCACGCTGTGGACCCTCGCGGACCAGACCAACAACCAGCACCTGGGCTGGTCGGCGTTTGTCACCGCGCCCACGGGCAGTGACAAGAACCAGGGTTTTGCCCTGAGCAACAACCGTTGGGCCCTGGATTTCCAGGTGGGCTATATCAAGGGGCTGACCGACAAAATCACCTGGGATGTGATTGCCGAGACGGAGTTCTACGGTGAACAGCGCGCCACCGATGCCAAGAAAGATCCGCTGCTGCAACTGCACAACCACCTGCGCTACAACTTCACTCCAGAGACTTATGCGGCCATCTCCTATCGGCACAATTGGGGCGCCCGCGAGACGCTGGACCATGAAACCCTGGCCACCAGCCGCAGCAATGGCACGCTGGGCTTCACCGTGGCCACGATGTTGGGCAAGCAGGTACAGGTACTGGGGCAATTGATGCATGACACGGCGGTGCGCGAAGGGGTGAAGATCGACAATTCGCTGCAGTTTCGCCTGGCGTATTTCTACTGACGCTGTCTGTAGGCGCTGTCTCGCGGGGCGTGACAGCGCGGTCTTATTGTTGGGCGAGGATGCTTTCGAGCAACCCGGGAAATCGTTCGGCCAGCACATCGGCCCGCAACGAATTCATATGGGTCGTGCCCACGCTGCGCGTATGCACCAGCCCGGCATCACGTAAAACCCGGAAGTGGTGGGACATACTGGACTTCGGCCGCCCGCCATCCAACTCGCCGCAACTGGCTTCTTCTACGCGGGCCAGGCAGCGCACGATGTCCAGGCGCACAGGGTCACTCAACGCATAGAGCAGGCGTTCGAGGGTCAAGTCATCGGGGGAGGGGTGTTTAAAGGCTCGCATGAACCGAATAATAACAGGGCTGGCATTGTTTACCATAGTTCGATTAAGATCGAACTATCGAATCAAACGTCACCCTCGTTTCAGGAGCTTTTTCATGTCTGCATTGTTCGAACCCTTCAAGCTCAAAGACGTTACGTTGCGCAATCGCATCGCCATTCCACCGATGTGCCAGTACCTGGCCGATGACGGCATGGTCAATGACTGGCATCACGTCCACCTCGCCAGCCTGGCCCGTGGCGGCGCCGGCCTGGTGGTGGTCGAGGCCACCGCCGTGGCTCCCGAAGGCCGGATCACGCCGGGTTGCGCGGGTATCTGGAGCGATGCCCATGCCCAAGCCTTTGTGCCCATGGTGCAAGCGATCAAGGCGGCAGGCGCGGTGCCCGGCATCCAGATCGCCCACGCCGGGCGCAAGGCCAGTGCCAACCGCCCATGGGAAGGCGACGACCATATTGCCGCCGACGATGCCCGTGGCTGGCAAACCCTGGCACCTTCGGCGATCGCGTTTGGCGCGAACCTGCCGAAAGTCCCCCAGGCCATGACCCTGGAGGATATCGCCCGGGTGCAACAGGACTTCGTTCAGGCCGCACGCCGTGCCCGTGACGCCGGTTTTGAGTGGATCGAACTGCATTTCGCCCACGGTTACCTGGGCCAGAGCTTTTTCTCGGAGCACTCCAACCAGCGCACCGATGCCTACGGTGGCAGCTTCGACAACCGCAGCCGTTTCCTCCTGGAAACCCTGGCCGCCGTGCGTGAAGTCTGGCCGGAAAACCTGCCGCTGACCGCGCGTTTCGGGGTGCTCGAATATGACGGGCGTGACGAACAGACCCTGTGTGAGTCCATCGAACTGGCCCGTCGTTTCAAGGACGGCGGCCTGGACCTGTTGAGCGTCAGTGTCGGCTTCACCATCCCCGACACCAATATCCCTTGGGGGCCAGCGTTTATGGGGCCGATTGCCGAGCGCGTACGCCGCGAAGCCGGTCTGCCGGTCACGTCGGCCTGGGGTTTCGGTACACCGCAACTGGCCGAAGGGGCGTTGCAGTCCGGTCATCTCGACCTGGTTTCCGTGGGCCGTGCGCACCTGGCCGACCCACACTGGGCATACTTCGCCGCCAAGGAACTGGGGGTGGACAAGGCTTCCTGGACCCTGCCGGCGCCTTACGCGCATTGGCTTGAGCGCTATCGCTAAGGGGTGACCGTGTTGTGTGTGGGAGCTGTCGAGCTTTAGCGAGGCTGCGATGGCGTCCTGTCGGCGATCCATATATCGACTGATCCAGCGCTATCGCAGGCAAGCCAGCTCCTACAGTGGAGAGTCTTTAATCAGCCGTCGCAGCCTCTGCGACGGCTTTTTTTGTGGGCCATGAAAAGTACAATCTTCCATCCGGAACGTGCATGTTGCGCTGCGACCAAGCGCCACATACTGGGCGTGTCTTTACGAACGTTCCCGGTTGTTTCAAGCCTCCTGCCGAGTGAGCAGGGCGCAGGCAGGCCAGGAATGGGGATATCCAATAATAAAGAGAGCACCCATGAAAAAGCCAAACCCTCTGCTGGAAGACCTCAAGTCGGTCTTGCCCGCCATTGCTGCCAATGCCTTCGCCGCCGAGAAAGATCGCAGCGTACCTGCCGAGAACATCGCGTTGCTCAAGGGCATCGGCATGCACCGGGCATTTCTGCCGAAAAAGTACGGAGGCATGGAAATCTCCCTGCCGCAGTTTGCCCAGTGCATCGCTTTGCTGGCCGGCGCTTGCGCAAGCACCGCGTGGGCCATGAGCCTGCTGTGTACCCATAGCCATCAGATGGCTATGTTCTCGGTCAAGTTGCAGGACGAGGTCTGGGGCGTCGACCCCGACGCCACCGCCAGCAGCAGCATCGCGCCATTCGGGCGTACCGAAGAAGTGCCGGGTGGCGTGACCTTCAGCGGTGAGATGGGCTGGAGTTCGGGTTGTGACCACGCCGAATGGGCGATCATGGGCTTTCGCCGCAAAAACGCCGAAGGCACCCAGGATTACTGCTTCGCGGTACTGCCGCGCAGTGATTATCAGATTCGTGACGACTGGTATGCCGTGGGCATGCGTGGCAGCGGCAGCAAGACCCTGATCGTCGATCAGGCTTTCGTGCCCGAGCACCGTATCCAGAAGGCCAAGGACATGATGGAAGGCAAGTCGGCGGGCTTCGGCCTGTACCCCGACAGCAGGATTTTCTTCGCCCCCTACCGTCCGTATTTTGCCAGTGGTTTCTCCACCGTCGGCCTGGGAGTCGCCGAGCGCATGCTCGAGGTGTTCCGCGAAAAAACCAAAAACCGTGTGCGCGCCTACACCGGTGCGGCCGTCGGCGCCGCGACCCCTGCGTTGATGCGTCTGGCCGAGTCTACTCACCAGGTGGCCGCCGCACGCGCCTTGCTGGAAAAAAGCTGGGACGAGATCGCCGAGCACAGCGAGCGCCATGAATATCCAAGCCGCGGCACCCTGGCGTTCTGGCGGACCAACCAGGGCTACGCCACTAAAATGTGCATCCAGGCGGTGGATCGCCTGATGGAGGCGGCGGGCGGTGGCGCCTGGTTTGAAACCAACGAACTGCAGCGCCTGTTCCGCGACGTTCACCTCGCCGGCGCCCATGCCTACACCGACTATGACGTTTGCGCACAGATTCTCGGGCGCGAATTGATGGGCCTGGAGCCTGACCCGGCGATGGTCTGACCACGCTACGCTTACCTATAAGAATAATCAGGGCAGGGCCTTCAGCCTGTCCGGGAGTCTTGCATGTCTATTGAAAACCAAGTCGATACCCGCGCCTTTCGCCGTGCCCTGGGCAATTTCGCCACCGGTGTCACCGTGGTCACCGCCGCCGACGCCAGCGGGCGCAAGGTCGGTGTCACCGCCAACAGTTTTAACTCGGTGTCTTTGGACCCGCCGCTGATTCTCTGGAGCATCGACAAACGCTCCACCAGCCACGCCGTGTTTGAAGCCGCCACGCACTTTGCGGTGAATGTACTGGCGGCCGATCAGATTGACCTGTCGAACAACTTTGCCCGCCCCCGGGAGGACCGTTTTGCCGAGATCGAATACCAGGCGGGTGCGGGCGGGGCGCCGGTGTTGGCCGACTGTTCGGCACGCTTTGAGTGTGAGAAGTACCAGCAGGTCGATGGGGGTGATCACTGGATCATGATTGGCAAAGTGGTGGCCTTCGACGACTGCGGCCGCTCACCGTTGCTCTATCACCAGGGCGCCTATTCCATGGTCCTGCCACACACCCGCATGACCCGCCGTGAGGAGGGCCAGCCAGCGAGCAGCCATTTCCAGGGGCGCCTGAGTCATAACCTCTATTACCTGATGACCCAGGCGCTGCGGGCCTATCAGGCCAGCTACCAGCCCCGCCAACTGTCCACCGGTCTGCGCACCAGTGAAGCGCGGATGCTGATGGTGCTGGAGAACGATGCCGGCCTGAGCCTGGCCGAGTTGCAGCGCGAAGTGGCAATGCCGGTGCGCGAGATCGAAGAGGCGGTGAACAACCTCAAGCGCAAGGCGTTGGTACGCGATGATCAGGACCGGGTAAAGCTCACCACCAAGGGCATCGACGAAACCGAGTCGTTGTGGACCATCGCCCGAGAGCAGCAGGACACGGTCTTCAGCCAATTCAGCGAGGAGCAGTTGGAGACCTTCAAAACGGTACTCAAAGCAGTGATCCGGCACTGAGCGCGACGGGTCAATCCAGGTGTTGGAATTCTTTGACAATAAAGTCGATGAACACCCGGGTCTTGGCCGGCAGGTGGCGTCGTGAGGGGTAGACGAGGTTGATTTCCAGGCGAGGCAGGCTCCAGTCGCTGAGGATCGGCACCAGGCGCTCGGCGACGATATCGTCGTGGATCACATAAGTGGGTTGCGCGAGAATGCCCTGGCCCTGCAGCGCGGCCGCGCGCAACAGATAGCCGTCGTTGGATTCCAGCGCCGGAGTGGCGGGCACCGTGATGGTCTGGTCTTCGCGCTGGAACGTCAGCTCATAGGGATCGGTGGCGTAGGTGTAGAGCAACAGTTGATGCTCGGCCAACGCCTGCGGATGTTGCGGGCGGCCGCAGCGCTCGAGGTAGTCCGGCGAGGCAGCCAGTATGCGTCGGGTATCGGTCAGGCGGCGGATCACCAGGCTGGAGTCCGGCTCACTGTCACGGGTGCGCAGGGCGACGTCGATGTTGTCGTCAATGATGTCGTGGTAGCGGTTCTCGGCCACGATATCCAGGCGTACATCCGGGTACTGCTCCTTGAACTTGGGCACCAGCGGCAGGATATGTTGCAGGCACAGGGATAAGGATGCAGTCACACGCAACACCCCATGGGGATGGTTTTTGCTCGCGCTGACGGCCTCGGTCGCGCCTTGCATCGCCGTGAGGGCTGCCTTGGAATTGGTGTAGAACACTTTGCCGACTTCGGTGACGAACAAGCGCCGGGTGCTGCGCTCGATCAGCCTCACGCCCAGGCGATTCTCCAGTGCCGCCAAGTGCCGGCTGGCCGCCGCACTGGACAGGTCCAGGGCGTCTGCGGCCTTGGTCACGCTGCCCAGCTCCGCGACCTTTACAAACAACTCATATTCGGTCCAGCGATCCATCAGCATTGCTCCACTGCGCGCAAGGGTGTTTTCCAGTTACAGCATTTTTCAGGTGTATGCCGACCGTTAAGCTTTTTTTGCCCCTGCCAGTCTAGCCGTTGAGTGCAGGGAAAAACTTGATTGGAGTCGAAATGAGCAAGCATCTGGATGTGGTGAAAAAGTACTTCAAGTATTGCGTCGACGGTAAGGATGTTGAGCGCGTAGCGGAATTTTTTGCCGACGATGTGGTGGTTCACCGCCCCGATTGTCCGGCGCCTATCGTCGGTGTCGAACCGTTCAAACAGGCCTTGCGCCTGAACGTGACCGAGCGCTACGAGTCAATCGCGACAACCTTCCAGAAAGAAGTGGTGGCCGGTGATGTGGTGGTGGTTGCGTTGATGCATCACGCCAAGGGCTCCAACACCTGGCATGGTTTTGATGTGAGCGGCAAAGACCTGACCTGGAGCGCGTTGACGTACTTCCGGTTCAATGCCGAAGGCAAAGTGGTCGAGGAAATCGTCGAGCGCAATGAGCTGTTCATGGCCAAGCAACTGGGGATTGTCGAGTACGACTGACCCGGGCGATTCCCCTGCAGGGACGCAGGCGCACAGCGCACTTTCACTGTGCCAGTGAAACTCTTGACGCGTGCGGGCGGTTTTTCTCGGCGGGGCGAAGGGTAACGATGGACTCGCTGTTTTTGCCTAATTTGATTGGAGTCCTTTTATGGATCTGGTAAGCCTGTCCAAGCGTCGTTATACAACCAAACTCTTCGATTCATCGCGCAAGATTCCCGTGGCAACCATTGAATTGTTGCTGGAACAACTGCGCAACAGCCCGTCTTCCGTCAACTCGCAGCCCTGGCACTTTGTCATTGCCCACGAAGACGAGGGTAAAGCTCGGATTGCGGACAGTATGCAGGGTGGTTTTGAGTTCAATCGCGCGAAGACCCTCGATGCCTCCCATGTGATTGTGCTCTGCACGCGTACCCAGATGCCCGAGGAGTACCTGCAGGCGCTGCTGGAGCAAGAAGCCAGCGATGGGCGTTTTGTGGATGAGCAGGCCAAGGCCGGGCAGAACAAAGGCCGGCGGCGGTTTGTCGATCTGCATCGTTATGACTACAAAGACCTGCAACACTGGATGGAAAAGCAGACTTACCTGGCCCTGGGCACGCTGTTGCTCGGCGCTGCTGCCCTGGGCCTGGATGCCACGCCCATGGAAGGCTTTGACAGTAAGGCGCTGGATGCCGAACTGGGTTTGCGCGAGCGCGGCTTTACCAGCCTGGTGGTGGTGAGTGTGGGTTACCACAGCCATGAGGATTTTAATGCGGGCCTGCCCAAGTCCCGCTTGCCGGCGCCGGTGTTGTTCGAATTTATCTAAGGGGGGCTGTGGCGAGCGGGGCAAACCCGCTTGCCGTTCAGCTAAGAGAGGGTGCAGGCAATCGGTAACCTGTGGCGAGGGAGCTTGCTCCCGTTGGGGCGCGAAGCGGCCCTAAAATGCGACTGCTACGCACAATAAGCCATAGGCTCCAAGCTTGCTGTCAGCTCACCGGTGCCAGCCATCCGCGCAGCATCTGCGGATGGCGCGCCAGCCACTCCCTGGCCGCCTCATCCGCCGAGCGTTCACCCCGATTGAATGCATCATCCAGCTCGGCAACGATCGGGTTCGACAGACGAATATTATCCAGCACCTGAATCTCTGCCCGGGTCAGCAACGCCAGGCGATCTTCCCGTGCCAGCAGCACTGCCCGATCCACATTACCGAGCAAACCCCTGGGGTCCTTCAGTTCGCGGATACGGTAGCGGTGGTGCAGGAACTGCGGATGCCACAAGGGCACGATGCCCCAGTGCCCTTGGCGATACAGGGCCTCAAAAGCGTCGACGCAATCGTCCTGAGTGCCGGTGCGGAATTGGTAGCCGGCGTCGCTCAAGCCGTACTCATCCATGATTTTCAGGGAAAACCGGGTAATTCCCGCACCCAACCCAATGCCCTGAATCAGCGGGTGCATGCGCGCGCGAACCTCGGGTTTGCGCAGGTCGTCGATGGATGCCACGTCAGCCTCGCTTACATAGTCGGGCACGCCCCACATGGCATAGGGCTGGTAATGCAGGCCCAGTTCACGGGCGGGCACGGCCTGTCGGTACACGCCATGGCTGCATGGCAGCCAGGCCGAGGCCAACATGTCGATGGTGCCTTCGCGCAAGCGCTCGAAATTCACTTCGTGCAGGGCATATTGCCGTTCGACAGTCAGGCCCATGCGCTGCAGGACCAGCGCCACCACGGCGGCAGTGGCGCGATGGAAGGACAGATCGGTGACGCCCAGGCGCACCACACGCGAGCCATTGGCGATATTGGCCAGAGAAAAATCCTGGTGGGTCACGGTCGGCGTTTTTGCTGGGCGCCGGGGTGGGGTTCTGCGCATGTTGCTTCCTTCAAGAGCAGCGGCTGATCACGGAGCTAGAGGGTGGGGGCCGGCGCTGCATCAATCTTCACGCGCAGCAGGCTGTAGGGCTTCTGGCGCAAGTCGCGACCTGCGTGGAAGATGCCCTGGCGATGCAACTGGTTGGCCATGAAGTACAGGTAGCCGTCCGGCCCGATGGACAGGGTGTCGGGCCAGAGCACACGCGGGTCGTGGACGATGGTCTGCCACTGTCCATCCGCCAGGCGTTTGCGCACGCTGTTGTGTTCGTAGTCGCCGGCATACAGGGCGCCGGAGGCATCGGCTTCGAGGCCATCGGAAGCGCCTTTTTCCCCCAGGTCCTTGACCGCCATATCCAGCCGCGCTTCGCTGACCGAGGTGTCGCGCAGCAACGCGGTGGGTACCGAGTACAGATGGCGGCTGGACAGCGGGCAGAAGTACAGCGTCTGGCCGTCAGCGGACAGGGCGATGCCATCGGACGCTACCGCAAACGGACGGGTGCTGCCGTCGGCGTTGCGAACCTGCAAGACCTGGCCTTCGACCTTGGGCACGAAGTTCGGGTCTACCGAGGTCGAGGTGGCACCGCTGAGTCGGCGCAGGGCAGTGCCGCTGGCAATGTCCATGACGATGATCGCCCCGGGGCCGCTCAGGGAAGAGTCGGTGATGTAGATCACCCCTTCATCGCCCACCCGGAAGTCAAAACGCATATCGTTGACGTAGGTGCTGGGCAGCATCACGTTTTTCGGGAACACCAGGGTCTTGACCACTTTGTTGGTGGCCAGATCGACGGCTACCAGCTTGGCACCGCCCGGCGTTGGCGAGGCGAAACCGGGGGCGGCAGTGTCCAGTATCCAGATCCGCCCGCGACCATCGGCCACCACACTTTGCACGCTGATAAAACCCTTGGCCGGGTCTTTCGGATCGGCCTGGTTCATAGCCAGGTCAGGGTAGGGCACGACCTGGCCATCGCGCAGTTCACCCACGGTGAACGGCACCGCGTCGCCCCAGCGTGGAAAATTGACAAAGATCCGCCCGTTTTCGGCAACGCTGACGCCGGTGGGCATGGCGTCGTGGAAGGCGAACACCTGCTCGAGGGTGCCAATGGTTTGCTCGCTGGGCATCGGTTGGGCCTGAGCCGCCTGGCTGCTGATGGCAATCGACAAGGCCAGGGCAGACCAGATAAAGGAGTGCTTGAAGTGCATGAAAAGCTCCGGGAATCCGCAGGAAGGGGCGCGTTGCAGCCCATGGTGTGCGTTCCCGGTCCATGGAAAAACCCACGAATGGCGCTAACAGTTTCATCGCAATCGAGAAAGTGCAGGGCGTTTGAGCCTTGATTTGCGGCGGTTCCAGGTAAATCTGCGGTTGCATGCGCCACTGTTCGCCCGCCAACAGTCAATCAGCAATTTGCTGGTTAACCGTGTGTGGCATGGCTATGGAGCTGTCGCAAAGTGAGGAATCATGGGGTTCTCAATCTTGGCGTAACTCGTGCAACGGAGCGCACCTGGCTATATAACTAACGCATCCACGTCGCTCTGCACGCGGGTTTACACCGGCGCAGGCGATGGCATGAGCATTCTTCGGGCAACCAGTAAGGGCGTATTTGCATGAGTGAAACCGAACGCGGACAGGCGACAAAGGCCATCCGCAACGCCGATGTGCTGATCATCGGCGGGGGCCTGAGCGGCACGCTGCTGGCCGTGCAGCTGTTGCGTTTGCCCGGCACGCGGAAGGTTCTGGTGATCGAGCCGCGCATGGAGCTGGGGCGAGGCGAAGCCTATAGCGCGGTGGAGCTGGGGCACACCCTCAATGGCAATGCGGCGCGCATGAGTGTGGACCCGGACAACGCCGATGACTTGACCCACTGGTTGAGCGAGTACATCGCCGCCGGCGGCTGGCCGGAATCGGACCAGCAGCACGTGCCGGTCAGCGAGCTGTTTCCACCTCGGGGGATCTTTGGCGTGTACGCGCAACAGCGGCTGGCGCAGGCTCGGGCGGGATCGGCGTCAACCGTGGAGCATATTCGCGCCGAAGTCATCGACGTGCAGGTAGAGCCGGGCGGCGTGCGCCTGACCCTGGATGACGGCCAGGCACTGCGCGGTGCCCGGGCCGTACTGGCCACCGGTATGTTTCCGGCGGCGCGCACGCCACAAACCCACTCCAGTGGTGTGAATGCGGCGGCGGTTGATCCGTGGGATGTGCGCGCCATGACGCAACTGGACCCACACGCCACGGTGTTGATCATCGGCTCCGGCCTGACCATGGTCGACGCCGTGGTGTCACTGGAACAGGCTGGCCATCGCGGGCCGATCGAGATCTTTTCGCGCCATGGCCTGTTGCCCCATGTGCGCCGGCAACCCCCTACGTGGGCGGACTTTCTCGCTGACGATCATGGCCTGCGCAGCCCACTGCAATTACTGCGGGCAGTGCGCCGCGAATGCCAGAAAGCCCTGGCCCAGGGCATCGACTGGCAAGCACCGCTGGACACCGTACGCGCCCATATCGGTCGTTTGTGGAGCCAGGCCAGCGAGCGCGAGAAACGCCAGTTCGTGCGCCATGTGCGGCCCTGGTGGGAGAGCCATCATCATCGCTCGCCACCCCTGAGCGCCGAACTGCTGGCGCGCCTGCACGGGGAGGGGCGCCTGCGTATCCACGCGGCCTCGTTCCTGGGCCTGGAGCCCACGGTAAACGGCAAAGTGACCCTGCGCCTGCGCCGTCGTGGCGAACAGCACACCACCCACTTCAGTGGCGCGGCGTTGATCAACTCCAGCGGGATCGAATACGACTGGCGCCGCGTGGCCCGGCCGTTGCCCAGGCAATTACTGGCCCGCGGCTTGATCAAACCCGGGCCCTTGGCATTGGGGATAGCGGCGGATGCCTCGGGGGCGGTACTGGATGAGCACGGCGTTGTGAGTGAGCGACTCTTCGCCATGGGCCCGCCGCTGCGCGGTATGTGGTGGGAGAGCACGGCGGTGACGGATGTGGCGCTTCAGGCCAAGGCACTGGCGCTAAAGCTGGCGCAACTCTAAAGGTGGGAGCTGTGGTGCATCCAAAATCGCCTCGCCGACAAGGCCCCCTGTGGGAGCGGGCTTGCTCGCGATGGCGGCGGTTCAGTCACTGTTTCTGGCGGCTGATCCACCGCTATCGCAGGCAAGCCAGCTCCCACCTTTGATTTGTGGTGGAGCCAACATTCTCTGCCTCAGTGAGATCCCCTGTGGGGGCGGGCTTGCTCGCGAAAGCGGCAGTTCAGTCACTGTTTTTGGCGGCTGACCCACCGCCATCGCAGGCAAGCCAACTCCCACCTTTGATTTGTGGTGGGGCCAAAATTATCTGCCTGAGTGAGATTCCCTGTGGGAGCGGGCTTGCTCGCGAAAGCGGTAGTCCAGTTACTGTTTCTGGCGGCTGACCCACCGCCATCGCAGGCAATCTCCCACCTTTGATTTGTGGTGGGGCCAAAATTATCTGCCCGAGTGAGATTCCCTGTGGGAGCGGGCTTGCCCGCGATAGCGGCAGTTCAGTCACCGTTTCTGGCGGCTCACCCACCGCCATCGCAGGCAAGCCCGCTCCCACATTTTGGATCTACGTTTATCTTGGGGTTGCATCCAGCCTGACAAACCCGGGCTTGAGCCCGAATACCTCTACGCCTTGGGCGGTAGACTGGCCCGTGGTGACTGTCATCCGTTCCACCGGCTGGTCCATTGCCGCGCGGTACTCCACGCTCATGGTCCCGGCATCATGGCTGATCGCCTGGGCAGGCACGATGATCGCCTGGTCATTGTTGTAGGTCACGACGGTCAGGCGCGCGCTCATGCCCAGGCGGACCCTTTGCAGTTGTTTCTCGGTCAGTTTGGGAATCGACAGGGTTACCGGAAATTGCGCGCTGCCCTGGCTGTCATTGGCGATCGCCAGGCCGCTGACCACGCTGACCGAGCCGCTCAGGTGCTCGCCATCGAAACCGTCGCCCATGACTTCCACCGGCTGGCCCTGATGCAGCTGGTTGATATCCAGCTCCGAGACTTTGGCGACGATCTTCAGGCGTTCGATATTGGCCAGCCCGAACAACACCTGGCCCTGGCTGACCTTGCTGCCCGCCTGTACCGGCGCGTTGCTGTTGCCGCTGCCTTGCGGGGTGGCGCTGCCCGGTGGCGGCACGACGATCCCGGAAAACGGCGCCTTGACCTCCTGACCTTCGAGCAGTTTGCGCAGGGCGTCGTACTTGACCGTGGCGTTGGTCAATTCCATGTCTGCAATCTGCCGGTATTCACCCTTGCCCTGATCAAGGGCCTGTTGCAGTTCACTGCGGGCGGCGGTCAGGTCCAACTGTTGCTGCTGGGCCTGTTGCTTGAGGTCGTCCAGTTCGTTGCGTGGGATGATGCCGCGCTTGAACAGGTTCTCGCTTTCAACCAGTTTGCGCTGGGTGTTGTCGGCGCTCATTTGCGAGGTGCGCAGGCTGCGTCGGGCGCGGCTGACGGTGGGGCCGTTGTCCCAGTCCTGCATTTCCTGCACGGTCCGCCGGGCCTTGAGCTGGGCGGAGAGCGCTTCGCGCAGTTGCACTTCGAGGGTGGCGGGGTCCATGCGTAACAGAACCTGGCCGGCTTCGACCCGTTGCCCCTGTTCCACCAGGTTGGCCTGCACATTGCCGTCGAAGGGGGCTGTCAGGGTGACGGTGGTGTCCGGTTCGATCTTGCCCACCAGGCCGATCTGGTGCACCAGGGCCTCGCGCTTGACCTCCAGCCATTGCTCGGCCGTGCCGGTCTGATCGGCGGCAGGCGTTGGGCGACTGAGCAGCGCGAATCCGCCAGCGCCCAGCAGTATCAGCAGTGCAACGCCCAGCAGGGCTTTTTTAGTAGTCATTGAGGGCAATTTCCCAACTTTCCAAGGTCATGCCCAGCGTCAGGTCGAGCTGGGTCTGGGCATTCAGGTAAGCAATCAGGGCATTGAGGCGGGCGTTTTCGGCGTTGCGCAAGTCCGCTTCGAAACTCAGCACCTGGAAGTTGGTGGAGCGCCCGGCGCCGAGCTTGTCCCGTTCGATCTCGATCTTGCGCCGGGACAGTTCCACCGCCCGCTGGGCAATTTCATACTGGCGCCAGCGGGTGCCAAGGTCGCGCACCACGTTATTGACGCTACGCTCCAGTTCCTGGCGCGCGTCGGTGATCAGGATGGCCTGGTTCTCCACATTGACCCGTGCGCGCACTTCGGCCTGGCGGGTACTGATATCGCCGATGGGAATGCGCACCTGGACCCCGGCATAACTGTCCCAGCGCCGATTGCTGGTACTGCCCGCGTCGTTGTCGGTGTTGGCGCGGATCTGATTGGCGCCGCCCACCAGGTCGACCTGCCAGCGCCCGGAATCCTTGGCCAGCACCAGGTTGAGGTCGGCCTGTTGGCTGCCCAGCAGCGCCGAAAGGTATTCGGGCTGCTGGTTCTGCGCCAGGTTAAAGGCCTCACGCTTGTCGATGTCCATGCGCGTGGCCTCCAGGGCTTCGGTGGCACGGATCGGGGTCGCCAGGTCCAGGGCCAGCAGGCGCAGCAACGCCAGGCGGCTCATGTCCAGTTGGTTCTGGGCTTCCTCGACCCCCAGTTGCTGGGAGGCGATGTCGGCCTCGGTCTGCACGATTTCGAACTCGGCCATGCGCCCGGCATTGATCAAGGCCTTATTCACGTCCAGTAGGGTATTGGAGCGCTTGAGGGCTTCCTGGGCGATGCTCAGTTGCTCCTGGGCACGCAGCAAGTCGCGGTAGGTGGCGATGATCTGGCTGATGGTCTGCGCGACGTTGGCCTTGAGGTTCAGGCGGTTGGCTTGCTCGGACAGGCGTGACAGCCGTAGCGGGGCGGTGGTGGCATCCCAGCCGGCGCCACGCATCAGTGGCTGGATGATGGCCAGGTCCAGGCCGTCGCTGCGGTAGCGCCCGGCATGGTTGGCGTTGTTCAGTTGCTGGGTCCAGCCCATGCTCAGGCGGGTGCCGTACTCGCCGAGCAAGCTGGTGGTGGGTGACAGGTTGGCATTGCGGGCGCGGTCGTCGCTGCCCTGGGTGGTGCGGTAGGCACTGTTGAGCACCAGCTTGGGGTTGAAGGCATCTTCGGCCACTCGCAAGTCGAACTTCTGCGCCACTCGTTGCAGGTAGGCGCTGCGAATCGCCGGGTTGTTGCGCAGGCCCAGGTACACCGCGTCGCCCAGGGTCAGGGTGGTGAGCTGGGCATTGAGCGAGACACTGTGCTCATAGCCGCTGCGGGTGGTGGTCGGCGCCGAAGGGCGGATCACGATATCGGCGGCCACGCAGGGCAGGCTCACCAGGGCAATCAGCCACAGCAGGGGTTTATTCATCGCGCAGGGCCTCCACCGGCTGCAAGCGTGACGCCGAGACTGCCGGGTAGATCCCGAAAAACAATCCCACCAGCAAGGTGCTGCCCACGCCCAGGGGCAGGGCCGACACCGCCAGGGAAAACTGCCAGCCCGACAGCCAGGCATAGAGATAGGCGGCCCCCATGCCCAGCACCGCGCCGCACAGGGCGCCGACGGCGGTGAGGGTCACGGCTTCGAGCAGGAACAGGTTGCGGATGTCGCGCTGGCGAGCGCCGAGGGCCATGCGGATGCCGATTTCCCGGCGGCGTTCCGAAACGTTCATCAGCATCACATTCATCACCCCGACCCCACCGCCCACCAGGGAGATGGCGCCCAGGGCCAGCAACAGATAGGCGAAGGTGCGGCTTTGCCGGGTCATGCCGTCGATCATTTGCTGGGGGATCTGGATCTCGACGGTGTGCTCGGTAAGTTGCGCGCCCAAGGCCTTGGTGGTCTCGACGGCGATGTGCTCCATGTCCTGGCCGGCTGCTGCGCGCAGGACCACGCTGCCAACCTGCGGCGAGGAATAGATACGGCGCATGCCGGCTGCCGGGATGAACAGTGACTCGTTGGTTTGCACCGGAATCAGCATCGACCGCGGCTGGTTCTGCAGGATGCCGATGACCAGGTACAGGTAGTCGTTGACCCGCACCCGGTCGCCCAGGCGCAGCGGGTCACCGGGCGCGCTTAACGCCTGGGCGATCTGGTCGCCGACCACCGCGTAGGTTTCGCCGCTGTCGAACTCGGACAGGAAGCGCCCTTCGCGCAGCGCCAGGCGCATCGCCTCCTTGAGGCCAGGGGTGCTGCCAATCAAGCCGGCGTTGGTGGTGCGGCCATGAAAGATCACCGGCCCGCTGAATGAGGAAATCGCGCCGATGTGGGCGATGCCCGGCACGGCCTGGCGTACGGCTTGTAGATCGAGGTGGGTGGGCATGTGCGCATTGCTGTTGCCTTTGGGCGGGAACTGCGCCACCAGGGTGTCGGTGCCCATGTCCTTGAAAATCATCGCGGCATCTTCGGCGGCGTTATGTCCGATATTGATCAGCGCGACTACCGATGAACTGCCGATGACGATCCCCAGCAGGGCCAGGATCGAGCGCTTACCCAGGGTGCGCAGGCTGACAAAGGCTTCATGCAACAACTGGCTCAGGCTCTGTTCGACCCGCAGGCTCATACGCACTCTGCCTCGTGGACCACGCCGTTGCGCACCAGGATCTGGCGATCCAGGCGTTCGGCGATATGCGGGTCGTGGGTGACGATGATCAGCGTGACGCCTTGATCGTGGTTCAGGGCCAGCAGCAGGTCCATGATGTCCTGGGCGGTGTGACTGTCGAGATTGCCGGTGGGTTCGTCGGCCAGAATCACCGCCGGTGCGCCCACCAGCGCGCGGGCAATCGCCACCCGCTGGCGCTGGCCACCGGACAGGTCGGCGGGGCGATGATGGGCCCGTTCGGCCAGCCCAACTTGCTCCAGCATGTGCAGGGCCCGCGCCACCGACTCCTGGCGCGACACACCGCGATAGCCCAGGGGCAGGGCAACGTTGTCCAGGGCGCTGAGGCGCGGCAGCAGGTTGAAACTCTGGAACACAAAGCCGATCTGTTGGTTGCGGATCGCGGCCAGTTGATCCGGCGTGGCGTGGAAAATGTCATGGCCGGCAAAGTGATAGGCGCCGCAGTCGGGCAGGTCCAGCAGGCCGAGGATATTGAGCAGGGTACTTTTGCCGGAGCCCGAAGCTCCGAGAATGCCGCAGCTTTCTCCGCGGGTGATAGAGAGGCTGACGTCATTGAGAATGGCCAGGTGCTGTCCGGCCAATTGGTAGCTTTTGCCGATGCCTTGCAGAGAAATAAAGCCTGGGAGCGTTGGAGTATCTGTCATCATGACTACGCCTTGCGCTGCGGCTATCCGGCTTGCTCCTGAAAATCGTTGTAACATCTTCAGGGCCTGCGTCACGATTGCCAATAGCTGGTTTTTATTCTTTTTTTAAAAACATTGTTTGAATAGTAACTGTGATGCCACAGCTTCGCCAGCCACAGAAATAGAGCGGTTGTTCTGGTGGCAGAGCCTATACCGGTGGCTGGAAAACGCCTGGTCCTGCCCTGGGCAAGCCGTTTACAGGGCGAGCGGCAACGCGCTTGGATAGTATGGTGCAGTGTCACTACTTGCTTTCAAGCATCCGCCCCGGTATAAAAAATCAAATTTTTTTTTAAAACATATTTCCCCCGTGGAACTTATATGGTCGCGAAGAAACTCAGCGCTCCAAATGTAACCAAGACTCGACTGCTGGATGCGACAGAGGCTCTTTTCATCAAGTACGGCTACGACGCCGTGCTGTTGCGGCAAATCACCGAGAAGGCTCAGGTCAATCTCGCCGCAGTAAATTATCACTTCGGGGACAAGGATTCCCTGATGAAAACATTACTGATGCAACGCCTGGAGCCGCTCAACGAGCAGCGCCTGGAATTGCTCGCCCGGTGTGAGGCCGAGTCTGACGGCCCGCTCGACTGCGATACCTTGCTGGGTGTGCTGTTCGCCCCGGCCATGGGCCTGGAGCGCAGTGATCCGGCCAGCGGCGAGGGGCGGTCCTTTATTCGTTTCCTCGGGCGGGTCTACAGCGATACCTCACCGTTTATCCAGGAATACCTCAAGGTGCATTACCAGCCGGTGTTCCAGCGCTTCTTCGAAGCCTTCGCCCTGGCGTTGCCCGACCTGCCGCGCAATGAGCTGGGGGTGCGCCTACAATTTGCCCTCAAGGCGATTTCCGGGGTGATGGCCGGGACCGAACTGCGCCTGCTGATGAACTCCATGAGCCTCGGGCGTCCGGCCACCGACGCCGAAGTCATGGCCAAGCTGATCACCCTGGTCTCGGCGGCCATTCGTGTGCCGCAGCAAAGCCCGGAAGCTGAAACAGCGCTGGCGCGGGTACTCGATACCCAGCGTGCGATTCGCGGCCAGTCGGCGCTGCCGGCAACCGGTAAAGTTGCGCGCTGAGCAAATCACGCGCAAAAAAAAGCCCGCTGGGGCGGCGGGCTTGATGTACAACGTTTGTAACGGATGAGGCTTCACAGTACGTCTGCGGATGTGAATAAAACGTGAAAAAAATGTGGATCCAATATTAAGTTGCAGCGTTTTTCAGATTTTCCACGCCTTGGCACTTTTTGCCAATCGGGCGTGCATCGCGTCGACATTTGCCGCCAGTTGCGCGGTCAATAACCGATAGCCATCCAACGCACTGTGCACTGGCGCCTCCAGGGCAGCTTGGGGATCAGGCGCAGCAAGGCTGGTTCGTTCCAAGCGTTGCGTGGCGCCGGATTGCAGGGCCCGCGCCATCCCGATCAACTGCACACGAATCTGCCGATGCTCAGCCTTGAGCGCCAGTTGCAAGCGCGCCATGGCCTGCTCATCCCGTGGGTCAGGGCGGGTATTGCCGAGAATTTCCAGGGTGCTGATGCACATCCGTAGATGGCGCTGGATCCCATCCAGCTCGGTCATGGAAATCCGCACTTCCTTGGACACCGACGGCATCAACGAACGCAGTTGCAACATCGCCGCATTCAAGCGATTGAGCAGCTTGAGGTGTTCGTCATCGGTGACCGACTGGCCACTGATGATCCGGCTGTAGATGGCGGCGCAGTCGCGCAGCGCGCTGGCCAGGTTGTAGCGCCAGGAGTACACGGCATACAGCGGCAGGGCGAAGGAAAACGCCAGGGCCAGGGCGATGCCGATCAGGATGTCGACGGTGCGCCACAGGCCATCGGACAGTGGGTTGTCCCCGTGGCCGGCGACGATAAACACGGTGATCCCCGACAGCAACGCGGTGTATCCACCCTTGCCGATGGCGTGATAGGAAAAAAAGCCACACACCACCGACATCAACAGGTAGGTCAACAAGGGTTGGCCCAGATAAGCCTGTTGCGCCACCAGCAGTAGGCCGACACTGGCCCCGATCAGCGTGCCATAGGCCCGCTCTACCGCTTTCTTGCCGATATTGCCGTGGTGCTGCAGGCCGCCAATCACCACCAGCATGGTCACCGAGGCCCATTCACCGTGGGGCAGGTTGATACCGGTGGTCAGCAGGATGGTCGCGAGCAGGCCGATGGACACCCGTACCGCGTGGATCAGTTTGGCATGACGATAACGGCGATAGGGGTCGAGCAGTGGCCGCAACAGGCGGCGGGCGAAGGGCGGCAGATTCATCGGGATTAAGAAGGCCTCATCGTTAGATGTTATGAGGTCCAATGTGGGAGCTGGCTTGCCTGCGATCGCATCACCTCGGAGTCACTGACACACCGAGGCACCTGCATCGCGGGCAAGCCCGCGCCTACATGGGAGCAGTTTAGAAAATATAGTCGGTGGTCAAAAAGCTCGACGCCCGGTCCCGAATGATATCGCTGATCAGTGCTTTGTTGCTGTCCTGGAACTTGGTTGCCACCAGGGTGCGGATCGAGAACACCCGCAGGGCGTCATGCACCGACAACGTGCCTTCGGCCGAGTTCTTGCGGCCATTGAACGGGAAGGTGTCCGGGCCGCGCTGGCATTGGGCGTTGATATTGATCCGGCCCACCTGGTTGGCGAAGGTGTCCACCAGGCGCCCGACTTGCGCCGGGTCGGTGCCGAAGATACTCAACTGTTGGCCGAAATCCGACTCCAGGACGTAGTCGATCACCGTGTCCAGGTCGCGGTAGGGCACGATCGGCACCACCGGGCCGAACTGCTCCTCGTGGTACACCCGCATCTGTGGGGTCACCGGGTACAGCACCGCCGGGTAGAAGAACGAGCCACGGCTGGCACCGCCATTGGCGTTCACTACCTTGGCCCCGTGTTGCGCCGCGTCGGCTACCAGACCGTTGAGGTAATCCACCTTGCCTGCTTCCGGCAGCGGCGTCAGCGACACACCTTCGTCCCAGGGCATTCCCGGTTTGAGGCTGGCGAGTTTGTGGTTGAACTTCTCGATAAAACGTTCGACCACGGCTTCATGCACAAACAGGATTTTCAACGCGGTACAGCGCTGGCCGTTGAACGACAGCGAGCCGGTGACCGCTTCGTTGACCGCGTTATCCAGGTCGACCTCAGGCAATACGATGCCGGGGTTCTTCGCATCCAGCCCCAGGGCTGCTCGCAAGCGATGTGGGCGCGGGTGCAGCTTCTTCAAGTCACTGGCTGCCTTGTTGGTGCCGATAAACGCAAAGATATCCACCTTGCCGCTGGCCATCAGCGCACTGACGGTCTCGCGGCCGCTGCCATAAATCACATTGATGACGCCGGCCGGGAAGCTGTCGCGGAAGGCCTCCAGCAATGGCCGGATCAACAGGACGCCGAGCTTGGCCGGCTTGAACACCACGGTGTTGCCCATGATCAGCGCCGGGATCAGTGTGGTGAAGGTTTCATTGAGCGGGTAGTTATAGGGGCCCATGCACAGGGCGACGCCCATGGGCACGCGGCGGATCTGCCCGAGGGTGTCCTGTTCCAGCTCGAAGCGGCTGGAGCGGCGGTCCAGCTCCTTGAGGGCATTGATGGTGTCGGTGATGTAGTCGCAGGTGCGGTCGAATTCCTTCTGGGAATCCTTGAGGTTCTTACCGATTTCCCACATCAGCAGTTTCACCACGGCATCGCGCTGTTCGCGCATGCGCCGCAAAAACGCCTCGACATGCTGGATACGCTCGACCACCCGCATCGTAGGCCATTGGCCCTGGCCACGGTCGTAGGCCCGAACTGCGGCATCGAGGGCGAGCAGGGCGGTCTCGGCATCCAGCAGCGGCGTGCTGCCGATAATCACTGGGGTGTCGCCGTCGGCACCGGCCAACTGGACAGGGCTGCGCACCTGGGCCAACGGGCCGTTCCAGGTGCGTAACTGGCCGTCGACCAGATAGTCGCGTTGCTCGATGGGGGCGGCGAGGCGAAATTGTTCGGGAATGCCTTCGGCGGTCGGGAATAGATTGGCAAGCAGGTGAGTGGTGGTCATGTCGCTACCCCTGGAGTGGTTGCACAGCTTGAGTCAGAGATTCCCCCATCGGAGGGCTCTGTTGCAAGGCTTACACGCATTTCCCTACGCACACTGGGGCGCGGCGGGTAAACTACGCGGCTTTCTTGAAGGAGTTCATATGAGTCAGTACCAGCCGGGCATTCTTGCCGCACCGGTGCCGTTGCAGGCACGCCATCTGTTTTTCGCCATCGAGTCCATCGACGCCGTGCCGGCAGCGCTCGACGCGCTAGTGCAGTTGGTCGACTCGGCAGTGGTGGTGGGTTTGGGTGAGCCGCTGGTCAAGGCACTGGGCGCGCACATCGAAGGGCTGCGCAGTTTTGCGCCCATCTCGGCGCCGGGTGCCCACAACCCGTCCACCCAACAGGCGCTGTGGTGCTGGTTGCATGGCGAAGACCGTGGTGAGTTGCTGTTGCGCAGCCGGGCCTTTGAAAAAGCCCTGGCGCCGGGCTTTCGCCTGGTGCAGATGACTGAAGGTTTCCGCTACAAGACCGGCTTTGACCTGACCGACTACGAAGACGGCACCGAAAACCCCCATGACGACGCCGCCGTCGAAGCCGCCGTTGCCGGCAGTGGCGCCAGCTTTGCCGCGATCCAGCAATGGCAACACGACCTGGACGGTTTCGCCGCCTTGCCGGCCCAGGAGCGCGACCACATCATCGGGCGTCGCCATGGCGATAACGAAGAGCTGGACGACGCCCCCGAGTCCGCCCACGTCAAGCGCACCGCCCAGGAGAGCTTCACCCCCGAAGCCTTTGTGGTGCGCCGCTCCATGCCCTGGGCCGAAAATGGTCAGGCCGGGTTGATGTTCCTCGCGTTCGGCCACTCCTTTGACGCCTTTGAAGCTCAGTTGCGCCGCATGAGCGGCCTGGAAGATGGGATTGTCGATGGCCTGTACCGCATCAGCACACCGTTGACCGGTGGCTACTACTGGTGCCCGCCGCTCAAGGATGGGCGTCTGGACCTGGGCGCGATCTTCGCGGCCTGAGCCAAACGCTTGTAGGAGCCCACAAACGGGCTCCTATGAGGTCAGGCGCCGCGCATGGCTTCCAGCCACGCTGGATCCAGGCGCGTTTGTTCAGCCTTGATTCCCAGCGCCTTCATCTGCGCCTTATGTTTCTCGATCTCCCCGACCAGTTGCGCCTGGGCGCTGGAATTGGCGTCCAGTTCATGCATCTGCGTCAGCCCCAGGTGATAGAACCGCAGCAGCTTCATCGCCGTCGGGTCGTTGGCCTGGACCCGCTCGGTCACCTTGTGCATCACATTGGTCACCCGCATCAGGCTGCGCTTGAGCTGCCAGCCATAGATCGCCGGCGCCAGCCAGGCCTGTGACCAGAGCGGACCGCGTACCAGGGCGATAGTCAGCACTACGCCGGCCGCCACTCCCCCGATATTGAAACGAAAGTTGTCGCCGCCGGGCTCGCCAAACAGCATCACGGCCAGGCTCGACAGCAGCATGGCCAGGGCGATGAAGATCACCGCGACAATCAGCGTGCTGCGGCGGGTCTGCTGGCGATAGGTTTGCGGATCGACAGGTTTGATCTCAAACATGCGGGATGCAGTCTCCATGAACTAAGTAGGGGTATTGCGCGGCGCGGCATCTTCTCATGGTTTGTGGGTGGGCGTGAGAAAGTTGAACGATGGCAGCCGGGGTTTTCTCTAACGCATGTATGCATCGTCAGCAAAGCGAAGGAGATGACTGTGACTGAACAATCGAAAAAGCCCGATGGCCCGCATTCGTCGGAACACGCCAGTGATCAGCACGATTTGGGGTTTGACCCAGACTCACCGGATGTGGCCGACCCGCAGGTCGACCCGGTCGGCCCGGCCATTGCGCCGTTGGACAAGAAGCACAAAGCCGGCAAGCAGCCGGCTTATGATCCCTTGGGCGATCTGAAACCATAACTTCACGCCCATCAGTGCAGGAGCTGGCAAACCAGCTCCTGCCGCAGCGCCTACAGGCGCTTGGGGGCGATCCAGGTGACGTCGGTGATGCCGTATTTCTCCGCCCATGGCCGCGTGGTCTTCTTGGTGCGCTCGTGGCCAGGACGGCCAATGCGCCCGACGTGGGCCACCCCGGCGTCACAGCTGGCCCAATGCCATGCCTCGGCGTTATTCATCACCTCCGCACGCACTACAAAAGACTTGGGCTCGCCATGCAGCCTGTATTGGATGGTGTAGATCGTTGCCGTGCCCATATTGCCTCCCTGTTTTGATATGGAGTTGATGCAATTAGGTTCAGAAAGGTTCAGAAAGTTTGCGCCCCATTCCTACGATCTATTGCCACAGATCAGTATTGGCAGCGGCAACGGTTACGGGTATTAGTGAAACCTTCGCCCGCGCCCAAGGATCGCGCCATGTCCCAGGATTCACCGAACCTGACCCACAGCCGCCTGTACCTGCAACGCCTAGGATATGACAGCCCGCCAGCACCCACATTGGAAACCCTGGCGCAGTTGCAATTGCGCCATGTCTGTACCTTCGCCTTCGAAAACCTCTCGGTGCTGGCGCAACTGCCAGTGGCCCTTGATCTGGCCAGCATCGAGCAAAAAGTCCTGTTCGACGGGCGGGGAGGTTATTGCTACGAACTGAACCAGATGTTCCTGGCCTTGTTGCAAGAGCTGGGCTTCGATGCTCGGGGCATCACCGGTCGAGTAGTCATAGGCGGGCCGCCTGATGCCCACACCCCGCGTACCCATCGCCTGAGCCTGGTGACCCTGGCGGGTGTGCGCTACATCAGCGATGTCGCGTTTGGTGGCATGGTGCCAAGCAGCCCGCTGCAGCTGGACAATCTGGCGCCACAGGCCACGGCCCATGAACCCTATCGCCTGACCTTGAAGGACGGCAGCTACACCCTGTGGGCCCAGGTTGGCGAGGAATGGCGAGGGCTGTACGTGTTCGACCTGCAGCCGCAGTCGCACTTCGACTATGAACTGGGCAACTGGTATGTCTCGACCCACCCCGATTCGCCGTTCATCAAACAGTTGAAAGTGGCGCTGATCGGGCCCGGCCTGCGGCGTACGTTAAACAACGGCAACTACGCCGTTCATCACGTGGGCGGTGACAGCGAAAAACGCTCGATCACCGACGTCGACCAATTGCTGGAACTGCTGCGTGAAGCGTTTGGTTTACGCGTGCCCAAGCACCCACAGCTACGCCCGCGACTGGCGCAACTATTGGCCGATAGCTGATAGGCCTACTCTGGAAGGCCTGATCCAGAGCCTTCGCTGAAGCGTTTTACCTCCAACTCCAAGGCAAATTAAATCGAACCTTTTGCAAAACAGGGGGTTCGAACCGTTTCTTGAATAATTTGCCCACCTAAAAAAGGAGATGTAAAACGATGTCCAAACTATTCGGAAAAATCCTCAAGAACTCCTCGGTCCTGGCCCTGGTTGCCGCACCGGCGATGGTATTCGCTGCGCCGTCCACCGATCCGATTTCCACCTTCGGTATCCTCGGCAGCTACAACGACTTCAAGCTTGAAGGCGGTAGCGAAAGCGACAAGGATCATATGCCGGAAGCCGGCCTGTTCTATAACTTTGGCAACAAGCTGACTGCCGAATCCGGCTTTATCTACCAGGCCGGCGTGGACGCCAAGTTTGGCAAGAAAAGCGACAACAAACTCAAGGAAGGCCAGGCCGACCTCGACCTGGGCTGGCGCGCCGCGCTGGATGCGCGCAACTTTGTCGACGTGCTGGTCGGCGGTGGCTACAGCTGGACCCGTTATGAGCCGGACTCTGGCGACTACGACATGAAACTCACCAACAAGTCGCCGTTTGCCAAGGCGGCGGTGGGTTACAACCATCAGTTCGACAGCATGACCATGCGTGTCGAAGTGGGCGCCCGCCATACCATTGACGGCCGCGCCAAGCTCAAGGTTGACGGCATTGGCAGCGACACCGTGGACCTCAAGGACCGCACCAATCCCTACGCCGAAGTCAGCTTGCTGATGAACCAGAACGGCGACCTGCCGGTGATGGCGGGCCTGTACTACACCCGTACCGAGTACAAGCTCGACGCGGACTCCGAAGTGGCCGATAACACCAAGCTCAAGCGCGATGAGTACGGCTTCAAGGTCGGCCTGGCTTTCTAAGCCGGCTATTGCGGGCGCCGGCGTTCTGTAATGGAGCGTCGGTCGCCCGACCCTGTCCGCCCAAGCCCCCCTTTGTGTCCCCCAATACCCTCAACGCCGCGCCGTCCCTGACTTAGTGTGAACCCAGCTGTTCATACTAAAAAAGAGAGGCTGGCTATGTGGTCTACGACCTCCCGCCGCATGGGTTTGCTGCTGGCCTTGCTTGGCCTGCTGGCCGCCTGTGACGACAAACCGCAACATCCCCCGCAGCCTGCCACGGCAAGCAACGCCATGCCTGCCGACCCGGCGCTGGCCCAGCTCTACGACACCAGTTGCAAACTGTGTCACGCCAACCCTGCCTCCGGCGCGCCGTTGACCGGCGACAGCCAGGCCTGGAGCCCGCGTGTTGCCCTGGGCGCGGACACCCTGCTGGACCACACCCTCAACGGCTACAACGGCATGCCGCCGATGGGCCTGTGCATGCAGTGTTCCGAGGACCAGTTCCTGGGGCTGATCAGTTTTATGGCCGGTGTTCATATCCAATAACAACAATGGGGTAGGTAATGGTGCTTTCACGCAGGCAACTGTTGCAGCGCTCGGCGGTGGCCGGCGCATTTCTGGCAATCAGCAGTAACCCGGCGCTGGCCCAATTGGCCCGGGCGCCGCGCTTGATCCCCTGGCGCAATTGGTCGGGCGCCCAAAGCTGCCTGCCCCTTGAGCGGCTGGCGCCCAAGGACCTGGGGGAGTTGGTGCAGATCATTCGCCAGGCACCGGGCAAGATCCGCCCGGTGGGCTCGGGCCATTCATTCAGTGCCCTGGTACCGACAGATGGCACATTACTGTCGCTGAGTTTTTTCAATGGCTTGCTCGAGCACGATGCCAGCAGTCTGCAAGCCACCTTCGCCGCCGGCACGCCCATGTCACGCATGGGGTCGGCGCTCAAGGCTGTCGGCCAGGCCCTGCCGAATATGGCGGACATCGACTACCAGACCCTGGCCGGCGCCATTTCCACCTCGACCCATGGCACCGGGGTTGGGTTTACCTCGTACTCAGCCGGTGTCACTGGCCTGCAACTGGTGACGGCCGAGGGCGAGGTGCTGGACTGCGACGCCGGGCGTGAGCGCGAGTTGTTCAACGCCGCACGGGTGTCGCTGGGCGCGCTCGGCGTGACCACCCGCGTGCGCATGCAAAACCGCACCCCTTACCGCCTGCGGGAGCGCCAATGGATAGCGCCGACCGAAGAGCTGTTGGAGGACGTGGCGAACAACACCCGCGAGAACCAGCACTGGGAGATGCTGGTGGTGACACATTCCGACTACGCGCTGTCCATCGCCCTCAACGAAACCACCGACGCGCCAACCCCGCCAATCGACCCGGCAGAGGCGGGCGGCAATGAGTTTGTGTCGATTATCGAGAACCTCGACAAATATGCCAGCGACTTCCCCGCAACCCGCCGCACGCTGCTGAACAGCCTGCGCTATTTCGCCAGTTTCCAGGACCGTGTGGCTGAATCGTTCGAGGTCTACGCCAACGTGCGCAATGTGCGGTTCAACGAGATGGAGTATTCGGTGCCCGCCGAACACGGTCCGGCCTGCCTGCGGGAAATCCTCAAGCTGATCCGCGACAAAGACCTGCGCACCTGGTTTCCCATCGAGTACCGCTACGTCAAGGCTGACGATATTCCCTTGAGCATGTTTGAAGGCCGCGACAGCTGTTCGATCTCGGTGCACCAGCACTACACCATGGACCATCACAACTTTTTTGCCGCGATCGAGCCCATCTTCTGGAAATACGCCGGCCGGCCGCACTGGGGCAAATTGCACACCCTCAATGCCCGCGCCCTGCAGGCCCTGTATCCGCGTTGGAACGAGTTCGCGCGGGTGCGCCAGGCCCTGGACCCCGGCGGCAAATTCCTTAATGCACACCTGTCATCAATCCTGGGAGTAGCCTGATGAACCGCAGACATTTCATGGTCGGCACCCTCGGCGCCGGTGCGTTGCTGGTGGCGGGCGCGGCGCTGCTGCGTCCGGCTGACCGGGGCTCGCCCTACAGCGAATACTTTCGCCAGTTGAACCAGCAGCTCAAAGCCCATGGGCCGATGCGTCCGGTGCTGCTGATTGACCTGGATCGCCTGGATCACAATATCGACATCGTCATGCAGTCGGTGCAGCGCGGAGGTAAACACCTACGGCTGGTGGAAAAATCCCTGCCTGCGCCGGGCCTGTTGGCCTACATTGCCAAGCGCGCCGGCACTCAGCGCCTGATGTCGTTTCACCAACCCTTTCTCAACCATGACGCCCAGGTGTTTCCCGACGCCGATATCCTGCTGGGCAAGCCGTTGCCGGTGCGTTCTGCCGAGCTGTTCTATCAAGGCCATCAGGGGCCCTTCGACCCCGCCCGGCAATTGCAGTGGCTGCTGGATACGCCACAGCGCCTGCAACAATACCTGGCGCTGGCCCAGGGCCTGGGCACACGGCTGCGGATCAATATCGAACTGGATGTGGGCCTGCACCGCGGCGGTATCAGCGATAACACGGTGCTGGGGCAGATGCTGGGGTTGATCAGTGCACACCCCCGGCACCTGGAATTTGCCGGCTTCATGGGCTATGACCCGTTTGTCGGCATGGGCGTGCCGGGCATCCTTGGCTCGCCCCAGACGTTGTTCGACAAGGTCATGCAGCGCTACAACGGCTTTGTCGACTTCACCCGCCAGCAGTTTGCAGGGCTGTGGCATGCCGGCCTGACACTCAACACCGCTGGCAGCCCCAGCTATGGGATGCATGAGCAGGAGCAACTGAGCAGTGAAGTTTCCGTGGGCACCGCCATGCTCAAGCCCACGCACTATGATTTGCCATCCCTCAGCGAGCACGTCCCGGCGGCCTACATCGCCACGCCAGTGCTCAAAAGCACCGGCGCGGTCAACATCCCGGCGCTGGATGATAAATCCCGGTTGTTGTCCTGGTGGGATCGCAACCAGCGCGCGACGTTTTTTATCTATGGTGGCAACTGGATGGCCGAGTTCGAGTCGCCTTCGGGGCTGCAAAGTAATGGCTTGTATGGCCGCAGCTCCAACCAGGAGATGGTCAATGGCTCGCCGGGGGTTGGCTTGAACATCGACGATCAGGTGTTCATGCGCCCGACCCAGACTGAATCGGTGCTCTTGCAGTTTGGCGATCTGCTGGCGGTGCGCGGCGGCAAAATTGTCGACAGTTGGCCGGTTTACAGCGGTTGAAATGACGTATTTCTGCGCAGGAACTGGCCTGTGGCAAGGGGGCTTGTTGTAGCAAGCCCCTTCGCTTCAGGCGGATCCTACAACGCAAACGGAATCGTCAGCTTGGCCCACAACATATCGCCTTCCGGCCGGTTCTCTACATCAAACTCCTTGGCCCAACGAATCTCCGCACTGGCGTACTTGAGAAAGGTGAAGTACACCGCCGGCCCCACCGCAAACACCTGGCCCCGCACCCCATCGTCGACATCTTCGCCGTAGATATTGGTGACAGTGC
The DNA here is from genome assembly GCF_044510355.1 of Pseudomonas sp. DD1. Classification (NCBI taxonomy): domain Bacteria; kingdom Pseudomonadati; phylum Pseudomonadota; class Gammaproteobacteria; order Pseudomonadales; family Pseudomonadaceae; genus Pseudomonas; species Pseudomonas sp. DD1. The sequence goes on along the minus strand of NZ_MSAJ01000011.1, from coordinate 504,185 downwards.
GCCCGTACTGCTTATCGTCAGTCGTCTGCTTGAGATAGTAGCCATTGATACCCAGGCTCAGGTTGTCGGTCACCTTGTAGCTGGCCGAGTAGTCGAAGTGGAAAATCTGCCCGGAACGGTAGTCCGTGGCGTGGTTTTCCTTGTTGAAACTGTAGGTAGTCTTGATCGACAGCTCAGTGCGCTCGTCAGGCAGCCATGTCACCGACACCAGGGGCTTATAGGTGTAGAAATTGTTGCTGGTATTGGCCAGGCGGGAAGCATCGTACTCACCGGTAGGCACGGTGATTTCCACGGCGGCACCCAGGGTCAGGTTTTTGCCCAGGTCCCACAGGATTATCGGCGCAATGGTGGTGTCACCCATGCTTTCGCGCTGGTCAGACATGCCGAACAGCGCCACTTGTTGCTTGAGGTAAGGCTGCGCGATGTAGCCGCCCAACCGCCCGCCAAACACCCGCAACGGGCTCAGGTAGTCCAGGCGCGGGATGATCGCGTCCGAGCGGATCTTCACCTGCGGCACTTTGCCCCCTAGGGAACTGATGTCCAGTTTCGTCGCTTCATAGTGGTTGTAGTAAAGGTTGAAAGCGAACATGTGGTCCGGCAGGTGATCGACATCCAGGGGCAGGATGTAAAAGCCGTCGGTACCAGGGCCGATATTGTCTACGCCGCCCTCGGTGGCCAGGGTCGGCAGGCTGATGCTGATAAGCGCCAGGGCAAAGGGCAGGGGGGCAAGCGCACGGGTCGGATTCATGTCAGGGCTCATTATTATTGTTGGAAGGTCGGCCCTCACCGGGGCCTGGCCCATACAAATAAGCCCTTGGTGCCCTAGTGGGCAGGGTATTGGCGGCCACATAAGGGGGCTTTGCCGGACACCGTTCATTCAGAGTGCGGCGAGCCTTGCAAGCACCTATGATTGTCAGGATGTTTCTAAAACAATAACCGGGCATACAGTCGGGAATCGCAGATCCATGCACAGCAAAACCGTTGATCCACATTACGAATTGGCCCTGGTCTCGCCCTTTCTCCTGCAAACCCTGGGGCAGGTTGTGGCGCAAAAGGGCGCCAATGCCGAGCATCTTTGCCGTGGCCTGGGGTTTACCCTGGCGGACCTGGACGACCCGGCGCTGCGCATTTCCTACCGCCAGGCCGTGGCGATGATCCAGCGGGCCCTCAAGGTCATGCCTGAGCAGGGTCTGGGCCTGTGTGTCGGCAATCAGAATGTGCTGGGCACCCTGGGTTTGCTGGGGCATGTCATTTCGTTGTGCAAGACCCTGCGCGATGCCTTTGCCGTGGGCGAACGGCACCAGCACACCTCCGGCGGTATCGCCACCTCGCGCACCCTTGAAGGCGCGCTGGAGGTCATGGTCGAGGTCGAATGCCTGCTGCCCTATGCCGACGTCCAGGTTTTTGCCGCCGAAGAGTTCTTTGCCAGCCTCATGGTCTACGGTCGGACCCTGGTGGGCAGCGAATTCAAGCCATTGCGCATGGAGTTCATGCATGCGCCGCCGGTGTATGCCGCCGAGTACCAGCGCTTGTTCGGTGATGATGTGCGTTTTGGCTGTCTGCACAACCGCATGGTGCTTGAGGCCCGCTGGCTCGACGTGCAATTGCCCAATCACCATGCCCTGGCATTGCGCCAGGCCCTTGGCCTGCTGGAACTGGAAAGTGCCCAGCTGCACCGCAAAATGGACCTGATCCAGGCGGTGGAGCGCGCTATTTCCCGCGACTTGCAGGGCAGTCAATTGGAGAAGGTCGCCAGTGACCTGAACATGAGCGGGCGCACCCTGCGTCGGCGCCTGACCGACCACGGGCTGACGTTCGAAGCCTTGCTGGAACAGGTGCGTCGTGCCCGGACCATGGGTTTGCTGGGCAACCCCGGGCTGTCCATCGAGCGTATTACCCAAGAGGTCGGCTACAGTGACGTACGCAGCTTTCGCCGGGCGTTCAAGCGCTGGACGGGGCTCAGTCCCAGTGCGTTTCGCAGCGTGGGCTGAGGACCGGCGCGTGGCCGTGGATTTGCATTGAACCCTGTGGCGCGGGCAGTGCCACATGATGGCAACGCACACTTATCTGGAGGTTGGCATGCGCACCATTGATCTGGCGGGTACCCCGGTTCCGGTCATCGGCCAAGGCACTTGGCGTATGGGGGAAGATTCTGCACGGCGAACAGCGGAAGTCGCTGCCCTGCAATTGGGTATCGACGAGGGCATGACCCTGATCGACACCGCCGAGATGTACGGCGAAGGCGGTGCGGAAGAAGTGGTCGGGGAGGCGATCCAGGGGCGCCGGGACCAGGTGTTCCTGGTCAGCAAGGTCTACCCGCACAACGCCAGTAAAACCGGGGTCCCACGGGCCTGCGAAGCCAGCCTCAAGCGCCTGGGCACCGATCACATCGACTTGTATCTGCTGCACTGGCGCGGGCAATACCCTCTTGCAGAAACGGTTGACGCCTTTGAGCGGCTGCGTGATGCCGGCAAGATCGGGCGCTGGGGCGTGTCCAACTTCGACGTATCGGATCTTCAGGAGCTGGCATCACCCGCCTGCGCCACCAATCAGGTGCTCTACAACATCGAGCAGCGCGGCATTGAGTTCGACCTGCTGCCCTGGTGGCAACAACACAACCTGCCGTTGATGGCGTACTGCCCGATCGCCCAGGGAGGAGACCTACTGAGCAGCCCCACCCTCAAGCAGATTGCCCGTCGACACGAGGCCACACCGGCTCAAGTGGCCCTGGCATGGGTACTGCGGCAGGACCGCGTTATCGCCATCCCCAAAGCCGTGAGCCCCGAACACGTGCGCCTCAACGCGGCGGCGGCCAGGCTGGTTCTTGACGAGCATGACCTGGATGCCATCGACCGGGTATTCGGCGCGCCAATCCGCAAGCATCCGTTGGCGATGGTGTGACACACCCGACTGCTACGGCATCGCAGCTTGCGACGCCGTTGCCGCCGGGTCGGGCTTCAGCCGGCCACCGGGCTGCGCCAGTCGTCAGAGCCTGAAGTGCCCGAAACCTCATGGGTCCAGACGATTTTGCGGTAGGTAAAGTGCACATCTTCCAGGTGGGTGAAATGCGCATTTCCCGGATCCTGGCAGTTGGGCATCCGTGACTGGATGTCGACGATGATCGCGTCCTCCAGCTCGATGGTGAAGTAGTGCTCCTGGGTACCGGCGGATGATGTGCGATACCACTCAAGGCGGCACTTGACCATTTCCCCGGACGTCAGCGCGCTGAACAGCAGCGGCGAAGATTTATCGAATACCTTGCTGATCATCAGCGGCTTATGGACACGCTGGCCGGTGGGCTGGCCCGATTGCGGGTCGCGGGGAATGATGACCTGATGCTGGAATGCCTCGACCAGGATCTGATCCTCGTGGCCTTCCTGATAGATGTTGCCTACCGAATCCTGGGTGAACGTGCCTGCCGTGATCAAACCTTGCTTGGTGCCGGTGATCGAGAGGTATGCGGGTGTTGGCATGACGGGTTTCCTTGCCTGACAGATAAGTTTGCGCCGAGGGGCGCCGTTGCCGGATGGGCGCTGCTTACTAACAAGAAGTGTGCCGGATTTCAGTCGGCCTAATAAAATAAGGGCGCTTGTTCGTGGTGGAGACTTAATAGGCGCCGAGTTAGAAGGGTTTTAGTCTTTAAAGTTGAGTTTGTTTGCGCAGTAGTGCGCAGTTAATTGCCTGGTCAGCGTACGTCGCAGTGTTGATAGGTGAATATATAGTTTTAATGCAGCTTGCTTGGAAAGTGTGCGCAGCTTTTTGCGCAAGGGTGCTGGCAGGTATATCGCCCAATAAAATTGGCTGTTTTATTGGGTGGGAAGAGGGTCGTTGAGCACGCTTAGTTACAAAATTGCGGGCCGCTTTGATTTTGTAGGAATCTCCTTAAGTGCGCCTGGCTGACTTGCCCAATAAAATACAGCTGGCTATGGTTCGTACTTGTCGCTACACGGAAACGGAATTCAGTAAGTGAGGTGTTGGCGTTTATATAGATGCTTGCCTTACTTTAATTGAGCATTGATCAGCACACTGCGGCCCATCATGGTTTATTCAGACAAGCTATCTGCTTATTACTTGAAACTTGCCCGGTCGCCGATTTCGGTTGACTGTTTTGCAGGGGAGGATATGCGTTTTTCGGCGGGATACGAAGCGCTGGAAAGTGAGCTGGAAAAAGCCCGCTCGATCCATGGCAACAGCCAGCCGGACTGGCAGTCCGTGGTGGACCAAAGTGAAGCCTTGTTGCGTCACGAATCCAAGGATTTGCGGGTGGTTGCCTGGTTGACATGGGCTCTGTATCAACGCGAGTCCTTTTCCGGCCTGCTCGCCGGGCTCGGCCTGTTGCGCGACCTGTGTGAGCACCATTGGGCGACGGTTCACCCCCTCAAGCAGCGTACCCGCATTGCGGCCTTTGGCTGGTTGGTACAGCGCATTGAACCGGTGTTGGCCCAGAGTTTTTCGCTCAAGCACCAGCGTTCCCTGTTCCAGTGCCTGGCCGAGCAATTGTCCGACCTTGACCAGTTGTGGGTCAGGCACCTGGGGGACGATGCGCCGTTGCTACTGGCTGCGCGCAGGCAACTGGCGGACAAGCTGCAACAGGCCCAGGAGAACGATCCGCCGCCATCCGGGGTGAGCGGGGTGGTTGCCCAGGTCAAGCAGGTCGCAACCCAACTGCTGGCGCCTGAGCCGGTGGTGAACAACGAAAAAGACGTTCACAGGCTCCTGCGTACGCTGCAGGACGGCGCTCGACCGCTGTGTACCTGGTGGCTGCGCCAGAACGCCACTGACCTGCGGGCCTTGCGCCTGAACCGGACGCTAGGCTGGCTGGGTATCACTGGTCTTCCCGACAGCAACAGCGAACAGATAACGCCGTTGCGTGGGTTGCTGCCCGACAAACTCAAGCGCTACCAGGAGCGCTTTGCCCAAGGGCATTACGCCGACCTGTTGCTGGAGCTTGAGGCCAGCCTGGCGGGCGCGCCTTTCTGGTTTGACGGCGTGCGCATGCTCTGGGAGTGCCTCCAGGCGCTGCAGGCCGAACTGGCGATGGTCGAGACAGAGATTCAGTTCGCCCTGTTGCTGCAACGATTACCGGGGGTCGCTCAATTGCGCTTCCACGATGGAACACCCTTTGCCGACGCTACCACTCGCGGGTGGATCGACAGCCAGGTCAGTCACCACCTGCAGGCAAGGGTGCCGCCCAGGAATATTGCCAGAGTTGGTCCGGCGCCATGGGAGGAGGCCTTGCAGACGGTCGCTCCGTTGCTGCGCAAGGAGGGGCTGAAGGCCGCTGTTCAGGCCTACAAAAACGCCATGCAGGCTGCGCGAGGTGACCGTGCCCGGTTTTATTGGCGCCTGGGCCTGGCTCGGTTGTGTATCCAGGGTGCCAAGCATGAGTTGGCCAGGATCCAGCTTGAACAGCTTGAGCAGGAGTTGCAGCACGGCAGCCTGCATCGCTGGGAACCGGACCTGACCCTGGAGGTGTTGCAACTGCTGTACGCCTGTTACGACGTATTGCCCCAGGGCCATGGTCTGCGCGAGCGCAAGGACGATGTCTATCGCAAGCTGTGTCAGGTCGATCTGGAAGCGGTACTCCAATAGGTTTTCCGTCATTACGCAAAGGAGAAACATCATGGCCAAAGAAGGTTCGGTCGCCCCCAAGGAACGCATCAACATCACGTTCAAACCGGCCATAGGCGGTGCCCAGGAAGAAGTTGAGCTACCCCTGAAGCTGCTGGTCCTGGGTGACTTCACCCAGCGCGAAGACACGCGCAAGGTCGAAGACCGCAAGCCCATCAGTATCGACAAAAACACGTTCGACGAGGTGCTGGCCAAGCAAGCCTTGAGTCTGCAGCTGGGTGTTCCCAATCGATTGCAGGAAACCGATGAAGCCGATGAGTTACCCATCCAGGTCCGCATCAACGCCATGCGGGACTTCAACCCGGCCCAACTGGTCGAGCAGGTTCCGCAATTGAAAAAACTGATGGAGTTACGTGAGGCGCTGGTCGCGCTCAAAGGCCCCCTGGGCAATACACCGAGCTTTCGCAAGGCCATAGAAAGCGCCTTGGCCGATGACCAGGCCCGTGCACGGGTATTGGCCGAACTGGGGCTGAACAGCCCCAACCCATGACTTTCTCAGTAAAAGGACACTGACCTTATGACCACTAGCCCTAGCGCCCAGGCCACCCCCCTGGATAGCGCATACAGCATTCTCGACGACATCATCGCCCAGACCCGCCTGACGGCCGATGATGGAACCTACGACATCGCCAGGCGCGGTGTGGCGGCCTTTATCGAGGAATTGATCAAGCCACAAAACCGAGGCGAGCCGGTCAAGAAACAACTGGTGGACCGCATGATTGCCGAGATCGACGCCAAGCTCAGCCGGCAAATGGACGAAATCCTCCACCATCCCGACTTCCAGGCACTGGAAGCGGCCTGGCGGGGTTTGCAGCTGCTGGTGGATCGCACCGACTTCCGGGAAAACATCAAGATCGAGCTGCTCAACGTCTCGCGGCAGGACCTGCTGGACGATTTCGAGGACTCGCCGGAGGTTGTGCAGTCGGGCCTCTACAAACATACCTACAGTGCCGAATACGGTCAGTTTGGTGGTCAGCCTGTCGGTGCCATTATCGCCAACTATTTCCTGTCGCCCAGCGCGCCTGACGTCAAGCTGATGCAATACGTATCCAGCGTCGCCTGCATGGCTCATGCACCGTTCATTGCCGCCGCCGGGCCGGGTTTCTTCGGTCTGGAGAGCTTTACCGGCCTGCCGGACCTGAAGGATCTGAAAGACCATTTCGAGGGGCCGCAGTTTGCCAAATGGCAGAGCTTCCGCCAGAGCGAGGATGCCCGTTACGTGGCCTTGACGGTGCCACGCTTTCTCCTGCGAACGCCCTACGACCCGGCGGACTGCCCGGTCAAGACCTTCGCCTATAACGAGCATGTGGTCAGCAGTCATGAGCATTATCTGTGGGGCAATACGGCCTACGCCTTTGCCACGCGCCTGACTGACAGCTTCGCCCGCTTCCGTTGGTGCCCCAACATCATTGGCCCGCAAAGCGGGGGCACGGTGGAAGATCTGCCGCTGCATCACTTCCAGAGCATGGGCGAAATCGAAACCAAGATCCCCACCGAGGTGCTGGTCTCCGACCGTCGTGAGTACGAGCTGGCGGAGGAGGGCTTCATTGCCCTGACGATGCGCAAGGGCAGCGACAACGCGGCGTTCTTTTCCGCCAGTTCCGTGCAGAAACCCAAGCGCTTCGGCATCAGCGCCGAGGGCAAGGCCGCCGAGTTGAACTACAGGCTGGGCACCCAACTGCCGTACATGATGATCGTCAACCGCCTGGCGCACTATTTGAAAGTGCTGCAGCGCGAGCAGTTGGGTTCATGGAAGGAGCGCACCGACCTGGAGTTGGAGCTCAACAAGTGGATCCGCCAGTACGTGGCCGACCAGGAGAACCCCAGCGCCGAGGTGCGGGGGCGACGTCCGCTGCGGGCGGCACGGGTCGTTGTCAGTGACGTCGATGGCGAGCCGGGCTGGTATCGCATCAACCTCAGCGTACGCCCGCATTTCAAATACATGGGGGCGGATTTCACCCTGTTCCTGGTTGGCAAGCTCGATAAAGAATGAGCCGGGGGCCTGAGATGAGTCACTACAGCGGCTTCCTTGAGCGCCTTGCAGGCACCGCGCCTCAGTCGACGGGGCGCACGCCACTCGCCTGTGTCGCCGCGTCGGTGGCCACCCACCTGGGCAACATGCTCAGCACCCGGGCGGGCAGTGTGCAGACGCTGCCCGACTATGGCCTGCCGGACCTCAATGACATGCGTCTGAGCCTGCACGAATCCCTCAGCCAGGCACGCTTTCTGATCGAGCGGTTTATCGCGGCCTACGAACCGCGCTTGAGCAACGTACGGGTCGTTGCGTTGCCACGGGATCGCGACCCGCTGGCCCTGGCCTTTGATATCCAGGGCGCGTTGACCATCGACGGCGTCGTGCAGAACGTGGTGTTTTGCGCAAGCCTGACGGGCAACGGACGTGTCGAGGTCGCCCCAGGTGTCCTTTAACCGCTATTACCAGAGCGAACTCAATGCCTTGCGGCAGTTGGGGCGACGCTTCTGCGAACGCAATCCGGCGCTTGCCCCGTTCCTCGGGGACAGTGGCCGGGATCCGGATGTCGAGCGGTTACTTGAGGGCTTTGCGTTCCTGACGGGCCGCTTGCGACAGAAGCTCGACGACCAGTTGCCCGAGCTCAGCCATTCGCTGATGCACCTGTTGTGGCCCAACTACATGCGCCCGTTACCCGCGTTCAGCATGTTGCAGTTCGCACCGCTGCTGCGTGCCGGGCCGGCGGTCACGGTCGAGCGGGACACGCCGGTGGAAAGTGTGGCGATTGACGGTGAGCGTTGCCGTTTTCGCACCTGTTACGCAACGGATGTGCTGCCCCTGCAAATCAGCGCGCTGGATTACTCGGCCCAGGGGGAGGGGGCCTTGTTGAGCCTGCGCCTGGAGATGACCGCCGAAGGGCATATGGGCGAACTGGTGCTTGAGCACCTGCGCTTGCATTTTGCCGGGGAACGCTACGTCAGCCAGATGCTGTACGTGAGTCTGCTGCGCCACCTGCACGGTATCGAACTGCTGCTACTCGATGGCCAGGGCGAACCGCTGCTGGCCCATGACGGGCAGGTGCGGTCACTGCAACTGCCGGCCTGCGGGGTTCAGCCAGCAGGTTTTTCAGAAGCAGAGGCATTGCTGCCTTATCCGCCGAATGCGTTCACTGGGTATCGGCATCTGCAGGAGTATTTTGCGTTTCCAGAGAAGTATCTGTTTGTCGACGTCGGTGCTCTGGATGTTCTGCAAACCTTGCCGGTTGACGTGCTCAAACAGGTGCGGGGCGTTGAGTTGCGCTTCAAGCTTGGCCAGCGCAATCCCGAGCAGGTGCAGCCCACACTGGACAACGTGAAGCTGTTTTGCACGCCGGTGGTCAACCTGTTCAAGCACGATGGAGTGCCGATCCGACTGGATGGCCGGCAGGACGAGTATCTGCTGCTGGGGGCTGACTATGCGCCAGGCCATTGCGCGGTGTTCTCCGTCGACCAGGTCACGGGATGGCGTCCGGGTGGCCTGGGCTACCAGACGTATGTGCCATTCGAGTCGTTCGAGCACGATGAGCAGACCGCGTGCTACAGCATCCGCCAGCGGCCCTCCGTGCAACACAGCGGGCTGGATACCTACCTGAGCTTTGGCAGTCGCCAGTCCGGTGATCAGGAAACCCTGTCTGTCGAGATGACCTGCACCAACCATGATTTGCCACGCAAATTGCGTATCGGTGACATCAATCAAGCGTGCGAGCAAACACCCGAATTCCTGTCCTTCAGCAATATCACGGCAGCCACCCCTGGCATTGCGCCCCCGCTGGACAGCGACTTTCTCTGGAAGCTGATCAGCAACATGTCGCTCAACTACCTGTCCCTGAGCGATATCAATGCGCTGAAAGTGGTGCTCGAGACCTATGACCTGCCGCGCTACCACGATCGCCAGGCGGAAAAAGTCAGCATCCGCAGGCTGGGCGGGTTGCGCTCGATCAGCCAGCGGCCGATTGACAGATTACACGGCGGTTTGCCGATTCGAGGTGTGGCAATCGACCTGACCGTCGACCTCCAGCACTTCCTCGGAGAGGGCGACCTGTTTGTGTTTGCCTCAGTCCTCAACGAGTTTTTTGCCCTGTATGCGAGCCTCAACTCGTATCACGAACTGCGTGTTACCAGCACACAAGGAGAGGTGTACCTATGGCCATCCCGGATGGGACTGCAGGCTCTGCTTTAACCGAACTGTCGCGGACCATTCGCGAGTACTCGCTGTTCCAGGCGATCTCGCAGGTGATCGAGCGTTTGCGTGACGCCCATCCGTCCCTGGGCGATGAGGCGCTGTATGAACGCCTGGAGTTCCAGGCCAACCCGGGGTTGGGGTTTCCCGGCAACGATATTGACCGGGTGACGTTCTTTGTCGAGGGCGGGCAACTGCGCGCACGTTTGCGCCTCAACGTATTGGGACTGGTGGGGGCGAATTCGCCACTGCCGGCGTTTTATGGTGAACACGCATTGACCGAACGGGCGGGCGGTAATCCTGTCGGCGACTTTCTCGACCTGTTTCACCACCGCCTGCATCGGTTGATGCTGCCTTTGTGGCGCAAGTACCGCTACCGGGCGTGCTTTCGGGCGGGAGCCAGCGATCCGTTTTCCGAGCAGATGTTCGCCCTGATAGGCCTGGGCGGCCGTGCCGTTCGAGGCGCGACGCAACTGGACTGGAAACGCCTGCTGCCCTACCTGGGGTTGCTGGGTATGCGCGCCCATTCGGCGACGCTTATCGAAACGGTGCTGCGTTACTACTTCAAGCACCCGCAGTTGCTGATCGAACAGTGCGTCAAGCGCAAGGTGGTGATTGCCCGCAGGCAACGCAACCAATTGGGCCAGGCCAGCAGCCTTCTGGGCCAGAACCTGGTCCTGGGGCGGCAGGTCGTCGACCGTGCCGGCAAGTTCAGGGTGCATATCCAGAACCTCGACTGGCAGCGGTTTCATGATTTTCTGCCCACCGGCGCAAGCCACTCTCCGCTTGGCGCGCTGGTGCGTTTCGCCGTGCGCGATCCGCTGGACTATGACCTGCGTCTGGTGCTGCGTACTGAGGAGGTGCGGGCGCTGCATATAGGCCAGCGCAATGTGTGCCGGCTGGGATGGACCAGTTGGATGGGGCAGGCGCGCGCGGATGGCGTGCTCACCCTGGCCAATAAACTCGCTAGAAACGGATGACGATGATGAATGTGGACTTGCAACAACTGATTCGCGTGTTGACGACGCACACTCGCCGAGACCTGGAGCGTGCCGCCGAACGCTGTGTGACCCGGGGCGGGACGCAAGTCCTGGTGGAGGACATGTTGCTGGCGCTACTGGAGCACCCGCAAGGATTGCTGGTGCGCGCGCTGCAAGATGCCGGTGTCGAACAGGGCGAGTTGCAAGCCACCCTGCAGCCCAGGGTGGGCCAGGGCACTTCACGCAATCCGGTGTTTGCGCCGTTGCTGGTGCAATGGTTGCAGCAAGCGCTGGCGGTTGCCCAACTGGAATTGGCGCAATCCCAGGTCGGTGACGCAGCCTTGATCCTCGCCTTGCTGCGTAACCCACAGTCTCACGCAGGCAGTCGTTATCAGGTGCTGCTGGCGCGCCTCGATGCGCAGCGCCTGCTTGAATTCGCCTTGAGCGCCGAGATTGAGGGTTCCCGTGGGACAGCCGGCGCCAACAATGAGTCGTTGTTGCAGCGCTTCACCCATGATCTGACTCAGCAAGCCTTAGAGGGGCGGGTTGACCCGGTATTGTGCCGCGACGCAGAAATCCGCCAGTTGACCGATATCCTGGCGCGTCGGCGCAAGAACAATCCGATCATTGTCGGTGAGGCCGGTGTCGGCAAGACTGCGCTGGTCGAGGGGCTGGCCCGGCAGATCGCCTGTGGGCAGGTGCCGCCGGTGCTCAAGGATACGCGCCTGCTGGTCCTCGACATGGGGCTGCTGCAGGCCGGTGCCAGCATCAAGGGCGAGTTCGAGCGGCGGCTCAAGGGCGTTATCGACGAAGTGAATGCCTCACCGGTGCCGGTGATCCTGTTTATTGACGAGGCACACACCTTGATCGGTGCCGGCAGCGCGCCCGGCAGCGGCGATGCGGCGAACCTGCTCAAGCCGGCGCTGGCCCGTGGCGAGCTGCGTACCATCGCCGCCACCACCTGGTCGGAGTACAAGAAATACTTCGAAAAGGATCCCGCATTGGCCCGGCGCTTTCAGCCGGTGCATGTCCAGGAGCCCAGTGTCGATGACGCAGTGATCATCCTGCGTGGTCTGACTGCGGTGTATGAAGCCAGCCATGGCGTGTACGTGCGCGATGACGCCGTGGTTGCCGCCGCGCAGTTGTCTGCCCGTTACCTGGCGGGGCGACAGTTACCCGACAAGGCCGTGGATCTGCTCGATACGGCCTGCGCCCGTGTGCGCATCAGCCTGGTGACAGCCCCGCCGGCGTTGCAGGCCGTGGCGGCGCAACTGGCTGAAAGCACCGGCCAGCACCAGGCGCTTTGCCGCGATAGGGACGCTGGGTTACCTATAGATCCGGGCGCGCTGCAGGTTCTGGCTGCACGCCTGCAAACCATCAGTTGCGAACACGAGCACCTCAAGCAGTGCTGGACGCGCCAGCGCGAGAGGGCCGAAGCGATACTGGCCCTGCGCATACAGGTGAGCCAGGCCCGTCAGTCGGGGCAGGCAATCGAGGTGCTTGAGCAGCAATTGTGCGAGGCCCACGGCAGTCTGCTGGCCGAGCAATCTCACCAGCGCCTGGTCAGCTTCGAAGTGTGCCCACGGCTGGTGGCGGAAGTAGTCAGCGCGTGGACGGGAATTCCGCTGAGCCAGGTGGCCTGCGAGCACAGCACCCAGGTCCGCGATTTCGCCACCGATCTGCGGGCGCGCATTCTTGGCCAGGCGCACGCCGTACAGGCGCTGGATCGCTCGATGCGTGCGGTTGCGGCAGGCCTGAACCGCCCCGATGCGCCCGTGGGCGTGTTTCTGCTGGTCGGCCCCAGTGGCGTCGGCAAGACAGAAACGGCACTGGCCCTGGCCGAGCTGTTGTATGGCGGTGAGCGGTTCCTGACCACTATCAACATGTCCGAGTACCAGGAGCCACACTCACTGTCGCGCCTGATAGGTGCTCCGCCCGGGTATGTCGGCTATGGCGAAGGCGGCGTCCTCACCGAAGCGGTCAGGCAAAAGCCCTATTCGGTGCTGCTGCTCGATGAAGTCGAGAAGGCGCACCCCGGTGTGATGAACCTGTTCTATCAGGTCTTCGACAAAGGGCGGGCCAATGACGGTGAGGGACGTGAGATCGATTTTCGCAACACCCTGATCCTGATGACCTCCAACCTGGGCAGCGAATGCACCATCGACCTGTGCCGGGCTACATCGCGTCCCACCCCACAAGCGTTGCAGGAAGCACTTGCGCCGCTGCTCAAGCAGCACTTCAAGCCGGCGCTGCTGGCCCGTATGCGCGTAGTGCCGTACTACCCGATCGACGGAGCGGTGCTGCGGGAATTGGTAGAAAGCAAATTACAGCGCCTGGCTCAGCGTTTGTTGCAGCGCCAGTTGGCGTTCAGCTATTGCCCGCGGCTGGTCGATTACCTGGCAGAGCGCTGTACCCACAGCGACAGCGGGGCGCGGTATGTCGATCAATGGATCGACGCCAATCTATTGCCCCTGGTCGTCGATCGCCTGCTTGAGGCAATGGCCAGAGACGAGCATCTGCAGCGTGCCCACGGGACGCTGGATGGCGACGGTCACGTAATCTGTGAGTTTGCGTGATGAGGGAGAACCCGTTGTCACAGGCGCTTGATCCTGCCGAACAGCTGGTGCAGTGGCTCTTGCACATGGGCATCGACAGCGATCGGGCAAGTATGCCTGGCCAACTTGCCCATGCCGCCGTGCAGTTGAGCCAGTGCTCGCTCAGCCAGGTGTACCTGGCAGATGAGGGCGACCGTGGTCTGGTGCTGGCTGCCGAATACCGGCGAGATGCAGGGCCTGGGGATATCGGCGCACGTGCAGCAGCTGATCAGCAGCACCAGCAATTGCTGCAGTTCGCCCTGGAGCACAAGCGCCCCCTGAGCATCCGCGGCCTGCAAGACAGCATTTATGACACGACTTTTATTCCGTCGGGCCCGGCGCCCTGGCAATCGTTGCTGTGCGTCCCCATCACCCATCGCCACCTTGCTGTGAAGGGCGTGTTGATATGCGTAACCGAGCGCAGCATCGACCTGCAGGGGTATGCCATGACACTGGGGCAGTTGGCGGTGTTTGCGCTGCGCCAGCGGTCGCTGTTACCGGAGCCTTGCCCGCCGCCGACCCATTCGGTACTCGAAAACGTGCTGCATCCCGTAAGTCTCGGCCTGATCGGCAACAGTACGGCGATGGATGAGACCTGCCGCCTGATCGGCAAGGTGCTGGACAGTACCTATACCGTGCTTTTGCGCGGCGAGACCGGCACGGGCAAGGAGGTGGTCGCGCGGGCGATCCATGCCATGGGCCCGCGCCGGTCCAGGGCCTTTGTCGTACAGAACTGCGCGGCATTCCCGGAAGGGTTGCTGGAAAGCGAACTGTTTGGCTATCGCAAAGGCGCGTTTACAGGCGCCGACCGGGACCGACCGGGGCTGTTCGATACCGCCGACGGCGGCACGTTGCTGCTCGATGAAATCGGCGACATGCCGATGTCACTGCAAGCCAAGTTGTTACGGGTATTGCAGGAGGGCGAAGTACGCCCGCTGGGCGCCCGCGTCGCCCATAAAGTGAATGTACGGATCATTGCCGCCACCCACCGCGACCTGCCTGCAATGGTGGCCCAGGGCAGCTTTCGCGAGGACCTCTACTACCGGCTGGCGCAGTTTCCAATCGAGCTGCCGGCCCTACGCCATCGCGAAGGCGATGCACGGCAATTGGCTCGCCATTTTGCGGGCCAGGCCTGCGCGACCCAGGGGCGAGCACCGGTGTCCTGGTCGGACCAGGCCCTGGATCAACTGTCCAGCCACAGCTTCCCCGGCAACGTGCGCGAACTCAAGTGCCTGGTGGAGCGCGCGGTGTTGTTGTGCGACGACGGGGTGATCCTGCCGCAACATTTGTCGTTGCCATTGGCGTCCTCCACACAGGCCAGCGACGCAACGCTGCGCCAACGCCTGGAGCGCGTCGAACGTGGCTTGCTGATTGATTGCCTGCACAAGAATCGCGGCAATCGCACCCGCACCGCCCGCGAGCTGGGAGTCGCCAGGCGCACCCTGTTGTACCGCCTGGCGCGGCTGAATATCCCTTTCGGTGAAGCATCAAGGGGGAGCGCTGAATGACACCAGCCCTGACTGACAGGCGCCGGCTGTTGCGCTCGGACGGATTTATTTCAATGGGAGAGGCGTGATGATTGTTTCTCGGTGGCAGGTATTAGTCCTTGTTCTGCTGATGTTGGTGCTGAGTGGTTGTACGGCAAATTACGTGTTTGACGACGATGAATATCGGCCGCTGGGAGATCCGCGGCCCGACCAGTACCCGCAATAAGCCCGGAGGCCCCGTATGCAGTTGATATTTGAGATCTGTGGCAATTGGCAAGGCATGCCCGGCTCGACCCGCAACAAAGTGTTTGACGGCGCCGGCGGGGTGATTGGCCGTGGTGCCGATTGTGATTGGGTCATTCCCGATCCCAGCCGTCAGTTGTCCAATCATCATGCCTTGATCAGCTTTCGTGACGATCAGTACTTTCTGACGGACATCAGCAGCAATGGCATTTGCCTGGGGGACAGCGCCGTGCGCTTGCGCAAGGGCCAGGCCCGGCCTATTGGTCAAGGCATGGTGTTTCGGATGGGCCCGTTTGATATTCGCACGCAGTTGGTGGCAGTGGCTGGCGCCGCGAGTCACAGCGACAACCTGATTCCGGATGACGCGTTCCTGCAGCTGGATCCGCTGTATGCCATGCCCGGCCAGGCCCAGCAGTCAGAGGAAACGCGCTGGACGGACACCTGCACGGTCGAGCGCCAGCATGTGACTGTGCCGACCCTGGTAGAGCCTGCCCCGCAGATTGCACCAGCGGCAGAAAGCCCCTCGGCAGGCAACGACCACGCGC
Source organism: Pseudomonas sp. DD1 (assembly GCF_044510355.1). NCBI lineage: Bacteria > Pseudomonadati > Pseudomonadota > Gammaproteobacteria > Pseudomonadales > Pseudomonadaceae > Pseudomonas > Pseudomonas sp. DD1. The sequence continues at coordinate 488,519 of NZ_MSAJ01000011.1, read as the reverse complement.
AGTTCTGGGGGGCGTTTTCCAAGGCGCTGGGCGTGTGCCTGGACCCGCTCGACGAACCAGAGCGGCAAGCGCTGGCAATCAAGGTCGCGGGCTTGCTCAGGCAGGCCGTCGAAGGGTTGCAGCAGAACCTGCACACCCACGAAGAGTTGAAAAGTGAGTTGAGCGCTTCGCTCGGGCGTCCGAGCGACCGGTCTCCCTTGATGGGCGGTGCCGATTCCCTGGAAGCCATGTTGGGCGGTGAGCGGCAGGGGCTGCCAGCCGAACTGGCGGTTATCCAGGCTTACCGAGATTTGCAGGTGCATCAGGTCGCGGTGCTCGCGGGTTGTCGTGCCGCCGTGCGCGGCGCACTGGCGGCGTTTGCCCCGGGCCAGTTGCTGGTGCGTTTCGAACAGCAGGGCAACACGCCGCGGCTCCCCACCAGCGGCGCCTATTGGCGCGCCTACCTGCGCCATTATCAGCGCCTGGTCGAGGACGAAGGCTGGAGTGAGCGCTTACTGAGCGAGGACTTTGCCAACGCCTACCGGGAGCAGGTGCGCCTGGTTTCCACCCTTCACAGTACTTGTTCTGGATGATCCCCATGTCACGCTTCACCTTTGTTCTGTTACTCGCTGTGATGGGCCTTTTGCCCGGCTGCAGCAACCTGTCCCCCTATTCGAAGCTGACCAAGCTGGACCTGACGCTGACTGCCAGCGATCAGGTCAACCCGGATCTGAATGGTCGGCCGTCGCCTATCGTGGTGCGTTTGCTGGAGCTCAGCAATCCGGTGGCCTTCGAGAACGCGGATTTTTTCAGCCTGTATGGACGTGCCGAAAGCACCTTGCCCAAGGACCTGATAAGCAGCGAAGAATGGGAGTTGCGCCCTGGTGAGCAGGTCCCGCTGAAGCTCAGGGCAACGTCGGGCGGCCGCTACATCGGGGTGTTGGCGGCCTACCGGGATTTGCCCCAGGCACGTTGGCGCTATGTCGTGCCGTTGGCCGTTGGCTCGCGGACCCGTATCGAACTGTTGTTCGATGAAGCGGGCGTGCGCGCAGCCGATTGGCAGACGACCCAGGCAGGTGACTCACATGCTGCTCGATAAAGTCACCTGGCAGGAGGGCATGTTGTTGCGCCCTCAGCATCTGCAGCACAACGACCGTTACTACCACCAGCAACTGGCCCGCCGCAGCCAGTTGTCACAGGGCTATGCCTGGGGCTTCCTGACCCTGGAAATCGACCCGCAGTATCTCGAGATGGGCAAGGTGGTGGTCAGCCAGGCCAGTGGCGTGCTGCCTGATGGGACGCTGTTCGATATGCGTGACCTGAGCGCGCCGCTGGTGCTGGAAATTCCTCCAAACAGCGGCAGCCAGGCGGTGTACCTGGCGTTGCCGATGGTTGCCGGCAATGCCGTCGAGGTTCGCCGCCCGGCGCAAGCTGATGTAGTGGCGCGCTACACCGCGTACGAAGTGGAAGTGGGAGACGCCAATGCCGGCGAAGACACACGCTGCGCCATAACCTGCGCCCGCCCGGATTTTCGCCTGCTGCTTGGCGACGACCATGACGTCCAGACCTACGTCAGGCTCAAAGTCGCACAGGTCCTAGACTGTAACGGCCAGGGCGTTGTAGCCCTCGACAGCCTGTTCTCGCCGACGTTCATGCACCTTCATGGGTCGCCCTTTTTACTGTCCTGCCTCAAGGAGGTGGTCAGCCTGTTGGCGTTCCGCGGGGACGCGATTGCCGAGCGTTTGCAGGACGCTGGCCAGGCGGCCGGGGCCGAGATGGGGGACTTCCTGATGTTGCAGTTGATCAACCGTACGGAGTTGATCCTGCGCCACTATCTGGACCAGACCCGCCTGGGCCCCGACGTGTTGTACCAGGCTCTACTGGCGTTGCTGGGGGAGCTTTCGACGTTTTCCAGCGCTACCAAACGCGCCGGTTTTGATGGGCGCTACCAACATAGCGAGCAGGGACCGAGCTTCCGTGAGCTGATGGCGGCAATTCGTGCGGTGTTGTCGATGGTACTCGAGCAGCACGCCATTGAGCTGGTGCTGCAGCCCCGTCAATACGGGGTGTTGGTGTGTCCGGTCAACGACCTGAATCTGCTGGGCGCTGCGACCTTCATTGTGGCCGCCAGTGCCCGCAGCGATTCGGAGGTGTTGCGCCAGCGGTTGCCGGCGCACCTGAAAATCGGGCCGGTGGAGCGGATCCGCGAGCTGGTCAACCTGCACCTGGCTGGCATTAGCGTCAAGCCGTTGCCTGTGGCGCCCCGGCAGATTCCTTTCCATGCCGAAAAAACCTATTTCATGCTCGAACTCAGCCCCCGCGACCTGGAGCAGTTGGCACATTCAGGTGGATTCGCCTTCCATGTCAGCGGCGAGTTTGCCGATCTTGAATTGAAATTCTGGGCTATCAGGAACTGAACCGATGACGATGGAAAGGACATACCCGCAGGATGACAAGACGGTCCTGCTGGATCGTCATGGATTTGGCCCGGCGCAGGGCGCCATCACGGATTTCGAGGCACCACCGCGCTTTGAACAGCTTGAGGACCGGATGATGTACGCCGCCCATTTGCAGGGCGCAGAACACTTCAGGCTGGGGCTCAACCCGCTGGTGACAGCGGCCTGGGACCTGTTGTCGGAGGTGGTCCGGCTCAAGGGCGGCACGGCCCGTGAAGGCCTGCACGCGCTCAATGATCGGTTGTCATCGGGCATTACGCTGTTTGAAACCCGCGCCCGCCACGCCGCAATCCTCGACAGCCAGATCACGGCGGCGCGTTACGTGCTGTGTAGCGTAATAGACGAAGCGGTGGTGACCACGGCCTGGGGCAGTCAGAGCGACTGGTCGCAGATGAGCCTGTTGAGCCGCTTTCATAACGAAACCTTTGGCGGCGAAAAATTCTTCGAGCTGCTTGAGCGATTGTCCAGGGATCCGATCAAGCATCTGGCGCTGCTGGAGTTGATGTACGTCTGCCTGGCGCTGGGCTTTGAAGGCAAATATCGGGTGATGGAGCGTGGCCTGCTGCAATTGGACGGCATTCGCGACGCTTTATACCGGCAGATCATCCATGTGCGCGACCACGCGCCTCTGGCCAGTGAGCCCCGGCCACCGTCCAGCCGCAAACCCCGGCAGGCGATGCGCATTGTTTCTGCAACCTGGGTCTGGGTCTTCGTCGTAATGGGCCTGGCCCTCATGTATTCAGGGTTCGCCTGGGTGCTTGGAGAACAGCGCGAGAGCGTGCTCAAAGCCTATCTGCCGACCACCACCGACATCATCCGGACACCGCAGTAGCGCAGGGAGCGATCCATGAAAAATCTATTCAAAATGCTGGCCTCTGCCTTGGGTCTGACCTGGGTCTGGAGCTTGCTGCTGGTACTGTTGCTAGCGTGGACCGTGTGGCGGTTCGGGCCGCTCCTGGCGGTCGATGACAAGCGTTTCTGGCTCGGTGCGACATCTCGCTTATTGACCATCAGCGGCTTGTTCCTGGCCTGGGGGTTGGCAATGGTCTTTGCCCAGCGGCGCACCCCCGCACAATCCCCCGCACAGGCTTGCGGCCCGGACCAGGCGCCGCCTAAGTCCCGCAAGGGCCTTGTGGAGCACGAACAGCACAACGTGCGTGGCCGCTTCAAGGAAGCGCTGCACACCCTCAAGGCAGCGCGGCGTTATGGCAAACGCAGCGAACGTTGGTGCAACGAATTACCCTGGCACCTGGTGATGGGCGCCAGCGCCAGTGGCAAGACCTGCCTGTTGCAGGCGGGTGGCATGCAACTGCCATTGGACCGGACTGATTGCGGCGCCCCCCACACTGCCGGCGCAATACCCCATTGCGAGTGGTATTTTGCCGATGAGGGGGTCCTGATCGACACCCCGGCGCGCTACCTGACCCATGCCGACAGTGAGGTCGATGGTGGCGGCTGGGCGACCTTGTTGACGCTGTTGAAAGCCCGGCGCCGTGCGCGCCCGCTCAGCGGCGTGCTACTGACACTGTCGGTGGATACCCTACTCAATGGCAGCGAGCAGGACCTGAGCGTTGCTGCGCGCCAGTTCAACAGCCGTCTTCACGATCTGCAGCAGACCTTGCATGTGGAGTTACCGGTCTATCTGGTGCTGACTCAGGCGGACCATTTGCCCGGTTTTGTCGAGTTCTTCGAGCGAACGGAGGGGCAGGGCAGCGACGGTCTGTTGGGCGAGCCCATCGTACCCGGCACGGCGGGAACCGATATTGCTCAGGTGCGCCAGGCATTTGAAGCCGTGCTGCAGCGTTTGAGCGGGGAACTGATACAGCGCCTGCATCTGGAGCGCAGCGGCGAGCGCCGCGGGCGTATGGTGGATTTTCCTCGGCAGGTGGCGCAGATCGGCGAGCGCCTGTGTCTGTTTACCGAACTGGCGTTTTCTGCCCATCGTTACCAGCGCGTCAACGCATTGCGCGGTTTCTACTTGACCAGCGCCGGCGAGCGTCCACGGTTTATCCAGGGTCTGTTCAGCCGGGTGGTGTTCGGCGAGGTCGACCTGGCCGGCCTGGACCACCGGGAGCGCGCGCAGATCCGCCGGCGCCAGCGAGGCCTGGCCCTGGCTGCCTTGCTGGTGCTCGGCGGCGCAGGTTCGCTGTGGATGTACAGCTATTCGCAGAATCATCAACGCCTGGAACAACTGCGGGAGTTGGCGCGGTCTCCGGCTCCTCGGCAGGCGGCAGAAGACCCGAGCGTGGCGATAGTTCCACTATTGGACCGTCGATGGGCGGCCACGCAGGTTTTTCCGGCACCGCAAGGCGCGGGATGGTTGCAGTTTTCAGGTTTGTACCAAGGTGACAGGAGCCGCCCGGTGCTGGACACCGCCTACCGCCAGGCATTGCTCCAGCACCTGATGGCACGGGTCAGCGAGATGCTGGAGGAGCAGGTGCGCAGCAACTTGCACGACCGTCAGCAGTTGCTTCTCAGCCTGCGGGCCTACCTGATGCTCAATCTGCCTGAGCGGCGGGACACACAATGGTTGATGGATCGCGTCGCCGAGCTATGGTCGCTGCGCTACCCTGGCGACACTGCCCTGCAGAAGCGTTTGAATGCACATTTTGCACAATTGCTTGCGCAACCCTTTGTGGCACCCCTCAACGAAACCCTGGTGGCCCAGGCTCGCCAGGTCTTGAAAGCGCAACCTTTGGCTGGCGTGATCTACCGTCTGCTGCGTGAACAGGGCAGCGAGCTTGAACCCTATCGTTTCGCCCAACACCTGGACCCCCAGGAGCAAGTGTTCGCCGGCATTGACCAACCCATTCCTGGCTTCTTCACCCAGCAGGGCTACCGTCAGTTCTTTGCCGTGCAGGGCACTCGGATGGTCGCGGCCATCGTGCGTGATAACTGGGTACTGGGGGAGGGCACAGAACTGAGTGCCATCGGCCTGCGCCAACTGATGGTCGAGCTGGAGCAACAGTATTTCAGCGACTATGCCCAGGCCTGGGGGGCGGCGCTGGCCCAGGTGCGCTTGCAGGAAAACGATAGCCCCCGCGAAATTGCCGAGCAGCTGGCGGGCCTGACATCAGCCCGTTCACCGTTGTTGCAGTTGCTGCAGCAGGTCCGGGAAAACACCCGCTTTTCAAGCCCTGTCGAACGCCTGGAGGCGCTTCAGTCGGGTTCGCCGGTGGCCCAGGCGGCCGTGGACAGTGTCGCGCAACGGCTGCCCGACACCCCGCAGCGCGCAGTGCAGCGGCGCTTTGAATCACTGCATCAGTTGCTCGATGAGCAGGACAACCCTGGGCCAGAATTGTCCCAGGTGCTGCAAACCCTCAACCAGGTGCATCTGCAGTTGGCCGCCCTTGGGCGGGAGAACCGGCCTGAACGAGCCGCCTTTGAGCTGGTCAAGCGGCGCATGCAGGGACAACAGGACGCCCTGGGCAACCTGCGCAATGCTACGGAGCGCCTGCCGGCTCCCCTCAACGGCTGGCTCGCGGGTGTCACTGATGACACCTGGCGCCTGGTGCTTGACGAGGCCTACCGCCACCTGAACCGGCGCTATCAGAGTGAGGTGTATGGGTTCTATGCTTCGGCGATCAAGCAACGCTACCCGTTCAGCGCCCATGCCAGCAGCGACGTGGCCCTGAATGATTTTCGCGAGTTCTTCAAGCCCCAAGGGGTGATGGCGCGGTTTCTTGACGACGACCTGCGGCCTTTTGTGATGGGGGACGGCGACCGCTATCGGTTGCGCAGCCTGGATGGCCGCAGCCTGCCGATGTCGCGGGCGTTGCTGGACCAACTGGCAAAGGCGCGCACCATACGCCAGGCGTTCTTCGCCGATGACCCGAGTGAGCCGGGGGTGCGCTTTACCCTGGCGCCATACAGCCTGGACCCCACGGTCAGTCGAGCGATCCTGCGGTTCGGCGACCAACAGATGGAATACCGCCACGGGCCGATTGTCCCGATGCTGTTCCAGTGGCCCACCGATACCGAGGACGGGCGCAGCAGCCTGGTGCTGGAAGGTATGGCGCAACGGCCAATGGGCATCGAGAAAAACAGCGGGCCATGGTCGCTGTTCCGCCTGTTTGACTTGCTGCAAGGCGAACCCTCGAATGGCCGCGATGCGCGCCTGCTCAAGGCGGACATCGGCGGCCTGCGTGCCCATTATCTGTTGACCAGCCAGCGCACGCCGAACCCGTTCGAGATGTCGACGTGGCGGACCTTCCGCATACCGGAGCAACTATGAGCCCATGGCAAGACACCTGCCGCAACGCAATGGGCGAGGCGTTGAACCCGGAACCCCCGAATTGATGCTGGATCGCGGGTTCGACGGGGTGTTGCGTGGTCAGGCCAGGGATAATCTGACGGCCCTGGTGATGCAAGCATGATGGAAAACCAGCCCCAGCCTGGCGCCTGTGCCCCGCTCATATCGAGCCCGCTGCCGATGTTGCTGGGCGGCCGCTATCGCCTTGAACGGGTGCTCGGGGAAGGGGGCATGGGTATTGTCTATCGCGCCCGTGATTTGCTTCACGAGCAATTCGGCGAGCCAAGGCCCCTGGTGGCACTCAAGGTTCTCGGTGAAAGCCTTGCCCAGTCACAGGATGCGCACCTGCTGCTCTACAAGGAGTTTTCCCTGACCCGCAGCCTGGGGCACGCGCGCGTGGTACGGGTGTTTTCGTTTGATGTGGATACGGCGAGCGAAGTGGCGTTCTTCACCATGGAGCTGATGAGTGGCGCGACCCTGGACCAGTTGTTGCTCGACTGCCCGCGCGGGGTGCCTTGGCAAGAACTGCGGCGTATTGCAACGGGGCTGCTGGACGCGCTGGGTTACATCCATCGACAAGGTGTGTTGCACGGCGATGTGAAGCCCAGCAATGTCATGTTGGACGATGACGGGGTGCGCCTGTTTGACTTTGGCCTTGCCCAGGCGCTTGCGCCGCCGCTGTCCGGGCTGCCGGCCTTGAACCCACAGCGCTTCACTGCCTGGACACCGGCCTATGCCGCCCCGGAACTGCTGGACGGCGCACCCCTGTCAGCCAGTAGCGAGGTCTATGGTGCAGCGTGTCTGGTGTATGACCTGGCGCTGGGCAGGCGTAGTACACAAGGCGCGCGACTGGCGCCTCCGCGACAACTGCCCCGGCGTTGCTGGCCGGCACTGAAAATAGCGCTCAATGGCGACCCGCAGCGGCGAACCATCACCCTCGACGAGTTGCAGGTGGCCATGCAGTGTGAACATTCGGTGGTGGGCCGCTGGTTCGCTGCCCGTTAAGGTGAACTGTCTGCCAGACCATGCAGCTGACAATACTCAGCCCACTCCAGTCCCGCCATCTGGGCCACTTCCTTGTGAACCTCCAGGCGCTTGGCCTCGAACTCCTGTGGCGACTGGCTGATCAGTTGCAGTGTCAGTTCCCAGGCAAACAGGTTGCGGGCTTCTGCCTCGGCCTCAAAGGCCTCATGCAGGCGCTCGGCCCGGTATTGCGCCATGGTTTCCCGCTTGGCCTGGGCCGCCAAGGGGTTCAGCGTGTCCAGTTCGGTGCGCAGATCGGGGTGCTGGCTCAGGAATATATCCAGGGCAAGCTGAAGGTTTTCGCCAGGTTCAGACAAGGGGGGACTCCGCAAATACAGGTTGCGCGACCTCAGGACGAGGCTTGTTCGTAACGGCTTTTGCGTCGGGCACGTTTACGCAGCCGATTGGCTGTCCACTGTTGCAGTGGATCCAACAAGAAAAAAAACAGGTAGGCGGTCAGCACCAGGGTCAAGTCGATCCAGGTTTTGCTGATAGGCCCTTCGACGGCTTCAACGGCGGCCTTGATCAAAAACAGTACAGCGACCCCACACAACCAAAGCCCTACGGTGAAAACCAGAGGTCGCGCACGATTTGTAAGCCTGCGTTGCATGTTCAATACATCTCCCTGAGAACGCTGGGTCAGTCGGCGTACCGATGCCTGCGGGTGTAAACGTGGCCTGCGGATCGAGTCATTCGATGCCGGCCTGCGGGTCGACAGACCCGTACAGCTCATGACATGAGCGGGTGGCAGTTGGTTCCGAAAACCTGCGGTACCCGCGTGGGCAGCAAGGCCCTCAAGCACGGTATTGTTTCAAAAAGCGTAGGAAATTACACCCTTGTCTGCACGTCTGCTGGTATCCCAGGACGACGTATCGATGCCAAACGCGGCAAAATCCTTTCATTTTCGGGGCCCGGCCGTGTAGCGTTAAGCCCTCGTTGAAGACCGGTGTGATGGCCCGAGGGCAGGGAGATAGTCATGGCGCAGACGCTGTTCAAGCTGTTCTTCACCCAACGCCTGGCAGCCCTGGCAAGCACGGAGTCGCTGCGAGCCATCCGGGAAGGCCTGTTATGGATCTTGCCATGCTTGCTGGTCTCGGCGGGTTTTCTGCTGTTGTCCGAATGCGCCCGCATTCTCGACTTCCCATCGCCGGTCGTGGCATTCCTGGCCGGCCTGCATGCCAAGATCAGTTCCGTGATCCCGCTGCTGGTGGCCGCTTCCATCGGCTATATGCTGGCAATCCAGCACCGCTTAGCGCAGTTGCCAGTAGCGTTTTTGTGCCTGGCACACGTGGTCATTGCCTCCTTTGTCCTGCGAGACTATCCACGTGCGTCGGCAACCTTTGTCCTGTTTATTGCCATCGCCTCGCCGTTGATCAATGTCCCGGTGATTGCCTGGCTGCATCGCTACCACTGGACCCGCTTGGTCAACGCAGACCTGGTGGGACACAACCTCAGGGGTACGATCAACATGGTGGTACCGGGAGCAATCACCGCGTTGCTACTGGTGGTGACATTGTCGTTGCTGTTGCAGGTTGCTCATGTGGCGCAGTTACAGGGCCCGGTGATGCTCGATACGCTGCAGTCCCCTTATGGCACCGGTGTGTTTGTCACGGCGATCAATTCGCTGCTGTGGTTTTTTGGCATCCATGGCGTGTACGCGATCCAGCCGCTGTTTGATGCCCTGGACCAGGCCGTGATACTCAATGGCGCGGCATTGGCGGCGGGCGAGCCCGTCCTGTATGCGTTGAATGGCGGTCTGCTGGGGTGCTTTGCCTTTATTGGCGGGGCTGGCGGTTCCCTGTGCCTGTTGCTGGCGATTCTGCTGTTTTCCAAGAGCCAGTCCATGCGGTTGCTGGCGGTGGCCAGCCTGCCGCTGTCGCTGTTCAACGTCAGCGAAGTGCTGCTGTTTGGCTTGCCGATCATTCTCAACCCGCGCCTGTTTATCCCTTTTTTAGCCGTGCCGGTGATCAATACGGTGCTGGCATTGCTGGTGGTGCAGGCCGGCTGGGTCTCGCCAGCGTTGGCCAGCGTGCCGTTCACCGCGCCGGTGCTGCTCAACGCCTACCTGAGTACCCAGGGCGATCTGGCTGCGGTGGCGCTGCAACTGGTGCTGCTGGGAGTCGGGATACTGGTCTATGCGCCCTATGTCCGCGCGATTCATCGGCAGGCGGTGGAGGGCGGTACGGTTTACCTCAAGTCTTTCGACATGACCTTTCGCGGGCTCGAAGAAAAAGGGCGTCTGCTGGAACTGGACCCAGTGCTGACTGCGCACCGGGCGCTGGCACGCCAGGCCAGTGCATTGAGCAGGATCCAGCAGATCAGCGACTACGAGTTTTACCTGGAGTACCAGCCCCAGGTGTCCTCCCTGACGGGTTTGTGCACCGGCTGTGAAGCGCTGATGCGCGCGCGCGATAGCCAGGGCAAGGTGCATTCGCCGTGGGAGTTCCTCCAGTGGCTGGCCCAGGCCCGGTTGATGCCGGACGTGGACGTGTGGGTCGCCTCCCAGGCCGTGCGTCAGTACCAGAAGTGGCAAAAAATCGGCTTTGCCCTACCGATCACCATTAATGTCTCCAGCGCCACCCTGACGAACCCCGCCTATGGCAGGCAACTGGTGGACATCCTCTCCCTGGCCCACGGCCATGTGTCGGTGGAGATCACCGAGGATGCGCTGGTGGGCGATATCCAGGCGACCCGGCAGATGATCCAGAAGCTGCAGGCCATTGGTGCCAAGGTCTATATCGACGACTTTGGCACGGGGTTTTCGGCGCTGAGTTACCTGCACCAGTTCCCGGTGGACTTCATCAAGATCGACCGCAGTTTTGTGGTGGCCCAGCAGGACCCCAAGGGCGCGCAGGTCTTGACCGGCATGCTGCGCTTTTGTGAGGCGCTGAACCTGGGGGTGGTGGTGGAAGGGGTGGAAACCGCTGAGCAGTTGGCCTTCCTCCAGTCGGGCAGGGGGCACGCCGGGGCGGAGTTGATTATCCAGGGCTGGTATTTCAGCAAAGCGTTGCCCGGCGACGCGGTGCAACGATTTGTTCGCGAGCGGGCAGTCAAGATGAATGATGAGGCCGGTGCATAGCCACGTCTTGCATTGATCCTACAAATAAGTCCTGCAAATAATTCCACTCTATATTGAGCCTTGACTTCCCGTGCGCTGGCGCTTGCGCCGAAGTTGGCCGGTGGTTCGAGTTATTCGACTTTCCTACGAGTATAAAGCTGTTGCGTAGGACTTCTCGTAAATGGAGGGTGCCCCTCTGGCGTAAGTAGTTTTTTCAGGTAGATTATTTGATACGAGCTTTAAAAAGAAATTTCTAAATATAGGCTCTTGTGGAGGCAATTGACTTGTCTGCAATGTTTTTAGGCGCAATTTTCTAGTTTAAGTTTCCGTACTTGCTTGGGGCCTTGTTTGATGTCGGCACTGCTCTGTATCTATGTTCTTTATGGAAGGTGTTGGCAAAGGGCTAATCAAGTCTTGCAGTATCGACCTGTCGCCAATGCCCACCCGGCAGGGCTCCTGGAGTGGGTGTGGCAGTACCAGCATCGTCTTGCTTGATCTGAATGTCGTGGGTTTTTTCGGAGTCGATGGGGCTCACAAACGCTTATTGCCAGAAATTTGTCTGCCTTGGGGTTAGGGACGTTACTGAGTGTATGTGGCGTTAAATAAAGATGCCGCGCGCCCTATGTAAGTGTTCGGCAAGCCAGAAACTAACGAGTGGTAATAAAACAGAGCTGCTCGGGGTTTTATAAATTTAAAAAGGTTCCTGGATTGATAAGCGATTTAATGCCGTTATTTGAATTGAGATTTGGTCGGAGAGGGGGTGTCACAGCTTCAATGTGAACTCTTGCTCATGGCCATTACCCCGGCGAAATAGTTCGCCATCCATGTGAGGAAAAATAATGAAAAGTTTGAAAGCCCTCGTTCGTGTAAGTTCGTTTGCTCTGTTGTTCGGGGCGGCTTCCATGGCCAGCGCCGTGTCGATTATCCCGGAAGGTCCATTTACCACTGAGGCAGGCACGATTGTTGTAACGTCGCCATCTTCCTTCGGGGCTCCCATTACCTGCGGCGTCACTTTCGGCGGCAATGTATCCGCAGGCGTAGCCACCATCACTTCGGCAACGCTCACTGGCGGTGGCCTGTGCAATCTGCCGAAGATGAAAAACGTTCCGTCTCCGGGTTGGGTATTGACCGCGACCAGCTATAACGCGAGCACCGGCATCGGTAGCGGCACCGTCTCAAATGTGGGTTGGACCGTGGCGTTCCCTTCCTCCAACTGCGGCCCGGGTACCCTCAATGGCGAGTGGAACCAGGCGACTCGCACGTTGACCGGTAAAAACCAGCCGCTTTCCGGCAACTGCGCCGTCCAGTCCCTGACCGTCAAGGTCCCGAGCCTGAGCGTGGCGCCTTGAGCCATCGCGCTTGCTAGTGCAAAGGGCTGATCACCCGTGAAAGGCAGGTGCCTTATTCGAGGCACCTGCTGGGGTGGGTAACGATACGACGGAGTGGTGCATGAAACACAACAAACAGCAGGTCCTGGCATTCTTTGCCCTGGCAGTGTTGGGTGGGCTGACGGTTGCGGCGTGCCCGGTCCAGGCCGGCGGGTTCATGACGCCGACTGCCAACACCGCAGGCTGGGGCCGGGCGTTCGGTGGCGGTTCGCTGTTCAGGAACGACCCATCAGCGGCCTTCAACAACCCGGCGGCGATGGCCTTTATCGACCGGCCCGTTTCGCAGTTCACCCTCAACTACGCCAATATCGACATCAAGTACAAAGGCTCGGCGTATGACTACGCGGGCAATCCCGCATCCATTACGGTCCTTGATCCTGATACCGGCCTGCCGACCTCGACGCCGCGCACCGGAGACGGTGGCCAGGGTGGGTTTGAAGCCTGGGCACCGACGGGCTTTACGGTTATCCCGATCAACGAGCGTTTTGCCTTTGGCCTGAGCCAGGTGGTGCCCATGGGGGCCCGCACGACGTGGGACGAGGACTGGAAGGGCCGGGACTTTGCGGTAGACACCAAAATCGAAACCGTGGGCCTGACCGGTTCGCTGTCGTTCAAGGTCAATGATCAGTTCTCCATCGGTGGCGGGGGGATTTTGCAGCACACCACAGGCTTTGTAAGCCAGAACGTTGACCTCTACGCCGCCGCCGCGCAGTCGCCGGACCTGGGCTACACGCCGTTTCCCGCCGGCCAGGGCCTGGCATTGATGCGGGTCAAAGTCGACAACACTTCCCTGGGCTGGTTTGCCGGTATGGCTTGGAAGCCGACCTCCCGGGATACCTTGGGCCTGAACTACCACGCCAAGATCAAGAACAAGCTGGAGGGCAAGTACAATATCTACGCCGATGCACTCTCCAGAGATGTCATGACCACCCCTGTGCTGGATGGCAAGACCCTGGTCGAACTGGCCTATCCAGGCCTGCATCTGTATCCCGGTGGCGCCAATGCCTCGGCCCAACTGGACATCCCGGCCAATGCCTCCCTGGATTGGGTACACCAGTTCTCCGACCGCCTGACCCTGGGCGTGAGTGCCACCTGGACCCAATGGTCATCGTTCAAGGCCCTGACCTTGAAGTCGGAGGGCAGCACCCTGGTGTCGATTCCCTACAACTACAAGAACACCTGGATGTACGCCCTAGGCGGCGACTACCAACTCACCGATGACTTCACCCTGCGCAGCGGCGTGGCCTTTGACCAGACCCCGACCCCCAACTCCACCCGTGACCCGCGGATTCCTGATGGCGATCGGATATTTGCGTCCCTGGGGTTTGGCTACAACATCCGGGCGGTTCCGGGCTTGAGTATCGACGGTGCCTATTCACGGCAGTTTGTAGAAACCGTCAAGCTCAAGACCAAGAACGTTGATCGCCTTGGCGCGGCGTCGCTGGACGGCAAGGCCCAGCTCAAGGGCGAAGTGCTCAGCCTGGGGGCTACCTACGCCTTCTGATCCAGATCCCGTGTGGCAGCGGGCCTGCCTGCGATGGCGGCCCTTCAGTCACCGCCGCTACTGGCTGGCACACCACTGTCGCCAGCCATCCAGCCCCCCATCAATGCGAAGTCCCCTCCGCAAACTCAATCTTGTTCCCCACGTTGTACTTGCCCGAAGGCTTGTTCATGGGGATCCGCTTGACCTCCTGCAACGTCTGGCTGTCATACACGATCAACGCGCCCTCGCGATCCCAGATGCTCAACAGCAAGTAGCGCCCATCCTTGGTGAACTCCACATGTGCTGCGGTCTTGCCCGGCATGGGCCGCAGGGTATGGGCGATTTCCAGGGTCTGCTTGTCGATCAAGTGGATCGCATCGTTGCCGGGTGCGAAAAACACATCACTCCACACATAGCGCGAGTTGCTGTGGCTGCGCATAAAGAACCCCGGCCCGAGGGTGGGAATTTCCTTGATCAGTTTCCAGGTCTTGAGGTCCAGCACCGAGATCTGCCCCTTGCTGATATTCGGCGTGGCAAACACCCACTGCCCATTGCGTTGCCAGTAGGTCCCCGAGCCCAGGTGCGGCATACCCGATAGCGCGATGTCGGTGACCACCTTCCCGGAGTCGAGGTCGATCACTTGCCCGCCACCGGCCTTGCGCGAAGTGGCGAGCAGTTGCCGGTAGTCAGGGGAAAAGGAAAAGTCATCGAGCACGTCCTGGGCCTGGATGCGCCGGGGCTCGAAGCTCGGGGTCGCGGCCGCGTAGGACAACTCCCAGACCTCATTCACATCCTTGAGGGCGACGATAAAACTGTTGCGCGGCGGTGCGGTGTACACCGCGCTGACCCGCGAATTCGTCGGCAGGGTCTTGACCAGCGACAGGTCGCGCGCATCCAGCACCACCAGGTTACCCGGCAGGTAATTGCCCACCAGCACCCAGCGCCCGTCCTTGCTCACCGCCAGGTTGCGGGTATTGAGGCCGGCGCGGACCTCGGCGATCAGCTTGAGGTTATGCAGGTCATACAGGCTGATCCAGCCGTCGCGCGAAGCAAAGTACACAAAGCGCCCGTCCGGGGAAAATTTCGGCCCGCCGTGCACGGCAAAGTGCGAGGCAAAACGGTCGAGCACCTCAAAACGGTCACCGTCGAGAATGTCGATGTGATGGTCACCGGATTCCACCACCACAAACAGGTTCAGCGGGTCGGCGTGATGCTGCGGGGTGCTCGGCAGTTGGCTGAGGTCGGCCAGTTGGCGGTGGCTGCTGCGGATATCCTGCTCGTTCCAGGTCGCGGGCGTGGCGGGCGGCTGTTGCAGGAACGTCACCAGGCCGTCGATCTGTTGCGCGCTGAGTTGACCGGCGAATGCCGCCATCTGGCTGGCCGGGCGCCCGTGTTCGATGACCTGGCGAATCTCGGCCGGCTTGATCCGCCCCAGGCTTTCCGGCAACAACGCCGGGCCGGTGCTGCCGACCCGGTTGAGGCCATGGCAGCTCTGGCAATGCTGCTGGTAATCGGCGGCGGCATCCGGCGCACCGTGGGCGGCGCTGGCCCAGAGCAGCGGCACCAGCCACAGGCGCTTCATACTGCCACCCTGGGCCGCGCGAGGTGAGCGGGCGCGAGGCTGGCGGGGTAGTGCAGGGGCGCATCGGCAAACAGATCCACCACATGCCCGATCACCGTCAAGGTCGGCACGCCGGGCTCGCACATCAGGGCCAGGGCCGGCAGTTGGCGCAGGGTGCCGCGATGCACTTGCTGGTCGACGCGGGCCCCATTGCAGATCAGCGCCGCCGGCGTCTCGGCGGACAGCCCGGCGCCGATCAGGCGTTCGGCGATCATCGCCAGGTTCGACAGGCCCATGTAGAACACCAGGGTCTGGCTGCCGTCGGCAAGGCTGTCCCAGGGCAATTTCAACTCACCGTCGCGCTGCAAATGCCCGGTGACGAAGCGACACGAGTTGACCAGATCACGGTGCGTCAACGGGATGCCCGCATAGGCGCTGCAGCCGGATGCCGCGGTGATGCCTGGCACCACCTGGCACGACACCCCTTTCGCCAGCAGGTATTCCAGCTCTTCGGCACCGCGGCCAAACACGAAGGGATCGCCGCCCTTGAGCCGCACCACGCGCTGTCCTTGCTGAGCCAGTTCGGCCAGCAGTTCATTGATCTGCTCCTGGGGCAGGCTGTGATGACCGCTGGCCTTGCCCACGTAATGGCGGGCGCAGGTCAGCGGGATCAGGGTCAGCAACTCGGCACTGATCAGGCGATCGAACACCACTGCATCCGCCTGCATCAGCAGGCTCCAGGCGCGCAGGGTCAACAGGCGCGGGTCGCCGGGACCGGCGCCGACCAGGGCGACTTCGCCGGGGTGGAAGGGGCTGTGCAGCGCGTAGGGTAAGGCGTAGGTTGAGTGCATGAGACTTCCTTGGTTCATCATCAGGTTGGCGCTCCCCGGTTGTTTCACCAGGTGAGCGGCCGGTGGTTCAGCGTGCCGAGCAAGGAATCAAGGTGGGTGGGGTGCGGGCGATTTCTGCGTCGCTGAGGTAGCAACCGGGGTCCGGGCCCCAGAGATCGCCGTCGGCCCAGGCGCGGGTGCGCGTGTTGCCGTTGCAGATGTTCAGCCAGCGGCAGTCGGTGCAACGGCCACCGACCTCCCGCGGGTATTGGCGCAGGCGCTGCAGTAACGGGTCGGGGCGTTCCAGCCAGATTTCGCGAAACGAGGTGCGGCGCACATTGCCCACCGAGTGTTGCCACCAGTAAGTGTCCGGGTGCACTTCGCCGGTGTTGTCGATATTGGCGATACCGCTGCCCGAGGCATTGCCGCCCCAGGCATGCAGCAGGTGTTCGAGTTGCGGGTAGTGTTCCGGCAAATGCTGATGCACCCATTGCAGCAACAGCACGGCGTCGGCGTCGTTGTTGCCGCTCACAAAATCGCTGGCCACGCCGTTCTGGACGTCGTTCCAGGCCTGCTGGAAGATCATCAGCATGGCGTCGCGGCTCATCTGCTGATGGGCGTCCAGTTGCCGGCTGCGCTTGCCGCGCCCGCTGTAGTTGAGGTGCGAGAGGTAGAACTTCTGCACATCGTATTCGCGCATCAGCCCCAGCAGTTGCGGCAACTGCGCGTGGTTTTCCTGGGTCAGGGTGGTGCGCAGGCCTACACGAATGCCAGCCTGGCGGCACAGGCTGATGGCATGCATCGAGCGCTCGAAACTGCCCTCGCACTGGCGGAATGCATCGTGGGTGGCCTTCAAGCCATCAATGCTGATGCCCACATAGTCAAAGCGCGCATCGGCGATCTGCTGGATATTGCCTTCGTCAATCAACGTGCCATTGCTCGACAGCGCCACGAAAAAGCCCTTGGCGCGGGCATAGGCGCTGAGCTGGAACAGGTCATCGCGCAGCAAGGGCTCGCCGCCCGAGAGGATCAACACCTTGACCCCTGCGTCGTGCAGGTCGTCGATCACCTTCAGCGCGGCCTCGGTATCCAGCTCATCGCGGAACACACTGTCGGCGCTGGTGGCGTAGCAGTGCTTGCAGGTCAGGTTGCAGCGGCGCAGCAGGTTCCAGATCACCACCGGCGCGCGGTCGCTGCCCGGTTTGGCGCTGCGCGGTGGTGGGCATTGGCCGGCCAGGGTGCGCAGGTAATGACTGATCCTAAGCATGGAGGGGTCCTTGTGTGGGGGAGGTGTCTCGCCCGGCGAGGCTGCGTTAGCGGTGGGTCATCCAGCATCTGTGTGGGCAGCTTCCACCGTGGATCGTTGGGTCAGGCGCAGGCCGGTTTTTTTCAGGATGCGACTGCTCACCAACATCTCGTCCGCCCGGCTGGCATCGCCCAGCAAGAAGCGCAGGTGTTCACGGTAACTGTCGATTTCTTCGCGGCTGCGGCCATGCACCATGGCGAACAGGTTGTAGGGCCAGTCCGTGCGCCGGGGCCGGCGATAGCAATGGCTGACAAAGGGTTGGGCGCCGATCAGTTCGCCCAGGCGCGGCATTTGTTCATCGCACACATCCCACACGGTCATGCCGTTGTGGCGATAGCCCAGGCGATAGTGATTGGGCACGGCGGCGATCCGGCGGATCGCGCCTTCACCCTGCAAGCGCTTGAGCAGGTCCAGAGTGGATTCGACGCTGATCCCCAATTGCTCGGCGAGCCAGGTCCAGGGGTCTTCCAACAGGGGCAGGCCGGCGTCGGTCAAATGGATCAAGCGCTGGGCCAGGCTCTCGTCAAACCGGGAAGTACAGACCGACATGGTAGGTTTGCTCCTTGGGCAGGTTAAGCACCTCAAGCCCGGTGATGGTGTGGATGTGCGAGAGGGTCTGCTCGAGGTCTTCGGCGGTGCCGCAGGCCAGCACAAACCACATGTTCCAGTGATGCTCGCGCCGGTAGTTATGGGCCACTTGCGGGAGTTCGTTGAGCTGCGTCGCGACCTGTTCAAAGCGTGCTTCAGGTACCGCCAGGGCGGCCAGGGTGAATGCGCCGCCCAGGCGCTCAATATCAAACATCGGCCCGAAGCGCGTCAGCACGCCGTCTTCGAGCAGCAGGTGCAGGCGGTCGAGCAGTTCGTCGGGCGTGCTGTGCAGCTCTGCAGCCAGTAACTGCCACGGGTGACGAACCAGGGGCAGGCCCCGTTGCAGGCGGTTGATCAACTGACGGTCAAGTTCATCCATGGGCCCATACCTGGGATGGCGGTGGCGCAAAACGCCCGCCGCACTGCTTGAACATGCGTGTGCTGAATAACAGGTGGTGGGGCAGGTCGCTGAGCAGGTGCTGTTGCAACAGTGCCTCGATCTGCGCCTGCACCGCTGCGCGCTCACGCCCGTGGACCATGCAGAACAGGTTGTAGCGCCAGTGCGGCAAGCGCCGTGGCCGCTGATAGCACAGGGTGATGCCCGGCGCGCAACCCAGGCGCTGGCCGACTTCGTCGATCAGCGCATCGGGCACATCCAGCACCAGCATCGCGTTGGCCACAAAGCCCAGGGCGCGGTGGTTGAGCACCAGGCCGACGCGGCGGAACAGGCCCTGCTCCTGCCATTGCTGCATCTGCCGCAACACTTGCTGGTGATGGGCGCCGATCTGCTCGGCCAGGTCTTCATAGGGCCGCGACACCCTCGGCAGGCCGCGCTCCAGGCATTGGCGCAGGTCGAGCAGTTGCTCGTGGTTCAGCGGCGCGATCACAGGTGGCCTCCCAGGGCAAAGCCCAGGTCGATGCGGTAGGAGGTGAGCATCGGCAGGTCCAGAGGGATCAGGCCGGTGTCTTTTTCCAGTTCGTCGAGAATCTGTTCCAGGTGCCGGCGATTGGGCCCGGTCAGCACAAACCATAGGTTGTAGTGATGCTCGCGGGCGTAGTTGTGATTGACCTCGGGATAGCGACTGATGCGCGCGGCCACCTGCTCCAGGCGTTCGGCGGGCACCGCCAGGGCGGCCAGGGTACTGGCCCCGGCGCGGCTGTGATCGAACACCGGCCCGACCCGTGACAGTGCGCCTGCCAGTTCCAGGCGTTGCAGGCAGGCCATCAACTGTTTCTCGCTGCAGCCGAGGGTGTTGGCCATTTCCATGTAAGGCTCGGCGCACAGCGGCATGCCATGTTGATAGCGGTCGATCAGGCGCGTGGTGAGCTCGTCAAGTTCCATCTCAATACCCCATTTTTTGCGCGCGGCTGCTGAAGAAGATTCCGCTGGGGCTTTCGGCCGGCAGGGTCTTGAGCAAGGTCAAGCGATAAGGATCCCAGACCTGCACCTGTTGGCCGTCGCGAACCGACAGCCACAGCTGCTCACCGCGCCCGGTGAATTCCATATGCAGCACACCAGGGCCGGGACGCAGGTCCGCGACCACCTGGTGGGTTTCAGTGTCGAGCACCTGTACCCGGTCGTTGTCCGGGTAGGCGAAGTTGACCCACAACTGGCGCCCGTCGGGCCGTGCGGTGACAAAAATCGGTTGGCCGGCCACGGCAATGGTGGCGGTCTGTTGCCAGGTGCGCGCATCCATCACTAGCACCTGATGGCGGCCTACGGCGGGCACGAAGGCCTGGTTATCGGCCACGGCCCAGCCTTCCAGATGTGGCATCTTGTACACCGGCAGTTTTTGCTGGCCGCGACCGTAGTCGGCGAGCACACGCTTGACCCCATGTTCGGGGTGCCACAGGTCGAGCTGGGCCATGCCGTCCTCGCCAAACAACCCGGCCATGTAGTAACGGCCATCGGCGGTGATCAGCGCGTCATAGGGCTGGCGACCAATGCCAGTGAAGCGGGTGATGGCCGGGGTGTTGCCCTGGCTGAAATCGGCGCTCCAGATTTCGTCGGTATCGAACAGGCTGAACACAAAGCGTTGTCCCGGCGCATCCACCAGGCCCACCACCCGCGAGCGTTTGCCGTCGGCCAGGGGCGTGGCCGGGATATCGGCCACCTGTTGCAGGGTCACGGCGTCGAACACCTTGACGCCACCGGGCTGGTAGTTGGAGACGGCAATCAAACGCCCGTCCTGGCTGATCGCGCCACCGATGCTGTTGCCCCCCTGGATCAGGCGTTTGTCGATGCGCTGGGTCAGCAGGTCGACCTTGGTCAGCCCGCCGTCACGGCCAAACAGGTAGGCGTAGCGCTGGTCCCGGGAAAACACTGCCGAGGCGTGGGACAGGTCGCCCAGCCCCTCGACCCGTGCCAGGCGGGCCTGGTGGCTGCTGTCGATAATCAGCAGGCTGCCGCTGGCGCGCTCCACCACCAGGCCCAGGTCGCCGCTGCCGCGCAACGGTGGATGGGAGCAGGCGGTGAGCAACAGGCCGGCAATGCAGGCAAGCAGGGGACGGATCATGGCGCGGGGGTTCCTTGCAGGAGGCGATCCACCAGCCAGGCAATATCGCCGGCATTGAGCAACGGCGCCCAGCCGGGCATCGCCAGGGCAGGGCGGCCATAGGTCACGGTGGCAATCAGGCTGTCGCGGGTTTGCCCGGACAGGGCTTGTGGGGTCAGGGCCGGGCCCAGGCCACCGGTCAGGTGCAGGCCGTGGCAGGCGCCACAGTCCTGGGTCAACAGGTGTTCCAGTTGGACCTGGCGCGCAGGCGCCGGTGCTCCGTGCACCGGCGCAGGAATGAGGAAGAGCAGCGCCATGGCCGAACCGATCATCGAGATTTGCATGGCGCGCTCCTTGTGCTTATTTCAGACTCAACACCCATTGGGCGAGGGTCAGGGCTTCGGCATCCGTGACGGGGTTGGCCGGCATCGGAATCGGTCCCCAGTTACCCTGGGTGCCGTTCTTGATGTGGCTGGCCAAAGTTTTGTCAGCGTCCTTGACGCCGGCATTTTTTGCCGCCACTTCCTTGAGCGCCGGGCCCACCATCTTGCTGTCGATGGTGTGGCAGGCGGCACAGGGTTTGCTCTTGAACAGCGCCGCGCCGTCATCGGCCATTGCGGTGGACAGGCTCAGGGCCGCGCCCAGGGTCGCCAGTGCAAGCAGGATATTTTTCATTGGTTTGCCTCTTGTTGATGAAGCTCAATAAATGTCGAATTGGGTGTTGTAGACGTTGAACTTGCCGGTCGGGGTAATCAGGCGCTTGTCCCGGATCACGTTCTTGAGCTTGAGGGTCTTGTCATCGACCACCACCAGCGCCGACTCCTCTTCCTGGCCGTTCCACACCGAGAACCACACTTCATCGCCTGCCTTGTTGTATTCCGGCTGCACCACGCGCAGGGCGCCTTGCTTGATGCCCGACCATTCGGCAATCGGCAGTACGGTGTAGCCAGCGTCGAGCTTGTCGATGTTGAACACCGCGACCGACTGGCTGAGCTTGGTGTCGGGGTTGAGCGTGGTGTCGACATACAGGTGCCGCGAGTTGGGGTGGGTCTTGATAAACAGCGAGCCACCGCCCTGGCCGTTGAGCGAGGTCACTTGCTTCCAGGCGTACTGCGGGTGCTTGACCGGGTCGGTGCCGATCACCGAAACCCCACCGTCACCCAAGTGACTGGTGGCCCACACCGGACCGTATTGCGGGTGTACAAAGTTGGCGCCACGGCCGGGGTGCGGGGTCTTGCCGACATCCACCAGAGCGGTGAGCTTGCGCTCCTTGGAGTCAATCACTGCAACCTTGTTGGAGTTGTTCGCCGCCGTCATGAAGTAGCGATGGGTGCTGTCCCAGCCGCCGTCGTGCAGGAAGGGCGCGGCGTCGATGGTGGTGATGGTGAGGTTTTTGATGTCTTGGTAATTGACCAGCATGACCTTGCCGGTTTCTTTGACGTTGACGATGAACTCGGGCCATTCGTGGGACGCGATGATCGCCGCCACCCGTGGTTCCGGGTGGTATTCCTGCTTGTCCACGGTCATGCCGCGGGTCGAAACGATCTGCTTGGGCTCCAGGGTCTCGCCGTCCATGATGGTGAACTGCGGCGGCCAGTAGGAACCGGCAATCGCGTACTTGTCTTCATAGCCTTTGAACTTGGAGGTCTCCACCGAACGGGCCTCGATGCCCACCTTGATCTCGGCGACTTTGGTCGGCTCGGCAGGCCACAGGTCGATCATGTCGATCTTGGCGTCACGGCCGATCACCAGCAGGTAGCGGCCCGAAGCGGAAATCCGCGAGATGTGCACGGCGTAGCCGGTGTCGATGAGCTTGACGATTTTCTTGCTGTCGCCGTCGATCAGGGCGATTTTGCCGTCGTCACGCAGGGTCACGGAGAACAGGTTTTCCAGGTTCAGCTGGTTGAGCTGCTTCTTCGGACGGTCTTCGGGTTTGACCAGCAGCTTCCAGGTCTTGAGCGTCTCGGCCATGCCCCATTCCGGTGGGGTGGGCGCGGTGTGCTGGATGAAGGTCGCCATGCCGGTGATCTGCGCCTTGGTCAGCGCATTGGAGGTACCCCAGTTCGGCATGCCGGCGGGGGAGCCGTAGGTGATCAGGGCTTCCAGATACGCCTGGCCCCGGGCCTGGGTGATGTCCGGGGTCAGCGGCTTGCCGGTGGCGCCTTTGCGCAACACACCATGGCAACCGGCGCAGCGCTCGAAGTAAATCTGCTTCGATGCATCGAACTCGGCTTGGCTCAAGTCCGGTGCGCCAGGGCTCTTGACCATGGCTGCAGCCGGCGCGGGAGCCGCGGCGAAGGCCTGTGTTGAGAGGGCCAGGGCCAGCGCGCAGCTGAGCCTGGCCAGCGTCAGTACGAAGGGTGTTTTGTTGCGAGTCAGCATTCCATATCTCCTCAGGCAAGACCTTTGCGATCTGGGTAGAGCGCAGGTTCTTAGTGCCAGCAGAGACTATGTCGCGGCGGGTGAATGACCGCTTGACGGCGATCAAGTTTGCCCTGAGTACGGCTTGCCAGGTTGTCGCAGGCCCCCGTAGCGTGGCTGCCAAACCCGCTGTCCATGCAAGGTGCGCTATGACCGAACCCTTCTACCAAACCGTCAACAACGAACATGAGTTGTTCGAGCACGCCTGGCGTCACCGCATGCCGGTGCTGATCAAGGGCCCCACCGGCTGCGGCAAGACCCGCTTCGTCCAGCACATGGCCCACCGTCTGCAATTGCCGCTGTATACCGTGGCCTGTCACGACGACCTCAGCGCCGCCGACCTGATCGGCCGCCACCTGATCGGCGCCCAGGGCACCTGGTGGCAGGACGGCCCGTTGACCCGGGCAGTGCGTGAAGGGGGCATTTGCTACCTGGACGAAGTGGTCGAGGCACGGCAAGACACCGCCGTGGTCCTGCACCCGGTGGCCGATGACCGTCGCGAGCTGTTCCTGGAACGCACGGGCGAAGTCCTCAAGGCGCCGCCGTCGTTCATGCTGGTGGTGTCCTACAACCCCGGTTACCAGAACCTGCTCAAAGGAATGAAACCCAGCACCCGTCAGCGGTTTGTGGCGATGCGCTTTGGTTATCCCGCGACAGCCGAAGAAGAGCGCATCGTCGCCCGCGAAGCCCAGGTGGATGGCGCCTTGGCGGCCCAGGTGGTGCGCCTGGGGCAGGCCTTGCGCCGGCTGGACCAGCATGACCTGGAAGAAGTGGCGTCCACCCGCTTGCTGATCTTCACCGCCCGCCTGATTGCCGCTGGCATGCACCCGCGCGAAGCCTGCATGGCCTGCCTGGCGGAAGCGCTGAGCGACGACCCGCAAACCGTCGCGGCCCTGATGGACGTGGTTGATGTTCATTTCAGTTGAGCGGCGGCTGCCGGGTGATTTGGCGATGTGGTTCTTTATCCTCGCCGAACTCTCGGTGTTTGCGATTCTGATCCTCGCTTTTGCCGTGACCCAGACGCTGCGGCCCGAGGTCTTTGCCGAGGGCCGCGCACAGTTGGATACCTCCACCGGCCTGGCGATGACCCTCAGCCTGCTGACGGCCGGCCTACTCGCCGCGTTGGCACAGCAACAGGTCATTGCAGGTTGCCCACGGCGGGCAGGTGGGTTATTGGCGTTGGGACTGGCGGTGGCGGCGGTTTATGTGTGGATCAAACTTGGCGAGTACGGGCACCTGGCTGCGGCCGGCCTGGGCCTGGAGCGCAGCACGTTCTTTACCCTGTACTGGATTTTGACCGGGTTTCATTTTCTGCATGTGCTGTTGGGCATGCTGATCCTGGCGTGGTTGGCGTTGCGCTGCTGGCGCCGGGCCTATGGTCCGGGGCGCCAGTCGGGGTTCGAGTCCGGGGTGTTGTATTGGCATATGGTGGATCTGGTGTGGGTGGTGCTGTTTCCGTTGGTGTACGTGTTGTGAAGTTGCTGGCGTGCTGGGCCGGGCTGGTGCTGCTGAGCGTGGGCACCGTCATGTCCGGCGCTGCGGGCTGGTGGTGGCTGGTGGTGTTGGCAGCGGTGGCCAAGGCCTGGGTGATTGCCGATGGGTTTATGGAACTGCGGCATGCGCCTTGGGGATGGCGGGCGGCGATGTTGGCGTGGCCGGTGGTGCTGGTGGCAGGGATGGTCGTGATGCGTTGATGGACCTCCTGGGAGGGGGCAAAGACTTCAAGGAGAGCCGGCGGTCTGCCCGGTAAAAAGATCATGGTGTGGCGCAGGGATATTAAATAGAATGAATCTCATTTGAGACTCACTCGCGCCGCCCAGGGTTCGCTTGCCATGAATGATGCCGTATTGCCAACGACCGCCGCAGAACCCAGCCTGAGCACCTTGTACCGCGACCATCGCAGCTGGCTGGAAAGCTGGTTGCGCCGGCGCCTGGGCAACGCCTGGGATGCCGCCGACCTGAGCCAGGATACCTTCCTGCGGGTGCTGGCCAGCGCCCAGCCAGTGGCGCAATTGCAGGAACCACGGGCCTATCTGGTGACGGTGGGCAAGCGCCTGCTGGTCAATTTCCACCAGCGCCGCAGCCTGGAGCAGGCGTATCTGAATGCCTTGGCACGCCTGCCTGAAGAATGTGTGCCGTCGCCGGAGCAACGCTGGTTGCTACTGGAAACCCTGCAGGCCCTGGATGAATTGCTCGACGGCCTGGCGCCGGTGGTGCGCCGGGCGTTTCTCTGGAGCCAGCTCGAAGGCCTGGGCTACCGGGAGATTGCCGAGCGCCTCAAGGTCTCGGAGCGCACGGTCAAGCGCTATATGGCCCAGGCCTACGAACATTGCCTGCTGGTGGAACTGTGAGCCGTACCCCAGCGGATGTGGCCCGGGCCGCGGCGCACTGGCTGGCGCTGTTGGAGTCCGGCACCGCTGGCGAGCGCGACCATGCCGGCTTGCAACAATGGCGCGACAGCCATCCCCAGCACGAACAGGCCTGGCAAAAAGCGCAACTGCTGCGCCAGCGCTTTGCTGACTTGCCATCCTCCCTGGCCATGGCCAGCCTCGACCGCCCGCAACCGGGCCGGCGCGCCGTGCTCAAGCGTGCCCTGGGCGTGGCTGCGCTGGTGCCGGCGGCCTGGTTGCTCAGTCGCCAGTTACCCCTCGACGTATGGCGTGCCGACCTGCATACCGCCACTGGCGAGCGCAAGCGCGTGCCGCTGGTCGATGGCAGCACCCTGCAACTGAACACCGCCAGCGCGGTGGATGTGGACCTCGCTGCGCGGCGCCTGACCCTGGTCGAAGGGGAGATGGCGCTGACTGTACCCGGTACGGCGGCGCTGAACGTACACAACCGTTATGGCCAGGTTATCGCCAGCCAGGCCGAGGTCTGCGTGCGCCAGTTGGCGGATGCTTGCCTGGTGTCGGTACTCAATGGCCGGGTACAAGTACTCGACGGGCACGGGCGTGCTGCCTGGGTGCAAGGTGGGCAACAAATACGGCTGCAACCTGTGGGGCTGGGTGCGCCGATGCCGTTCGACGTGCAGCAACTGGGGTGGCGCGACGGTGTACTGACGGCGCAGAACCAGGCGCTGGGTGACTTCCTGCGCGAACTGGATCGCTACCGCCCGGGCGTCCTGCGCTGGGACCCGAGCCTGGAAACCTTGCGCGTTACCGGCAGTTTCCGCCTGGACGACACCGACTCCATCCTCAGCCTGTTGGCCACCACTCATGGGCTGCAGGTGCAGTTCCGCACACGCTATTGGGTCACGCTGCAGCCGCGCAAAACCCTGGGCTGATCGCGATCTTATTGTCCAGGCAGATCCCATGGGAGAGCTGGCTTGCCTACTCCCACACAAGCCCTTTCCCACCTTTTTATCGGCCAGTTCGCAAGACCGTGGCCCTTTTTTTCGGCTCGCCTGTCATCCAAGGCAAGTGAACGAAAACAGAGAGCCTTTTAATGCCCGTCGTCCCGCCATCGTTGTTGCGCCTGAGTTTGGTGCTGAGCCTGAGTGCCAGTCCGTTGTTTGTTCCTGTGAGCTGGGCCGAGGACGCGGCCCGACGCAGTTATCAGGTGCCGGCCGGCAGCCTGGGCAGTGCGTTGACCCGCTTTGCCGGGCTGGCCGGGGTCAATCTGTCGGTCGATCCGGCCCTGGTCGGCGGCCGCCAAAGCGCCGGGATCTCCGGTGAGTTTGCCGTCGAGGAAGGCTTCGCGCGTCTGCTGCAGGGCTCGGGCCTGCAATTGCAGGCGGTGGGTGAGCGTGCCTACACCTTGATCCCCGCGCCGCAGGGCGGTACCTACCAGTTGCCAGCCACCTCGATTCTCGGGGCCGCGAACACACCCGTCGCCGAAACCTACGCCGGTGACCAGGTCACGCGCAAAGGTGCGCAGGGCATGCTCGGCGACGGCGACTTTATGGATACGCCGTTCAACCTCACGTCCTATACCGCCAAGGCAGTGAAAAACCTGCAGGCGCGGACCCTCGGCGAGATGGTTGCCAGCGATCCTTCGGTGCGCATCACCAACCCGGCCGGCGGGCGTTTCGAGCAGTTCTCGGTGCGCGGTTTCAGCCTGTTCAACAGTGATGTGTCCTACGGCGGCCTGTATGGCGTGCTGCCGACCTACGCCATCGACATGGAAATGGTCGAGCGCGTCGATATCCTCAAGGGCCCCGGCGCCTTGCTCGGTGGCATCGCGCCTCGAGGCAGCATCGGTGGCGGGATCAATATTGAGCCCAAGCGCGCCGGCGACACATCGCTCACCGAGTTCACCGGCAGCTATGCCTCGGCCGGGCAGTTCGGGGGGGCGGTGGATATCGGTCGGCGGTTTGGCGATGAGCAGCAGTTTGGCGTGCGCTTCAATGGCGTGAAGCAGTCCGGCGATACCGAATGGGATCACCAGGAGGTGGACCGTGAAATGACAGTGATCGGCCTCGACTACCGCAAGGAGCGGGTGCGCCTGTCCCTCGACCTCGGGCGCCAGGAACGCACCGGCGACGCACCTCAGGAGCGCGTGGAAATCGCCAAGGGTAGCGTGATGCCCAAGGCCAAGGACATCCGTGACAACTTCGCCCAGTCCTGGACCTATTCCCATACCAAAGACACCTTTGGCGCGGTGCGTGGCGAGTTTGATGTCAGCGATTCATTGATGGTCTATGCCGCAGCCGGGGCGCGCAAAGGCAACTACGACTTCCTGCGCCACGGCGTGCAGGCAACCCAGAGCAATGGCGACTTCACCGTGGTGCCGCGCAGCTTCCGTCGCGACGAAGACGTCAAGACCGTCACCGTCGGCGCGCGCAGTTGGTTCGACACCGGCTCGGTAGGGCACACCCTCAATGTCAGCCTCAATCAGTTCAATATGGATTTCGACAATGCCGGCGAGCGCTACACCCCCGGCAAGAGCAACCTCTACAATCCGGTGGTTTTGCCCCGCCCAGGCAAGGCCGTGCGCTGGGACACCAGCACCCACACCGAAAACCGTTTCACCAGCCTGGCCCTGGCCGACACCCTGGCGTTTTTTGATGAGCGGGTGCTGCTGACCCTCGGCGCACGCCTGCAAAAGGTCCAGGTCACCTCCTGGAGCAATGGCATCAAGGACCAGCCGGAGTACGACGAACAAGCTACCTCGCCGGCCCTGGGCCTGGTGGTGAAAGTCACCGATCAGTTGTCCCTGTACACCAACTACATGGAAGGCTTGAGCCAGGGCGAGACCGCGCCATCGAGCGGGGTGCGCAATGAAAACGCGATCTTCCCACCGACCAAGAGCAAGCAGGTGGAAGTCGGCGCCAAGTACGACATGGGCAGCTTCGGCATGAGCGCCAGCGTGTTCCGGATCAAGCAGCCGGCCTATGGCATCGACAGCCAGGGTTTCTTCAAGCCCAACGGCGAATTGCGCAACCAGGGTGTGGAACTGAACGTGTTTGGCGAGCCCCTGACGGGCGTGCGCCTGCTCGGTGGGGTGATGCTGCTCGACAGCGAACAGACCAAGACCGCCCAGGGCCTGACCGACGGCAAGCGCGGCACCGGTGCGCCGATTGCCAACGTCAACCTGGGCGCCGAATGGGATATCCCACGCCTGCAAGGCGTGACCCTGACCGCCCGTGCGATCCATACCGGCGCGCAGTACCTGGATGCGGCCAACCAGCAGAAAATCGACAATTGGGAACGCTATGACCTGGGCGCGCGCTACACCTTCAAGGTCAAGGAAAACCCGGTGACCCTGCGCGCGACCGTGGAGAATGTGCTGGACACCACTTACTGGGCGTCGGCCGCGACCTCCAGCGACAGTGCGCCGGGCCTGACACTGTCGACGCCGCGGACGTGGCTGGTGTCGGCAACAGTGGGTTTTTGATATTCAAAAAAGGAATAAATAAATATTTATTTATTCCTTTTGTTGTTGGTGTGGATGGCGCATTTTGAAGGCCTGCGCATTCGTGCGGATTGACCCAACAGTGAAAGGAAAACCCACATGACCATCAAAGCGATCAACGTGCGCAACCAGTTCAAGGGCGTGATCAAGGAAATCCTGCTCGGCGAAGTGGTGTCCGAAATCGACGTGCAGACGGCGTCCGGAATCGTCACTTCGGTGATCACCACCCGCTCGGTGCGCGACCTGGAATTGAAGGTGGGCAGCGAAGTGATTGCCTTCGTCAAATCCACCGAAGTGTCCATCGCCAAGCTCTGAGTCCAGCCCTTGCAGGCGTCGGCAAGCCGGCGCCTACAAGGTTTTCAGCGCACGTTCCAGGCGTGAAATACCTTCTTCGAGCAACGCCCGCGGGCAGCCGAAGTTCAAGCGCACGAACTGCTGGCTGTCATCGCCAAATTCCACACCTGCACTCAAACCCACCTTGGCCTGTTCCAGGAAGAACCGCTGTGGGTCGTCCAGGCCCAGGGCGCTGCAATCCAGCCAGGCCAGGTAGGTGCCTTGCGGGGCATGCATGACCACGCCGGGCAGGCGTTTTTGTACGGCATCCAGCAGGTAGTCGCGGTTGTCTTGCAGGTACGCTACCAACGCTTTCAACCATTCATCACATTGGCTATAGGCCGCCCAGGTGGCTTCCAGGCCCAGGGGGCTGACGCTGTCGACCATGCCGCAGCGCGCCTTGTTGAAGCGTTCGCGAATGAGCGGGTCCTGGACAATGGCAAAGCAGGTCTTCAGGCCGGCGACGTTGTAGGCCTTGCTGGCTGACATCAGGGTAATGGTGCGGCGGGCGATTTCTGCGCTCAGCGACGCGGTGGGGATATGCCGGCGCCCGTCAAAGCACAGCTCGGCATGGATTTCGTCAGAGATAATCAGCGTGCCCTGATCCAGGCAGGCGTTGGCCACGGCCAGCAGCTCTTCGCGGGGGAACACCTTGCCCAGTGGGTTGTGGGGGTTGCTCAACAGCAACGCACCGGCGCCTTTCAAGGCCTGGCGCAAGGCGGGCAGGGGGGTGAGGTATTCGCCCTGGTCGTTCAGTTCGAAGGGCACTTCGATCTTGGGCAGGTTCCAGTTGCCCGCGGCATGGCGCAGCGGCGCATAGTTGGGGGTTTGCAACACCACCGACTGGCCTGGCTGGACAAAGGCGTGCAGAGCCATGTTGAAACCGGGCTCGACGCCCGGCAGGAACAACAGTTCATCGGGCTGCACGCGCCAGGCGTACTTGTCCCACAGGTCGCGGATGATCGCTTCGCGCACTTCTGGCCGGGCGACGCTGTAGCCGAGCATCTGCTGGTCCAGGCGTGCGTGCAGGGCCTTGAGGATCGCCGGTGGCGCGGCGATATCCATGTCGGCAATCCACATCGGCAAGACATCTTCTGGGTAACGGCTCCACTTGGTACTGCCGGTGCCGAGGCGAGGGTGGATCGTGTCGAAATCAAAGCTCATGGGGGCGCTCGTGTCAGGAAGGCGGGCGAAGAATGCCGTCGATTCTAAGTCAGCCGGCCTGATAGGTCATCAATTGCTCCTCGCACATAATGCGGATGGTGCGCCGTTGCACTTCAATCAGCCCGGCGTCCACCAGCCGATGCAGAATCCGCGAAAACGTTTCTGGCTGAATTCCCAGTTTGGAGGCCACCAGGCGCTTGGGCACTTGCAGCACTACCTCGCCACTGGCCAGATCGCGCTCCTGGATCAGGAAGTTGATGACCCGGCGACTGGCGTTGGCCAGGCTCAGGGTGTCGATGTCCTTCAGGCGTTGATGCAGGTGGATGCTCATCGTGCCGAGGATCGCCAGGCAGATCTGCGGCTGGTCCTCCAGGGCCTTGCGGTAATGATGGCCCTCGATGCTCACCAGCACGCTGTCCTTGAGCGCCGTGGCACTTACCGGATACGCCTTGGCGTGGCTGAACAACAGGGCTTCGGCAAAGGTCTGGCCGGGGCGGATAACCTCCACCAAGTGCTCCTGGCCTTCGCCGGTGACCCGGTGCAACTTGACCTGGCCGCTGACCAGCAGGAAAAACCGATCGGCAGGGTCGCCCTGGTGCATCAGGGTCACATGCCCGGGCAGACGCTTAAGGTTGGCCAGGGTGCAGACGTCCTGGAAGATCTTCTCCGGCAACGGACTGAACAGATGATGCCGGCGCAGGGTTAAGACGATGGATGGGTGGGTCAACATGGCGTACCTCCGCTCCCGCCCATGGTAGGGCGTGCGGCCGGCGGGGCCTATGCCTCGTTGGAGGTAGCCCCGTAGAGGGAGTGTTCGCGCAGCAGTGCCGAAAATGCATCCCGGGCCGGGTGACAACCTGCATGGGCGTGCCAGTAAAACCGGTTGTCGATGTGCGTCAGTTCCGCGAACTCATGGCCTTGCCAGTTGGCACCCTGGCGGTATTGCTCGTAGATCCCCCGAGGCACCAGCGCGGCGCCGCTGCCAGCACTGACACAACCGACAATCGTGCCGTAGCTGGCGATGCTGACGATGGGGCAGACCTGGTCGTGGCGAGACAACCACTGCTCCAGCGCCAGGCGATAGGGGCAACCTGAGGGCCACATAAACAGGGTCAGGCCCTGCAGGTCCGCGACGCTGCGCACCGGGCCCAGCGACGTGGGGGCAATCAGTACCAGGTCTTCGCTGTACAGCGCCGCGCTTTCCAGTCCCGGGCGTTGCACATCCACGGCGACAATCGCCGCGTCCAGCCGATGGTGCTGGATATCATCGAGCAACTGCGACCAGGTGCCGGTGCTCAACTCCAGCGACACTTGGGGGTACAACGCGTGATAACGCGCCAGCAGCTGTGGCAAGCGCCCGGTTGCACTGGACTCGATAGCACCGATGCGCAGTCGCCCATGGGGCGCGCCACCGGGGGCCACGGCACGCCGGGAGGCTTCGGTC
The DNA here is from genome assembly GCF_044510355.1 of Pseudomonas sp. DD1. Taxonomy (NCBI): domain Bacteria; kingdom Pseudomonadati; phylum Pseudomonadota; class Gammaproteobacteria; order Pseudomonadales; family Pseudomonadaceae; genus Pseudomonas; species Pseudomonas sp. DD1. The sequence continues at coordinate 456,885 of NZ_MSAJ01000011.1, read as the reverse complement.
AGGTCGAGGATTTTCGTCGCATATTCGATAAACACTTCGCCGGCGGGGCTGACCCGCAGACCCCGGCCCTCGCGCACAAACAGCGCGACGCCGAGTTCCTGCTCGAGGGACTTGAGCCTTGCGGTGATATTGGACGGCACGCAATGCAGCTGCTGCGCCGCACGGGCGATGCTGCCCAGTTCGTAGACCGCCTTGAACATGCGCAGTTGGGACAGTTCCATGGTTCACCTGGAGTGAAGAGTGGGCTCAGTTTAAGTCACTTTTTTCCGGGGCTGGGGTTTCTCATACTTTTGCCAGGCAGTGCCTGTGTGCTGCCACGTCCCTGAGAACGCTCATGCCCCGTGCAAAAATTATCCTGGCAACACTCTTCGTCATTCTCTGCTGGGCGTATTCGCCGATCGGCATCCATATCGCGTTGCAGGCTTATGCGCCCGATAACCTGGCGTTGTTGCGTTTTTTGATCGCCTCCGGGTTCATGGCCGGTGTGGCCTGGATCAAGGGGATTTCCCGGCCCCGACTGCGGGATTTGCCTTTGTTTGCGGTGCTGGGATTGTTTGCCGTGACACTGCACCACATCGCCCTCAATTACGGCCAGCGCGGTGTGAGTGCCGGCGCTGCCAGCGTCCTGGCGCAATCCACGCCCTTGTTCAGCGCGTTACTTGCCAGCACGCTGTTCAGGGAGCGGCTCGGGGCCTGGCAGTGGGGCTGCGTGCTCGGCGGCCTGCTCGGCGCCGGAGTCGTGGCGGTAGGGGATCGCGGCTTGGGCGAGCTGGATGGGCATGGGTTGTTGATCCTGCTGGCGGCGGCGTCCTGGAGCCTGTATTTCGCTCTGCAAAAGCGTTATTCCCAGCATTACGACGGGCTGACCCTGGTGTGTTTCACCCTCTGGTCAGGTACGGCGTTGCTGCTGGTGTATCTGCCAGGGCTGCCGGCGGAGTTGGCCCAGGCTTCGGTGTCGGTGAACCTGGCAGTGCTGGTGCTGGGCATCTTTCCCAGTGCGCTGGCGTACCTGGCCTGGGCTTATGTGCTGACGCATAGCCAGGTCAGTCGGGCAGCGATTGCGCTTTATCTCATACCGCCGGTGGCGATGCTGATGGCGTGGGTGATATTGGCGCAGCGGCCTTCGGTGATGGTGATTGTGGGGACGGTGATTGTCCTGGCGAGTGTGGGGGCGTTGACGGTGAAAGTGCGGTGACGTAACTGACTGTCGCCGTTGGGTGGCTGGCGATGGCCATGTTTGGGTTGGGGTACAGATCCGTTGTTGCGATGGCGGTACATCAGTCCCTACCCAGCCTGACGCAAATGCTCCATCGCCCACACCGCCGCTTCCACCCGCGAGCGCAACCCCAGCTTGTGCAGCAAGTTCTTCACATGCACCTTCACCGTGCCCTCGGTAATCCCCAGTTTGTGCCCGATCACCTTATTGCTATACCCCCCGGCAATGGTCTTCAACACCTGCCGCTCGCGCTCGGTCAGTTCCACCGCCGCATGGGGCTGGGGCGAGCGCAGGGCCTGGGCCAGCACCCGAGTCAGGCCGGGGCTGATCACCAGGGCGCCGTGCAGGGCATCGCGGATGTACTGGATCAGCAACTCCGGCTCCATGTCTTTGAGCAGATACCCATTGGCATCCAGGCGCAGGGCGTCGCGGATGTCGTCTTCGGCATCGGACACGGTAAACAGCAAGACCTTGCCGCCATAGGCCATGGCCCGCAGGCGGCGCAGGGTTTCCAGGCCGTTCATCTGCGGCATGTTGTTGTCCAGCAGCACCAGGTCCGGTTGCAGCGATTCGATCAGGCCCAGGGCTTCTTCGCCATTGCCGGCTTCGCCCACCACGTGCAGGTCATCTTCCAGTTCGAGCATCTGGCGCATGCCGTGGCGCATCATCGGATGGTCGTCGACGAGCAGGATGCGGTGGCGGACTGATGGGTTGATGAGCGCCGTGTTCATGACAAGCTACCTTCTTGTAGGGAGGGCCCGAGAAATTCCGGGCGAAACAGCAAGTGCACCCGGGTGCCCTGGGGCTCGCGGGAGGAAATGTCCAGCTGGCCGTGCAGGCTGCGGGCGCGTTCGTCCATGATGGTCAGGCCGTGGTGTTCACGTTGGTCCACCGGCTCGCTGAAGCCGCGGCCATCGTCTTCAATGCTCAGGCTGACGGTTTCGCCATGCTGGCGCAGTTGCAGCCAGGCATTCTCGGCATGGGCATGGCGCAGGCAGTTGGACAGGGCTTCGCGGGTCACCTGCAACAGGTGGATCTGTTCACTGGCCGACAGCTGGAAGGCCAGGGCATCCACGTGCAGGTGTACCTGGAACTCGCCACGCCGGGAGAATTCCTCGGCGGTGTCTTTTAGCTCCTGGACCAGCCCGGCATCGTGAATTTGCAGGCGGAAGGTGGTGAGCAACTCCCGCAGTTGCCGATAGGCATTGTTCAGGCCTTCGCGCAGTTCGCCGGTGACGGTTTCCAGGGTGGCCTTGGGTTCGTCGCGGCGCAGCAGGGTCTGCATGCGGCTGACTTGCAGCTTCATATAGGACAGGGCCTGGGCCAGGGAATCATGTAGTTCGCGGGCGATGATGGTGCGTTCGTCGAGCAGCAGCAGGCGGTGGTCCTGTTCGCGCTGGCGTTTAAGGGACAGCGAGGTGCCGATCAGGTTGGCCAGGGCCTGGATCAGTTGTTGCTCCCAGGCCTGGGGCGCATGGCCGTCAACAAAGTGTGCCTTGAGTTCGCCCAGTTCCGCGCCCTGGTTGCTGATGCTGAACACCTGGGGCGGGGCCACGTGATGGCGCTCGCAGGTGGCGCAATCGCCAATGGCGCAGACGTTGCGGCTGTTGCCGCCGTGCAGCGCGAGCATCTGTTGCGCCGGGGCGAGGAAGTGCCCTTGCAGGCACAGCGACAGGCGCAGGCCCGGCAGGCGTTTCTGGAAGCGCCGGATCAACTCGTCGAGCCCTTCGGCGTTGGCCAGGCGCGTGGCCAGGCTGCGACTGCTCTCGTAGAGCAATTCCAGGGCAGCGTTGGCCTGCTGCAAATTGAGGGTTTTTTGCTGCACCTGGCTTTCCAGGGTGCGGTGGGACTGCTCGATGGTTTCGGCCAGGGTGTTGAAGCTCAGGGCCAACTGCCCCAGCTCATCCTGGGAGCGGTGATTGACCCGGGTCTGGTAATCCCCCTCACGAAAGCGCCGGGTGGCGTCCACCAGTTCCTTCAAGGGGGTGACCACGCCGTACTGCAATTCATACAGCCCAAGCAGCAGGATGATCAGCGTGCTGAACAGCGCCAGGCCCTGGATCAACTGTTGCCAGCCTTGTTTGTGCTCGCTCTGTTGCTGCAACAGGCTGACGAACTGGTTCAGTTGCTCGACAAAAGCCGGCGCGCGTTCGCGGAAGAGGGCGCCGTCGTCGCGCTCGATGGCCGGGCGCAGCTCCTGGTTCCAGTGTTGCTGGATCTGCCGGTAGCTCTGTTGCAAGGCGCTGTGGGGGCCGTCTTCCAGTACTGCTTTCAACGACTGGCTGTCGAGGCGCCGTTGCAGGCTTTGAGTGATGGCCTGGATCTCGTCGGCGGGGGCATGGTCGGCGAGCTTCCAGCTCAGGTGGTAGGTCTCCATGCGCACCGAGCCTGCGGTGTTGATGGCCGCGCCATCGCCCTGGCTGAACCAGGCGATCAGCCCGGCGCTTAGGGAACTGGCCAGGGCCAGGATTGCAATCAGGATGACCGCGACACCGGCGCGTGCGGGCAGGGAGCTGCGCAGCCAGTTAAACATCACGGCGTAATCGAAGGGGTAAGAACAGCAGCATGACGGCACCTGGCACGGGAAACAGCATTGAATTGTGCATTCCCTGGCGCACTACCTCTAAAGAGTTGCCGGCGGACCCTCCCACGGGAAAAAGCCGGCACAAGAGATCAATCCATTGATAAATAAAGACTTTCTCTTGTTATTGGGCCTACCTCCTTAGAGGTAGACGGGGTAAGCATAGGCCAATACCCCCCAGGCGGACGTTGATCTGGGTCAAGTTCCTGGAGGACCTCGCCCCTAACCTGCGCTCATGGAATCACTTCTGGGAGCGCAAACCGTGACTCAACCCCGTGTAAGACAGGGCCTGGTGCTGGGCATGAGTACACTGGCCTTCACCGTGTGCTTTATGGTCTGGATGATGTTCGCCGTCCTCGGCGTGCCGATCAAAGAGCTGCTGCAACTCAACGAAACCCAGTTCGGCCTGCTGGCCGCCACCCCGGTACTGACCGGCTCCCTGGTGCGCCTGCCCCTGGGCCTGCTGACTGACCGCTTCGGCGGGCGCATCGTGTTCTTTGTCTTGATGCTCACCTGCGTGCTGCCGCTGTACTTGATCACCTACGCCACCGCTTTCTGGCAATTCCTTGTGCTGGGGCTGTTTGTCGGCCTGGCCGGCGGCTCGTTCTCGGTGGGTATCGCCTACGTCGCCAAGTGGTTCGACAAAGACAACCAGGGCTTTGCCATGGGCGTGTTCGGCGCCGGCAACGCGGGCGCTGCAGTCACCAAGTTTCTGGCGCCGGCCCTGATTGCCCTGGGGACCTGGCACCTGGTGCCGAAAGTGTTCAGCGCGATCCTGTTTATCACCGCGCTGCTGTTCTGGTTCCTCACCAGCGAGAACAAGGCCCACCGCAGTGCCGGTGGCGCGACCTTGCGCGAGCAACTGCTGTGCCTCAAGGACCCGGCCGTATGGCGCTACTGCCAGTACTACTCGATTGTGTTCGGCGGCTACGTGGCCCTGGCGCTGTGGGCGACCAAGTACTACGTGCAGGAATACGGCTTCAGCCTGCAAAGCGCCGCGCTGTTGGCCGCGTGCTTTTCCCTGCCCGGTGGCGTGCTGCGCGCTGTGGGTGGCTGGATGTCCGACCGCTGGGGCGCACAGAGCGTGACCTGGTGGGTGTTGTGGGTCAGCTGGATCTGCCTGTTCCTGCTCAGCTACCCGCAGACCCAGTTGCAGGTGCAAACCGTCAATGGCCCGCTGGACTTCCATATCGGCCTCAACGCCACCCTGTTCACCGTGCTGCTGTTTGTGATGGGCATCGCCTTCGCCTTCGGCAAGGCCTCGGTGTTCAAGTACATCGCCAATGACTACCCGCAAAACATGGGCGCTGTGTCCGGCATCGTCGGCCTGGCGGGCGGCCTTGGCGGCTTTGTCCTGCCGATCATGTTCGGCGCCCTGGTGGACCTCACCGGCGTGCGCTCCTCCTGCTTCATGTTGATGTACGGCGTGGTCTGGGTATCCCTGACCTGGATGTACTTCAGCGAAATCCGCAAGCAACCGCTGCTTGGTAAAGCGGCGGCCCAGCCTCTCCAAGGAGAATCCGCATGACTATCGCGCAAAAGCCCAACTCGGGCCCGGTGATCCACGACTGGCGCCCTGAAGACCCGGCGTTCTGGGGCGCCAGCGGCAAGCAGACCGCGACCCGCAACCTGTGGATCTCGATCCCGGCGCTGCTGTTGGCCTTCGCCGTGTGGATGGTGTGGAGCACGGTGATCGTGCGCCTGAACGCCATCGGCTTCAGCTTCACCACTGACCAGCTGTTCTGGCTGGCGGCATTGCCCGGCCTGTCTGGCGCCACCTTGCGCGTGTTCTATTCGTTCATGGTGCCGATCTTCGGTGGCCGCCGCTGGACGGCCCTGAGCACTGCGTCGCTGCTGATTCCATCACTGTGGATGGGCTTCGCGGTACAAGACCCGAGCACCTCCTACAGCGTGTTTGTATTGATCGCGCTGCTGTGCGGCTTCGGCGGCGGCAACTTCGCCTCGAGCATGTCCAACATCAGCTTCTTCTATCCCAAGTCCCAGCAAGGCACGGCCCTGGGCCTGAACGCCGGCCTGGGTAACCTGGGGGTGTCGGTGATGCAGTTCTGCGTGCCGCTGGTGATTACCTTCGGTGTGTTCGGCCTGATTGGCGGCCAGCCCCAGACCCTGGAAGACGGCAGCCAGTTGTGGCTGCAGAACGCCGGGTTTATCTGGGTACCGTTCATCATCACCGTGACCCTGTTTGCCTGGTTCGGCATGAATGACCTGTCCAGCGCCCGCGCTTCGTTCAGCGAGCAGGCGGTGATCTTCAAGCGCAAGCACAACTGGCTGATGTGCTGGTTGTACCTGGCCACCTTCGGCTCGTTCATTGGCTTCTCGGCCGCCTTCCCGATGCTGATCAAGACCTCGTTTCCAGACGTCAACGCCTTGAAATTCGCCTTCCTCGGCCCGCTGGTAGGTGCCCTGGTACGCCCATTGGGTGGCTGGCTGGCCGACAAACTGGGCGGTGCGCGGGTGACCTTGTGGAACTTCGTGCTGATGATCGTGATGGTGTTCGGCGTCCTGCACTTTTTGCCCCTGAACGGCGAGGGCGGCAGCTTCTACGGCTTCCTCGGCATGTTCATGCTGCTGTTCATCACCACCGGCATCGGCAATGGCTCCACCTTCCGCATGATCCCGGTGATCTTCCGCACCCAGCATGAAAAGGCCAGCGCCGGCAAACCTGCCGCCGTGCGTGAGCAAGCCCTCAAGGATGCCAGCAAGGAGTCGGCAGCAGTGCTGGGCTTCAGCTCGGCAATGGGCGCCTTCGGTGCGTTCTTCATCCCCAAGACCTTTGGCTCGTCCATGGCCTACACCGGCAGCCCGGCCATGGCGTTCTACATGTTTGTCGGCTTCTACCTGACCTGCATCGTCGTGACCTGGTGGTGGTATGCGCGCAAAGGCGCCGAGACCCCCTGCTGAGTCGACCCCGAATTCAAACCTTGCGTGGGCGGGGCACAGAACCCCGCAGCAAGCCTGAGAGGAAAGCACCATGAGTCATTTACTGGATCAACTGCGGTTCTTCAATCGCAAGCAAGACGAGTTCTCCGAAGGTCACGGCGAGACCCGCAAGGAGTCCCGCGACTGGGAAAACGTCTACCGTTCGCGCTGGCAGTACGACAAGATCGTGCGCTCCACCCACGGGGTGAACTGCACCGGCTCGTGCTCGTGGAAGATCTACGTGAAGAACGGCCTGATCACCTGGGAAACCCAGCAGACCGACTACCCGCGCACCCGTAACGACCTGCCCAACCACGAGCCGCGCGGCTGCCCCCGTGGTGCGAGCTACAGCTGGTACATCTACAGCGCCAACCGCCTGAAATACCCGAAGATCCGCAAACCATTGCTCAAACTGTGGCGCGAGGCGCGCCTGACCCTGTCGCCGGTCGAGGCCTGGGCGAGCATTGTCGAGGACAAGGTCAAGGCCGACTCCTATAAAAGCAAGCGTGGCATGGGGGGCTTCATCCGTTCCAACTGGGATGAAGTCAACGAGATCATCGCCGCGTCCAACGTCTACACCATCAAGCAATATGGCCCGGACCGTATCGTCGGCTTCTCGCCGATCCCGGCCATGTCCATGGTCAGCTATGCCGCAGGTTCGCGTTACCTGTCGCTGATCGGCGGCGTGTGCCTGAGCTTCTATGACTGGTACTGCGACCTGCCGCCAGCCTCGCCGATGGTCTGGGGCGAACAGACCGACGTGCCGGAATCGGCCGACTGGTACAACTCCAACTACATCATTGCCTGGGGTTCCAACGTCCCGCAGACCCGTACCCCGGACGCGCACTTCTTCACCGAGGTGCGCTACAAGGGCACCAAGACCGTGGCGATCACGCCTGACTATTCGGAAGTGGCCAAGCTCACCGACCTGTGGCTCAACCCCAAGCAGGGCACCGACGCGGCACTGGCCCAGGCCTTTAACCATGTGATCTTCAAGGAATTTCACCTGGATAAACCGAGTGCCTACTTCACCGAATACGCCAAGCGCTATACCGACTTGCCGGTGCTGGTAATGCTCAAGCCGATGACCGGTTTTGCGCCGGGTGCAGGCTTCCAGCCGGACCGCTTCCTGCGCGCCTCGGACCTGGTCGACAACCTGGGCCAGGACAACAACCCGGAATGGAAAACCATCGCCCTCGACGAAAGCGGCGAGCTGGTTTCGCCACAAGGTTCCATCGGCTATCGCTGGGGCGAGAAGGGCAAGTGGAACATTCTGGCCAAAGAAGGCGGTGAAGGTCGCGAGATCGACCTGAAACTGAGCCTGATCGGCGATGACGTCGCCGAAGTGGCGTTCCCGTATTTTGCCGGTGAAGCCCACGACTACTTCCAGCACGTGGCTGGCGATGCCGTGCAATTTCGTCGGGTACCGGTACACAGCGTGACCCTGGCCGATGGCACGGTGGCCAAAGTGGCGACGGTGTTCGACCTGTCGGCGGCCAACCTGGCCATCGACCGTGGCCTGGGCGGCAACAACGTGGCCAAGGACTACAACGACGCCAGCGTACCGGGCACGCCAGCCTGGCAGGAGGCAATCACCGGGGTCAGCCGCGAGAAGGCCATCCAGATCGCCCGTGAGTTTGCCGACAACGCCGACAAGACCCGTGGCCGCTCGATGATCATCGTCGGCGCGGCGATGAACCACTGGTACCACATGGACATGAACTACCGCGGGCTGATCAATATGCTCATGCTCTGCGGTTGTGTCGGCCAGACCGGCGGCGGTTGGGCGCACTACGTGGGCCAGGAAAAACTGCGTCCGCAATGCGGCTGGCTGCCCCTGGCATTCGGCCTGGACTGGAACCGTCCGCCACGCCAGATGAACGGCACCAGCTTCTTCTACGGCCACAGCTCGCAATGGCGCCACGAGAAGATGAGCATGCACGACATCCTCTCGCCGCTGGCCGACAAGTCGCAGTTCCCGGAACACGCCCTGGACTACAACATCCGTGCCGAACGCGCCGGTTGGTTGCCCAGCGCGCCACAACTCAATACCAACCCGCTGCATATCTGCCGTGATGCGGCGGCTGCCGGTATGGACCCCAAAGACTACGTGGTCAAATCCTGGCAGGACGGCACCCTGCGCTTTGCCTGCGAGCAGCCGGACAGCCCGGTGAACTTCCCGCGCAACATGTTTATCTGGCGCTCCAACCTGCTCGGCTCGTCGGGCAAGGGCCACGAGTACATGCTCAAGTACCTGCTCGGCACCAAGAACGGGGTGATGAACGAAGACATCGGCCACAGCACCGAATGCAAGCCAACCGAGGCCGAATGGGTCGAAGACGGCGCCATCGGCAAGCTGGACCTGGTGACCACCCTGGACTTCCGCATGTCCTCGACTTGCGTGTATTCCGACATCGTCTTGCCGACCGCCACCTGGTACGAAAAAGACGACATGAACACCTCGGACATGCACCCGTTCATTCACCCGCTGTCGGCGGCGATTGATCCGGCGTGGGAGTCGCGTTCGGACTGGGAAATCTACAAAGGCATCGCCAAGGCGTTCTCGGCCATGTCGGTCGGCCACCTGGGTGTGGAACAAGACCTGGTCACCGTGCCGTTGATGCATGACAGCGTGGGTGAACTGGCCCAGCCGTTTGGCGGCACTGACTGGAAAAGCGCCGGTGTGGCGCCGGTACCGGGCAAGAATGCGCCGAACATGGCGGTGGTGGAACGGGACTACCCGAACATCTACAAGCAGTTCTCGTCCCTCGGCCCGATGCTGGAAAAACTCGGCAACGGCGGCAAGGGCATCAACTGGAACACCGATGAAGAGGTGCAGTTCCTCGGTGAACTCAACCACCACGAAGGCGACGCGGGCATCAGCCACGGCCGGCCAAAAATCGACACGGCGATTGATGCGGCCGAGGTGATTCTGTCCCTGGCTCCGGAAACCAACGGCAAGGTCGCCTTGAAAGCCTGGGCGGCGCTGTCGGAATTCACCGGTATCGACCACAGCCACCTGGCGATTTCCAAGGCCCACGAAGCAATCCGCTTCCGCGATATCCAGGCACAGCCGCGCAAGATCATCTCCAGCCCCACCTGGTCGGGCCTCGAAGACGAACACGTGAGCTACAACGCCGGCTACACCAACGTCCATGAAAACATCCCATGGCGCACCATCACCGGCCGCCAGCAGTTCTACCAGGATCACCCGTGGATGCAGGCGTTCGGCGAGCAGTTGATGAGCTACCGGCCACCGGTCAACACCCGCACCATCGAAGGCGTGAAGGGCAAGCGCAGCAATGGCGAGACCGAGATCGTCCTGAACTGGATCACGCCGCACCAGAAATGGGGGATTCACAGCACCTACAGCGACAACCTGCTGATGCTCACCTTAAGCCGTGGCGGCCCGATTGTGTGGCTCTCGGAAATCGACGCCAAGCGCGCCGGGATCGAGGACAACGACTGGATCGAATGCTTCAACGTCAACGGCGCGCTGACCGCCCGTGCGGTGGTCAGCCAGCGGGTCAAGGAAGGCATGGTGATGATGTACCACGCCCAGGAACGCATCGTGAACGTACCGGGTTCGGAAACCACCAAGACCCGCGGCGGCCACCACAACTCGGTCACCCGCGTGGTGCTCAAGCCGACCCATATGATCGGCGGCTATGCCCAGCAGGCCTACGGTTTCAACTATTACGGCACGGTCGGCTGCAACCGCGATGAATTCGTGGTGGTGCGCAAGATGGTCAAGGTCGATTGGCTCGATGGCTCCAGCGGTGATGATCTGCCGCGTCCATTGCCGACCGATATCGAGGAGAACTGAGATGAAGATCCGCTCACAAATCGGCATGGTCCTGAACCTGGACAAATGCATCGGCTGCCACACCTGCTCGATCACCTGCAAAAACGTGTGGACCAGCCGTGAAGGCATGGAATACGCCTGGTTCAACAACGTCGAATCCAAGCCCGGGATCGGCTACCCGAAAGAATGGGAAAACCAGGACAAGTGGAAGGGCGGCTGGATCCGCAACGCCAACGGCTCGATCAACCCGCGCATCGGCGGCAAGTTCCGCGTGTTGGCGAACATCTTCGCCAACCCCGACCTGCCGAGCCTGGACGACTACTACGAACCGTTCGACTTCGACTACCAGCACCTGCACACCGCGCCTTTGGGCGAGCACCAACCGACCGCGCGGCCGCGCTCGGTGGTGTCCGGCAAGCGCATGGAAAAAATCGAGTGGGGCCCCAACTGGGAGGAAATCCTCGGCACCGAGTTCGCCAAGCGCCGCAAGGACAAGAACTTCGACCAGATCCAGGCCGACATTTATGGCGAGTACGAAAACACCTTCATGATGTACCTGCCGCGCCTGTGCGAGCACTGCCTGAACCCGGCGTGCGCGGCGTCGTGCCCCAGCGGCGCGATCTACAAGCGTGAAGAAGACGGCATCGTGCTGATCGACCAGGAAAAATGCCGTGGCTGGCGCATGTGCATCAGCGGCTGCCCGTACAAGAAAATCTACTTCAACTGGAAGAGCGGCAAGTCCGAGAAGTGCATCTTCTGCTACCCACGGATCGAAGCCGGCATGCCTACCGTTTGCGCAGAAACCTGCGTCGGGCGTATCCGCTACCTCGGCGTGCTGCTGTATGACGCCGATCGCATCAGCGAAGTGGCCAGCACCGCCAACGAGCACGACCTGTACGAGAAGCAGCTGGAAATCTTCCTCGACCCGAATGACCCGGCGGTGATCCGCCAGGCCCTGGCCGATGGTGTACCGCAGTCGGTGATCGACTCGGCCCAGCGTTCGCCGGTGTACAAAATGGCCGTGGACTGGAAGCTCGCGCTGCCGCTGCACCCGGAATACCGCACCTTGCCGATGGTCTGGTACGTGCCGCCACTCTCGCCGATCCAGAACGCGGCCGCCGCTGGCACCGTGGGCATGAACGGGGTGATCCCGGATGTCGACAGCCTGCGCATCCCCCTACGTTACCTGGCCAATATGCTCACCGCCGGTGACGAAAAACCGGTCAAACGTGCCCTGAAACGCCTGCTGGCCATGCGCGCTTTCAAGCGTTCGCAGCAAGTGGATGGGGTTGAAGACCTGCAAGTGCTGGCCGACGTGGACCTGAGCGTGGCCCAGGTGGAAGAGATGTACCGCTACCTGGCGATTGCCAACTACGAAGACCGTTTTGTGGTGCCCAGCGCCCACCGTGAAGACGCGATGAGCGATGCGTTTGCCGAGCGTTCCGGCTGTGGTTTCAGCTTCGGCAGCGGCTGCAGTGGCAGCTCCGACACCAATATGTTCGGCGCCAAAAAGGCTAACCGCCGCGACGTGTTGAAAACCGTCCAGATCTGGGAGGACTGAGCCATGCGCATTCTTAAAGTGATCTCGTTGCTGCTGGACTATCCCACCCAAATCCTGGTCGACGGCCATGATGAGCTGGAAAAAGCGATTATCGAATCGCGGGAAATCAGCCCCAAGCAGCGCGGTGCGCTGTTTGAGCTGCTCGAACTGATCTGCAGCAATGACCTGATGGACGGCCAGGAGCACTACGGCGCGCTGTTTGGCCGTGGCCGCTCGCTGTCGCTGCTGTTGTTCGAACACGTGCATGGCGAGTCGCGGGACCGTGGCCAGGCCATGGTCGACATGATGGCCCAGTACCAGGAAGCCGGGTTTGCCATCGGCGTCAAGGAGCTGCCGGACTACATCCCGCTGTACCTGGAGTTCTTGTCCACCCGCGAAGACATTGAGGCCCGCGAGGGCCTGGCGGATGTGGCGCACTTGCTGGCCCTGCTGGCAGCGCGCCTGGACGAGCGTGAAAGCGCTTACGCCAGTTGCTTCCGTGCGCTGTTGCAGATCAGCGGCGCCGAGCCGCACCAGGCCATCGCCGAGTTGCGTGCCCAGGTCGCCGCTGAAGTCCGCGACGACTCCCTCGAAGCCCTGGACAAGGTCTGGGAAGAGGAGGCCGTGGACTTTATGCAGGCCGAGCAGCAGGACCGTTGCAGCTCGATGCCCAGCGCACCGGGCAAGGCCCGCGAAGAAAGTGCGGTGCCCTTGCACTGGGTGGATTTTCAGCACGAAGGGCTGGCCGCTGTGCCAGCCAAGGAGGTGGGTAATGTCTAAGTGGAATTTGTTGGTATTTGGCGTGTATCCGTATGTCGCCCTGGCCATTTGCCTGTTGGGCAGTTGGGCGCGGTTTGACCTGTCCCAGTACACCTGGAAGGCCGGCTCCAGCCAGATGCTCAGTAACCGTGGCATGCGCGTGGCGAGCAACTTCTTCCATATCGGTGTGCTGTTCGTGCTGGCCGGGCATTTTGTCGGCCTGCTGACCCCGGCGTCGATCTACCACCATGTGATCAGCACTGAGCACAAGCAACTGCTGGCGATGGTTTCCGGTGGTTTCTTCGGCCTGCTGTGCCTGGTGGGCCTGCTGATGCTGGTCAAGCGCCGCCTCACCGATCCACGGGTACGGGCCACGTCGAGCCCGTCGGACATCTTGATCCTGCTGGTGTTGCTGGCGCAGTTGGTGCTGGGCTTGCTGACCATCGTCGCCTCCACCGGGCATATGGACGGCTCGGTGATGGTGATGCTCGCGGACTGGGCGCAGAACGTCGTGCTGCTGCGACCTGTGGAAGCGGCCGCCGCGATTGCCCCGGTGAGCCTGATCTACAAGTTGCACGTGGCGCTGGGTCTGACCCTGTTTGTGCTGTTCCCGTTTACCCGTCTGGTGCATATGGTCAGCGCACCGATCTGGTACCTGGGGCGTCGTTATCAAATCGTGCGGCAGAAGTGAGGAGAACGTCATGACTACAGGATGCGGATGTGGTGGCGGCGGTGCGGGCGGTGGCGGTTGCAGTTCTTCGGCCAAGGCTGTGGACGTTGTGGTACCCGAAGTCGAGGTGGCGGTTGAGCCGCAACTGATCGCCAGTAGCGAGCAGGAATGGCCGATTGTCAGCGTCAACGGGGTGGTGATCACCCCGGAAAACATGGCCCAGGAGTTGCAATATCACCCGGCTGAAAGCCGCGAGGAGGCGGTCTTCCTCGCTGCCCGCGCGCTGGTGATCCGTGAGCTGTTGCAGCAGCGGATTCGCGAGTTGGGTGTGCAACTGGAAGTCGGCGCCGGCGAGAACGAAGAGGAGGCGGCGACCCGCCTGTTGCTGGAGCGCGAAGTCCAGGTGCCGGACTGCGACGAGGCCACTTGTGTGCGCTACTTCGAGAGCAATCGCGGGCGCTTTCACAGCGCGCCGTTGCTGGCGGTGCGCCACATCCTGCTGGAGTGCGCGCCGGATGATGCTGAGGCGCGTCATCAGGCCCATGCCCAGGCCGAGGTGCTGTTGCAGAGCCTGGAAGAGTCGCCCGGCAGCTTTGCCGAGCTGGCGCTGCAGTATTCGGCGTGCCCCTCCAAGGCCCAGGGCGGCTCCCTGGGGCAGGTCAGCAAAGGCCAGACCGTGCCGGAGCTGGAGCGCCAGTTGTTCACCCTGGCCCCGGGCCTGGCCGGCAAACCCCTGGAAAGCCGCTACGGCTGGCATGTGATCTGCGTCGATCAACGCATCGAAGGCCAGGCGCTGCCATACGAGGCGGTGGCTACGGCGATCCGCACCCAGTTGCAGCAAGGGGTATGGCAGAAGGCACTGGTGCAATACCTGCAAACCCTGATTGGCGCGGCCGATGTGCGTGGCATCGCGCTGCAGGGCGCCGACTCGCCGTTGGTGCAGTGACATGAGCCTGGTGGATGGTGTGGGCCGTTCCATTGACTACCTGCGGTTGTCGGTGACCGATCGTTGTGATTTGCGCTGTGTGTATTGCATGGCGAAAAACATGACGTTCCTGCCGCGCCAGCAGGTCCTGACCCTGGAGGAGCTGCAACGGCTGGCGACGGTGTTCGTCAGCCAGGGTGTGCGCAAGATCCGCCTGACGGGGGGCGAACCGCTGATCCGTCCAGGCATTGTCGAACTGTGCCGCCATATCGCCGCGTTGCCCGGCCTGCGTGAGCTGGTGATGACCAGCAACGGCACGCAACTGGGGCGCCTGGCCCGGCCGCTGGTAGAGGCTGGGGTCAAGCGTATGAATATCAGCCTCGACAGCCTCGACCCCGAGCGCTTTCGCGCGATTACCCGCAACGGCGACCTGCGCCAGGTGCTGGACGGCATCGAGGCGGCGCGGGACGCGGGGTTCGAGCGGGTCAAGCTCAACTGCGTGGTAATGAAGGGGCGCAATTTCGATGAAGTCCCGGCGCTGGTGCAGTACGCCATCGACCAGGGCATTGATATCAGCTTTATCGAAGAGATGCCGCTGGGCGATGTAGGGCGCTCGCGGGGCGAATCCTTTTGCTCCAGCGAACAGGTGAGGGCGTTGATCGCCAAGCATCATGGCTTGCTCGACAGCACCGAAAACAGCGGCGGCCCGGCGCGCTACGTGCGCCTGGCCCGCCATCCGCGCACGCGCATCGGCTTTATCTCGCCCAACTCCCATAACTTCTGCGCCAGCTGCAACCGGGTGCGGATGACGGTGGAAGGGCAGTTGCTGTTGTGCCTGGGGCAGGACAATGCGGTGGATTTTCGGGCGTTGGTACGCCGTTATCCGCTGGATGACCGGCCGTTGGTGGAAGCGCTGCACAAGGCGTTGCGGGGCAAGCCATTGCGCCATGATTTCACCGGGCAGGGCGAGGTGCAGGTGGTGCGGTTTATGAATATGAGTGGGGGGTGAGGCTGGCCAACGGTAGTTCCCATTGTTTTGTATCAAGGGCATTCCGCTGGCCCGCGTGGCTTTTTTCGGTCGTTACCATTGCCGGTTTCTACAACGAGCACTATCGAAAAGGAGTTAGGTATGAATCGACCCCCTGACGGACTCACCGCACCACCTGAGGGATATGGCGACTGGTTGAAAGAACTGAAAAGCCGCATCCACTCTGCCCAACTGCGTGCATCTCTGGCGGTAAACCGTGAGCTGGTGCTGCTGTACTGGCAGATTGGCCAGGACATATTGACCCGACAGGCGCAGCAGGGATGGGGAGCAAAAGTCATCGAGCGTCTGGCGCGGGATTTGCGTTCAGCTTTTCCTGATATGAAAGGTTTTTCGCCACGCAACCTCAAGTACATGCGCGCATTTGCTGAAGCCTGGCCGGACGCTGAGTTTGTGCAAGGGGTGCTTGCACAATTGCCTTGGTATCACCAATTAGCGTTGCTCGATAAGCTACCCGGCCCCGAAACCCGTCGCTGGTACGCCGCCCAAGCCATTGAACACAACTGGTCACGCAACATTCTGGTCATGCAGATCGAGACCCGTTTGCTCGAGCGCAGTGGCAATGCTGTCAGCAACTTCGAAACCCTGCTGCCCAAGCCCCAGTCGGACTTGGCCCGCGAGTCGCTGAAAGATCCTTACCGTTTCGACTTTCTGGGACTGACCCTGGACGCGCAGGAGCGCGAGATCGAAAGCGCACTGGTCAGGCATGTGACCGACTTTCTACTGGAGCTGGGGGCAGGCTTTGCCTTTGTCGGCAAGCAGGTGCTGCTGGATGTGGGCGGCGAGGAGTTCTTCCTTGACCTGCTGTTTTATCACCTGAAACTGCGCTGTTACGTCGCGATCGAGCTCAAGGCGGGCAAGTTCAAACCAGAACATCTGGGGCAGTTGGGTTTTTACCTCGCAGCGGTGGACGCCCAACTCAAGCACCCACAAGACAGCCCCACCATTGGCCTGCTGCTGTGCAAAAGCAAAAACAAGATAGTGGCTGAATACGCTTTGCGTGACAGCGCTCGCCCCATCGGGGTGGCGGAGTACCAGTTGGTCGACTCCCTCCCGGCAGAACTCCAAATCAGCTTGCCCAGCATTGAACAGATTGAACGTGAACTGGCCTGTGACGATACGTCTTCGCAAACTTGACCCTGGTCAATTGCAACCCGCCATTCACTGCGTACCATCACTGCATCTTGTGTTTATACGAACTATTAAATCTATATGTAGTGTTTGGAGCCCCTAATGCAGATCACCTCAAGCCCGCTGGTCAGTACCCGCCTACACAAGCGCGATGGCACCCAGGTCGCCTTTGACGCCGAAAAAATCCGCCAGGCGATGATCGCCGCCGGTAACGCCACCGGCGAGTATCAGGAGGCCGAGGTCGATCTGTTGTTGGGGGCGGTGCTCGCCAGGTTGCGCGGGATCGCCCGGCTGGATGTGGAGCAGATCCAGGACAGCGTCGAGCGGGTGTTGATGGATGCCGGGTACTTTATGGCGATGCGCGCCTATATCGTCTACCGCGAGCAGCACGGGCGCCTGCGCCGGGATCGCAAGACCCTGGTGGAGGTCGCCACCTCGATGAACGAGTACCTCGACCGCGAGGACTGGCGCGTGCAGGCCAATGCCAACCAAGGCTATTCCCTGGGTGGGCTGGTGCTTAATGTGTCGGGCAAGGTCACGGCCAATTACTGGCTGGACGAGGTCTACAGCCAGGAGATCGGCCAGGCCCACCGTGAGGCGGACTTGCATATCCACGACCTGGACATGCTCGCGGGATACTGCGCCGGCTGGTCCCTGCGCACGCTGCTGCACGAAGGCCTCAATGGCGTGCCTGGCCGTGTCGAAGCCGGGCCACCCAAGCATCTGGGCAGCGCCCTGGGGCAGATGGTCAACTTCCTCGGCACCCTGCAGAACGAGTGGGCCGGCGCCCAGGCATTCAGTTCGTTCGACACCTACCTGGCGCCCTTTGTGCGCAAGGACCAACTGACGTTCCCCGAGATCCGCCAGGCGGTGCAGGAATTCATCTACAACCTCAACGTGCCGTCGCGCTGGGGCACCCAGACACCGTTTACCAACCTCACATTCGACTGGGTCTGCCCGGAAGACCTGCGCGAGCAGATCCCGATTATCGGCGGCGAAGAAATGCCGTTTGCCTACGGCGATCTGCAAGTGGAAATGGAGCTGATCAACCGCGCCTATATCGAAGTGATGCAGGCGGGCGACGCCAAGGGCCGGGTGTTTACCTTCCCGATCCCGACTTACAACATTACCCATGACTTCCCGTGGGACAGCGAAAACGCTGACCGCCTGTTCGAGATGACCGCGCGCTACGGCCTGCCGTACTTCCAGAACTTCCTCAACTCCGATATGCAGCCCAACCAGGTGCGCTCGATGTGCTGCCGCCTGCAACTGGACGTGCGCGAGTTGCTCAAGCGTGGCGGCGGGTTGTTTGGCTCGGCGGAACAGACCGGTTCATTGGGGGTGGTGACGATCAACTGCGCGCGCCTGGGCTACCTGTTCAAGGGCGATACCAGTGGCCTGCTGCAACGCCTGGACCACTTGATGGAACTGGCGATGGAGAGCCTGGAGGTCAAGCGCAAAGTGATCCAGCACCATATGGACGCCGGCTTGTATCCCTATACCAAGCGCTACCTGGGCACCTTGCGCAATCACTTCTCGACCATTGGCCTGAACGGCATGCACGAGATGCTGCGTAATTTCACCGGCGACGAGGAGGGCACCCATACCGCCCGTGGCCGCGAGTTTGCGCTGCAGGTGCTGGACCATGTGCGCGCCACGTTGCTGCGCTTCCAGGAAGACACCGGCCACCTGTACAACCTGGAAGCCACACCGGCCGAAGGCACTACCTACCGGTTTGCCAAGGAAGACCTCAAGCGCTACCCCGACATTCTCCAGGCCGGCAGCCTTGATGCGCCGTACTACACCAACTCCTCACAACTGCCGGTGGGCTTTACCGAAGACCCCTTCGAAGCCCTGGAGCTGCAAGACGAACTGCAATGCAAATACACCGGCGGCACCGTGTTGCACCTGTACATGGCCGAGCAGATTTCCTCGGCCCAGGCCTGCAAGCAACTGGTGCGCAAGGCCCTGGGACGCTTCCGTCTGCCATACCTGACAGTAACCCCCACGTTCTCCATCTGCCCGGTGCACGGCTACCTGGCGGGCGAACACGAGTTCTGCCCCAAGTGCGACGAAGCCCTGGGCCTGCCCCATTAATCAGTGGTTACCACAAGTGCCTGTTGCCGGTTTGGCAATAGGCTTCACCCCAAGGAGATTGACCATGCAAACCTCTCAGCCCCAACGCCAACGCTGTGAAGTCTGGACCCGTGTGATGGGCTACCACCGACCGGTTTCGGCCTTCAATCCCGGCAAGCAATCGGAGCATCGCGAGCGTGCGCACTTTACCGAAAGTGCCGCTGCGGCCGGGCGCCAATGAGCCGAGCGCTACGGGTCGGGGGCCTGGTGCCCCTGACCACCCTCGACTACCCCGGCATGCTCGCCTGCGTGCTGTTTTGCCAGGGCTGCGCCTGGCGTTGTCGGTATTGCCATAACCCGGACCTGATCCCCCCTCGCGGCAGCGATGAGGTGGATTGGCGCCGGGTTTTGCTGTTTCTGCAACGCCGCCAGGACCTGCTGGACGCCGTGGTGTTCAGCGGCGGCGAACCGACCTTGCAGGAAGGCCTGCCGGCAGCCATGGACGAAGTGCGCCATATGGGCTTTCGCATTGGCCTGCACAGTGCCGGGATCAAGCCTGCCGCGTTCGGCCACGCCCTGGTTCATGCCGACTGGGTCGGGTTTGACGTCAAGGCCCTGGCCGAGGATTGCCAGTTGATCACCCAGGTCAAAGGCAGCGGCGCCGCCAATTGGCGCAGCCTCGACCTGCTGCTGCACAGCGGCGTGGACTATGAGTGCCGCACCACCGTGCACTGGCACCTGATTGACCCGCAGCGCCTGCTGCTGCTGGCCCAGCGTTTGCAGGAACGAGGAGTCAAGCGTTTCGCCGTGCAGCTGGTGCGCACCGCGCGCATGCTCGATGAGCAGTTGCCGAGCGTTTCGGCGCAAGCCTTGCTGCCAGAACTGTGGGAAAAAATGCGGGCACTGTTCCCGGCATTTGTTTTACGGGGTTGAACCTTTCGCACAACCCCCTTTCAAGCGTGGCGACTGAACTCCCACCGGATCTACAAAGATGCTGCCCCTTGTGGGCAGGTATTCATCAGGGAGCTTATGACATGACTCGATTGACCACCGCCCGCCGCATCGCCATCGGCTTTGCTATCGCCCCCCTGGCCCTGGCCGGCATGGCGTTGTACGCCTTGCACGACCTGGGCACCCTCAAACAACAGTCGGAGCTGATCGTGCAGCAGGACTGGCCGAAAATCGCCCCGATCATGGTGATTGCCACCGGCGTGCGCGATAACGGCCGCAACACCCGAGACTTGCTGATCGACCAGGACAACCAGGCGGCCCAGCAGGCCATTGGTACTACCCGGCAACGCATCACCGACGCCTTTACCCAGTTAGAGCCATTGTTCGATACGGCCGCCGGCCAGGCGGCCTATGCCGACCTGAAGAAACACCGCGAAGCCTATGTGGGCGCCTTTACCCAGGTGCAGGCACTGATTCGCCAGGGCGCCCATGCCGAGGGTGTGGCCCAGCTCAAGCAAAACGTACAACCCGCCGAGCAGGCGGTGTTCAAGAGCCTGGAGGCGATGATGGCCCTGCAGGGGCAGATTTTTGCCGAGCGCGAACACGCAGCGCAGACCCTGTACAGCGACGCGCGGCGCAATATGCTCGGGCTGTTTCTGCTGTGCGTGGCCCTGGTGGTGGCGGCAGCGGTGATTGTCACCCGCAGCGTGACCCGGCCCCTGGGCGGCGAGCCCGACGAGGCGGCGCGGGTGTTGAGCCAGATTGCCCAGGGCGACCTGACCACGGTAGTGCCAACGGCAGGCAGCGCTGACGGCAGCGTGATGAAGAACCTGCAGCACATGCAGCACAACCTTAACGAAATGGTGCGCCAGATCGCCGCGTCGGTGGACCGCGTGGCCAGTTCGTCCGAGGAGTTGAGCGCGGTCAGTAGCCAGACCAGCAGCAGCCTGCAGTCGCAAGGTATGGAGATTGAACAGGCGGCCACCGCGGTCAATGAGATGACGGCGGCGGTGGATGAGGTGGCGCGCAATGCCGTCAGCACCAGCGAAGCCTCGCGTCTGTCGGCGCAGACCGCCCAGCTTGGGCGTGATCAGGTGCAGGAAACGGTCGCCTCGATCAGCACCCTGGCAGACGGTGTGAGCGGCACGTCGGTGCGCATCCAGCAACTGGCCGGGCGGGTGCAGGACATCAGCGGCGTGCTGGAGGTGATCCGCAGTATTGCCGACCAGACCAACCTGCTGGCGCTCAACGCGGCCATCGAAGCGGCACGGGCCGGGGATGCCGGGCGTGGTTTTGCGGTGGTGGCTGATGAAGTGCGGGCCCTGGCCCATCGCACCCAGGCCTCGACCCAGGAGATCGAGCAGATGATCGGCAATATCCGCTTGGACACCGAACAGGCCGTGACCGCGATGCAGGGCAGCAGCGACCTGGTGCGAGCCACCTTGAGCGTGGCACAACGCTCTGGCGAGGCGCTGGAAGCGATTACCCAGTCGATCTCGCAGATCAACGAACGCAACCTGATGATCGCCAGCGCCACCGAAGAACAGGCATTGGTGGCGCGGGAAGTGGATCGCAACCTGGTGGGCATTCGCAACCTGTCCGAGCAGGTGTTGCTGGGGGCCCGGCATACCGATACGGCGGGGCATGAGCTGGCGCAGATGGCCAGCGAGTTGCACCTGACAGTCGCCAGGTTCCGCGTTTAGCGCTGGGCCTGTGTGCGGGCTTGCCCGAATGCCGTTCAGTTAAGCGCAGATCCCCTGTGGGAGCGGGCTTGCCCGCGAAGACGTCGGCCTAGTAAACATTAATGTTGACTGACCCACGGCTTTCGCGAGCAAGCCCGCTCCCCCAATTGATCTGCGCCGCTTTGAGTATTGCGTTCGCTTGACCGAACGGCGTCTTACAGGTTCCAGCCCCAGAACTGTAGCCACCAGCCATACGCCACCAGCCCATTACCCAGTAGCAGGCAAGCCGAGGCAGCGTAGCGTCGCGCCAGGGGTAGATCGGCCAGCTGTGTCCACGCCAGCCACACACACCAACCAACAGCCCCGACCAGCAATGCGCCGCGCGCCGGTTGGACCCATTCGAGCAGCAACCCTTCGTAGCGCAACAACTTCACCGTGGTGGCCGACAGCCCGAGGAACAGCCCCGCACCGCCCAGGGGCGTCAAGGTCAACGCCAGGGCCCAATACCGTGCACGATCACCGCTGATTCTTGCGGCCAGGCGCACCAGCCCCATCAAGGCGCCGCCGATCAGCAGGCTGCTGGCGCCCAGGTACGCGACGATGCAAAAGCCGTCCAGCCAACTGAAACTGTCGTTGGCCTGGGGGTAATGGGCCAACAGCCACCAGGGCGCGCTGTCCTGCAATGGCCACAGCCAGTCGCGCTCCACCAGCCACTGCGCCAGGGACTGCTTGAGCGTGATAAACCATGGGCTGACGGTCCACTGGAAGGCGCCCATCGCCAGGCCGATCACCCCGAACAGCAACAAGCGCGTATCCCAGGCCAACGCGGGTTTGCGTGGGGCCTGGAGGATTTCGCTATTGCATGAGCGGGCAATCAACTGCACCGCGCCCCGTTGCCCGCTGCAGCGCCCGCAGGCGTGGCAATCGCTGGCGCCTTGCAGGCGGCGGATGTCCAGCAGCGGCGCGCAGTTGGGCAAGGGTAGGCGCGGGCCGTCGTTGGCTTTCCAGCGTTGTTCGTCGACCTGGAAATGCACCGGCGCCAGGCGCGCGAGCAGGGCGAACACACCGCTGACCGGGCACAGGTAGCGGCACCACACCCGTTTGCCGCGCACGAACAACAACCCCACCAGCACGGCGGCCACGGTCGAACCGCCGAGAATCAGCAGGGCCGCCTGGGCGTAGTCGTAGACACTGATCAACTGGCCGTAGAGGGTGGTCAGGCAGAAGCCTACCGTGGGCCAGCCGCCCCAGCGGATCCAGTTCGGAATGCCCAGGCCACGTCCATGGTGGCTGGCCCATTCGCTCAAGGAGCCTTCGGGGCAGAGCACGCCGCACCACACGCGGCCGAACAACACGATGGACAGCACCACGAACGGCCACCACAGGCCCCAGAACAGGAACTGTGCCAGCAGCGTCAGGTTATCCAGCAGGCGTGCCTGGCTGTCGGGCAGCGGCAGCCACGCCGGCACTACCAGCAGCCCGGCGTAGAGCAGCACCACGGCCCATTGCACGCCACGAATCACCCGCGCATGGCGGCGCATGCCATCCCCCAGGCGTTGCAGCCAGGGGGTGTTCACAACGGCGCTCGCCGGGCCCGGTACAGCCCGCGGCCGACCAGCAACCAATACCCCGCCAGCACCAGCAGGGTGATAGTGCTGGGCGTCGCGCGGTAGCCGGCAAACCCTGCGAGCACGGCGCCCAGGCCGTGGCTGTCACTGAGCAGCACGCTGCTGTCCCACCAGGCTTCGCCGACCAGGGTGTAGACCCAGTTGGGCATGTCCATCGCCAGCAGTTGCCCGCCGATACGTTCCACGGCGGCCACCAGCAAGGAGGCCGCCAACAGCAGTAACAGAGCCTCGCTGAGGGCGAAAAAACTCGACCAGGAAATCAACCGGCGTGTACTGCGCAGCAGCATCACTGTGAGCCCGGCCAACACCAGGCCCAGCCCGCCGCCAATGGCGAACAGAGCCAATGCCGGGCCGTCCAGATGGGCGCCGGCGCCGTACAGAAACACCACGGTCTCGCTGCCTTCACGGCTGACCGCCAGCAGCGCCAGCAACAGCAACCCCAGGCCACCCTGGCGTGCCGCGCGCTGGTCGGCTTCGCGCAGCAGGGTATGGCGCAGGCCCGGCCCGTGGCGGTGCATCCAGAACACCATCTGCACCATCAGTAGGCTTGCCAACAGGGTCATGCCGGCCTGGAACCATTCGCCGCCAGGCCCGCTCATGGCTTCGCCGGCCCACAGCATCAGGCCGGCCAGCCCGCCAGAACACAGCAGGCCCAGCACCACGCCAGCCCACAGGAAGCGCCCCAGGCGCGAGTCCTCGGGCTGCTGGCTGATCCAGGCCTGAAGGATGCCGATCACCAGCAACGCCTCGACGCTTTCGCGCCAGACGATAAACATCGATTGATTCATCAAATGCTCCTGGGCCGTTATTCGGCGAGGATGCTGCCTTCGGGCAGCTGTGAGTTGAATTCGTCGAAAAACGGATAGGCGCCCGGTTTGAGCGGGTGGATCACCACGAAGGTGGTGACCCCCGGTGACAGCACCTTTTCCACGCGCAGTGGTGTGCTCTCGAACTCGGCCGGGCCCTGGCCGATGTTTTTCAGCACGATCTTGAAGCGCTGGCCGGCCGCCACCTTGAGTTGCGCCGGAGTGAAGTGGCCGTCTTGCAGGGTCAATTCATAGGTGGGCAAGGGCGCGGCCAGGGCCGAGCCACAGGCCAGCAGGGCGCAGAGGGCGAGGGGGCGGCGCATTCAGTAGCCGCCTTTTTTGCCGATCCCCGCGTAGACGAATTCGTAGTGCACTTCACATCGCTCGAACCACGGCGTGACCCCGGTTTCCTTATCGGTGTGTCGGCCCAGTGAGCCATGGCCGCTGGGCGGCATCACGGTGAAGGTCAGCTGATATTTGCCCGGGCCCAGCAGCTTGACGTTGTCGCCGTAGTGCGGCCCGTCGTTGGCCACCATGGCGTGGAACTCACCGATGATCGGGCTTGCGCCGCCTTGTTTCTGCAGGCGGAACGACACGTTGAGGTAGGGCACGAAACTGCCCTCCTGGAAGCCCTGCTGGTTGTCGGCGGTGGCGCGGATATCGGCTTCCAGATGCACATCCGAATCGGCGGTGGCGCGCATCATGCCTGGCGGTGCCATCTCGATCGGTTGCAGATAGACCGCGCCGACTTCCAGGCCAGGGCACATTTGTGGCTCGCCGATCGGGTATTCCTTGGCGACGGCTGCGCCAGTCGACAACAGCAGGGCCAGTGACAGCGTGAAGGGGATACGCATGGGTACTTCCTGACAGGGCAAATGAGAAGTCGAGTCTAGAAAGCTTTGCTGTAAATAATAATGATTCCTGTCAAGTTTCCAGGGATATACACATAACCATTCTTGACGTTGGTCAAGGCCGTGGGGCGGCGCCAGCCGTAGGATCCAATCACTGCCCACCGCTGTGGAGCCTGCTCATGGCCAAGCCATTCCCGCTCAACCCCAAACACCCCGAACGTATCTGCTGGGGCTGTGACCGTTACTGCGCAACCACCTCCCTGGCCTGCGGCAACGGGGCTGACCGCACCATGCATCCGGCCGAGATGATCGGCGACGATTGGTACCTGCATGGTGATTGGGGGATTGAGTTGCCGATTGCTACGGACAAAGTGCCGGAAGCTGGCTGACCGGTGGTGAGGGGACTTGCCAGGTGCCTGAGCAGTCGTTGGCATTTTTTCTGAACCCTCACGTTCACCCCTGGCCCTAAGGTATATGACCTCAGGAGGTGAACCATGCAAATCGAATACATCTGGATTATTTTGGCAACGCTGTTGGTGCTGGCTGAGTTGTGGGCGATCAACTGCGTATTGCGCAGTGCCAGTCGAGCCGAAACCAAGATGCTGTGGGTCGTGGTGATTGTATTCGTGCCCCTGCTGGGCATGATTCTGTGGGCGATCACCGGGCCCAAGGCGATTGCCAAGGAAAACGCCGGCGCCAATCGGTGAACCTCCCGCGTAAAAAAATCGTTTAAATGCCAAAAGAGTTGTCCACGAAAACCGTGGGTATCTCTGTGGATAACCTTGCGCGGGCCCGGCAGCGCTGGCGATTCAACCCGCGGTTAATATTTGATCAGGATCGTTCGCAAGCCTTTTGGCGTGCGGCTTGCGCTTGACACGCGTCGCTGAAATCGGTGCCGGATCCGCTGTTCTACAGCAAACCCTGGAGCGCCTGGCGATAGTTGCGACCACCCAGGCTCAGGCTGTTGTTATGACTGGCCCCCGGCACCAACAGCAGGTGCTTGGGCTCCAGGGCCGCATCAAACAGTTGCTGGCTGAAGCGCGGCGGCACATAGCGGTCGTCAAGGCCATGCACCACCAGCAAGGGCATATGGATCTCGGCGATCTTGTCGATGGAATCAAACTTCTGCGACAGCAACCAGCGCACCGGCAGCGAGGTATTGGCCACGGCCGCCGCCACGTCGGCCAGGGAGGTAAAGGTGGACTCGATCACCAGCCCGCGCACCGGAGGCGGCAGCTGTTTATCGGCGGCCTGCTGGCCCAACTCGGCCGCCAGGTCGATGGCGACGGCGCCGCCCAGGGAATGGCCGTAGATCAGGCGCTTGCCTGGATCAGGTTGCAGCACCTGGAAGCGCTCCCAGGCAATCCGCGCATCTTCATAGACGCTGGTCTCTGACGGCAAGTCGCCCTGGCTCTGGCCAAACCCGCGATAGTCGATGGCCAGCACCGAGTAGCCCTGGGCGTGCAGTTGCTCGATGCGAAACAGCTGGCCAGTGAGGTTCCAGCGCACGCCGTGCAGGTACAGGATCGCCGGCGCGTCTTTTTTCGCCGCCGGCCACCACCAGCCATGCAGGCTCTGCCCGGACTTGAAGCTGGCCGGCTTGAGTTCGAACTCCTGTAAGCCTTGCGGCAGGCCGCGGTACCAACTGGCGGTGCCGGGCTCGATGCGAAACACCAGCTCGCGCTCCTTGTGTTGAAGCACATTGCAGCCCACGGGCAGGCCGATGATCAGCAATGCCATGCACAGCAGGGGCAACCAGCGCAAACGCAGGCGCGAGAGAAAACGTGAGGGCATGGAGGTTCCAGGACAGGAGCGAAGCCGGATTTTTACCAGATGCCTGGCCAGTGAGGGGAATATTCAGACCATCGTCAGGGGGCGATTGCTTGCAAAGTGTTACAGGCGGTCTGCACGCGATTGCGCCCTTGATCCTTGGCGCGATACAGCGCCTGGTCGGCCTGGGACAGCAGGCGCGACAGATCGTGGCAGGCCGGCGTGGTGGTCACCACCCCGATGCTCACACTGAGGAACCCCGGTGCCAGCAGGTCCAGCTCGGCGAACCGCTGGCGAATGCGTTCCGCTACCTGCACGGCGCCTCGTTCATCGGTATTGGCCAGCAGGCAGGCAAACTCTTCGCCACCAATACGCGCAAACAGATCGTGCTTGCGCAAGATCGACGCGGTCAGTTGGCTGAAGGCGATCAACGCCTGGTCGCCCATGGGATGGCCAAAACTGTCATTCAGGCGCTTGAAGTAGTCGAGGTCACACAACAGCAATGTCACCGGCTGCCCGCGCTGCATGCTGTCGGCCAGCAGTTGTTCGCCATGGAGCATGAACGCCCGGCGGTTGCCGATACCGGTCAGCACGTCGGTGAAGGCGGCCGCCTTGAAGTTGAGTTCGGCGCGCTCCTTGACCATCGCCAGGGTGACGTAGGCGATGCCGATGGCATACAGCATGGATTCGAACAGCATGAACGAAAAAAGCTGTACGCCGTCGTTCATCAATGCGTTCGGGTCCTTGTACGGCATGCCGGGATCGAGCACGCCGCGCACGCAGTAAAAGGTCGTATGCAACAGCATCAGCACCACGGCTGGCAGATAGGCCACTTCCAGGTGTTGACGGTGGCGCCACAACTCCAGGGCCGACAGCACGCCGTAGCTCGCGGCTATCAGGGAATACAGGGTCACCCGGCTGGACATCGAGCCATAGAACTGCGGGACCAGGCACATCACCAGCCACAGCGCCGGCCCGGCGAGGATGCCCGGCAGGTGTGGCTTGCCCTGGACAAACAGGCGCATGGCGGTCCAGTTCATTGCCGCGCTCATCAGGAGCACCACATTGCCTATCACCAGCGCGACGAAGTCCACGCCCACCCCGCGCACGACCATCAACGCCGTGCCGAGGGAGGCCAGCAACAGCATCACGCCAAGATAGCCCAGGGTGGGCTCACGTACGCGATGCCAGGCATGCACGGTGAGCAAGCCCATCAGGCAAAAAACGAAGACGGCAACTATCAGGAGCGTCGGTATGTGCAGCATCATGTCCTTGACCCCGAAGGATGCACTGTCGAGATCACCCCGTCGGACACGTGCCTGGGCGGTGATCCGGTGCACAAAGGGCGCAATTGTAGCTGGATAACGCATAACAATGCTGGCCTATGGACAGCTTGACGCTGGCAGGGCGTCACCGACATGCTGCGCGACCCTGCGACCAAAAGGCCCCCCATGGACAACAGCCCCGTACGCATCACCGCCGAAGAGTTGCTCTCGGACAACTGGTACCTGCTGAAAAAGTACAGCTTCGACCTTCGTCGCCGGGACGGCAGCTGGCAAGCCCAGACCCGCGAGGTGTACGACCGTGGCAACGGTGCAACCATCCTGCTGTACAACACCTTGCAGCGCACAGTGTTGCTGATTCGCCAGTTCCGCATGCCGACCTTCGTCAATGGTCATGACGGCTACCTGATCGAAACCGCCGCTGGCCTGCTGGACAACGCCAGCCCCGAGGAACGTATTCGCCTGGAAGTCGAGGAAGAAACCGGCTACCGCGTAGGCCACGTGGAGAAAATCTACTCGGCCTTCATGAGCCCGGGCTCGGTGACCGAGCGCATTCATTTCTTTATCGGTGAGTACCAACCTGCCGACCGCGTGGGCGAGGGCGGCGGGCTGGAGCACGAAGGCGAAGATATTCAGGTGCTGGAGTTGGGATTCGACGAGGCCATCGCCATGGTTGGCCGCGGCGAAATTGTCGATGGCAAGACCATCATGCTCCTGCAATACCTGGAGCTGCGGCTGCTCAAGGCGGCGCTGACCCTCGCGTAGAAGCCAGCGCCTCCAGGGGCATTTTCTTCAATACGCACTGGCTACAGGGACGTAGCGTACAGGCCTGTCCACCTGTCATTACAAAAAAGGAAGTGCAATGAGTTTGATCATGTCCATGGCCGCCTTCGCCTTGGCGACGTCCATCACCCCCGGCCCGGTCAATGTGGTCGCCCTTGGCTCGGGCGCGCGCTTTGGTTTTGCCGCCAGCCAGAAACACGTGGCCGGCGCGGCCTTGGGCTTCACCTTGCTGCTGGTGTTGATTGGCCTGGGCCTGCACGAACTGCTCGTGCGCTGGCCGATCCTGACCCAGGGCATCCAGTGGGGCGGGGTGGCCTTTCTGCTGTACATGGCCTACAAGCTGGCGATGGACGACGGCCGGCTGGATGCGCAAGACGCGGCTGTTGCGCCGTCGATGCTCTATGGCGCGGTCATGCAATGGCTCAACCCCAAGGCCTGGCTGGCGTGTGTGGCGGGCATGGGCCTGTTTGCGGCCGATGGTGAGGCCGCGCGGGTCTGGCAACTGGCGGCGGTGTACCTGGTGATTTGCTATCTATCGGTGGCGTGCTGGGCGTATGTCGGCACGTTTTTTCGTCGTTACCTGAGCAATGCCCGGGGCATGCGCCTGTTCAATCGGGCCATGGCGCTGTTGCTGGTGATCAGCGTGGTGTACCTGTTGCTGGCGTGAGTCAGCCGCGATACTGCCCCGGCGTGGCCGCCAGGTGTTGTTTGAACGTGCGCTGCAGATGTGCCTGGTCGGCAAAACCGGCGGCCAGTGCCACATCGGCAATCAGGTGGCCGCTACGTAACTGGTTGCGGGCGAACTGGACGCGCTGGTTGATCAGGAACGCATGGGGCGTCATGCCGTAAGCCTGCTTGAACGCGCGAATCAGGTACGACGGCGACAGCTGCGCCGCCTGGCAGATTGCTTCCAGCTTCAGCGCCTCGGTGCAATGCGCGCGGATGTACTCGGCGGCGTGTTCCAGCTTGTGATTGACCTCGCGTACAGGCTCGGCAGCCGGGTTCAGGCGCAGTTGCACCTCAGTGAAAAAACTCACCACGGCGCTGTGTTTCTGCAGGTGTTCGGTGTGCTCGTCGACCAGCACGGTGTACAGCTCCAACAGGCCGGCAAACAGCAGCGGGTCGTCGGTATGGGTCGCGTCGAAGCGGCGAAAGCCCAAGTCACTGGCAAACCCCAACTGGTGTTGCAGATCGGTCAGCCAGGGCGTGTCGATGTAGAGCATGTGATACGACCAGGGTTGGTCGTCGATGGGGTTGCAGGCATGCACATCGCCCGGGTTCATCAGCACCACAGTGCCGGCGCGGATGTGGAAGGTGTCCGGGCCATGGAGATAAAGGCTTTGCCCGGCGGTGATCGCGCCAATCGAGAAGTGGTCGTGGGCATGCCGGGTGTAGCAGACCTTGCGCCCATCCTCGATGGTACGCGCCTCGATAAACGGCAGGCTGGCATCACGCCAGAAGCGTGGGGCGGCGAGGTCGGGCAGCGCCATGGTGCAATCTCCGGGGGACCTTGTAGGACCACGATGATTGCACATAAATACGCCGCCGACCTTATGTAGAAGCCGGCAAGCCCCCACATTTCTCAGGGGGCGCCCCCAGGCTTAGAAGTCCCAGCGCGTCGCCAGTTGCAGGCTGCGCGGCTCGCCGTAGAACCCGGTGCCGAAGTTGCCCAGGCCGGTGTAGTACTTTTTATCCAGGGCATTTTTCACGTTCAACGTCGCGCTCAAGTGCTCGTTGAAGCGATAGCGTGCCATCAGGTCCACCAGGTAGTAGCTGTCCTGGGTGATGCGCGCGTATTGGCCAAAGTTGACCGTGTCATTCGGGTTGGGCTGGAACACATTGCCGAAGAATTCGCTCTGCCAGTTGACCCCGGCGCCGAGGGTCACCTTGTCCAGCGCGCCCGGTAGGCGATAGGTGTTGAACAGGCGCACCACTTGTTGCGGCGTGGTGGTTTGCAGCACCGAGCTGTAGACGTAATCGTCGTTGGCATCGCGGGTGTGCTGGTAGGTGTAGCCGGCCGAGACATTCCAGCCGTCCAGCACTTCGCCGGCCAGTTCCACCTCAAAGCCCTTGGTGGTGGCGCCGGCAATCGGGCGATAGATCGAGTCGCTTTCAAAGCCCGAGACGTATTGCGCGACATTGTCCTGTTCGATGCGGAACGCGGCGAAGCTGGCGTTCAGGCGGCCGTCGAAAAAGGCTGCCTTGAGCCCGGCTTCGTAAGTGTCGCCCTCAATCGCGTCGAGCAATTTGCGGTCGGCATCCTTGCTGTTTTGCGGGCGGTAGATCTTGGTGTAGCTGCTGTACACCGACCAGATGTCGTTGAGGTCATAGACCACCCCGGCGTAGGGCGTCACCACCCCGGTTTGTTTGTAGCTGGTGCGGGCGTCGGTACTCGTCGCAGCGTAGAAGTCGGTGGTGTCGGTGTTGCTGAAATTGCTGACGCGGGTACCCAGGATCACCGACAGGTCATCGGTAGGCTTGAGGCGGGTCGCCAGGTAGGCGCCGGTTTGGCGTTGCACAATATCGTTCTGGCCGCTGCGCGGGATATCCGGCTTGGCGTACTCACCACGCCAGTCATAAATGCTGCCGCCCACCGGCGGGTAGATCGAACCGTAGACCGGCACGTCCTGTTTCGAGCGGGTTGCCATAAAGCCCATGATCAACTCGTGCTCGCGACCCAACAGGCTGAACGGGCCGCTGAGGTTGACGTCGAGGGTGTTCTGCACCTGGTCGCCCTTGTACTTGCCCATGAACATGTACATGCCCTCACCAGTGACCTGGTCCGGGTTGCCGCCACTGGCGGAGGCGAGCAAGGTGTCGTGCTGGCTGCGCTTGCGGTCCAGGCTGACTTTGAGCGACCAGTCGTTGGCCAGCTTTTGCTGGACCGAGGCGAAGATCGTCTGGTTCTGGAAGTCGCGGCGGCTCCAGTCGGCGGCCGGGTTGAACGAGCGCGAGAAATTCGTGCGATTGCCATTGCTGAAATACATCGGGAAACCGGTCCAGCTGGCGCCACGGGAGCGGGTGTCCTGCTGGTCGATACCGAAGGTCAGCAGGGTGTCGGGAGTCAGATCGGCTTCGAGGATGCCGTAGGCAATGTCCTTGGTGTGCTGGTAGTGGTCCAGGTACGACGAGCGATCCTGATAAACCCCGACAAAACGCCCGCGCACATTGCCCGACTCGGTCAGCGGCCCGGAGATATCGCCTTCGGTGCGGTAGTTGTCCCAGGAGCCCACGGTGCCGGTAACCGAGGCCTTGAAGTCCTTGGTGGGCTTTTTACGGATCAGGTTGACCGTGGCCGACGGGTCGCCCGAACCGCTCATCAGGCCCGATGAGCCCTTGATGATTTCCAGATGGTCGTACACCGCCATGTCGGTGCTGGTGGTGCCGTAGTCATACACGCCGTCATAGGTGGAGTTGACGCCGTCGTACTGGAAGTTGGTGATCGGCAGGCCACGGCTGGAGAACTCCCAGCGCTCGCTGTCGTAGTTCTGCACGCTGACGCCAGGGGCGCGGCGCAGGGTGTCGGCGATGTTGTTGGAACCCTGGTCATCCATCTGCTGGCGGGTGATCACGGTGACCGACTGCGGCGTCTCGCGGATCGACAGCGGCAGGCCGGTGGCCGAGGCCATCGAGCCGGTGGTGTAGGAATGACTGTCTTCGGTGGTGGCGCCCAGGGCCACGCCGGAAATGGTGGTGGCACCCAGCTCCAGCTCGCCGGTATTGAGCGGCACCAGCTCCAGCACATAGCCATTGTCGCCCTGGGGCTGGGCCTGCAAACCGCTGCCTTGCAACAAACGCTGCAAGCCGGCTGCGGGGGTGTAGCTGCCACTGAGTCCAGGGCTGGTCTTCCCGGCTGCCAGGCTGTTGTGGCCGGCGATAAACACCCCGGACTGCTCGGCAAAGCGATTCAGCACGCTGACCAGCGACCCGGCGCCAATGTTGTAGCTGCGCGTGGTTTCCTGGGTCGACGGCGTTTCCACCGCCTGCACATTGAGCGGGCCCAGGCAGAGCAGGGTCGCGGTGATGGCCAGCGCCAGGGGGCGCAGCGTGAAAGCAGCGGGTTGCGACATGGAAGGTTCCCTACGGATTCGGCGAATATGAAAGCGTCTGCTGGGTTAACCGAACGAACGTCGAAAAGGGGAACAGGTGGAGCCAAAAAAACTGCTCGCCACAACAGCCCGGTTGGTTGGCGTTAGGTAGCGTGTGTTTTGGGCCCCACGCTGACCCACCACGGCAGCACTCTGTCCACCTGGATCGGCAATGCCGCCTCCAGCAGCCGCAACGCATGCTCGCTGTCCTTGAGCGGGAACGAGCCCATCACTGGCAGATGGGCCACGGCCGGATCACAACCGAGGTGGCCGGGCCGGTAGCGGTTCAGTTCACCGATCAATTGGCCCAGGGGCAGGTTGTCGGCCAATAGCACGCCGCGGCTCCAGGCCTCGCGGGTGGCGGATGCGGGCACTGTGCTGCGGATCGTGTGCCGACCGAACACCGCCTGTTGCCCGGACTCGATAATGCGTACCTGCTGGCCGTCGGCGGTGCGCACTTCTACCCGGCCGTCGAAGACATTCAGGGTGGTGTTGTCTTCGCCGTGCAGCACACTGAAGCGCGTACCCAGGGCACGCAGGTGGCCGTGCGCAGTGTCGACCAGGAACGGGCGCTGGAGGTCCTTGGCAGTGTCGATCAACACTTCGCCAAAACGCAGGTGCAGCAGGCGCTGCTGCGCATCGAAGCGTACATCCATGGCGCTCAGGGCGTTGAGCCAGATGTGTGTGCCATCGGCGAGCAACGCATCGCGGATCTCGCCGCTGGCCGTGGCGTAGTCGGCGCTCCAGCCGCCGATCACCCGGGGCAGGGCAGTGCCGCGCCAGGTGCCCCAGGCCAAGGTCGAACCGGCGCACAGCACCAATAATGTCTTGAGGGTTTGCCGCCGCGTGCTGCGCAGGGCGCGGCCGGCGCCGATGGGCTCGTCGGTCAGGGGCGCGAAGCGTTGGCTGACGCGCTCGACATAGCGCCAGGCAGCCTGATGCTCGGGGTTCTGCCCCAGCCATGTCTGCCAATGCTGTTGTGCCTGGCTGCCGCCTTGCGGGTCCTGTAGGCGCACATACCACTGGGCTGCCTGCTGCAGGCTGGCGTGGCTGAGTTTTCCGCTGGGGTTCATTCCACCAGCAACCCGTCGAGTTCGGCTTCCAGCACCGCGCAGTGCAACAGCGCCTGGGCCATGTATTTTTTCACCATGCGCTCACAGACCCCCAACTGCACGGCGATTTGCTTGTAGGTCAGGCCATGCAGTTGCGCCAGCAGGAACGCATCGCTGACCTTGCGCGGCAGGCGCGCGAGCATGGCATCGACCTCGTACAGGGTTTCGACAATGATCGCCCGCTGCTCCGGCGATGGCTGCACCGCCTGTGGGCGGTCGGCGAGGCTTTGCAGCCAGGCCTGCTCCAGTTGGCGGCGGCGCCAATGGTCGATGCACAGGCCCCGGGCGATGGTGGCCAGGTACGAGCGCTCGCGCACGGCGTCAGCCTGGTCAGGCGGGCGCTTGAGCACGCGGATAAAGGTGTCTTGCGCCAGGTCGGCGGCATCCCAGCGGTTGCTCAGGCGCCGGCGCAACAGGCCGAGCAGCCAGGAGTGGTGGCTGCCGTAGAGCTGACTGAATGAAGCGGGGGAAGTCGACACAATATCCAACCGGCGCTGGCGCCACGACGTGAATAGGAATTGGTCGCGATTAAAGCAAAGGCCTGCGGGCAGCGCAAATGATATTGGTTTGCTTTTGCGAAAGGCTTTGCCTGCAGAGCTGCACAAATCAAATGGGGGAGCTGGCAAGCCAGCTCCCACAAGGCGTCTCCGGCCTAAACTCAAGATCAGCTACGTGAGGTTGGCACCAGAAACGCGGCCTCCAGCAGCTGCCGGGTATAGGCATGCTGGGGATCGGCGAAGATGGTCTTGGCATCCCCCTGTTCCACCACTTGCCCCTGTTTGACCACCATCAACTGATGGCTCAGGGCTTTGACCACCGCCAGGTCATGGCTGATAAACAGGTAAGTCAGGTTGTACTTGGCCTGCAGGTTACGCAGCAGTTCCACCACCTGGCGCTGCACCGTGCGGTCCAGGGCCGAGGTGGGCTCATCCAGCAGGATCAGGCGTGGCTTGAGCACCAGGGCGCGGGCAATGGCAATGCGCTGGCGTTGACCTCCGGAGAATTCGTGGGGGTAGCGGTGGCGGGTCTGCGGGTCGAGCCCCACCTCCTTGAGCGCGGCGATAATCGCTGCTTCCTGCTCGGCCGCGGTGCCGATCTTGTGGATGCGCAAACCTTCGCCAACGATCTCGCTGACGCACATACGCGGGCTCAGGCTGCCAAACGGGTCCTGGAACACCACCTGCATTTCCCGGCGCAATGGCCGCACCTGTTGCTGGGTCAGTTGGTCCAGTTGCTGGCCCTCAAAACGGATCCCGCCCTTGCTGCCGATCAACCGCAGGATCGCCAGGCCCAGGGTGGATTTGCCCGAGCCGCTTTCGCCGACAATGCCCAGGGTCTGGCCCTGGGGCAGGCTGAAGTGGATACCGTCCACCGCCTTGACGTAATCGACGGTATTGCGCAGGAAGCCTTTTTTGATCGGGAACCAGACTTTCAGGTCGTCGACTTCCAGCAGCGGCGGGCCAACCGCGTTGCTCGCCGGACCGCCACTGGGCTCGGCGGCCAGTAGTTCCTGGGTGTACGGATGCTGCGGGGAGCGAAACAGTTCTTCGCAGGACGCCTGCTCGACAATGCAACCGCGCTGCATCACACACACGCGGTGGGCAATGCGCCGCACCAGGTTCAAGTCATGGCTGATCAGCAACAGCGCCATGCCCAGGCGCGCCTGCAACTCCTTGAGCAGTTCGAGGATCTTCAACTGCACGGTCACGTCCAGGGCCGTGGTCGGCTCGTCGGCGATCAGCAGTTCCGGCTCGTTGGCCAGGGCCATGGCGATCATCACCCGTTGACGCTGGCCGCCAGACAACTCATGGGGCAGGGCCTTGAGGCGCTTGTGCGGTTCGGGGATGCCCACCAGGTCCAGCAGTTCCAGGGTGCGCAGGGTCGCGGCCTTGCCGGTCAGGCCCTTGTGCAGGCCCAGCACTTCGTTGATCTGCTTTTCGATGGAGTGCAGCGGGTTCAGCGAGGTCATCGGCTCCTGGAAGATCATCGCAATGCGGTTGCCGCGAATCTGGCGCAGGGGCTTTTCTTTCAGGGTCAGCAGATCCTGCCCGGCATACTCGATCGTGCCGGACGGATGCCGCGCCAGGGGGTAGGGCAGCAGGCGCAGGATCGAGTGGGCGGTCACCGACTTGCCGGAGCCGCTTTCGCCGACCAGGGCCAGGGTTTCACCGCGGCGGATATCGAAGCTGATATTTTCCACCACGCGCTGATGCTGCTCGCCGGTGACGAACTCGACACTGAGGTCGCGGACTTCGATCAGATTGTCCTGATTCATCTCATTTCCTCGGGTCGAAGGCATCGCGAGCGGACTCGCCGATAAACACCAGCAAACTCAACATGATCGCCAGCACCGCAAAGGCACTGATGCCCAGCCATGGCGCCTGCAGGTTGGATTTGCCCTGGGCCACCAACTCGCCCAGGGACGGCGACCCGGCGGGCAGGCCGAAGCCCAGGAAGTCCAGGGCGGTGAGGGTGCCAATCGCGCCGGTGAGGATGAAGGGCATAAAGGTCATGGTCGAGACCATGGCATTGGGCAGGATATGGCGGAACATGATCGCGCCGTTCTGCATGCCCAGGGCGCGGGCCGCGCGCACGTATTCCAGGTTACGGCCGCGCAGGAACTCGGCGCGCACCACGTCCACCAGGCTCATCCAGGAAAACAGCAACATAATCCCCAGCAGCCACCAGAAGTTCGGCTGCACAAAGCTGGCGAGGATGATCAGCAGGTACAGCACCGGCAACCCCGACCAGATTTCCAGGAACCGCTGGCCGGCCAGGTCGACCCAGCCGCCATAAAAACCCTGCAGGGCCCCGGCCGCCACACCGATGATCGAGCTCAACACCGTGAGGGTCAGGGCAAACAGCACCGACACTCGAAAGCCATAGATCACCCGCGCCAGCACGTCGCGGCCCTGGTCGTCGGTGCCCAGCAGGTTATCCGCCGAGGGCGGCGCCGGCGCCGGGACTTTCAGGTCGTAGTTGATGCTCTGGTAGCTGTAGGGGATCGGTGCCCAGAGCGTCCAGGCATCCTTGGCCTTGAGCAGTTCGCGGATGTACGGGCTTTTGTAGTTGGCTTCCAGGGGGAATTCGCCGCCGAAGGTGGTTTCCGGGTAGCGCTTGAGCGCCGGGAAGTACCAGTCGCCGTCGTAATGCACTGCCAACGGCTTGTCATTGGCGATCAACTCGGCGCCCAGGCTCAGGCCAAACAGGATCAGGAACAGCCACAGCGACCACCAGCCACGTTTATTGGCCTTGAAACGCTCGAAGCGGCGGCGATTGAGGGGGGATAGCGTCATCTCAATGCTCCCGGCTTTCGAAGTCGATACGCGGGTCGACCAGGGTGTAGGTCAAATCACCGATCAGTTTCACCACCAGGCCCAGCAGGGTGAAGATAAACAGGGTGCCGAACACCACCGGGTAATCGCGGTTGATCGCCGCTTCAAAGCTCATCAGGCCCAGGCCGTCGAGGGAGAAGATCACTTCGACTAGCAGCGAGCCGGTAAAAAAGATACCGATAAACGCTGAAGGGAACCCGGCGATCACCAGCAGCATGGCGTTGCGGAATACATGGCCGTAGAGCACGCGGTGATTGGTCAGGCCCTTGGCCTTGGCGGTGATCACGTACTGCTTGTTGATCTCGTCGAGAAAGCTGTTTTTGGTCAGCAGGGTCATGGTGGCGAAGTTACCGATGACCAGGGCCGTGACCGGCAGCGCCAGGTGCCAGAAGTAGTCGAGGATTTTGCCGCCCCAGCTCAGTTCGTCAAAGTTGTTGGAGGTCAGTCCCCGCAACGGGAACCAGTCAAAATAACTGCCGCCGGCAAACACCACGATCAACAGGATGGCAAACAGGAACGCCGGGATCGCATAGCCGACGATGATTGCCGAACTGGTCCACACGTCAAAGTGGCTGCCATGGCGAGTGGCCTTGGCGATCCCGAGGGGGATCGAGACCAGGTACATGATCAGGGTGCTCCATAACCCGAGGGAGATGGACACCGGCATTTTCTCCTTGATCAGGTCGATGACCTTGGCGTCGCGAAAGAAGCTGTCGCCAAAGTCCAGCTGTGCGTAGTTCTTGACCATGATCCACAAGCGTTCCGGCGCCGACTTGTCGAAGCCGTACATCTTCTCGATTTCCTTGATCAGCGTCGGGTCCAGGCCCTGGGCCCCGCGGTAGCTGGAGCCGGCCACCGAGACTTCGGCACCGCCACCGGCGATACGGCTGGTAGCACCTTCAAAGCCTTCGAGCTTGGCGATCATTTGTTCCACCGGGCCGCCGGGGGCGGCCTGGATAATCACAAAGTTGATCAGCAAAATGCCGAACAGCGTGGGGATGATCAGCAGCAACCTGCGAAAAATATAAGCCAGCATGTCAGTCGCCTCCGCTCGCCGGATCGGCCGTGGTCTGGGGTTGCGGCGTTACGGCCGGGGCCTGATGGGGCTTGATCCACCAAGTGGCAATGCCCACGTCATAGCGGGGCGGGACTTTAGGGTGGCCAAGGTGATTCCAATAGGCCACGCGGTAGGTCTTGATATGCCAGTTGGGGATCACGTAGTAGCCAAACTGCAAGACCCGGTCCAGGGCCTTGGCGTGGGCCACCAGGCTGTTACGCGAGTCGGCATTGATCAATTGTTCCACCAATTCGTCGATGGCCGGGTCCTTGAGGCCGATGTAGTTGCGGCTGCCGGGCTTGTCGGCACTGCTCGATTGCCAGAACTCACGCTGCTCGTTACCCGGTGAAGAGGACTGCGGAAAGCTGCCGACCATCATGTCGAAGTCCCGCGAGCGCACGCGGTTGACGTATTGCGAGACATCGACCCGGCGGATCACCAGTTCGATGCCCAGGTCCGCCAGGTTGCGCTTGAACGGCAGCAGGATGCGCTCGAAGTCGGTCTGGGCCAGCATGAACTCGATGCTCACCGGCTTGCCGGTGGTGTCGACCATCTTGTCGTCAACAATGCGCCAGCCGGCCTCTTGCAACAGTTGGTAGGCTTCGCGCTGCTGGGTGCGGATCATGCCGCTGGCATCGGTTTTTGCCGGGGCGAAGGCCTGGGTGAAGGCTTCGTCAGGGATCCTGCCGCGCAGCGGTTCGAGAATCGCCAGTTCGGCAGGGCTGGGCAGGCCGGTGGCGGCCATGTCCGAGTTCTCGAAATAGCTGCGGGTACGGGTATAGGCGCCGTTGAACAGTTGCTTGTTAGTCCATTCGAAGTCCATCAACAGGCTGATCGCCTTGCGCACCCGCACGTCCTGGAACATCGGCTTGCGGATATTGAACACAAAACCCTGCATCCCGGTGGGATTGCCGTTGGGCAGTTCTTCCTTGATCAGCCGGCCCTCGGCCACGGCCGGGACGTTGTAGGCGTTGGCCCAGTTCTTGGCCGTCATTTCCTGCCAGTAATCGAACTGCCCGGCCTTGAGCGCCTCCAGGGCCACGGTGCTGTCGCGGTAGTAATCGCTGATGCGGTAATCGAAGTTGTACAGGCCCTTGTTGACGGGCAGGTCCTTGCCCCAGTAATCCTTGACCCGCTCGTAGCGGATCGAGCGCCCTGGCTTGACCTCGGCCACTTTGTACGGGCCGCTGCCCAGGGGGATCTCCAGGCTGCTCTTGGCAAAGTCACGCCC
Source organism: Pseudomonas sp. DD1 (assembly GCF_044510355.1). Classification (NCBI taxonomy): domain Bacteria; kingdom Pseudomonadati; phylum Pseudomonadota; class Gammaproteobacteria; order Pseudomonadales; family Pseudomonadaceae; genus Pseudomonas; species Pseudomonas sp. DD1. Next base: position 417,620 of record NZ_MSAJ01000011.1, on the reverse strand, counting down.
GGCCCACCAGTGTTTGGGCAACACTGGCAATTGGCCGAGGATCAACGGCAGTTCGCGGTTGCTGGTGTGCTTGAACTTGAACAGCACGCGCAACGGGTCTTCGGCGATCACTTCGGCGACGTCGGCGTAGTAGGTGCGGTAGATCGGGCTGCCCTGGGTGATCAGGGTTTCAAAGGTGAACACCACATCTTCGGCATGCACCGGATGGCCATCGTGGAAGCGCGCTTCGGGCCGCAGGTAGAAGCGTACCCAGCTGTTATCCGGGGCTTTTTCGATCTTGCCGGCGATCAGGCCATATTCAGTGATGGGCTCGTCCAGGCCCTGCTGGGCTAGGGTGTCGTAGACCAGGGTGATGTTATCGGCGGGCACGCCCTTGCTGATAAACGGATTGAGGCTGTCGAAGCTGCCCATGGCTGCTTCGCGAAAGGTGCCGCCTTTGGGCGCATCCGGGTTGACGTAGTCGACATGCTTGAAATTGGCCGGGTACTTGGGCGGCTCGTCATACAGGGTCAAGGCATGTTGTGGGGCAGCAACGGCCTGGGCGCAAAACAACAGGCCACTGATAATCGCAGTACGCAAAGGCATCATTGGGGTTTCTCCGAAGCTTTCAGCCACCACGCGCTCAGGCCCAGGCTGTAGGGCGGCGTGGTGACGAAGGCGAACCGGTTACGGTACGCCAGGCGATGATAGTTGAGATACCAATTGGGAATACTGTAGTGCTGCCACAGCAGGACCCGGTCCAGGGCCCGGCCGGCGGCGACTTGTTGGTCGCGGGTCTGCGCGGCGAGCAGTTGCTCCAGCAGGTGGTCGACCACCGGGTTGGCGATGCCCGCGTAGTTCTTGCTGCCTTTGATCGCGGCCTGGCTGGAGTGGAAGTACTGCCACTGTTCAAGGCCAGGGCTCAAGGTCTGGTTGAGGGTCATCAGGATCATGTCGAAATCAAACTGATCGAGGCGCTGCTTGTACTGCGCGCGGTCCACCGTACGCAGGCGGGCATCAATGCCGATGCTGCGCAGGTTTTCGACGTAAGGTTGCAGGATGCGCTCCAGGTTAGGGTTGACCAGCAGGATTTCGAAACGCAGCGGCTGGCCATTGCTGTCGAGCAGGCGCTGGCCAGAGAGTGTCCAGCCACCTTCGGCCAGCAGGCCGAGGGCGCGGCGCAAGGTTTCCCGGGGGATGCCGCGCCCGTCGGTCTGCGGCAGGCTGAAGGCCTGGGTAAACAGATTGGCCGGTAGCTGGTCGCGATAGGGCGAGAGCATCAGCCATTCATGACCCACCGGCAGGCCGCTGGCCGCGAATTCGCTGTTGGGGTAGTAGCTCAGGGTGCGTTTATAGGCGCCGCTGAACAGGGTGCGGTTGGTCCACTCGAAATCGAACATCAGCCCCAGCGCTTCGCGCACTTTGGCCTGGCTGAAAGTGGCGCGCCGGCTGTTCATGAACAGGCCCTGGCTCTGGGTCGGGATCTGGTGGGCAATCTGCGCCTTGATGACTTCGCCACGGTTCACCGCCGGGAAGTTGTAGCCATTGGCCCAGTTTTTGGCCTGGTGTTCGATATAAATGTCGAATTCGCCGGCCTTGAATGCCTCGAAGGCCACGTCGCTGTCGCGATAGAACTCCACCTCGACCTTGTCGTAGTTGTAGAACCCGCGATTGACCGGGAGGTCCTTGCCCCAATAGTCCTTGACCCGCTCGAACACCAATTGCCGGCCCGGTTGCACCTGGCTGATGCGATAGGGCCCGCTGCCCAGCGGCGGCTCGAAGGTGGTGGCCTTGAAGTCGCGGTTTTTCCAGTAGTGCTGAGGCAGCACCGGCAACTCGCCCAGGCGCAGGATCAACAGCGGGTTGCCGGCGCGCTTGAACACGAAGCGGATGCGATGGGGGTTGAGTACATCCACCCGGGCCACTTCCTGCAGGTTGGTGCGGTATTGCGGATGGCCTTCGGTCAGCAAGGTGCGGTAGGAAAACGCCACGTCGTCGGCGGTAATGGGCTTGCCGTCATGGAAGCGCGCTTGCGGGCGCAGGTTGAACACCACCCAACTGCGGTCCTCGCTGTACTCCACAGATTGGGCAATCAGGCCATAACTGGACGTGGGCTCGTCGCCGGATGGGGCGTACTGGCCGGTGCCGACCATCAGCGGCTCGTTGAGCTCGTTAACGCCGTATTGCAGGAAATTGGCGGTGGAGACCGGGCTGGAGCCCTTGAAGGTATAGGGGTTGAGGGTGTCAAACGTGCCAAATGCCATGACCCGCAAGGTGCCGCCCTTGGGCGCTGCGGGGTTTACCCAATCGAAGTGGGTGAATTTGGCCGGGTACTTGAGCGTACCGAACTGCGCATAACCGTGGTTCTCGGTAATGGTCGCATTCGCGCAAAAGCTCAAGGCCAGACTTATTAGTAGAAGGAGGGGACGCTTCAAGTCAGAGATCCGATCCGGGCGGCTTGGGCTTTATGATCGGTACAGTAACAGCTTGTTCCACTTGGAAAAAGACTGTTGAAAAGGCCATTTTCAGGCTCGGAGGGATCTTGAGCGGTGCGCAGGGCCTGTATGGGAGCTGGCTCCCATACAGGCCTGCGTGCACTCGGTTTATCTTGGCCCGGAAACCACCAGCATCTGCCCCGGCTTCAAGGCCTGGCCAGTGCGAGGGTTCCAACGCTTGAGATGTTGCATCTCGACGTTGAAGCGCTTGGCAACCATGTACAGCGAGTCACCTTTCTTGACCTTGTATTGCACCGGTTTCTTGCCGCCAGCCTTGGCCACCAGTCTGCGGGTGTCCTGCATCACCAGGGTCTGGCCAACCTTCAGGGCCTGGCCATTGAGCTTGTTCCAGCGCTGCAGGTCATGCACATCGACCTTGTTGGCCTTGGCAATCAGCGTCAGGTTGTCGCCGCTCTTGACCTTGTAGCTGCGCGAGCGCCCGGCCACGGCCTTGTGTTCGACTTCGTCAAACACCGGCTTTTTCGGGCGCAGGCTCAACAATTCCTCGGGGTTCATCGAGGACAGGCTACTGGCCAGTAACTGCGCCTTGGAGGTGGGCACCAACAAATGCTGGGGACCGTCCAGGGTGGTGCGTTGCTTGAAGGCCGGGTTGAGCTGGAACAGTTCGTCTTCGTCGATCTCGGCCAGCGCGGCGACCCGGGACAGGTCCATGCTCTGCTTGACTTCGACCATTTCGAAGTACGGCGTGTTGGCAATCGGGTTCAGGTTGACGCCGTAGGCCTCGGGGGCCAGCACCACCTGGGACAGCGCCAGGAACTTGGGCACGTAGTCCTTGGTTTCCTGGGGCAGCGGCAGGTTCCAGTAGTCGGTGGGCAGGCCGAGCTTCTCGTTGCGCTCGATGGCCCGGCTGACCGTGCCTTCACCCGCGTTATAGGCCGCCAGGGCCAGCAGCCAGTCGCCGTTGAACATGTCATGCAGACGTGTCAGATAGTCCAGGGCGGCGGTGGTGGAGGCGGTGATGTCGCGACGGCCGTCGTAGGCACGGGTCTGGCGCAGGTTGAAGTAGCGCCCGGTGGAGGGAATGAATTGCCACAGGCCGACCGCATCGCTGCGTGAATAGGCCATTGGGTTGTAGGCACTTTCAATCACTGGCAGCAGCGCCAGCTCCAGGGGCATGTTGCGTTCTTCAAGGCGTTCGACGATGTAGTGAATATAGAGGCTGCCGCGTTCGCCGGCATTCTCCAGGAAGGACGGGTTGCTGGCGAACCACAGGCGCTGTTGCTCGATACGCGGGTTGACGCCGACACCGTCCTGCAGTTGGAACCCCTGGCGCATGCGCTCCCAGACATCCTGGGGGACCTGCGGGCTTGGCTTCTCTGAGAGCCAAAGGGGTTTTTGCTTGATCTTGGCTGTGAGTACGGGTTTGGGTTGCACGGTGGATTGTGCAGCGAAATGAGTGGTTTGGCAGCCCGCCAGAGTTGCGGATACGGCCACCGCAATGGCTTGAGCCAGGCGGGTCAATGCGTCTGAATGGTTGGACTTACGAATAGATGACGACATTGGCTGGAAGTTAGTTCCGGGCAAAAATGTCGGGCGATTCTAGAAAGCGCTTGGGTTCCGGTCAACCATTCAGAAATTTCGTATCAGAACCTGTCTGCTTAGAACGTGTCTTTCCACGCTCGCAAGCTAGCAAAAACCTCGCTCCCAGCGCGGTTATCGCGGTTCCCCCACTCGTCCGCTTTTTGTTTAACGGATGTTTCGGCGGTGCGCAAAAACGGGTTGGTGAGTTTTTCCAGGGCCAAGGTCGAGGGCAACGTCATCTTGCCGGCTGCCCGAAGTTGGCTGACTTTAGCCACCCGTTCGGCGATATCGGCGTTGTGCGGTTCCACGGCCTGGGCAAAGCGCAGGTTGCTTTGGGTGTACTCGTGGGTGCAGTAGACCAGCGTGTCGGCCGGCAGCGCGGCCAGGCGCTCCAGGGAGTTGTACATCTGTTGCGGCGTGCCTTCGAACAAACGCCCACAACCGGCGGCGAACAGGGTGTCGCCGCAGAACAGCAAGCCATGATGATAAAAGGCTATATGTCCCAGGGTGTGTCCCGGCACGGCGAGCACGTCGAAGCCCCAGCCCAGCACCTCGATCCGGTCGTTATCGTTGAGCGCGACGTCACGGGCCGGGATTTTTTCGCTGGCCGGGCCATAGACCTTGGCGCCTGTGGCTTGCTTGAGCTGCTCTACGCCGCCCACGTGGTCATTGTGGTGGTGGGTAATCAGGATGTCGCCGAGGGTCCAGTCCGGGTGCTGCGCAAGCCACGCCATGACAGGCGCGGCATCGCCCGGATCGACCACGGCACAACGATGGCTGCGATGGTCCTGTAACAACCAGATGTAGTTATCGGTGAAGGCGGGCAGGGCACTGATCTGTATCATTCTTCTATTCGCCAAGCTGAACACATTGGTGCATCTTAGAACGTCTTGGCGAGTTGGAGAATGCAATGACTGATAAAGCGTTCGCCCAGGCCGATCCCGAGTGGCTGGCCTTGATCAGCGCAGCCCGTGAGTGGCTGTCCGGGCCGATCGGGCAATTTCTGCTGGAACAGGAGCGGCTTATGCTCGAAGAAGAGCTTGAGCGCTTCTTTGGCGGCTACCTGGTGCACTACGGCCCTTCGGCACAAACCCCGCCGCCCGCGCCCCAGGTGCAGCGCAATGTGCGCCTGGGCGCGCCGTTGCCGGGGGTCGAGATTGTCTGCGAAGAACAGGCCTGGCCTTTGAGCGAGCACGCCGCCGATGTGGTGGTGATGCAGCATGGCCTGGATTTCTGCCTGTCGCCCCATGGCTTGCTGCGTGAAGCGGCCAGCGCGGTGCGCCCGGGTGGCCATCTGTTGATCGTCGGCATCAACCCCTGGAGCTCCTGGGGCCTGCGGCATGTCTTCGCCCATGATGCGCTGCGCCAGGCCCGCTGCATCTCGCCCTCACGGGTCAGCGACTGGTTGAACCTGCTGGGCTTCGCGCTGGAGAAACGTCGCTTCGGGTGCTATCGTCCGCCGCTTGCTTCGCCCAAGTGGCAGGGCCGGTTGGCCGGTTGGGAGCGCCGTGCCGGGGCCTGGCAGTTGTCCGGGGGCGGTTTCTACCTGCTGGTAGCCCGCAAGATCGTGGTCGGGCTGCGACCGGTGAGCCAGGTCCGGCGCGAGCCCATCGGCAAACTGGTGCCAATGCCCCTGGCCAAGGTCAACCGGCGCTCCAGCGAGCAATAACTCACTTTTTGGCATTCAGGTCGTCGTGTGCGACCTCGGGAGCTGTCGGTCGATTACCGGCAACCCGCTTTGATGGATAGCGTAATGACCGATAGCGTAGAACTCTTTACCGACGGCGCCTGCAAGGGCAATCCTGGTCCGGGCGGCTGGGGCGCCTTGCTGGTGTGCAAGGGCGTGGAGAAGGAGTTGTGGGGCGGCGAACCCAACACCACCAACAACCGCATGGAGCTGATGGGCGCCATTCGCGGCCTGGAGGAGCTCAAGCGCCGTTGCGACGTGCTGCTGGTGACGGACTCGCAGTACGTCATGAAAGGCATCAACGAGTGGATGGTCAACTGGAAAAAACGCGGCTGGAAGACTGCAGCCAAGGAGCCGGTAAAGAACGCCGACCTATGGCAGTTGCTGGATGAACAGTGCAACCGCCATAACATCACCTGGAAATGGGTGCGCGGGCATATCGGCCACCCGGGCAACGAGCGGGCCGACCAATTGGCCAATCGTGGCGTGGATGACGTGCGCGGTTACAAGCAGAGCTGAGGTTCCCCATAGCCCTTGTTGGCTGGCGCGGTCCTGGATCTGGCAATCGCTGAAATCACAACGCCAGAATCCCCCGGGCGAGTTGCTCGTCCGTATCGCGTAACGCCGGCAAGGTACGGCGAATGTGCTGCAATGCCGACTCCAGCTGGACACCCCGTATCTCGCCGTGGCTGGCAACAAACGCTGCGGCATCGTCCTTGGCCGCCAGTACGATCTTGTCATCCTTGAAGTTGCTGCTGGTGCCCTTGGTGGCACTCATCGACAGGCTGACCAGGGCGTCGGTGGTCATCACAAAGCTGGTGGCCTGGGCATGGGCAGCGCCCATCAGGCATAGGGCGAGCAGATAGTTTGGCTTGAGCATGGGTAGATTTTTACGCATCTGTAAGGAGCGGCGCAGGCTAACAAGGCGCTTGATAGCAAACTGCGCAAGCTTTGCTAAACCTTGTAAAAAACTGTTGGGCGAGGGCTCGCGGCGTTCCTCCAGGGGGCGCTCCGGTTATAGAGCGTGCTAATATCCCGCCCCTTGAAATACACACCGTTGAGAGCTGAACCCTGATGGCCATCCGATCCGTTGTACTCGATACCGAAACCACCGGCATGCCGGTGACCGATGGTCACCGGATCATTGAAATCGGCTGTGTCGAGTTGATGGGCCGCCGCCTTACCGGCCGGCATTTCCACGTGTACCTGCAACCGGACCGGGAAAGTGACGAAGGCGCCATTGGCGTCCACGGTATCACCAACGAATTCCTGGTGGGCAAGCCGCGCTTTGCGGAAGTTGCCGATGAGTTTTTCGAGTTCATCAACGGCGCGCAGTTGATCATCCACAACGCGGCGTTCGACGTGGGTTTCATCAACAACGAATTCGCGCTGATGGGCCAGACGGATCGGGCGGACATCACCCGTCACTGCTCGATCCTCGACACCCTGATGATGGCCCGTGAGCGCCACCCAGGCCAGCGCAACAGCCTCGACGCCTTGTGCAAACGCTATGGCGTCGACAACTCCGGCCGTGAACTGCACGGCGCCTTGCTCGACTCCGAGATTCTCGCGGACGTCTACCTGACCATGACGGGCGGGCAGACCAGCCTGTCCCTGGCCGGCAACGCCTCCGATGGCAACGGTTCGGCCGAAGGCTCGGGCAACCGACCTTCGGAAATCCGTCGCCTGCCGGCGGACCGCAAGCCCACGACCATCATCCGCGCCAGCGAGCAGGACATGGCCGAGCACGCGGCACGCCTGGAAGCCATCGCCAAGTCGGCGGGTGCGCCGGCGTTGTGGACCCAGTTGACCCAACACTAGTCGGGCCCGGCACGGTCTAAACATGTCGGAGCAGGCTTGTGTGGGAGCGGGCTTGCCCGCGATTACGGTTTGACAGCCAGTGCAGCTGTTACTGATCCACCGCCATCGCGGGCAAGCCCGCTCCCACATTGGTTCTGTATAGGCTTCGAAATCTTCATTCGCGACATTCGCTCCCAGCTTCTACCCTGAGTACATCGCTCTCAGGACGCCAAGCCCCATGTACAAAGACCTGAAGTTCCCTATCCTGATCGTGCACCGTGATATCAAGGCCGACACCGTCGCCGGTGATCGGGTCCGGGGCATCGCCCGGGAGCTGGAGCAAGAAGGTTTCAGTATCTTTTCTGCCGTGGACTATGCCGAGGGCCGGCTGGTGGCCTCGACCCATCATGGGCTGGCGTGCATGCTGATCGCCGCTGAAGGCGCCGGGGAAAATACCCATCTGCTGCAGAACATGGTCGAGCTGATCCGACTGGCGCGCCTGCGTGCGCCCAACCTGCCAATCTTTGCCCTGGGTGAGCAAGTCACCCTGGAAAATGCCCCGGCCGACGCCATGAGTGAACTCAACCAGCTGCGCGGCATTCTCTACCTGTTCGAAGACACCGTGCCATTTCTGGCCCGGCAGGTGGCCCGGGCGGCGCGTACTTACCTCGATGGCCTGCTGCCGCCATTCTTCAAGGCCCTGGTGCAGCACACGGCCGACTCCAATTACTCCTGGCATACCCCCGGCCACGGCGGTGGTGTTGCCTATCGCAAAAGCCCGGTGGGGCAGGCGTTTCATCAGTTTTTCGGGGAAAATACCCTGCGTTCGGATTTGTCGGTGTCGGTGCCGGAACTCGGTTCGCTGCTGGATCACACCGGCCCCTTGGCCGAAGCTGAAGCCCGTGCGGCGCGCAACTTTGGCGCCGACCATACCTTCTTTGTGATCAATGGTACGTCCACCGCCAATAAGATCGTCTGGCATTCCATGGTCGGCCGCGATGACCTGGTGCTGGTGGACCGCAACTGCCACAAGTCGGTGCTGCACTCGATCATCATGACCGGCGCGATCCCGCTGTACTTGTGCCCGGAGCGCAATGAGCTGGGGATCATCGGCCCGATTCCGCTGACCGAGTTCAGCCGCGAGTCGATTCTCGCCAAGATCGAGGCCAGCCCCTTGACCCGGGGCCGCGAGCCCAAGGTCAAGCTGGCGGTGGTGACCAACTCGACCTATGACGGCCTGTGCTACAACGCCGAGCTGATCAAGCAACAATTGGGCAACAGTGTCGAGGTCCTGCACTTTGACGAGGCCTGGTATGCCTACGCGGCCTTCCACGAGTTTTTCGCCGGGCGCTATGGCATGGGGACTTCGCGTACGCCCGATAGCCCGCTGGTGTTCACCACGCATTCGACCCACAAGTTGTTGGCGGCCTTCAGCCAGGCGTCGATGATCCATGTACAGGACGGCGGGGCACGGCAACTGGACCGTGACCGGTTCAATGAAGCGTTCATGATGCACATCTCTACCTCGCCGCAGTACAGCATCATTGCCTCGCTGGACGTGGCGTCGGCCATGATGGAAGGGCCGGCAGGGCGTTCGCTGCTCCAGGAGATGTTCGATGAGGCCCTGAGTTTCCGTCGGGCCCTGGCCAATCTGCGCCAGCATATTGCCGCCGATGACTGGTGGTTCTCCATCTGGCAACCGCCTTCGGTGGCGGGCATTGACCGGGTGGCGACGGCCGACTGGTTGCTGCAGCCCGAGGCCGACTGGCATGGCTTTGGTGATATCACCGAAGACTATGTGTTGCTCGACCCGATCAAGGTCACCCTGGTGATGCCCGGCCTCACGGCGGGCGGTGCCTTGAGTGACTGCGGAATCCCGGCGGCGGTGGTCAGTAAATTCCTCTGGGAGCGTGGCCTGGTGGTGGAAAAAACCGGGCTCTATTCATTCCTCGTGCTGTTTTCCATGGGGATCACCAAAGGCAAGTGGAGTACCCTGCTCACGGAATTGCTGGAGTTCAAGCGCAGTTACGACGCCAATAGCAGCCTGGCCAGTTGCCTGCCATCGGTGTTCGAGCAGGGCCCGACGCGCTACCAGGGCATGGGTTTGCAAGACTTGTGCGACCAGTTGCACGGCTGCTATCGCAGCAACGCCACGGCCAAGCACCTTAAGCGCATGTACACGGTGTTACCGGAAATCGCCATGAAACCGGCCGATGCCTATGACCAACTGGTACGCGGTGAAGTCGAGGCCGTGTCCATAGATGCCTTGCCAGGGCGTATCGCCGCCGTGATGCTGGTGCCTTATCCGCCGGGCATTCCGCTGATCATGCCGGGGGAGCGCTTTACCGAATCGACGCGCTCGATCATCGACTACCTGGCCTTTGCCCGGGAGTTCGATAGCAGCTTCCCGGGGTTTGTCGCCGATGTGCATGGTTTACAACACGAAGACGACGGCAACGGTCGTTGTTACACCGTCGATTGCATCAAGTGTTAAGGATGGTTATGCAAGCTGTAGTGAATCCGAAGTACCCGGGGCTCAGTGTGCGAGTCGCCGACGAGGGATTTGACGCCTACGTGTGGGGCAATGATTTCAGCTTTGAGGTGTGCGTATATGGCACGCCGGAACTGGGCAAGCCAGTTGATCAGTGGGCGGTGGAGCAGATCCTGCCGTACCGCAAATGCTACGGCATTGATCCCGAGGAGTTCGCCAGCTATCGCGATGCCGCCGACAGCGCGGTATTCATGGCTTATCTGGATGATCGGCCGGTTGGCCATATCGTCGTCAGTACCAATTGGAATGGCTATGCCCATGTCGATGAATTGGCCGTGGTGCTGCCGGCACGCCGGCATGGCGTGGCCAAGGCTTTGCTCGACGTGGCACAGTTCTGGAGCCGCAAGAAAAACCTGCCGGGGATGATGCTGGAGACCCAGAACAACAACCTCGGGGCCTGTCGGCTGTATGAACGCAGCGGCTACGTCATGGGCGGGATCGACCATCTGCGTTATCGCGGGATTGATCCGCAGACGCGTGAGGTGGCGATTTTCTGGTATCGCTTGTTCGGCTGAGCCCCACCCGGGCGGGGGCTAATTGACCGGCGACAACAGGCCCTGCGCTTTGTGCGTGACAATCTCCAGCAACGCATTGAGCGCCGGGCTCGGGCTGCTGTCCTTGACCGTCAAGCCATACAGGCTTACCAGGATCGGCGGTGATAAAGGGCAGGTATCCAGCCCGGCCTCACGCGCGCCACTGGCGGTGAAGGGATCGACCACCGCCAACCCTTCGCCGGCCTCGACCATGCTGCGCATCATCTGATAGGTCTGCACCCGTGTCTGGATTACCGGCAACGGGCGCAGCGCCTGTAATTTGCTGTCCAGCAACTGGCTCAACGGGTCCTGGCCCTCCAGGCCGATCATCGACTGGCCGGCCAATTCTTGCAGGGCGATGTATTTCTGCCGTGGCTTGAGCCAGCCATGGGGCGCCAACAACTGCAACTTGCCCTGGGCCAGCACGGTACTGGTGATTTGCGGGTGTTCGGGATCATGCAGGCTCAGGCCCAGGTCGGCCTCTTGCAGCAACAGGCTCCTGACGATGTCGCGGGTCGGCTGGCTGGACAGGTTGCAGGGGGTGTCCTGGAAACGCCGACGCAACAGCGCAATGCTTTGCGGCAGCAACTGATTGGCCAACGGCGGTGTACAGAGCGTGCGCAGCGGCGGCGCATGATGATGCTTGAGGCTGCTGGCCAGGCGTTGTATCGGTTCCAGGGCTTCGTAGAGATGGGCGATCTGTGCCTGCATCGCCAGGGTTTCCCGGGTGGCCTGCAACCGCCCGCGGACGCTGGCAAACAGCATGAATCCCAGTTGCTGCTCAGCGTCCTTGAGGGTGGCGTCCACATCGGACACAGCCAATTGCAACCATTCGGCGGCGGTGCCGAGGTGTCCGGTCTGCAAAATGGCTTGAATCACTTCGATATGACGTAAACGCATGCATGAAGTCCATGTTCAGCAGGTAAGGGATTCACCGGGTGAATCCTAACCCAAGTCCGCTCATATGACTTCTGCCTGGAGGCACAGCCTTATCAAACAGGCGTGTTTTCGGGCTCGCGGGTCAGCGAAACCTGCGACTGGACCAGCACAAAGGTGTTGTCATCGACTTTGTTGACCCGATCACCAATCGCCAGTTTGTAGGAAATGACAGGTTCTGAACCGCCGTCTGTCGAGGTGGACTCCTGGAATTCATGCACGGAATAAACGCGGCCTTCCGCGTCGCGGGCATGGAATTGTCCGACAAGTACTGCTGCCATCTGTTTAGAACCTCTGGAGAAAAACACCGATTTGCGGTTCTGTAGACCGTCATTAAGGCGGGTAGTTTACCTACATAGAAAAAATACTATTCGATGATGTGCTGCTTATTTTTCCTACAGGTAGATCACGGCGCAAAACAGCCGCCGATTGGGCACAACCTGCTGGTGATAGGCCGGCTAAGGCTCTATAACTACAGGTTCCTTTAGTCAGATGTCGGGAAAGCCCCATGAGCAAGGTCTACACGATTGCCGTACTGGTCGGCAGCTTGAGAAAACAGTCGATCAACCGCAAGGTCGCCCAGGCATTGGCGCAATTGGCGCCTGCAAACCTCAAGCTCAGCATCGTCGAAATCGGCGAATTGCCGCTGTATAACGAAGACCTTGATGGCTCAGCGCCGCCTGCCGCCTACAGCACCTTCCGCCAGCAGGTGGCTGCGGCCGATGCGGTGCTGTTTGTCACCCCCGAATACAATCGCTCGGTGCCGGCGGCCTTGAAGAATGCCATTGATGTGGGTTCGCGTCCTTATGGCCAGAGCGTCTGGAGCGGCAAGCCAGGTGCGGTCATCAGCGTTTCACCGGGGGCCATTGGTGGGTTCGGCGCCAACCACCATTTGCGCCAGTCCCTGGTGTTCCTGGATGTGCCGTGCATGCAGCAGCCAGAAGCCTACCTGGGAGGCGCGGGCAGTGCGTTCGATGAGGCGGGCAAACTGTCGGAGAAAACCAAACCGTTCCTGCAGGCGTTTATTGATGCCTATGGCCAGTGGGTAACGAAACAGAAGGGCTGACCGATCGGCAAGACCCAGGCATCGCGCCTGGGTCTTTTGCTACGGTCAGCTCAATTGGTCGGCCAGGTGCAACGCCTGCCGCCCGATAAACTTGAGCCTGGCTTGCATGCAGGGGTTCTGGAAGCCCAGGGTCTGCGCCTGGCACTGTTGCGTTGGTGAAAAGAGGCCTATGCGGGTTCCCTAGACTGGAACTTAAAAGTGTTTCAAAGATAATTCGGCATTACATGTTGAAGTGTCCTACATGTATTCGATCCTCAGATGAGTAAGATCCAAGCGCCCTGGAAGTATAAACGGCCTCGTCACTCTACCTGTGCCTAAGGTGCTTTAGTCCAATTCACTGGTTTGAAACATCAGGAGTATTAATAAATGGAATCCTTGCTGTGTCAGGACGGCTTTCTACACCGATTTTTCGGGATCTCAGAGTCCTTTCCTGAACATATCGCTATCAGGAATCTGGATGTCGACACAGGGGTTGTGACATATCGCGAGTTACGACTAAAAGCCGAGCAGTGTAACGGTGCGCTCGGCACTTTAAATATCTTGCCGGGCGACAAAGTTGCACTTGTTCTACCCAGCGGTGTTGAATTTATCGCTTATTTTTTAGCGATCGTTGGACGTGGTGCAATTCCGGTCATTCTTAACTACAAGTTGACGCCATTTGAAATGGCGAGTGTGGTGGGCAGCGCCAGGCCTGTGCTGGTTGTGACAACAGCTGCGCTCTTCGAAAAACACAGCGAAATATTCCAACTCGCCAACGGCGTTCGTCACTCCTTGTTATTGGACGTGGGTGAGTCCTCATCGCTGCCTGAAAATGCGACGCCTGATGTTCAGCTTATGTGTCGCAACGAACCGCTGGTATTGCCTGAAGGCAACCCAGTCGTCTCGATACAGTTCACTTATCGGGGCACCGGCAAACCGCTGGCGGTTCCTCACCGCTACCTTGACGTGACGCATGCAATCGACGGCATGCACGAGCATATTCATCGCCAAGGGGTCGGCTCCGTCCATCTGGTCACGCTGCCGCTGCACGCCATCTTCGGGCTGTCGGCGATGATGATCTTTCCATTGAGCGTGGGCGCCACGCTGTTGATGACCGATACCTTGCTCAACAGGGACCTGGCAGAAGTTCTGTCCCGGCATAAGGTCACCTATACCTGCCTGGTGCCTGATGTCATTCGCTATTTCAATAGCCGACTGGCCAAGCGCAAAGGCGCGCTGTTGCCGATGCACCCTCAACTGATGATTTACTCAGGCGGTAGCCATCTACCCGCGGACGAAGCGGAGAAACTGGGGCGGTTGCTGGGCTGCAAACCGGTATTGCAGGGCTACGGCTTGACCGAGAGCATGCCCGTGCTGCTACAGAGTACGCTTGGCGTCGCGCAGCGCGGTGCCATGGGGCAGCCGATCAGGGGCGTGGAGCTGCGCGTCGTCGATGCTCAAGGGCAAGACGTCGCACCAGGGCGGATCGGCGAATTGCTGGTACGCGGGTCGATGGTGATTGACGGTTACGACGATGCCGAAGAAGCCAATAAGCGGTTCTTCCGTGACGGCTGGCTGCACACGGGTGACCTGGTTTGGCGCGATGACGATGGGCATGTGTTTTTCTATCGTCAACGCTTACGCATCTCAAAGATCAAAGCGCAGATGGTCGATCTGTTGGAGGTCGAATCCGTCGCCATGCAACATCCCAATGCGGTGCGTGCAAAAGCCTACATCGTTCCCGACCACAAAGAGGTCAACGCATTGCACCTGTGTGTCGAGGGGCGTGCCGGGCTGACTCAGAGCGCAATTTCCACGCTGCTTTCTCAGCACCTCTCGGGGTTCAAACTGCCCAAGACCATTGAGATCATGGTTCTCAAGGAGCACAGCCATGCAAGCTGATGGCACGCCACCGGTATTGGCGGTGTTTGACTTTGACGGCACGCTCTCCGACCGGCATACGTTCTGGCGCTATATGCGTTACGTCGCGGGAACAAAAATGTTCTGGCTCAAAATGATCTGGCTGCTGCCAAAAGTGTTCAGCGTGATTCTGGGCGTGACCCCGTTGATGCAGGCTCGATTGGCGTTTATTGCGCGTTACCTGGGTGGCGTGTCGGTGGAGCAGGAGCGTGAGCACGCGCGGCATTTCGTGACTGAGCAATTGCCACGCTGGATCAGGCCCGAGGCGCTGCGCCGGCTGCAATGGCATCAATCCATGGGGCATGTCACGGCGCTGGTCAGCAACTCGCCAGAGAACTACCTGGCTCCCTGGGGGGCGGCAGTGGGGTTCGACTATGTGTGCGGCACTCGCCTGGAAACCGAGAGCGACAGGCTGACGGGGGGCATCTCAGGCACCAACTGTGTTGGGCCGGAGAAAGTCATACGGCTCAGAGGCTGCCTGGCCAACCTTGATGACTACTACATTTACGCCTACGGCGACTCATCCGGCGACGATGCCCTGCTCGGTATTGCCAACGCCCCCTTTTATCGAAACTGGTACTGACTTATGGGCGCCTCGAACACTTCAGTCCCCGGGCCATGCGCTGTGCCGACGACGGTCATGATCGTGGGTGCCGGACCTGTTGGCCTGCTACTGGCAAACCTACTGCAGAAATGGGGCGTTTCTTTTCGCCTTATTGACAAGAATGCCGGCCCTTCGACTGCCACCACGTCACGGGTCGTGCATTCAAGAACCCTGGAAATGCTCCGGCACCTGGGGGTTGCCGAACAGGCTGTCAGCAACGGTTTTACGCTCAAGCAGTTTTCGCTGCAGGCGAACGGCAAACGGGTTCCGAACGATAACTTCTCCTATCTGGATGCCTGTTACCCTTTTTTACTCAGCTTGCCAGCGTCGACGCTAGAGCAAATCCTGCTTGAGCGTCTTGATGCATCGGGCCTGGGTGTTGAGTGGAATACCGAACTGGTCGAACTGCAGAACCAGCCGCAATCCGTGCAGATGCTCCTGCATCATGCTGATGGCCGCGACGAACGTTTGAGCGCTCGCTGGATGGTCGCCTGCGACGGTGCTCATCGCCGCATTGCCACGTCCCAGCCGCGTCGTGTGCAGGCACTGCAGCACGATGCCGTGTTCCTGGCAGGCGATTCGGCGCCTATCGGCCACCCTCTGGCGGATCAGGCGATTAACCTGGGGATGGGGGAGGCCTATAACCTGGCGTGGAAAATCGCCTATGTCGATCAGGGCCTGGCAGCCCCCGCATTGCTGCAGAGCTATAACGAAGAGTGCTTCCCGACAACCTTGCGAGCCGAGAGCATGGTGTACCGAGTGCTTGTCTGGCTGCGGGATAACATCCTGCCACTGCTGGGTGACTGGCGCCCGCTCCAGCGCACGTTGGCCTCGATGATTTGCGCTCATCATTACCGCTACGGCAAAAGTGCCGGTATTCAAGAGTCCCTGACGAACAAGCAGCGCGCGCATTGGAATAAAAAGGGCAGGAAGTCGCGGTTCCCGACCACAGCGCCTCGTGCCGGCCAACTGGCTCCCGATATTGAGTTATGGCAACCCCCGGGTACGCCGCCAAGACGCTTGATGGATCTGTTCCAGGGAACGTTCACGTTACTGGTCTTCAGTGCGGCCGATCAATTTTCCTCTTTACTGCCGGGTTATTACGCACTGGCTGATGCAGTGCAGACGGATTACCCAGGTATCAAGGCCTACTGCGTTATTGATGCCCTCGGCAGTGCAGGGGCGCCGTTTCAACATTCGACGTTATTGGACCCGGACTGGCGCTTGCACAAGCGTTATCACGCGCGGGCAGGCACATTGATGCTGATTCGTCCTGACGGCTATATCGCTTTTCAGGGGCTGGATATAACTACGCTGATGACGTATCTGCACGTGCGATCCGGGCTGATCAAGGTGAACAAAAAAGCAACTTCCAGCGAAAATGATTTAACGGCGCTGCCGATTTAAACCTGTGTGCGCAGTTCATTAGTTTGCGCAAGGCCCACGTTGGCGATGAACTGATAGTTTGTTTTAAATAACCAAATTTAACTTCGGTTAGGAGGTCTCCATGCGCCTTGAACTTGGCGATGTTGTTCAGGAATTTATCGTATCCAATGGAAAAATGGTCCAGAGTTATTTCTCTCTATCAGAGAGGATCATTGATTCGCTGGGCGACTCGGATACAGCGAAGGAATCAATATTGATGCGTTTGCTGGCTCAGGCCGAAACCGTCACGGTGCAGTATCTCAATGCTCACAAACAAGTACTTGAGGGCGCGTTTTCCCGTCGGGTTGAAGTACCGCTTAATCCAACTGTTGCACCGCTGGAAACGTCGTACTTGAACTCAGCCACACTGGCAACGGCCGCTCTTGATGAGCCAGGCAGTGCGCAATTGCCAGCTGTGGATGTCGAAGCCTCGGTGCTTGAACAACTGGCAATTATCACCGGTTTTACCGTAGATCAGATCGACCAGGAACAACCCTATGAAAGCCTGGGGCTGGACTCTTTGGTGCAGATGGAATTCCTCGAGTCGCTCGTCGACCTGTGGCCGGAACTCAAAGCCAGCGGCACTCAATTGCTCAACGCCAAGTGCCCGCAACACACTATCGCACTGATTAAAGCGGCTCTGGCCGCGCCCGAGTCGCCCCCCGCGCCGGCAAGTGCTGCGCAAACGCCTGAGGCCCAGAGCGCCGAGCCGGCCTTCAGCCAACAACTGTTCGACGCTTTGGTACCGCTGATCCCGGGCGAGCCAAAAGCGTTCGATATTGATACGCCCTTCACCGAGCTGGGACTCAATGGTTTTGCCCGCGAAGCATTTTGCCAAGCACTGGCACAGCAGTGCTCTGCCAGCCAGTTTGCCGGTGAAGCGTTGATGTCATGTCGTACGCCGCGGGACACGCTGTGGTTTTTGGAAAGGCTGAGCTGAGACAGGCCCCGCTGCAATTTTTGCAATCAGGAGGAAACGACATGCAGAGCACGGTGACACCAGAGGGGGATTTTTGCTTCAGCGCCATGGCTGGCGAGTTCCCTGGGGCGCCATCAGTAGATGCGCTTTGGCACTTGCTGGCACAAGGGCAGATCGCGCCTCTGAATTCGATGCTGCCACGCTGGGAGCTGGATAAAGCGTCGATCTATTCAGCCACGGTCGGGGAAAAAAACCGCACCTACCTGGACAGTGCCTATTGCCTGTCTGATAGCGCAGCGACCCCTTCACGGTATGAAGGAAGGCAGGTCGCCATTGGCCTGAAAGTGCTGCAGGCACTCCTTGCCCAATTGACTGCACAAGGTTCGGCGTTGATCAGGGAGCGCACAGCGTTGGTCGTCGCGACGTCCTGGAGCGACGAGAGTTTTTTCCTTGCCCCCACATCGACTGAGGCCCGTGTGCCACAGGGCTATGCGCCCGGCGAACAAGTGGCGGAGTTGGCGTTGGCGCTGGGGCTGGGAGGGCCGGCGTTGTCCGTCGACACCGCCTGCAGTTCGTTCCCCTACGCGCTGAACATGGCCCAGGCTCTGGTCAACAGCGGGCAAGCGGATAACGCTATCGTGATGGCGTTGAACACGGTACTGCCGCTTCCACTTTTCCTGGGGTTTTCCCAGTTGACGGCGTTTTCACCCAGGGCCCGGATGCAGGCGTTCGGTCGCGACGCGGACGGTATTGTGCCGGGTGAGTGCGCGGTGGCTTTCCTGGTCGAGCCGGTATCCCAAGCCCTGCAGGCGCAGCGCCGCCCTCTGGGCATACTGCGCGCATTGGGGCTGTCGGCCGATGGCGCAGAGGGTTCAGTGTTTGCACCCGGCAAGCAGGCCCAATATACGGCGTACCAACGCGCCTATCTCGGCCTGGACCCCGGCGCGGTGGACTATATCGAGACCCATGGTACGGGCACCCCGCTGGGTGATGCGACAGAACTCGACTCGCTGAACAGTTTCTTCGGTGCCTATCGTACCGAGGGTAAAAAATTACCCATAGGCTCGATCAAATCTGTCATTGGGCATCCCTTGGCGGCCGCAGGAGGTGCTTCGCTCGCCAAGACGTTGATGATACTGGCTCAAAAAACCATTCCACCCCAGCCCGACTACTCGCCAAGCGCCAAGGTCGATGAATCCTGCCTGCAACTTGCGAGCGGGCAGGGACAGCCCTTGGCTGATCGCCAGTCGGTGATTCGCATCGGCATCTCCAGCTTTGGTTTTGGCGGTGCCAACGCGCACCTGGTGGTGGATCAATACCTGC
The DNA here is from genome assembly GCF_044510355.1 of Pseudomonas sp. DD1. Classification (NCBI taxonomy): domain Bacteria; kingdom Pseudomonadati; phylum Pseudomonadota; class Gammaproteobacteria; order Pseudomonadales; family Pseudomonadaceae; genus Pseudomonas; species Pseudomonas sp. DD1. The sequence continues at coordinate 398,861 of NZ_MSAJ01000011.1, read as the reverse complement.
CCGGCAACCAGCCCATGGCCTCCCGAGTCAGCCCCGGCGTGCTGCTACTGGACCTGGGCATTGTCGAGGCGGAGGCGGCGATCGGCAGCCACCTCTCGTTACACTCACTCAAGCAACAACTTGATCAGCCTGCGGCCCCCTTGGTTGGTTTTCCCCACGGGCGCTTTGTTGATTACCCGGCCACTTCGGTTCAGCCGTTGCCAGGGCGATTCTTGGCGCAGGACCACGTCATTGATATCGATGGCTTCGGCATGGGCCCCAAACTGCTGGCCAGTGTCGATCCGTTCAAACTGTTGATCACCGATCGCGTCAATCACTTACTGCGCCGCCTGCCGGGGGTAGCCGGCTCACCCGAGACCGCGATGGTCATGTGCTGTAACTTGGGCGGCGCGCACTTCAGTAACGCCTATAGCCGTATTCACAACTTCTTCGGCCGGGCACAGGGCATGCCACCCGAGCAGGATGCGGCGGACGTGGCAACCAGTTTGCCGAGCATGTTGTCGGGGTACCCGGCGAAAATTTTCGACCTCAAGGGTTTTCATCAGACATTGGTCGGCACGCCTGGGGTGTTCTGGCACGCCCTGCTGGCCTCGCAACAATGGTTCAACGAAGGCATCACCACGCTGTTGCTCGGTGCGGGGCGCTTTATCAGTGCGCCAGCCGAAATCGAGCGCGTTCGGCAGTCACCGACCCTGCAGGGGGAGGGCATGGGGGTGTTCGCTTTGCGGCCCTATCGAGCGCAAACCAGTGACACACCTGTGCTGGTGATCCGCGCAGCGGTCTTGGGCCATGTCGCCACCTCCCTGGAAGCGGCGTGCGCACGGCTGGGCCGGGCGCGAAGCGATGTCCAGCATATTGAGGTGTGTGAGTTGCAGCCGACGGCAGCCCCTGTCGGCGGTTCATGGCAAGCCATGACCGGTTGCCTGGCTGAAGCCACCGGCGTCGAAACCCTGCTGGCCGTGATGATGAATGCGTCGGTTCACTCGGTGATCGAGGTGCGCCAGGCCGGCAAGCCGGTGATGTGGTTATTCACCGAGAAACTGCGGGAGTGGGGGGGCACCGCCCCCGAATGCCCGCCAGCCATCAAGCGCCCCTTTGAATTGCGCTTCGCGCACCCGCAGCCTCAGGCGTTGCAGTCATTCATCGGGCCTGACCGTCCTGCCAGCCCTGTGGTTGATTTGCAAAACGATGAAACAGGCGCGCTGGCACTCAGCGATCAACTGACAGACACGCTGCTCTCGGCGCTGCGTGTCAGGGTGCGTGCCATCGAAGCGCTTTGCGCCCTGCGCCGCGACGCTCACGCCCGGCCTGCCGAGCACTGGCAGCGCAGCCCGGAAAACATCGTGATCAGCAATGTTCAACGCAGTGCACAGTCACTGCACGCGCAATTGCTGGTGAATGAAGCACACCCCTATTTTTTTGATCACCCACTGGACCATGTCCCCGGCATTTTATTGATCGAGGGGGTATTGCAGTTGACCGAACTCGCCATGCCTCCACGCAGTGGCCGGGTCGCGTATGTCAACGACCTGACGATCAAGTTCCAGCGGTACGTACAAAAACAAGGGGCAATTGACCTGCAACTGGAATACGACCAAGACCTCCAGGTATTTCGCGCGAAGGTCCGGCAAGCCGGCAAGCTCATGTGCACCTGCACCCTGGGCATTGCATACAGCTCGGCACACGAGGCGTTGCCCGCCGCCCCGTTCACTGCGACCGCCTGCCGCGACAAGGCTCTGCTGCACAAGGACAGACAAGAAAACGTTCTGGTCAGCGACATGAGCGATGTCGCTCGGGGCTTGAGCGTCGAAACCCTTCAACCGCCCGACGAGCACTTTTTCCGCAAGGGCGGCCCCAAGCATTACTCGATGGTGTATTTCCTTGAAGTTGCGCGCCAGTGCTTCATGCAGATTGCTCACACCCACCGACGCATCCCACTGGGCACCCCGATGAACCTGCTGGCCTTGAGTTTCACGCTGGATCGACCGATTCCGACGAACAGCCCCTTGCTACTGGCGCCACAAGGCAGCTTCGAGGCGCCTGAGCCGTCATTCAAAACCAACCAGGTCTGTATTGATCTGTTCAATCGGGGAGAAAAAATCGGTCAAGCCGACATTACCGCTCAATTGCTGAGTCGGGCTCACGCTGGCGCATAACCGCGCTTGCCCTCAACCCCGGCAAAGCCGTGTCCGCACGGCGTAAAACCAAAAAAGCCCTGACAGGTCAGGGCTTTTTCATTGGCTGGCGCTTAGCGCCGACGGAACAGCGGCAGCGGTTCATCCGTAGCCGCCTGGTACGTCACCGAAAAGTCCTTGAGACTTTCCAGCGCTTCATACGGGTCTTTGTCAGCGCGCAAGGCGTAGGCATCGAAGCCGCAGCGATGCAGGTAGAACAACTGGTCGCGCAGCACATCGCCAATCGCCCGCAGTTCGCCCTTATAACCGTAGCGGTCACGCAGCAAGCGCGCGTTGGAGTAGTTGCGCCCGTCGGTGAAGGCCGGGAAATTCAGGGCGATGACCTGGAAGTGTTGCACGTCATCGCCGATTTCCTCGGCTTCTTCATCGGCGTCCAGCCACACACCCAGGCCGCCATCGCGGGCCTTGAGGGCATGACCATGCTCGCGCCACAGGGCCAGTGGCACGATCAGGTCGTCGCAGTTGGAGATGCCATCGAACGTCGCGTCCTTGGGCAACAGGTGCCAGGTTTCGTCGACGACTTCGTTGTTCTTAATGATTCGCTGCATAGACGCGCTCCTTGAACAGGTCAATGCCAATGCGCTGGTAGGTGTCGATGAAGCGCTCATCTTCGGTGCGCTGTTCGATATAAACGTCGATCAGCTTGCCGATCACCTCGGGCATGGCTTCCTGGGCGAAGGATGGGCCGAGGATCTTGCCCAGGCTCGCATCGCGGCTGGCGCTGCCACCCAGGGACACTTGGTAGAATTCTTCGCCTTTCTTGTCCACCCCGAGGATGCCGATGTGGCCGACGTGGTGGTGACCACAGGCGTTCATGCACCCGGAGATGTTCAGGTCCAGCTCGCCGATGTCGAACAGGTAGTCCAGGTCGTCGAAACGGCGCTGGATCGACTCGGCAATGGGAATTGACTTGGCGTTGGCCAGGGAGCAGAAGTCGCCACCCGGGCAGCAGATGATATCGGTCAGCAGGCCGATGTTCGGCGTGGCGAAACCGCCTTCGCGCAGCTCACCCCACAGGCTGAACAGTTGGCTCTGCTCGACGTCCGCGAGGATGATGTTCTGTTCGTGGGACGTACGCAGTTGGCCGAAGCTGTAGCGCTCGGCCAGGTCAGCGACGGCATCCAGCTGCTTGTCGGTGATATCGCCAGGTGCTACGCCAGTCGGCTTGAGCGACAGGGTCACGGCCACATAGCCCGGCTGCTTGTGCGCCAGGGTGTTGCGGGTACGCCAGCGGGCAAAGCCCGGGTGCTGCTGGTCGAGTGCGGCCAGTTCGGCGTCCTGGTTGTCCAGGGCCTTGTAGTGCGGGTCGACAAAGTGCTTGGCCACGCGATGCACTTCGGCTTCGGTCAGGGTGGTCTGGCCGCCGCGCAGGTGTTCCATCTCGGCGTCGACCTTCTGGGCAAACACCTCGGGGGTGAGGGCCTTGACCAGGATCTTGATGCGCGCCTTGTACTTGTTGTCCCGACGGCCATAGCGGTTGTACACGCGCAGGATGGCGTCGAGATAGCTCAACAGGTCTTGCCAGGGCAGGAATTCATTGATGAATGCGCCCACCACCGGGGTACGCCCCAGGCCGCCGCCCACCAGGACGCGGAAGCCCAGTTCGCCGGCAGCGTTGTACACCGGCTCCAGGCCGATATCGTGGACTTCGATCGCGGCACGGTCGGAAGCCGAGCCATTGATGGCGATCTTGAATTTACGCGGCAGGTAGGCAAATTCTGGGTGGAACGTAGTCCACTGCCGAACGATCTCGCACCACGGGCGCGGGTCGATCACTTCATCGGCGGCCACGCCGGCAAACTGGTCTGTCGTCACGTTGCGCAGGCAGTTACCGCTGGTCTGAATGGCGTGCATCTGCACGGTGGCCAATTCAGCCAGGATGTCCGGCACGTCTTCCAGGGCCGGCCAGTTGAACTGCACGTTCTGGCGGGTACTGATATGGGCATAGCCCTTGTCGAAGTCACGGGCGATCTTGGCCATCATGCGCGTCTGGCGCGAAGTCAGTTGGCCGTAAGGCACGGCCACCCGCAGCATCGGCGCAAAACGCTGGACATAAAGGCCATTTTGCAGGCGCAGAGGGCGGAACTCTTCTTCGCTCAGTTCACCTGCCAGATAGCGTCGGGTCTGATCACGGAACTGCTTGACGCGGTCCTCGATGATGCGCTGATCGTATTCGTCGTATACGTACATATAGGTCCTGTTCTCGGCAAATCTGCGCGCACGGCCGCGCACTCCCAACGGAGCCGGCGAACGATACCAGCTTGCGTTTATGCGCAAAAGTGATGTTTTAGTATATGCACATAACCAAATAGCCTAATGAGAACGGTTATTGCGATACCCACATTTGTCATGCGGGCAATCATCGACTTTACTGTGGTCGAGTCTTAATGCAATCAGCCATAAAACCGACAAGAGGCGATGCGATGAGCAATCCAACCAAAGCCCGCAAACCCGACAGCAGTGTGGATGCCTGGGCAATTCTGTTCCTGATTATCCTGGTGGTTGCCACCGCCGTGTTCTGGGTCAGCCATCAATAGGGAGCGCTGATCGCCACGCAACTGTCCTACTATCTGACAAATAGCCAAGATCAAAAGGCTCATTGCCATTATTATGATCGGTCAATTTCCAGGGTGCGGGCAGTAATGTTGAAGGTTCTCTGTGGGTGCTTGTGGTGGGTGGGGCTGACGTTCGGGACGATCGCTCATGCCACATCGGTGGTGTTTCTCAACCCCGGCCTGTCCACTGAAACCTTCTGGGTCAGCTATTCGCAATTCATGCAGGCCGCAGCCAAGGACCTCGGCCTGGATTTGCGTGTGCGCTATTCGGAGCGCAACGGGCAGAACACCTTGCAACAAGCCCGCGAAGCACTGCAAGGCCCCAATTCCCCGGATTACCTGGTGGTGGTCAATGAGCAGTACATCGCCCCGCAGATTTTGCGGATGGCCCAGGGCAGCCCGGTCAAGTTGCTGATCGTCAACAATGCCCTGACCCCGGACCAGGTGCAGTTGCTGGATGCCGGCAAATACCCCAACTGGATCGGCAGCATCACCGCCAACGACGAGGAGGGCGGCTACCTGATGCTCAAGGAGCTGCTGCGTCAGCACGGCCCGGTTCCGGCGGGCGAAACCCTCCAATTGCTGGCATTTTCCGGCGCCAAGAATACCCCCACTTCCCAGGCCCGTGAGCATGGCCTGCGGCGGGCCTTGGGCGAACACCCGCAAGTGCACCTGCGCCAGTTGGTTTATGGCGAATGGAGCCGCCAGCGCGCCTTCGAGCAAGCAACCCTGATGTTCAAGCGCTACCCGCAGGCGACGCTGGTCTGGTCGGCCAATGATGAAATGGCCCTCGGCGCCATGCAGGCCTTGAATGGCAGTGGGCGCACGCCCGGCAAGGAGGTGTTGTTCAGCGCGATCAACAGTTCCCCCGAGGTGTTGCAGGCGCGCTTGCAAGGGCGGATCAGTGCGCTGGTGGCCGGGCATTTTACGCTCGGTGGCTGGGCCATGGTGCTGCTGCATGACGACGCCAGTGGGGTGGACATTCAACGCCATGGCGGGCGCGAGCGTCAGGTGAGGTTATTTCAGTTGATTGACAAGCCACAGGCCCAGCGCCTGCTGGACCTGCGTAACCACGAGGGCGACGGGGTGAATTTTCGCGCACTGTCGGCTCAGGGCAAGCCCGCGGCCTACCAGTACCCCTTCAGCTTGAAGATGCTGTGGAAGTAAGCGCGGCCTAGACCCCGGCCAGGTGCAGCACCAGCTTGACGATGGCAAAGAGGGTCAGGGCAAACACGGCGGTAAACAGGATCCCCAGCACTACAAAATGGCTGGGCTTGCCATGGGTGAAGTCCCGCGCGCGGTTCTTGCCGCTCTGCACGCCAAAAGCGGCAGCCATCACGCTGTGAAGCATCTGCCAGAAGGTCGGCGGTTTATTGTCCGGTGCGTCCATGAGTCCTCCTGCGAGGTCTGGGTGACATGATGTCTCCCAACAGGATAGCCAAGGCCGGGGGAATAGGTAGACGTAGTTACCGCTGTCGCGCCTGACCTGCGTGATGTGCTGGAGCTCCTTTTCCTGGAGCTGCATCATGCCCGACTCTCCCGTAACGCCCGCGCGCCTTGAGCCGCCAACCCCCAGTATCCATCGACAATTGTTGATCGGTGCCACCCCGCAATGGTTGATCGGGAGCACTGCCCCACGACGGGCGGCGCTCAAGCACGCCGATACGTCACTGCCGCCGGCCTATTGGCGTGCCACCCCCGAGCAACGCCAGCAGTTGCATGCCTGTTTTACCGCAAGCTTTTCCACGCAGACGGTGGTGGACAAGAGCCTGTCTGCCTTGCAGGGGATCGACGCGTTTGCCAGGCCGCTGCTGGTCAATGCGCTTAAAGAGCAATATGACGTCACACTGGCCCCCCACGTCGACACCTGGTTGAGCCTCAGAAAATCCCTGCTGGTCAGTGACTTCAAGATAGCGGCGCGGACCTACGACTTTTTGAAACTGGAGCTACTGCAGGCTGCGCTGCATAACTTCGAGGAATCCGAATGCGAGGAGGGGGCCTTTCACCCCTCGTCCGGTTTCCGCTGGCACGTGTCGTCTTCCGGTTCCTCACCTGACGAGCCGTTGCTGCCCGTGCGCTTGGGCAGGCTCAAGGTCCATGAGTTTGTGCAGCTGTGCCGCAGCCTGGATCTGGGCGGAAAGTACCAGGCCTATATCAGCGATTTCTTTGCCTCGGTCGAAACCACCCTGCGCCAGCAATTCATTGCCAGTCAAAAGGCGGCAATGAGGGCTGCGGCCGAGCTGGCACGCTTATGCCAGGACATTACCGAGGACGACTACACCATGATCCTGTCGGTGATCAACGGCGAGCGCGCGCCGCAGATGGATGGGCAACCGGTGTGGATCTGCGACCTTGGCCTGATGAAATTACGCATGACGGGGTGTGTGTTGTTTCTGGCCTTCGATGATGAGCATTTGGATTCGCCGATCCTCTATGTGCCCCAGGACCCGTATCATCCGCTCAAGCGCTATAAGGATCACGCACAGTTGCTGGGGACTTTGCAGCGCCGCTTCACCACGCCTGGCGCGGCCACCACCCGGGTCGAGCGGCCAACCGCGTATCAGGCCTTTTTCAGTCAGTTCGTCGAGGCCGCCGACCACCCTTATTACTTCAGGCAATTCACCCAGGATGCGCCCGATGCCACCTTGCGCGAGAAAATCGGCTCGAATTTTCCCGGCATCGGGCAACTGTATGAGCTGGTCAGTAAGCTGACGCCTTTGAGGCTGAAGAATTTCCCGCCGCTGCCTTTGGCCCCCCAGGTGCCAAACCCGGATCCGTTTTTGGCACCCAAGGCCATGGCGTTCAAAGGCCAGGCGTTCGGCAGCCATAAAGTCGATCTGTGGACCTACCTGTATGAGCAACATCGGCACAAGTGCATCGCCGATGCGGCCAGCCGCGCCGTGCCCACCGCGCAGGTCGATGCCCGTGTGCGTAAACAGAAACTGGCCATGGTGCTCAATATCGAGATGTTTGCCCTGGGTGCTGTGGCAGGCTTCGTGCCCGTGTTGGGGGAGCTCATGCTGGCCGTGATGGTCGAGCAATTGTTGACGGGGGCGATTGAGGCAACCCAGGAGTGGAGTGCGGGCGACCGCCAGGCGGCCCGTGCGCACTTGATCGACCTGGCGCAGAACCTCGCCTTGATCGGCTTGATGGCGGCGGGTGGTTCGGCGCTGCGCCAACTCAGGCCCGAGCCGGTGATCGAAGGCCTGGTGCCGGTAACGCTGCCGGACGGCCGGAAGCGCTTATGGCGGCCCGACCTGGCGCCCTACAAGAAGCACCTCACCCTTGCGTCAGGCCGCCAGCCCAACGTCTTGGGGCAGTATGAGGTCGATGGGCAGCTCCACATCCACATGGATAACGCGTTCTACGAGAAAACCTTCGATCCGCAGATCAACAAATGGCGCATCAAACACCCGCACGACCCCATGGCCTATCAGCCGATCCTTGAGCACAACCGGGCGGGGGCCTGGCGCCATAGTCATGAGCGGCCCTTGGCGTGGGACCGCCCGACGCTGCTGCGGCGCCTGGGGCATATCACCGACGGCTTCTCTGATGAGACTTTGGGGCTGATTGGTGATGTGAGTGGTGTCGATGACGACCTGCTGCGCCAAGTGCATATGGATGGCCTGCCGGTGCCTGCAGGGCTGGCTGACACTCTGGAGCGATTCAGGGTCGATCAGGAGGTCGACGACCTGATCGGGCGGCTACGCCGTGGAGCCGGCCTGGACAGCCGCCACGAATACGCCTTGCCCCTCACGGTGGAGATGGGCGGCTGGCCGCCAGGGCGGGTATTGGAAGTGTTTGAGGAGGTAGCCTTCGTGGCGCGCGCGCAGGGCCAGACGGGGCTGGGCGAGGAGGAGGCCCGGCGTCTGCTGGGCACGCCGCAGCGCGGCGAGCAGCCTGGCGCGCCGCTGATCGATGAGTGGGAAGGCGGACGTTGGGAACCGGCGGGGCGCTCCATTCGCTATGGCAGCCATGCCTTGGCAGATGATGAGTTGCCGACCCTGAAAATCAGCCGGGCCGATTTACAGCACGGCAAGCTCGCTCAGGTGCTGTTGAATGGCCTGAGCGAACAGGAAGTCACCGGCCTGCTGGGCAGTGCGTCCAGTTGGAGGGGGCGGCCCAGGGAGCAGGTGTTCAACGAGCGCCTGGCCGATCATGCCCTGCACCGCCAGTCAGCGCTGTTCGACGCTCGGTTATCTGCCAAGGGTGACCCGGTGGTTGACCGGGGGCTGCTGCAACGCCGGTTTCCCTCGCTGTCTGCACGGGCCCGGGAGGAACTCCTGAATAGCGCCAGCCCCCAGGAACTGCGGCGCTTGCAAGACAGCGCGCGGCTGAGCGAGCGTCTGGATCACCAGGCCCGCAGCAGCCTGCACCAGGGGCGCTTGAGCCGAGCGATCAGTGGCCTGCACCGCGACCGACTCGCCAACGCCGACAGCGATCGGCTCGCCTTGCATACCCTGGAGCGCCTGCCCGGATGGCCTTCAGGCTTGCGCCTGGAGATGCGTGTAGACAGCATTCAAGGGCCCTTGGTCGACAGCATTGGCGAGGCGCACGCCGCCACGCGTCGCTACCTGATCAAACGCGGCAATCGTTTCCAGGCCCAGGATCAAGCCGGCAAGCCGCTCAATAGCGCACCGGCCCAGGGCCGTAATCTATTCCCGTCGATCGTCGATGCCTTGCCCGAAGCGGCGCGTCAAGCGCTGGCGCTGACCCCTCATGGGGCGGACTTGCAGCCGGTGTTGGCAGCCTACGCCAGGCGCCACCGCGACGTTATGGCCGATGACGTCTTAAAGTTGCGCAGGCCGAGGTCCCGGCCGGCGCTGCGCCTGCCCGGCGGGCGCCTGGGATATGAGTTATCGGGGCGCGGCGGGCCTTTTGCAGCGGATGACTCTCTGATCGCCCAGGTTCGCACGGCGTATCCAAATATCAGCGACACCCAGGCGCAAGAGCTGATCTGGGCGCGCCGACGTGACGGTGAAAGCAACCCGCAAATCTGGCGGTTGTTCGCCAATCGCCAGCGAGAGTTGTTGGGGTTGCGCAACACCCTTGAGCAATGGGCGGGGGCAGATGCGCAGCGCTTGCGTTCGGTAGAGGACGTCATCGAATGCTGGCGCCAGGGCTATGACCGAGACCGCAGCGCCCATGCCACCCTGAATCTGCGCGGGGAGCACGCGCTACCGCAGATGGAGGCCGACTTTTCCCATGTGCGATCCCTGCACCTGTCAGGGGCCAGATTGCTCGCCCAACAAGCCAGCGATTTATTTCGGCCATTTCCCAATGTGCAGTATCTGGAGCTCTACGTGCGCCCCAACAATCTTGGCCAGGTGGCTGAACGGCTGGCGAGCGTGCCCGGCATCACCCGGCTGTCGCTCACCGGGCCATTGCTGACCTATTCGCCTGAAGTGCTGCTGGCGCTCAATCGCATGACTGCGCTTGAACGATTGTCCCTGGCCGGCAAACTGGAAACCCTGGATATCCAAGGGCTGACGGCGCTGCGCCGCTTAACCGTGTCCGGAACCCTGGAAACCTGGCCCCAAGGGCTCCTGGCACTTGAGCACCTGGAGTTTCTCGACCTTGCCCAGACCCAGTTGCGTTCGGTGCCGGCCGAGATGCTGGTCGGGCATCAACGGTTGTGGCGCGGGTTGCAGATGAATTGGGCGGCGTATGAGCCTGAAGACTTCATGCGGGTTTTTGAGTACCTGCATGACAATCCGGCCCATCTGGTCGATGAGCAGCGACTGGTGCAGGCCTACTGCGAAGGGGCCTTGGCTCGCTTGCGACGCGCGGACCCGACATTCGCCGAAAGGGTGTTGCTCAGCTTCAGAACGCAGGGGCTGACGGCCCGCCAACGTCTGGAGAGTGTCAACGCGGTGCAGGCGCAATACCGTAGGTTGGTCGATGAGCTGGAGCAATGGTCGGATCGCGATTCAAGCACTGGCCGGGTCGAGGTGGATCGTCAGGTAGCCGCTGAAAAACTCCTGGATTGCTGGCGCGAAGGCCTGGAGCAACACCTGGTAGCAGAGGCTGAGCCCGTTCCTGCCGGGGCGGCGGTGTTGGACCTGTCAGGCGCCAACCTGATTGATTTACCGCGGGTGCCGGCCAACGGGTTTGCCCATGTGCGCAGCTTGATCCTGGAGGATATCGGCGTTTCCCTTGAAGGCATCAATGCCTGGCTCGACCAGTTTCCCCAGGTCGAAACATTGAGCCTGGCCCGCAACAACCTGACCGAGCCGCCTGCGGTACTGCTTACCCATTCGTCCCTGCGCCACCTCGACCTGTCTCACAATTGGCTGGTGATCAACCCGGCGATCCAGGCGCGTTTGAGCAGGTTGACCGGCCTTTTATCATTGCACCTGCAGTACAACCCGATCAGCCGCCTGGATGTCAGCGGCTTCCACGACTTGCGTACGTTGGACCTGAGTCACAGCGCAATCAGCGAATGGCCCCAGGGTGTGCTTGAGTTGTCGTCGTTGCAACGCCTGGATCTGAGCCACAGCGCCGTAACGGCAATCCCCGAAGCGGCGCTGAGCGGGCATGATAGTTTGCTTTCCAATACCCATCTGCGCGGTTGTCGCCTCAGCGTGACGGCGCGTACCGATGCGCGGACGTTTGCGCGACGCTACGCGATTGAACACCCATCCGTTGCCCTGGAAAACCCGTTGGGCATACCCCGTGAGTTGCTTGCCCAGGGCCTGACCGGGGGGGAGCCTGAGTATTTTCCCGAGAATGTCCTGCGCCGCCCCGACTTGCTCGTGGCACTCCCCACGGCACTTGCCTCGGCTGCACTGGCTCCCGCAGCCCGCATACAACGCCTGGTCCCGGCGCTGGACGAGTTGCAGGCGGTGGCACGGCTAGCCGAGCTGCAAGCCAGCGGCCTTGACTCCGGGCAGATCCAGGCACGCCTCGATGAGTGGGAAGGGCAGTACAGCCAGTGGGTGCAACTGCTCAATGAATGGATAGATGTCCATGGCTACCTTGATGGCGGTTGGGTCAGTGTATTGGATCGTCGTCGCGCAGCGGACCGTGTGCTGGACAGCTGGCGTCACACCCTACGTGCCACGCCCAGCCTGCCTGAAGTGAATAGCGCCAGCCTGCTGGATTTGTCCGGCCTGTTGTTGGGCGACCTGCCGAAGTTGCCCAAGTATTTCGCTCACGTCACCGAACTGAACCTGAGTCGCGTCAGGCTCACGGCCCAGGGTTCCAACGAGTTCCTGCGGGCCTTCAGCCACGTGCGTACGTTGACCCTCAGTGACAACGGCCTGCGAGCCTTGCCCGATGCCCTCGCAGAGTTTCACGGGTTGAGACGCTTGGACCTCAGCAGAAATGAACTACAAAACGCCTCCCAGCTTCAGGGGCACCTGGCGCGCCTGCAGGCGCTGGAATGGCTGAACCTGGGCGAGAACGTCTTGAGCGAATTGGACCTCGGTGGCCTGTCCAGGCTCGAAACGTTGTACCTGCATACCAACCTGTTGGACGAGTGGCCCATGACAGTGCTTGAGCTTGGGCGCCTGCGCACCCTGGACCTGCACGACAACTGGATCGAGACCCTGCCAGATACAGCCTTTGAGCCGCAACACCGCGCCTTGATGGCGGGGACTGACCTCTCGGGAAACCGCCTTGAGCAGGAAAGCTGTGAGCGTTTGCAGGGGTATCTGGCGCAGACCGGCAATGGCTTGGGGTTTTCCGCCGAGCAGCTTGAGGAAATGATCCAGGGATACTGGGAGCGCGATGAGCGGGGGGCTTTTGACTCCCCTGACTACTCGCTGGATCATCCGGATATCGAAACGCCACAAATCCAGAAGGCACGCTGGTTTGCTGATGTCTTGCCCGATTCGCCAAGGCACCGGATCTGGGACGACCTCAACGCACAGCCGGGGAGCCACGATTTCTTCTTCACCCTGTCGCAACTGCGCAATACCGAGGACTTCCTTGAGGCGCCAGGCGATCTGACCCAGCGCGTATGGGCGGTGTTGGAGGCCATTGGCGGCAACCCGGCCATGCGGCGGGACGTGTTCGCCCGGGCGACGGCGTTGATGCCCGAGGTGACCTGTGGGGATGGCAGAATCCTGATGTTCAACGCGTTTGAAACCCGCGTGCAGGAGTTCGCTGCGTTGAGATTGGCCGAGGCTGGTCAGGATGGCGCCGCCCTGTTGAAGTTCGCCCGTGGCATGCTTCGCCTGGAGGCGGTTGAAGGCATCGCCGAGGACATCATCGAGGCCCATGAGGATATTGACCCGGCGGAAATTCGTTTAGCCCTGCGCATTGGCCTTGCCGAGCGCCTGGACCTGCCCCGGCAGCCCTCCGGCATGCTGTATAGCGAGTTATCGGAAGTGACCCAGGCCGACCTCGACCGGGCATACGCCACTGTCCTGGAGGGCGAGAGCACGCCGGGCTTTGAAGAAAAGCTGGTGGGCCTTGAGTATTGGCGCAATTACCTGAAGAAAAAGTACGCCACGGATTTTGCGGCCCTGGCGCGCGAGCTGGAACACCAGACCGATCGCCTGGATGAGCGCTACCCCGAGAGCGGTGCCGAGTACTTGCGTGAATACGCGGCATTGGGTGCCTGGATCAAGGAGCAGCGCAGGGCGCTGGCGATCCGCCTGACCCGGCAGGAACGGGCCGAGCTGAAGCTATAAGGCTGCCAGCGGTGTGCCAGGCACCCGAACAGAGTGCCTGGCAATCGCCCCTAGTTGTCGTAACCCAGGTTCGGCGCTAGCCAGCGTTCGGTCACGGCCAGATCCTGGTCTTTACGTGCGGTGTAGCTGGTCACCTGGTCCTTGTCGATCTTGCCTACAGCAAAGTACTGCGCCTGTGGATGGGCGAAGTACCAGCCGCTGACCGCTGCGGCCGGGAACATCGCGTAGTGCTCGGTGAGGAACACGCCGCTGCGGCCCGCATGCATCTCGTGGGCCTCGGGGTCGAGCAGTTGGAACAACTGCGCCTTCTCGGTGTGATCCGGGCACGCCGGGTAGCCGGGGGCAGGGCGGATACCGCTGTACTGCTCCTTGATCAGCGCCTCGTTGTCCAGCTCTTCATCCTTGGCATAGCCCCAGTGTTCTTTACGCACTTGCTGGTGCAGCCATTCGGCGCAGGCTTCGGCCAGGCGGTCGGCAAGGGCCTTGACCATGATCGAGTTGTAGTCGTCGCCCGCATCCTGGTAAGCCTTGGCCACTTCCTCGGCGCCGATGCCGGCGGTGGTGATAAAACCACCGATGTAGTCGGTTACGCCGCTGTCCTTGGGCGCAACAAAGTCGGCCAGGGAGAAGTTCGGCTTGCCGTCGGTCTTGATGATCTGCTGGCGCAGGTGATGCAGTTTGGCAATCGGCTGGCCGTCGTCGCCGTAGACTTCCAGGTCATCCTCCTGCACCTGGTTGGTCGGCCAGAAACCGAACACGGCGCGGGCGCTGATGAGTTTTTCGTCGATCAGCTTGTTGAGCATTTCCTGGGCGTCGGCGTACAGCGCGGTGGCCGCTTCACCCACCACCTCATCGGTGAGGATGCGCGGAAACTTGCCGGCCAGGTCCCAGGAGATAAAGAACGGCGTCCAGTCGATGTACTCGGCCAGCACCTTGAGGTCGATATTGTCCAGCACCTTGGCCCCGGTAAACGTCGGTTTGACCGGGGTGTAGGTGCTCCAGTCGAACTGCGGCTTCTTGGCGATGGCCGCCGCGTAGCTCAGGCGCTCGGTGCGGGCGCTGCGGTTGGAGGTGCGCTCACGCACATCGATGTATTCCAGGCGGGTCTTCTCGACAAACCCGGCCTTCAGCTCCTTGGACAGCAACTGGGTGGCCACGCCCACTGCGCGCGAGGCGTCGGTCACGTAGATCACCGCATCGTTGCTGTACTTGGGCTCGATCTTCACCGCCGTGTGCGCCTTGGAGGTGGTGGCGCCACCGATCATCAGTGGCAGGTGGAAGTCCTGGCGCTGCATCTCGCGGGCCACGTGCACCATTTCATCCAGGGACGGTGTGATCAGCCCGGACAGGCCGATGATGTCGCACTTCTGCTCCTTGGCCACCTGCAGGATCTTCTCGGCCGGGACCATCACGCCCAGGTCGACAATGTCATAGCCGTTGCAACCGAGCACCACGCCGACAATGTTCTTGCCGATGTCGTGTACGTCACCCTTGACCGTGGCCATGAGGATCTTGCCCTTGGCTTCCGGCTTGTCGCCCTTTTCCAGCTCGATGAAGGGGATCAAGTGGGCCACGGCTTGCTTCATTACCCGTGCCGATTTCACCACCTGGGGCAGGAACATTTTACCGGCGCCAAACAGGTCGCCGACGATGTTCATGCCGGACATCAACGGGCCTTCGATCACCTCGATCGGGCGCGCGAACGACTGCCGGGATTCCTCGGTGTCTTCAACGATATGGGTGGTGATGCCCTTGACCAGCGCATGCTCCAGGCGCTTGTTGACTTCCCAGCCACGCCATTCCTCGGTCTCGGCTTCCTTGACGCTGCCGTCGCCCTTGTACTTGTCGGCGATGGCGAGGAGGGCGTCGGTGCCTTCCGGGGTGCGGTTGAGGACCACGTCTTCCACGGCGTCGCGCAGCTCGGCCGGGATCTGGTCGTAGATCTCCAGTTGGCCGGCGTTGACGATACCCATGGTCAGGCCGTTGCGGATCGCATACAGCAGGAACACTGAGTGGATCGCCTCGCGCACCGGGTTGTTGCCGCGGAACGAGAACGACACGTTGGACACGCCACCGGAGGTCAGCGCATACGGCAGTTCATCGCGGATATAGGCACAGGCGTTGATAAAGTCGACGGCATAGTTGTTGTGCTCTTCGATACCGGTGGCCACGGCGAAGATGTTCGGGTCGAAGATGATGTCTTGCGGCGGGAAGCCCACTTCATTGACCAGAATGTCGTAGGAGCGCTTGCAGATCTCTTTCTTGCGCGCCTCGGTGTCGGCCTGGCCGGCTTCATCGAACGCCATCACCACCACCGCCGCGCCGTAGCGCTTGCACAGTTTGGCGTGATGAATGAACTGCTCGACACCTTCCTTCATGCTGATGGAGTTGACGATGCCCTTGCCCTGGATGCATTTGAGGCCGGCCTCGATCACTTCCCACTTGGAGGAGTCGATCATGATCGGCACACGGGAGATGTCCGGCTCGCCGGCAATCAGATTGAGGAAGGTCACCATGGCCTTCTTCGAATCGAGCATGCCCTCGTCCATGTTGATGTCGATCACCTGGGCGCCGGCTTCCACCTGCTGCAGGGCGACTTCCAGGGCTTCGGTGTAGTTGTCCTCGCGGATCAGCCGGGCGAATTTGGCGGAACCGGTGATGTTCGTACGTTCGCCGACGTTGACGAACAACGACTGGCGATCAATGGTGAAAGGCTCCAGGCCCGACAGGCGGCAGGCCTTGGGAATGTCCGGGATCTGGCGCGGCGCGTAGCCGGCCACGGCCTTGGCGATGGCCTCGATATGGCCCGGCGTGGTGCCGCAGCAACCGCCTACGATATTGAGGAAGCCGCTCTGGGCGAATTCTTCGATGACCTTGGCGGTTTGCGCTGGCAGCTCGTCGTACTCGCCGAACTCGTTGGGCAGGCCGGCGTTGGGGTGGGCGGACACGTAGGTGTCGGCCTTGTTCGACAGTTCTTCCAGGTACGGCCGCAACTCGCTGGCGCCCAGGGCGCAGTTCAAGCCCACGGAAATCGGCTTGGCGTGGCTGATGGAGTTCCAGAACGCCTCGGTGGTCTGGCCCGACAGCGTGCGGCCGGAGGCGTCGGTGATGGTCCCGGAAATCATGATCGGCAGTTCCACACCCAGTTCTTCGTACACGCCTTGCACGGCAAAGATCGCGGCCTTGGCGTTGAGGGTGTCGAAGATGGTTTCGATGAGGATCATGTCCGCACCGCCTTCGATCAGGCCTTTGGTGGCCTCGGTGTAGTTCTCCACCAGTTCATCGAAGGTGACGTTGCGGTAGCCGGGGTTGTTCACGTCGGGCGACAGCGAGCAGGTGCGGCTGGTCGGGCCCAGCACGCCCGCGACAAAGCGCGGTTTGTCCGGGGTTTCCAGGGTCTTGGCGTCGGCGACCCGGCGGGCCAGGCGTGCGCCTTCCAGGTTCAGCTCGTAGGCCAGCGCCTCCATGCCGTAGTCGGCCTGGGACACTTGGGTGGCGTTGAAGGTGTTGGTCTCGAGGATGTCGGCACCGGCATCCAGGTACGCTTTCTCGATCCCGCCGATCACGTCCGGGCGGCTCAGGATCAACAGGTCGTTGTTACCCTTGACGTCGCTGGGCCAGTCGGCGAAGCGTTTGCCACGGTAGTCCTCTTCCTCCAGCTTGTAGCTCTGGATCATCGTGCCCATGCCGCCATCGAGGATCAGGATGCGTTCCTTGAGGGCTTGGTGGAGGGCTTGCAGGCGAGTGCTACGATCGGACATGGGACTACTCTAATCAGGCATTACGGAGGGCGTGGATCATAGCAAACCTGTGCGCTTTTAGAGCATGCCTGGGTTTTGCATGAATATCGCTCATGTTGAGGGCGCCTCGACATCGGTAGAATCGCGGCAATTTTTCAGCGCTCGCATCGACTCGGGACCGGATACATGTCACTTCGCCTCATCACCGGCGCCGCCTTGGCGTTGGTCGCCTGCCTCGCGCAGGCCAACGGACCCGCCCCGGCGCTTTCCTATACCCGCGATATTCAACCGATCTTCACCGAGAAATGCGTGGCCTGCCATGCCTGCTACGACTCCGCCTGTCAGCTCAACCTGGGCAGTGGCGAAGGTGCGGCACGCGGCGCGAGCAAGCTGCCGGTGTATGACGGCGAGCGCAGCCAGGCGTCGCAGCCGACCCGGCTGTTTTATGACGCCTTTGGCAAGGCCGCCTGGCAGCGCCACGGTTTTGCCTCGGTGCTGGATGCCCAGGGCACCCAGGCGGCGCTGATGGCGCGCATGCTGGAGCTGGGTCATAAAACCCCATTGGCGCCCAATGCCAAGCTGCCCGAAGAGATTGTGCTGGGCCTGAACCGCGAGAATATGTGCCCATTGCCGGGGGAGTTCGACGCCTACGCCGGCGCGCACCCCAAGGAAGGCATGCCGTTGGCCGTCACCGGCCTGACCGATCAGCAATACCAGACCCTGCAGCGTTGGCTGGCGTCCGGTGCGCCTATTGATGAGCAGGGCCTGGCGCCGAGTGCCCAGGAAGCCTTGCAGGTACAGCAATGGGAAAACCTGCTGAACCAGCCCGGCGCCCGGGAAAGCCTGGTGGCGCGCTGGTTGTTCGAGCACCTGTTCCTCGCTCATATCTATTTCGAGGGCGGTGAGCCGGGGCATTTTTTCCAGTGGGTCCGCTCGCGTACGCCCAGCGGCCAGCCCATCGACCTGATCAACACCCGTCGCCCGAATGACGACCCTGGCACCCGCGTGTACTACCGCCTGTGGCCGGTGCAAGGGGTGATCGTGCACAAGACCCACATTACCTACCCCTTCAGCGCGGCGAAGATGGAGCGGGTCAAGTCGCTGTTCTACAGTGGCGACTGGCAAGCCACGGCGCTGCCGGGCTACGGCCCTGGCCGTCGGGCCAACCCGTTTGAAACGTTCGAGGCGATCCCGGTCAAGGCGCGCTACCAGTTCATGCTGGATAACGCCGAATACTTCGTGCGCACGTTTATTCGTGGGCCGGTGTGCCGTGGGCAGATTGCCACGGACGTAATCCGCGACAACTTCTGGACCCTGTTCCAGGACCCGGACCACGACCTGTACATCACCGATGCCCGCTATCGCGGCCAGGCCACGCCGCTGCTGGCGATGCCGGGGCAGAACGATGACGTGGGCAGTGTGTTGAGCCTGTGGCTGGCCTACCGTGACAAACGCAATGAATACGAGGCACTGCGCCGCGACAACTACGCTGATTTGCCGGCGCCGGGCTGGTCGAGCCTGTGGCAGGGCAATGACAACGCGTTGCTGAGCATCTTCCGCCACTTCGACAGCGCTTCGGTGAACAAGGGCCTGATTGGCGAAGTCCCACAGACGATGTGGCTGTTCGACTACCCGCTGCTGGAGCGCACCTATTACCAATTGGCGGTGAATTTCGACGTGTTCGGCAATGTCTCGCACCAGGCCCAGACCCGTTTGTATTTCGACCTGATCCGCAATGGCGCCGAGCAGAACTTCCTGCGCCTGATGCCGGCGGATTCGCGCGATGGCTTGCTCGACGACTGGTACCAGAACAGCGGCAAGGTCAAGCTGTGGCTGGACTATGAAGCCATCGACAATGACAAGCCCAGCGGCCTGAAGCTGGACCCGCAGGACCCGAAACGGGACTTTGCCAACCAGTTGCTGGCCCGGTATGCCGACTTGAACGCCAGCCCGGACCCGATCAACCGTTGCATCAGTGCCTACTGCTCACGTCTGGGTATCGACCCGCAACTGCGCGACGTCGAACAAACCCTCAGCCGCCTGACCTCAAGGCCGGCGGCCGGGCTCAAGGTGATCGAGCAGTTGCCGGAAGCCACCTTGCTGCGCATCCAGACTCCGAGCGGCAAACGCGAGGTCTACAGCCTGCTGCGCAACCGCGCCCACAGCAACGTGGCCTTTATGCTCGGCGAGGCTTATCGCTATCAACCGGGCCTGGATACCCTGACGATCTATCCGGGCGTGCTCAGCAGCTACCCCAACTTCATCTTCAATGTGCCGGCCGAGGATGTGCCCGAGTTTGTCGAGGACATGGAACTGGCCAGGGACGCCAAGCGCTTTGAACGGATTGTCGAACGCTGGGGCATTCGCCGCAGCCACCCGCAGTTCTGGGAGTACTTCCACGATTTATCGCAGTACATCCGCGAAACCACTCCGGTGGAAGAGGGTGTGCTGGATATGAATCGCTACGAGAACCTGTAGGTGTGGATTTGCCTGACAAAAATACTAGGACTTTGTACCGTCGCGGCGATTGGCGTAAACTGCCGGCAAGCCTGTGAGGAGTTCCCATGACTGCCATAACCATTACCGACGCCGCCCACGATTACCTGGCTGATCTGCTGTCCAAGCAGAACACCCCGGGTATCGGCATCCGCGTCTTTATCACCCAGCCTGGCACCCAGTACGCCGAGACGTGCATTGCCTACTGCAAGCCGGGCGAAGAAAAGCCTGAAGACACCGCCCTGGGGCTCAAGAGCTTCACCGCGTATATCGACGCCTTCAGCGAAGCCTTCCTTGACGATGCCGTGGTCGACTACGCCACTGACCGCATGGGTGGCCAACTGACCATCAAGGCGCCCAATGCCAAGGTGCCGAACGTCAATGCCGATAGCCCGATCAACGAGCGTATCAACTACTACCTGCAGACCGAGATCAATCCGGGCCTGGCCAGCCATGGCGGCCAGGTCAGCCTGATCGACGTGGTGGATGACGGTATCGCCGTGCTCAAGTTCGGTGGCGGCTGCCAGGGCTGTGGGCAGGCTGACGTGACCTTGCGTGAAGGTATCGAGCGTACGTTGCTGGAGCGGATTCCCGAGCTCAAGGGCGTACGTGACGTGACTGACCATACGCAGAAAGAAAACGCCTACTATTAAGGTGTTCGCTGCAAACAAAAAACGGCGTCCGTGAGCGCCGTTTTTTTATGCTTTAAAGTTAGCAAGTTACACGATTTGTCTAACAAATAAGATGAGCTTTTTGAGCTGGCTTGCATGCGATACCCGTAGGTATCTATACATCTCTTTTATCCAGTGCTTGTTGGGTTTGTGAACATATCCGTTGCTGCGGTCATGGCGGCTATTGGTTCCGCTCTTACAGCGGGTCACTTTTGGAAAAGAGCCCCAAAAGTAACCAAAAGGGCTCTTGCCCCACCACTCGGCACCTCGCCTAGGCTCGGTGTGCCCGTCATCCGACATTGATTTGGGGGGCCGCCGCGATGGGCCATCCATGGCCCAGCGCGGCTAACCCGGCGTCCTGCCGGGTTACCCCCCAAATCAATATCGGATGACGGCCAGCGTGGTTTAACGGGGCGCCTCAGATCAAAAGCAAAGCGAGGCGGCCTTAGAGCCGACCTGATCGTTGAAGCGTGCGCGGACTCCTGTGGGAGCAGGCAAGCCAGCTCCCACAGGGGAATGCAGCTTCGCGCCCCGGCTTTGGCATTGCTGTTGCTGTTGCTCTGCTTTTGATCTGGCTTTTGATCTTGATCTTGGGCGCCCCGTTAAACCACGCTGGCCGCAGGCAGGTATTGCGCAGTGGGCACCCCGGCATGGATGCCGGGGTAGCCGCGACACGGCCATGGATGGCCGATCGCGGCGGGCCCACGGAGCAATGCCTGACTGCGGGCATGCCGAGCCTAGGCGAGGCACCGAGTGGTGGGGCAAGAGCCCTTTTGGTTACTTTTGGGGCTCTTTTCCAAAAGTGACCCGCCGTAAGGGCGGAACCCTAAGTGGCCGTGACCGCAGCAACGGATATGTATACAAACCCAGAAAAGAGTGGTGTAGATACTCATGCCGCGATGGCGGTATATCAGGTTAGGAATACTTGCCTGACACACCTCTATCGCAGGCAATCCAGCCCCCACACTGTCAGGGTCGGTAGAGGTGGGCGTGCCCTGCGCGATACAGCGAGGATTCGCTGAAGCTGTCACTGGCCAGCACCCGCCCCACCACAATCAGCGCGGTGCGCCTGAACCCCTTGGCTGCCACCTTACCGACAATATCCGCCAAGGTGCCAATCGCCCAATCCTGATCCGGCCAGGTCGCCCGGTGTACCACGGCAATCGGGCAATCTGCACCGTAATGCGGCAGCAGCGCGGCAACGATTTTCTCCAGGTGATTGACCCCCAGATGCACGGCCATGGTAGTGCCGTGGCTGGCCAGGCTGTCGAAGGACTCCCCCGCAGGCATCGTGGTTTTATCGGCATAGCGGGTCAGGATCACGCTTTGGGCGATATCCGGTAAGGTCAGCTCCGCCTCCAGCAACGCGGCACAGGCGGCCACGGCGGTGACGCCGGGAATGATCTGGAAGGGAATCCCCAGTGCGCGCAAATGGCGGATTTGCTCGCCAATCGCGCCATACAGGCTCGGATCGCCAGAATGCACCCGCGCCACGTCCTGGCCCTGTTCATGGGCATGCTTGATCAACTCAATGATCTGCTCCAGGTGCAGTTCGGCGCTGTTGACCAGGGTTTCGGCCTGATGGCCTTCAAGCACGGCGGCCGGCACCAGGGAGCCGGCGTAGATAATTACCGGGCAACTGCGGATCAGCCGCTGGCCTTTGACGGTGATCAGTTCCGGGTCGCCGGGGCCTGCGCCGATGAAGTAGACGGTCATGGGGGATTCCTGTGAAAAAGCCGGCGAGGCGGGCTGCAGATGAAGACCGCTCATGATCAAGGAGGCGGATTATCGGGAATTCAGCCCGCGCACGCCAATGCAAAGGTGGCTTGCGGGCTTTTCTGGCGGTTGATCAACAGGCGGGCAGGGCGCTGGGCCAAGTGCTCGGCCAGGGCCAGGGCGGCGCTTTCGGCGATGCCGTGGCAGCCGGTATGGGCAAACGCGACAGCAGAGCGGTGGCTCAATTGCGCTTCGTGGCTCGCCAGCTGTTCGGCACTGAAAAACTGCAGTGGCAACCTCAAGTGTTCGGCCAGGGCCAGTAACCCTGGCTCATCCTGTTTACGGTCGATACTCGCCAGTGCGCTGATGTGCCGAGGGTCGATTCCCGCGCCAGCCAAGGCTTCATTGAACAGCGCCAATAGCGCCGCGAGGCTGCAACCACGCTGACAACCCAGGCCGACCACCAGGGTCGGCGCGGTGGTGGCTGCTGTCATGCCGAGTGCTGGTCGTCGCGATTGCGTCGGAACAACCAGGCGCTGATCAGGCCCAGGGCCAGCCAGAACGCAACGTTGGTCAGCTGCGACGCGATCTTGAACTGCGCTTCCAGGGCCTGCGGGGCGAGCATCGAGTGCACTTCGGGCTGTGGCGCGCCAATCACATGGGGCACCGCCAGGATCGCCACGCCGAGGATCTTCAGCAGCCAGTTGCGACCAAACACAATCAACGCGATACCGGCGGCGGTGGAGGCTGCCGTGCCGATCCACCAGATCTGCCGTTGCGCCAGGTCCGCCGCAGCGGTGCCGGGTAGTTCCGGTGGCAGGCCGAGGGTCGGTGCCAGCACAAAGGTGGCGTAACCGGCCAGGCCCCAGAGCAGGCCCTGGGCGGTGCGGGTCGGGGCGCGCAGGGTGTACAGGCCGGCGAGCATCAGCGCAAAACCTACGGCGACCACCAGGTTACCGCCAGTGGTGGACAGCACGCGCTGCCAGCCGTCTTCCGGTTCCCAGGCCTCGGCGTCGTGGCTGTGGGCCGCAGCGCCAGGCGCATGCTCATGCACTTCGGTCGTGGTCGGGGCGTTTTCGTAGGTTTCCGCCTGCAGAATCAGCGGAGCCACCCAGAAACTTTGCAGCAGGGTCAGCAGCAGGGCGGCCAGCAGGCCGGTGAAACCTGCGGTTTGCGCAATTCGCTTGATCATGGTTGCAGGTCTCAATGGCACGGGAAGGCGGCGCTGTGGCGCGTATCGTGGGCGGCGTTGTGCACGGCCTCGATATGGGAGAACCCGGCGAAATACACCAGGCACGCACCGAGGATCGAGGCGCCGATAGCGGCGGTCAGGCGTTGGCTCAAGGTGGCGGAGCGGCTGGCGGTGTGTGAGGTGCTGCTGATGATCGACATGGCACGTCCCTTTCGAGTGGCAGGGTGACACGAGCGCATGAAAACCCCGCGAGCCGGGCACGCAGGGTTCTGAACAGCGCCCGCCCACCGCGGGTTTGTTATTTGATTTTTCGGGCCGGTCTCCGGGCTTGCGAGGGGGCTCTCCTGAGTCCTGAAAGCATCGCCTTCCCATGCCAAAAGCACAGTGGCTGTGACGCTTCGCTCGCTTACCGTTGCGGGGGCAGCACCGGATTGGTCATGCATGCATGATTGACCGGTTTCCCGTTTCACCCTGGAAAGGGCACCCGAAACAAGATGTGTAGGAGAGCATGGGCGCGGGACGGCCGTCAATCTGTAGCTGGGCACTGCGGCTCTTCGCATGGTTTTGAATTGACCGTCCCTCAAGCACTGCGTAGCCTTGCACCTTCGAGGTTCTTCGGCTGCGGTCGAAGCTAAGAAGGGAACGCGGTCCAAGCCGCGGCTGCCCCCGCAACTGTAAAGGGTTTATCTGACTGCCACGCCACTGCCAATACGGCGGGAAGGCGCAGCCAGCGCCAGCCGCAAGGCCGGCAAGCCCCAAGCCAGGAGACCTGCCTCGCAACCGATTTTCCATTTCAACCGGGCGGGGTGATCCGGTGACGAATCCAGCACCTGCACGCCGCTGCAGGGCCAGTCGTCCCGTATGCCCGCCCCAAAGGGCATCCGATGAAAACACTGGCCAAACTCCCCGTCACTATCGTCACCGGCTTTCTCGGCTCGGGCAAAACCACCTTGCTGCGGCACATGCTGGACAACGCCCAGGGTCGGCGCATTGCTGTGATCGTCAACGAATTCGGCGAACTGGGTATCGACGGCGAGATCCTCAAGCAGTGCTCCATCGGTTGCACCGAAGAAGAAGCCAGCGGCCGCGTGTATGAACTGGCCAACGGCTGCCTGTGCTGCACCGTGCAGGAAGAGTTCTTCCCGGTGATGCGCGAGCTGGTGGCCCGTCGTGGCGACCTCGACCATATCCTCATCGAAACCTCTGGCCTGGCGCTGCCCAAGCCCCTGGTCCAGGCCTTCCAGTGGCCGGAAATCCGTAGCGCCTGCACGGTTGACGCGGTGATCACGGTGGTCGACAGCCCGGCCGTGGCCGCTGGCACCTTTGCCGCGTTCCCGGACCAGGTCGACGCCCAGCGCAAACTGGACCCGAACCTGGACCACGAATCGCCACTGCACGAGTTGTTCGCCGACCAACTGGCCAGCGCCGACCTGGTGATCCTCAACAAAACCGACCTGATCAGCCCTGAAGACCTGGCCCGTGTACGCCTGGAAGTCGCCGAAGAACTGCCGCCAGCAGTGAAAATCGTCGAAGCCAGCAGCGGTCGCCTGCCTCTGGATGTGCTGATTGGCCTGGGTGCCGGCTCCGAGGAGCATATCGACGGGCGCCATAGCCATCACGATCATCACCACGAAGGTGAAGACGACCACGATCACGATGCGTTTGACTCCATCTCCATCGACCTGCCACAGGCTGATGAAGCGCTGCTGCTGGACGCCCTGACGCAATTGGTGGTGCAGCACGGCATCCTGCGGGTCAAAGGCTTCGCCGCAATCCCCAACAAGCCGATGCGCCTGTTGATCCAAGGCGTGGGCACGCGCTTCGACAAGCACTTCGACCGGGCCTGGGGCGCCGACGAAGCGCGCATCACACGGTTGGTGCTGATCGGTCAGGACCTGGATGCAGCGGGCCTTGAAGCGCAATTGCGCGCCGCGCTCAGCGTTTAACCATGCACCTGCTCAGGACCCAGCCCGGTGGCTTCGTCTCCGATGACAACATCGCCGACCTGGGACAAACCCCCGCCGAGCTGGTGATCCTGTGCAGCGGCGATTCCAGCCTGGCGTTGCTGGCCGAAGCCGCCCAGCAACTGCCCGACGACTACCCGAGCCTGCGCCTGGCCAACCCGATGCAGGTGCAGAACCACGCCTCGGTGGACCTGTATGTGGATGAGGTGCTGCGCCACGCCAAGGTCATCCTGATATCCCTGCACGGCGGCATCGGCTATTGGCGCTACGGCATCCAACGCCTGGTGGAGCTGGCCGAGCAGGGCGTGCAGTTGATCCTGGTGCCGGGGGATGATCGCCCCGATCCCGAACTCAGCGGCCTGAGCACCGTGGGTGTGGTTGAGCGTGACCGCCTGTGGCACTTTCTGCGCCAGGGCGGGCTGGGGAATGCGCTGGATTTCTATCGCTGCCTGGCCAGTAGCTTCCTGGGCCGCGATTACCCGTGGGCCGAGCCGCAAACTCTGCCGCGCACCGCGATCTATCACCCGCGCGCCGCCAATGCCCGCCTCAATGACTGGCAGGCGGACTGGAACACCGATTGGCCGGTGGCAGCGGTGCTGTTCTACCGCTCGCACTTGCAGGCGGCCAATACCGGTTTTATTGATGTGTTTTGCCAACGCTTGCAGGCAGCGGGCCTTAACCCGCTGCCGATGGCGGTGGCCAGCCTGAAAGAGCCTGGCTGCCTGACAGTGGTTGAGGATCTGCTGGATGAGGTCGGGGCGGCGGTGATTCTGAACACCACCGGCTTTGCCCAATCCAGCCCCGAAGCGCCCCATCTGCGGCCGTTTCGCCGCAATATCCCGGTGATCCAGGCGATCTGCGCCCAGGACAACCAGCCCGGCTGGGAAGCCAGCGAGCAGGGCCTCGGCCCGCGTGACCTGGCGATGCACATTGCTTTGCCGGAGCTGGACGGGCGCATCATCAGCCGCCCGATCAGCTTCAAGGACCTGGCCTGGCGCAGCGAACGCAGCCAATCGGACGTGGTGTGCTACCGCGCGGCCCCAGAGCGCATGGACTTTGTCGCCGAACTGGCGCGGCGCTGGGTCGAGCTGGCACGGGTGCCGCATGCTAACAAGCGCATTGCGCTGATCCTCGCCAATTACCCGACCCGTGATGGGCGCATCGGTAATGGCGTGGGCCTGGACACCCCGGCCGCGGCCTTGAATATCCTGCGGGCCCTGCAGGCCGAGGGTTATCCGCTGCCGGATGCATTGCCGGCCAGCGGCACTGCGCTGATCCATGACCTGCTCGGCGGTGTCACCAACGACCTGGACAGCCTCGACCTGCGCCCCTGCCATCAAAGCCTGGGCCTGGACGAATACCAGGCGATGTTCAATCGCTTGCCCGAGGCCAACCGCCAGGCCGTGCTGGAACGCTGGGGCACGCCTCATAACGATCCGATGTGCCGCGACGGGCGCATGATGATCGCCGGCCTGCGCCTGGGCCTGACCTTTGTCGGCATCCAGCCGGCGCGGGGCTACCAGGTGGATGCCAGCGCGGTGTACCACGACCCGGACCTGGTGCCGCCCCACGCTTACCTGGCGTTCTATTTCTGGCTGCGCCACACCTACGGCGCCCATGGCGTGATCCACGTCGGCAAGCACGGCAACCTGGAATGGCTGCCGGGTAAAGGCGTCGGGCTGTCCGAGAACTGCTGGCCAGATGCATTGCTGGGACCGCTGCCGAACATCTATCCGTTTATCGTCAATGATCCGGGCGAGGGTGCCCAGGCCAAGCGCCGCACCCAGGCGGTGATCATCGACCATTTGATGCCGCCGCTGACCCGCGCCGAAACCTATGGCCCATTGCGCAATCTGGAATTGTTGGCGGATGAGTATTACGAGGCGCAGTTGCTCGATCCGCGCCGCGCTCTGGAGCTGCAAAAGGACATCCTCAAGCTGGTGCGCGAAACCCGCATCGATCAAGAGCTGGAACTGGATAACGAGGCTGACGCTGCCGTCTGGCTGCCGCGCCTGGACACCTACCTGTGCGATCTGAAGGAGTCGCAGATCCGTGACGGCCTGCATATCTTTGGCGAGTCGCCCGAAGGTCGCCTGCGTATCGACACCTTGCTGGCCCTGCTGCGCATTCCGCGTGGCGATGGGCGGGGTCCGCAATCAAGCCTGCTGCGGGTATTGGCCAAGGCCTTTGAGCTGGGCTTTGACCCGCTGGACTGCGCGCTGGCCGAACCCTGGACCGGGCGCCGCCCCGAGGTGCTGCAGAAGATCGACGGGCAGTTGTGGCGTACCGCTGGCGATACTCGCGAGCGCCTGGAGTTGTATGCGGCGCGGTTGATCGAACAGGCGCTGGAAGGCCCGCTCGAACAGCTTGAGGAGCCGGGCTGGGAGGAGGTGAAATCGGTGATCGAAAGCCTGCGCATCGTCGTCGCACCGCGCCTGGATGCCTGTGGCCCGGCGGAAATGCATGGCTTGCTGGAGGCGTTGAGCGGTCGTTTCGTGCCGGCGGGCCCCAGTGGTGCGCCGAGTCGTGGGCGCCTGGATGTGCTGCCGACCGGGCGCAATTTCTTCACCGTCGACGTGCGTAACCTGCCTACCACGACTGCCTGGCGTATCGGTTTCCAATCCGCAAACCTGATGCTTGAGCGGCACCTGCAGGACCATGGTGACCACCTGCGTCAGTTGGGGCTTTCCGTGTGGGGCACCGCGACCATGCGCACCGGCGGTGACGATATCGCCCAGGCCATGGCACTGATGGGCGTGCGTCCGGTGTGGGCCACGGGCAGCCAGCGTGTCGATGATTTTGAGATATTGCCCATCAGCTTGCTCGACCGCCCGCGAGTTGACGTCACGCTGCGGGTGTCGGGGTTCTTCCGCGATGCGTTCGCCAACCTGATCCGCCTGTTCGATGCTGCGGTGCAGGCGGTCGCGGCGCTGGATGAGCCGGACGACCTGAACCCCCTGGCGGCCAAGGTGCGCAGCGAGCGCGAGGCGCTGCGCAAGTCGGGCCTGGATGAAGAGGCTGCGGCCAAGCAGGCCGGCTGGCGCATTTTCGGTGCCAAGCCTGGGGCCTATGGCGCGGGTGTGCAGGGCGCGATTGACGGTCGCCTGTGGCAAAGCCGCGAAGACCTGGCCGAGGTCTATCTGAATTGGGGGGGCTACGCCTATGGCGGTGCGGATGAAGGCACCGCCGCCCGTGAACAGTTCGCCCAGCGCCTGAGCCAGGTGCAGGCCGTGCTGCAGAACCAGGATAACCACGAGCACGACTTGCTCGACTCCAATGACTATTACCAATTCCAGGGCGGTATGCTCGCCGCCGTGGAAACCCTCAGTGGCGCCAAGGCCGCCAGCTACCATGGCGATCATAGCCAGCCGGACTTGCCGAAAATCCGCACGCTGAAGGAAGAGCTGAACCGGGTGATCCGTTCCCGCGCCGCCAACCCCAAGTGGATCGAAGGGGTCAAGCGCCACGGCTATAAAGGCGCGTTCGAGATGGCGGCGACGGTGGACAATCTGTTCGCCTTCGACGCGACCACGGCGCTGATCGACGACCACCAATATGCATTGCTGGCCGATGCCTACCTGCTCGACCCCGACACCCGGGCGTTTGTGCAACAGCACAACCCTGCGGCCTTGCGCGACATGACCGAGCGCATGCTGGAAGCCCAGCAGCGCGGTATGTGGCAGGAACCGGGGGCGTACCGCGAGGCATTGGAAAACCTGTTGCTGGACATAGAAGAAGACAGTTGATGACTGACATCCCCCATTTCCCACTGTCGGCAGTGGTCGGTGCCGACGACCTGAAGCTTGCCCTGTGCCTGACCGCCATCGACCCGAAGATCGGTGGCGTGCTGATCGAAGGCCCGCGCGGCATGGCCAAGTCCACCCTGGCTCGCGGCCTGGCGGACCTGTTGGCCAGCGGGCAATTCGTCACCTTGCCGCTGGGCGCCACCGAAGAGCGTTTGGTCGGCACTCTGGACCTGGATGCGGCGCTGAGCGAAGGCCGTGCGCAGTTTTCCCCTGGGGTGCTGGCCAAGGCCGATGGCGGGGTACTGTATGTGGATGAGGTCAACCTACTGCCTGACCATCTGGTGGACCTGCTATTGGATGTAGCCGCCAGTGGCACCAACCTGATCGAGCGCGACGGTATATCCCACCGGCACTCGGCGCGTTTTGTGCTGATCGGCACGATGAACCCGGAAGAGGGTGAATTGCGTCCGCAGTTGCTGGATCGGTTCGGTTTCAACGTGGCATTGAGCGGGCAGACTTTGCCGACCGAGCGCGGGCAGATCATCCGTCGGCGCCTGGATTTCGATAGCGACCCTGGGGCGTTCTGCGCGCAGTGGTCTGACCAGCAAGCGGCGCTGCGTGCGCGTTGCACCCAGGCCCGTGCACGCCTGGAAAGCATCGCCCTGGATGACCAGGCCCTGGCGCAGATTACCGAGCGCTGCTTTGCCGCTGGTGTGGATGGCCTGCGCGCCGATCTGGTGTGGTTGCGCGGGGCGCGGGCCCATGCGGCGTGGCGTGGGGCTGCGGCCATCGCTGAAGAAGATATAGAGGCCGTTGCCGAATTTGCCCTGCGCCATCGTCGCCAGGAGCATTCATCTGCCGCCCACCCGCCGGAAAATGCGCCGGCGCCCAAACCCACTGACCCCAGCAGCGGCCAGGGACAGTGGGGTGAAATGCCTCCGTCTACACAAGTAACGGGTGCCCGCCGTGAAATACCCACCTGGCCAAAAAAGCCCTAGGCATTCGCCCCCGACCTGACGCGGGGGCGGATGCCCGGCCCAAGGCGGGTCGACTGGATCAAGGCAGGCAAGGGCGGGCGCGCAACGGCGCCGAGGGGATGGTCAATTGGCCGGGCACCTTGTTGGGCGGGCGACCACAATCGCGTAAAGACCTGGTGTACTGCAACCGCAGCCGTGCCTCCCATGAGCTGTGGCTGGTGATTGTCGATGCCTCGGCGTCCACTCGGCGGCATCAGGCGCTTAGCGATGCCAAGGGCTTGCTCGCGCAGGTGTTCGACGACGCCTATCGGCAGCGGGCGCGACTGGCGTTGTTGACCGCCAGCGGGCAAGTGCCGAGCTGGCAGGTACAAGGCTTGAAAGCGGCCAAGGGCCTGGGGCGTTGGCTGGATGGCCTGGGCGCCGGTGGAGGGACGCCGTTGCTGGCGGCGTTGACCGAGGCCGGGCATTGGCTGGCGGCGCGGCGCAAGCGCTATCCGGCTGAACAGCAGCGGTTGCTGGTGATTACCGATGGCCGGCTCAAGAATATTGGTCAATTGCCGGTGTTGGATTGCCTGGGGCTGTTGGTGGATATCGAACGTGGGCCGATCCGGCTGGGGCGGGCGCGGGAGCTGGCCGCCGGGTTGCAGGTGGATTATCGGCATATTGATAGCCTGTAGCGCTGCCGCTACCGCTACCGCTATCGCGAGCAAGCCCGCTCCCACATGTGGCCGCGTACATCCTTTGGAATGCGCTTGAATGTGGGAGCTGGCTTGCCTGCGACAAGGCCTTCAAACCCACCGCAAAACGATCAGCTAGCCCCCGGCACATTCGGCCAAAGATCCGCCACCAGAAACAGCCGCTCCGCTTCCTCCCAATCCCCGCCGTTCTCCATCATGCGCACCAACAACTGCGCCGGCGCCATCGGGTCCAGGTCGACCAGCCAGCGCTGCATCTGCTCTTCACTCCAGATTTCTTCCGCCGGGTAATGCGCCGGCGCCAGCCAGGCATGGCGCGGCAGGGGCTGCCAGCGGCCCGGCGGGCTGGCCTGGATAAAGTCCTGCCAATCGCGCTGATGCAACCAGCGCCCGCGCAAATGCTGGGGGTGGGCGCCGAGGGGCGGGGCGGCCTCGCCGGGCCAGGGGTACAACAGGTAGCCGCCGAGCCACAGATGGGCGGTGAACTCCTGGATATCCAGCGTCGCCAGCACCTCCCGGCTTTGCGCCCTGGCCGAGATGGGCAGTTGGTGGTCTGCCAGATGCGCCAGCTTACGATCCAGGCGGTCGTGACAACCCGGACCCAGCCATTGCGCGGTGTCCTGGCCGTTGCCGTCCTGGGGGCCGAGGTAAAGCTTGATCGCCAACTCCAGATGATGCACGCCGTCACGGTCGCGCAGCAGCATGTCCAGCTCACCCAGGGTGTGCCCGGCCTGGCGGATCGGCAGGTTGGCCGCCAGCAACTCCACGCCAGGGGCGTGCTGCACGGCAAATTGCCACAGGCGTTCGTAATACAGGCCCAGGCGCCGGGTGCGTGCCAGGCTCAGCCAATGCAGCAGGGCGCTGCTGTCCTGGTCCAGGCGCCTGAGCCATTGCTCCAGGGCCGCAGGCTGCTGCACCCAGTCACTGCCGGCCAGGGGGTGACGTTGTGGCCAGGGCGTCTGCGCGAGCATCGGCGGGGCGAGGATCACCCACGCCAGGTCCCGCACTGCGGGATGACGCAATTGACGGGGCAGAGGCTGCAGGTCGGGAAACGGATTCATGGTCCGAGCATAGCTGTTTCCTACTCGCCGCGTGACCCCGGGGAGTGTTGAGAACCGTTGTCGTCTGGGGCCTGGGGCGACAAAGGATTTTGTCTAATGCGGCCTTTCGCCCATAATCGTTCTTTTTGCCAGACCCAAACCCTGCAGGAGCCCCATGGAGCAATTTCGCAATATCGGCATCATCGGTCGCCTGGGCAGTACCCAGGTTCTGGACACGGTCCGCCGGCTGAAAAAGTTTCTGCTTGAGCGCCACCTGCATGTGATCCTCGAAGACACCATCGCCGAGATTCTGCCGGGCCACGGCCTGCAGACCTCGTCGCGCAAAATGCTCGGTGAAGTCTGCGACATGGTGATTGTGGTCGGCGGCGACGGCAGCCTGCTGGGCGCCGCCCGGGCCCTGGCGCGGCATAACGTGCCGGTGCTGGGGATCAACCGGGGCAGCCTGGGGTTCCTCACCGATATCCGCCCCGACGACCTGGAAGTTGAAGTGGCCAAGGTGCTGGACGGCCACTACCTGGTGGAAAACCGCTTCCTGCTGCAAGCCGAAGTGCGCCGCCATGGCGAAGCCATCGGCCAGGGCGATGCCCTCAACGATGTGGTGCTGCACCCCGGCAAGTCGACGCGGATGATCGAGTTCGAGCTGTATATCGACGGCCAGTTCGTCTGCAGCCAGAAGGCCGACGGCCTGATTGTCGCCACGCCCACCGGGTCCACGGCCTATGCGCTGTCGGCCGGCGGGCCGATCATGCATCCCAAGCTGGATGCCATTGTGATCGTGCCGATGTACCCCCATATGTTGTCTAGCCGACCGATTGTGGTCGATGGCAACAGTGAGTTGAAAATCGTGGTCTCCAAAGACATGCAGATCTACCCGCAAGTTTCCTGTGACGGGCAGAACCACTTCACCTGCGCCCCCGGTGACACCATCACCGTGAGCAAAAAGGCGCAGAAGCTGCGGTTGATCCACCCACTGGATCACAACTACTACGAAGTGTGCCGCACCAAGCTGGGCTGGGGCAGCCGCTTGGGGGGTGGAGGCGACTGATGCTCGATCCCGCGCGTAGCTACGACCTGATTGGTGACGTGCACGGTTGCGCTCATACCCTTGAGCACCTGCTCGACCAGATGGGTTACCACAAGCAGGGCGGCGTCTGGCGCCACCCATCACGCATGGCGGTGTTCCTCGGCGATATCATCGACCGTGGCCCGCGCATCCGTGAGGCGCTGCATATCGTCCACGACATGGTCGAAGCCGGCCAGGCGCTGTGCATCATGGGCAACCACGAGTTCAACGCCCTGGGCTGGAGCACCCTGGCGCCGCCCGGCAGTGGCAAGCAGTACGTGCGCGAACATTCGCCACGCCACGCGCGGCTGATTCACGAGACCCTGACCCAGTTCGAACACCACCCCGGCGACTGGCATGACTTCCTCGGCTGGTTCTACGACATGCCGTTGTTTGTCGATGCCGGGCGTTTCCGCATGGTGCACGCCTGCTGGGATTCGGGGTTGATCGAACCGCTGCGCCGGCAATTCCCCGACGGCTGCATCGACGAGCATTTCCTGCAGGCGGCGGCGGTGCCGGGCAGTTTTGCCTGCAACGCCTTCGATCGCCTGCTGCGCGGCACCGATATGCGCCTGCCGGACGGCCTGACGCTGACCGGCGGCGATGGCCTGACCCGTTCGTTCTTTCGCACCAAGTTCTGGGAAGACGACCCGAAGACCTACGGCGATATCGTGTTCCAACCGGATGCCTTGCCCGATCCGGTGGCCCGTACGCCGTTGTCTTCGACCGAGAAAAACTCCCTGTTGCGCTATGGCGTCGATGAACCCTTGCTGTTTGTCGGCCATTACTGGCGTAGCGGCAAACCGGCGCCGATCCGCTCGAACCTGGCCTGCCTGGACTACAGCGCAGTGCTCTACGGCAAGCTGGTGGCGTATCGCCTGGATCAGGAAACCTGCCTGGACCCCAACAAGTTCGTGTGGGTCGATGTCGAGCGCCCTGAGGTGATTCATGAGTAACGTGGCCGTTTTACGCTTGCCGCTGACGGTCGACCTGGCTGGCTTCGTCAAGCTGTTGCAGCGCATGCAGGTGCCCCATCGCGTCAGCGAAGAGGCCGGCGAGCAGGTGCTGTGGGTGCCGGACGCGATCAGCGAAGACGTGCGCAGCCTGTATCAGCGTTTCCCGACCGGCGATCCGGACCAGCAGCTGGATATTCCCCAGGAACCGGTAGCCAAGCGTCCCGGCTTCCTCCAGCAACTGCGCCACAGCCCGCTGACCGCAGGTGTGTTGCTGCTGAGCCTGGTCGTCGCTGCGGTCACGATGCTTGGCGACAACCTGCAAACCATGAGCTGGCTGACGTTCCTGAATTTCCACGTGGCCGGTGAGTACCTGTATTTCACGCCCCTGGCCGACAGCCTGGCGGCAGGGCAGTGGTGGCGGTTGGTCACGCCGATGCTGATCCACTTCGGCATCCTCCACCTGGCCATGAACGGCATGTGGTACTGGGAGCTGGGGCGGCGCATCGAGGCCCGTCAGGGCAGTATCAACCTGCTGGGCCTGACGATGCTGTTCAGCCTGGCCTCCAACTATGCGCAATACACCTTTGGCGGGCCCGGCCTGTTCGGTGGTCTGTCCGGCGTGTTGTACGGCTTGCTCGGCCATTGCTGGATCTACCAGTTGCTTGCGCCCAACCCGGCGTATCGCCTGCCGCGCGGCGTGCTGGTGATGATGCTGGTGTGGCTGGTGCTGTGCCTGTCGGGCCTGGTCTCGATGATCGGCTTTGGCGAAATCGCCAATGCGGCCCATGTCGGCGGCCTGGTGGCGGGTTGCATCACCGGTTTGCTCGGCGGGTTGTACAGCTGCCATAAACGTAACGCTTGAATCTTTGCCCATTATTGAAGGAAGAGTCTTATGTCCTCTTTTGCTGAAATGATCGAAAACATCACCCCGGATATCTACCAGAGCCTCAAGCTCGCTGTGGAAATCGGTAAATGGGCCGACGGCCGCAAGCTCACTGCCGAACAGCGCGAGCTGTCGTTGCAGGCCATGATCGCCTGGGAGCTGCAAAACCTGCCGGAAGACCAGCGCACCGGCTATATGGGCCCGCAGGAATGCCAATCGAAGTCGACCCCGGTGGAAAACATCCTGTTCAAGTCGGATGCCATCCATTGATTGAGATTGGCCGTGGTGCAGTCAGCAAGATGTCGGCGCAACTGGGTTCGCCGACCGTTCAATACGCTTTTCGCCTGGGCGACACCGAGGTGCCGGTCAACCCGTTGATTGGCACTCATATACGCCTGGAATACCTCGGTGCGATCCACTGCACCCATTGCGGACGCAAGACCAAGACCAGCTTCAGCCAGGGCTATTGCTACCCGTGCATGACCAAGCTGGCCCAGTGCGACCTGTGCATCATGAGCCCCGAGCGCTGCCATTTCGATGCCGGCACTTGCCGCGATCCGGCCTGGGGCGAGAAATTCTGCATGACCGACCATGTGGTGTACCTGGCGAACTCGTCGGGGATCAAGGTCGGCATCACCCGCGCCACCCAGTTGCCCACGCGCTGGCTGGACCAGGGCGCGAGCCAGGCATTGCCGATCATGCGCGTGGCCACGCGCCAGCAATCGGGCTTTGTCGAAGATGTGCTGCGCAGCCAGGTCGCCGACAAGACCAACTGGCGCGCCTTGCTCAAGGGCGACGCGGCAGCGGTAGACCTTGCGCAGGTACGCGACGAGCTGTTTGTCTCCTGCGCCGATGGCCTGCTGCAATTGCAGGAACGCTTTGGCCTGCAGGCCATCCAACCGGTAACCGATATCGAGCCCCTCGAAATCCGCTACCCGGTGGAGCAATATCCAGCCAAGATCGTCAGTTTCAACCTGGACAAGAACCCGATTGCCGAAGGCACGCTGCTGGGGATCAAGGGCCAATACCTGATCTTCGATACCGGCGTTATCAATATTCGTAAATACACGGCTTACCAGCTCGCCGTGCATCAGTAGAAGGATTTCACGCATGCGCACCGAACAACCGAAGATGATTTACCTGAAGGACTATCAGGCGCCCGAGTACCTGATCGACGAGACTCACCTGACCTTCGAGTTGTTCGAGGACCATAGCCTGGTCCACGCGCAGCTGGTGATGCGCCGCAATCCCGAGCGCGGCACCGGCCTGCCGCCGCTGGTGCTCGATGGCCAGCAGTTGGAACTGCTGAGTGTGGCCCTGGGTGACCAGGAACTGAGCGCCACCGACTACCAATTGAGCGAGAGCCACCTGACGTTGCAGCCGACCAGTGACAGCTTCACGGTCGACACCAGCGTGCGCATCCACCCGCAAACCAACACCGCCCTGGAAGGCTTGTACAAGTCCGGTGGCATGTTCTGTACCCAATGCGAGGCCGAGGGCTTCCGCAAGATCACCTACTACCTTGACCGCCCGGACGTGATGAGCACGTTCACCACCACGGTGATCGCCGAGCAGCACAGCTATCCGGTGCTGCTGTCCAACGGCAACCCGATTGCCAGCGGCCCCGGTGAAGACGGTCGGCACTGGGCGACCTGGGAAGACCCGTTCAAGAAGCCGGCCTACCTGTTCGCCCTGGTGGCCGGCGACCTGTGGTGCGTCGAAGACACCTTCACCACCATGAGCCAGCGCACCGTCGCGCTGCGCATTTATGTCGAGCCGGAAAACATCGACAAGTGCCAGCACGCCATGAACAGCCTGAAGAAGTCCATGCGCTGGGATGAAGAAGTCTATGGTCGCGAATACGACCTGGATATCTTCATGATCGTCGCCGTCAACGACTTCAATATGGGCGCCATGGAAAACAAGGGCCTGAACATCTTCAACTCCAGCGCCGTGCTTGCCCGCGCCGAAACCGCGACCGACGCCGCGCATCAGCGCGTCGAGGCCATCGTCGCCCACGAATACTTCCACAACTGGTCGGGCAACCGCGTGACCTGCCGCGACTGGTTCCAGCTGTCGCTCAAGGAAGGCTTCACGGTGTTCCGCGATTCGCACTTCTCTGCGGATATGAACTCGGCCACCGTCAAGCGTATCCAGGATGTGGCCTACCTGCGCACCCACCAATTCGCCGAAGATGCAGGGCCGATGGCCCACGCTGTGCGCCCGGACAGCTTTATCGAAATCTCCAACTTCTACACCCTGACCGTGTACGAAAAGGGTTCGGAAGTGGTCGGGATGATCCACACCTTGCTCGGCGCCGAGGGCTTTCGCAAAGGCAGTGACCTGTACTTTGAACGCCACGACGGCCAGGCCGTGACCTGTGATGACTTTATCAAGGCCATGGAAGACGCCAACGGTGCCGACCTGACCCAGTTCAAACGCTGGTACAGCCAGGCCGGCACGCCACGCCTGGTAGTGAGCGAGTCCTACGACGCTACCGCCAAGACCTACAGCCTGACCTTGCGCCAGAGCTGCCCGCAAACCCCGGACAACGTAGAAAAACTGCCATTCGTGATTCCGGTGGCCCTGGGCCTGCTGGACGCCAATGGGGCTGATCTGCCGTTGCGTCTGGCCGGTGAAGCGGCGGCGCAGGGCACCTCGCGAGTGTTGTCGGTGACTGAGGCCGAGCAGACGTTCACCTTCGTCGATATCCCTGAACAACCCTTGCCGTCGCTGCTGCGTGGCTTCTCGGCGCCGGTGAAGCTGAGCTTCCCCTACAGCCGTGACCAGTTGATGTTCCTGATGCAGCACGACAGTGACGGCTTCAACCGTTGGGAGGCGGGCCAGCAACTGGCGGTGCAGGTGTTGCAGGACCTGATCAGCCAACACCAGCAGGGCCAGGCCCTGGTGCTGGATCAACGGCTGGTCAATGCGCTGCGCAGCGTGTTGAGCGACGAAAGCCTGGACCAGGCCATGGTCGCCGAAATGTTGTCGTTGCCGGGTGAAGCCTACCTGACCGAAATCAGCGAAGTGGCTGACGTCGATGCGATCCACGCTGCCCGCGAGTTTGCGCGCAAGCAGTTGGCCGATAATCTGTTCGAAGGCCTGTGGCTGCGCTACCAGGCTAACCGCGACCTGTCGCGCAACACGCCTTACGTGGCGTCGGCCGAGCACTTCGCGCGCCGCGCCCTGCAGAACATCGCGCTGTCTTACCTGATGCTCAGCGGCAAGCCCGAAGTACTGGCGGCGACCCTGGAGCAGTTCGACGCGTGTGACAACATGACCGAACGCCTGACGGCATTGGCGGTGCTGGTCAACTCGCCGTTCGATGCCGAGAAGGCCACGGCCCTGCAAGTGTTTGCCGAGAACTTCAAGGACAACCCCCTGGTCATGGACCAATGGTTCAGCGTCCAGGCCGGGAGCGTGTTGCCGGGCGGGCTTGCGCGGGTCAAGGCCCTGATGCAGCACCCGGCGTTCAATATCAAGAACCCGAACAAGGTGCGCGCGCTGGTCGGTGCCTTTGCCGGGCAGAACCTGATCAACTTCCATGCAGCCGATGGCTCGGGCTATCGCTTTCTGGCGGACCTGGTGATCGAGCTGAATGCCTTCAACCCGCAGATCGCCTCGCGGCAGTTGGCGCCACTGACCCGCTGGCGCAAATACGACAGCGCCCGTCAGGCGCTGATGAAGGCTGAGCTGGAGCGCATCCGTGGTTCGGGCGAGCTGTCCAGCGATGTGTTCGAGGTGGTCAGCAAAAGCCTCGCATGACGGCCGACTCACCACTGGCCGCCTACCAGCGGGCCCTGGCCGATGGTTTTGTGGCAGACGACGCGCAACGCCGGGCGGTCGAGGCGTTGCAGGCCTGCCATGGGGCATTGCACCAGGGCGCCGACGCACCGGTCACCGGCGTTTATCTGTGGGGGCCGGTGGGGCGGGGCAAGACCTGGCTGATGGATCAGTTCCACCAGAGCCTGCGAGTGCCCGCGCGGCGCCAGCACTTCCATCACTTCATGGGCTGGGTCCATCAACGTCTGTTCCAGTTGACCGGCACCCCGGACCCTTTGCAGGCCCTGGCCCGCGAGTTGGCCGGGGACGTGCGGGTGCTGTGTTTCGACGAGCTGTTCGTCAATGACATTGGTGACGCGATCATCCTCGGGCGCCTGTTCCAGGTGATGTTCGACGAAGGGGTGGTAATGGTCTGCACCTCCAACCAGCCACCCAGGCAGTTGTACGCCGACGGTTTCAACCGCGAACGCTTCATGCCGGCTATCGAGGCGATTGAGGCCCATATGCAGGTGGTGGCGGTAGACGGCAGTGAGGATCACCGCTTGCATCCGGGCACCGCCGAGCAGCGCTACTGGGTCGATCAACCACGAGCATTGGCCGCGGTTTTCCAGCGTTTGAGCGCTGGACAAGCCTGCAGTGAGGCGCCGGTTATGGTCGGTTCGCGGCGCATTGTTACGGTGCAGTCCAGCGAAACGGTGCTGTGGTGCCGCTACGCTGATCTGTGCGAACAACCGCTGGCGGCCATGGATTTCATGCAGCTGTGTGATCGCTATAGCGCCATATTGCTCGGCGAAGTGCCCGGGCTGAGCGCCTCGACACGTCCTGGGCGGATTGCCCGTGGTACCGAGGATGGTGCCCAGCGCGTGGAGGCGGGCGACCGCGAGCTGCCGGCGTTGTCGGTGCACGATGACAGTGTGCGCCGGTTTATCGCCCTGGTGGATGAGTGCTACGACCGCAAGGTCCCGCTGTACATCGAAGCCAGGGTGCCCTTGGCCGAGTTGTACACCGAGGGTTACCTGGAGTTTGCGTTCCGCCGCACCCTCAGTCGTTTGCAAGAAATGCAGTTGCAACGCTTTGGTCAGTAGTGGCCATTGGCCCACTGACACAATCATTTGCCTGATGGCTTTTTCCCGCGCCAAGTTGTAGTTAATCTCCTTCATCTAACCCCTACACCCCGCTTACAATCGAGCTTTTGCGGGGAGCTCATCCCTGCCGGGCAGTTATCGAGGAAGGAAATGGAAGCCGCAGAAATATTGGTGCTGCAAGCCAGCTACAGCAACTCCGTGCACGCCGAGGCCATTGGCCTGTTGCTCAACCACTATGCACAAGACCCCATGGGCGGTGGCCATGCCCTGTCCGCCGACCTGCTGCAACAATTGCCGGCGGAATTGGCCAAGCGTCCCCATGCCTTCAGCGTGCTGGCCTTTGTTGGCGGCGAGCCTGCCGGGCTCGTTAACTGTTTTGAAGGGTTTTCGACCTTTGCCTGCCGGCCGCTGGTCAACGTGCATGATGTGGTGGTCAAGGAACCGTTCCGAGGCCTGGGCCTGAGCCAGAAAATGCTGCAAAAGGTCGAGGAAATCGCCCGCCAGCGC
The DNA here is from genome assembly GCF_044510355.1 of Pseudomonas sp. DD1. Classification (NCBI taxonomy): domain Bacteria; kingdom Pseudomonadati; phylum Pseudomonadota; class Gammaproteobacteria; order Pseudomonadales; family Pseudomonadaceae; genus Pseudomonas; species Pseudomonas sp. DD1. The sequence continues at coordinate 358,934 of NZ_MSAJ01000011.1, read as the reverse complement.
GGTTGCTGCAAGATCACCCTGGAAGTGCTGGAAGGTAATCCAGTGGCGCAGGCGTCGTACCGCAAGTTTGGCTTCGATGACTCGATCTTCGACCCTGCCCATGGCCGCATGCTGTTCTGGAGCAAGGCCCTCTAAATCCTCAGGTCGTTCCCGCGCTCCCCTTGGGAAGGTTCGACCAGGCAAAAAAAAGCGCCCCGTACAGGGCGCCAAATTGACCTTCACCACCAGAGCATAATGGTGCCGGGTATTACTCGTGCATCAGCCTTTGGGTTGCTCAGCATCCCGCGTGTGTTGGGTGGATCCGGATTCAGCACCCTTGGCGTCGGCAGCCGCCGTCTGTTCGGTGTCGCTGTGGATTTGTTTCTGGGTGAAGCTGAAATTATCGAAGTGCTCCTTCACGCGCTCAGCGCCGCCTTCGGCGAAGGCGGCAGCGGAGGTCAGGCCCAGCAGGCCAGCAAGCATCAAGGTTGAAAGTTTCATCGCAGGTATTCCCATTAAAAAGTGATCGTGTCTGCACCGTCCCTGGTCAGATTTATGGGAATAGTCTGTAGGAAGCTAATTAAGTGGGGGTTAACGTCAAGCACATCCAGAGTTAACCGCAGGGGTTAACTCTGGACGGGGCGCGGGTCGTTTACTTCTGGACCACACTCCGGGGTGCGGTACTGGCTTTGGGCTTGATCAGGCTGAAGTCGATCAAGGCCTTCTGCGAACGCTGGTAGGGATCGCCGATCAGCAATGGCCGTGGCTTGAAGCTGTCGCTGACCAGGCTGCGGCTGCGGTCCAGTTCGTCGAAACTCAAGCCGGCCAGGTCGGCCCAGGTATGAATCAACTGCGAGCTGCTGTAGGGCCGTTGTATATCGCCCTGCATGTTCCAGTCGTGGGTGGCGCGCCACTTCGGCGAGGCCCAGGTCATGAAGGGGATGGTGTACATCGGGGCTGTCGGTTTGCCCTCGTTGCGGCCCAGGGTGTCATGGCCCGCTGAGTCGAACACATCCTCGCCGTGGTCGGAGAGGTACAGCAGGAACCCATTGGGGTCGGTCTTGGCGTAGTCCTTGATCAGGCTCGACACCACGAAGTCGTTGTAGCGCACTGCGTTGTCATAGCTGTTGTAGGTCGGCAGCTGGTCGTCACTGACCGCGTCCGGGACACCCTGGCGGTCGGTAAAGGTGTCGAAGCTTGGCGGGTAGCGGTACTGATAGCTCATATGGGTACCCAGCAGGTGCACCACGATCAGCTTGCGCTCGGCCTTGTCGGCCAGGGCCTTGGAGAACGGCTCCAGCACGTCGCCATCGTACTGGCGGGCGTTCTGGTTACGGTTGTTGTTGAGGTACACCTGCTCGTCGGCCTGTTCGGAGAACGTGGTGAGCATGGTGTTGCGCTTGGTCATGGTCTGCTGGTTGGTGATCCAGAAGGTCTTGTAGCCAGCCTGTTTCATCATGCTGACGATGGAAGGGGTCTTCAGATACAGATCCGGATTGTCTTCATCGGCAAAGGTCAGTACCTGTTGCAGCGCCTCGATGGTGTAGGGGCGCGGGGTGATGACGTTGTCGAACACATCCAATTGGTCACGCAGCTTGTCCAGCTCCGGCGTGGTCTTGCGCGGGTAGCCGTAGAGGCTCATGCGCTGCCGGTTGGTGGACTCGCCGATCACCAGCACCAGGGTCGACGGTTGGCCGGCCATGCTGTCCTTGAAGTTGCTCAGGGGCGGGATCTTGCTGACGTTGTCGAGCATGCCCTGCATGTTGTTCAACTGCTGGGTGTAGCGGCGATAGGCAACAATCATCTGCCACGGCACGGCAGGTTCGACTCGGGTTTCGAAGCCATCGATGGCCCGTTCCAGGGTGTCGTTGGTGGCAATCTGCTTGACCAGCGGATAGCCGACAATCGCCAGCACAATGGCCGTCGCCGCGACCATTGCCCGGCCCCGGGGCAGGTAGACCGGGCGCACACGGGTCCAGAGGAAGACGGCCAGGGCTGTGTGGGCAATAAAGGCCAGCACGATCCACCAGGCAAAGTATTGCGTTGCATACTCGCCGGCTTCAGAGATGTTCGACTCGAACATGATGAAGATGACGCTCTGGGAAAATTCCTGCTGGTAAATAAAGAAGTAGCCCAGGCTGGCCATGGAACAGGCCCACAGCACCACACCGATCAGCGCGGCGAGTAGCCGGGCGCGACGCGGGAACAGCAGCATGGGTGCCAACCACAGCGCACTCATGAAGAACGCCTGGCGGAAACCACTGAAGCCCGAGGTGCCGGTCAGTTGGATCAGCAGTTGGGTAATACCGGAGAAATACCAGAAAAACAGGAACATCCAGCCCAGGCCGGCCCAATCAAACCCTTTTGCAGACTTCGTGCTCGCCATGCAGCGCTCCAACCCGATAATTGCCGCCGCCCATGCGCGAGGCGGCGTTCTGGCGCAGGATTATCGGGAAGGGCGGGTGAAAAGTTTGTGAGTTGGACCTGGGGTTCAGCAGGTAATGGCTTGGTTTGCCAACTGAGCCTGCAACTGCGCCCGCAGACGGATCACTTCCTGCTGCAACTGCTCGCGTTCGTCCTTCAGCTGGCGCAGTTCGTCGCGGCGGACGGTGACGTATAGGGTCTGTGGCGGGCGTGTCATCTGTGCTGTGCGCATTGCTTACCTCGCAAATAGCCGGTGTATCGCGGTGCCAGAGCGCTTGAGTCGAGGCCCTTGGCAGGAGTCAGGGGCGATTCTGATTTCTTTTTGGGCTCAAGGGAACTTTTTTATTTTTCAGGGTCGCTGTGACTTTTCTGCCAGTGATGGTGAAACGATGGCCTCTTTTTGTGATGAAACTAGTGCGATTGGCGCCGGACTAATTCGTCATTGCGCTATAAACTGTGTCACACATTTTTATTTGTAGTTGGGAGCATCAATACATGCAACTGGGGATTATCGGACTAGGCCGCATGGGCGGGAATATTGCGCGCCGCTTGATGCTCAATGGGCATACCACCGTGGTCTACGACCGCAATGAAGCATTCGTCAAAGGCTTGAGTGAAGAGGGCGCGACCGGCGTTGCTGATCTGCCTGCCCTGGTCGCGGGCCTGCAAAAGCCGCGGGCTGTCTGGGTCATGTTACCGGCGGGCGAGCCCACCGAAACCACGATCAACGACCTGAGCGAACTGATGGAACCCGGCGATGTGATCATCGACGGCGGCAACACCTTCTATAAAGATGACGTACGTCGCGGCAAGGCCCTGGCGGAAAAAGGCCTACACTACATCGACGTCGGCACTTCCGGTGGCGTGTGGGGCCTGGAGCGCGGTTACTGCATGATGATTGGCGGCGACGCCGAGACCGTCAAGCACCTGGACCCGATCTTCGCCACCCTCGCGCCGGGCCTGGGCGATATCCCGCGCACCAAGGACCGTACCGCTACCGACGACCGCGCCGAACGTGGCTATATCCACGCCGGCCCTGCCGGTTCCGGGCACTTCGTGAAGATGATCCACAACGGCATCGAGTACGGCATGATGCAGGCGTTTGCCGAAGGCTTTGACATTCTCAAGACCAAGAACTCGGAAAACCTGCCGCCAGAACAACGTTTTGACCTGAACGTGGCCGATATCGCCGAAGTCTGGCGTCGCGGCAGCGTTGTGTCCTCCTGGCTGCTCGACCTCACAGCCGATGCCCTGGCGACCGACCCCAAGCTCGACGGTTACTCCGGTTCCGTGGCCGACAGCGGCGAAGGGCGCTGGACCATCGAAGCGGCCATGGAGCAATCGGTACCGGTACCGGTGCTGTCCAACTCGTTGTTTGCCCGGTTCCGCTCGCGCCAGCAAAGCACTTACGGTGACAAGCTGCTGTCGGCCATGCGCTTCGGCTTTGGCGGCCATGTGGAGACTTCCAAAAAATGACGGCCACCGGCAAGAAACCCAAGGCCGAACCCGCTCCACCCACTACCTTGTTCCTGTTCGGCGCCCATGGCGACCTGGTCAAGCGCCTGCTGATGCCGGCGCTGTACAACCTCAGTCGCGATGGCTTGCTGGGTGAGGGGCTGCGGATTGTCGGGGTGGATCACAACGCTATCAGCGATGCAGACTTCGCCAAGAAACTCGAAGACTTCATCCGCACCGAAGCAGCGAGCAAGGTCAAGGGGAATGCCGAACATGCACTGGACCCACAGTTGTGGGCCCAGTTGGCCAAGGGCATCAGCTACGTGCAGGGCGATTTTCTCGATGACGGCACCTATGCCGACATCGCCAGCAAAATCGCCGACAGCGGCACGGGCAACGCGGTGTTCTACCTGGCCACCGCGCCGCGCTTCTTCAGTGAAGTGGTGCAGCGCCTGGGCCGGGCCAACCTGCTGGAGGAAAGCCCCGGGGCTTTCCGCCGCGTGGTCATCGAAAAGCCGTTCGGCTCCGACCTGGCCACCGCCGAGGCGCTCAACGCCTGTCTGCTCAAGGTCATGACTGAGAAGCAGATCTACCGCATCGACCATTACCTGGGCAAGGAAACGGTGCAGAACATTCTGATCAGCCGTTTCTCCAACGTGCTGTTCGAGGCGTTCTGGAACAACCACTACATTGACCACGTGCAGATCACCGCTGCCGAAACGGTCGGTGTGGAAACCCGGGGCAGTTTCTTCGAAAACACCGGCACCCTGCGCGATATGGTGCCCAACCACCTGTTCCAGTTGCTGGCGATGATTGCCATGGAACCGCCGGCAGCCTTTGGCGCCGATGCGGTGCGTGGCGAGAAGGCCAAGGTGATCGGGGCCGTGCGCCCCTGGTCGCTGGAGGATGCACGGGCCAACTCGGTGCGCGGCCAGTACACCGCCGGCGAGATCGGCGGCAAGGCGCTGCCGGGCTATCGGCAGGAGGCCAATGTGGCCCCGGACAGCAGCACCGAAACCTTCGTTGCGCTCAAGGTGATGATTGATAACTGGCGTTGGGTCGGCGTGCCGTTCTACCTGCGCACCGGCAAGCGCATGAGCGTGCGCGACACCGAAATCGTTATCTGCTTCAAACCAGCGCCCTATGCCCAGTTTCGCGATACCGAAGTCGACGAGGTCAAGCCGACGTACCTGAAAATCCAGATCCAGCCCAATGAAGGCATGTGGTTCGACCTGCTGGCGAAAAAGCCCGGGCCGACCCTGGACATGGCCAACATCCAGCTGGGCTTTGCCTACAAGGACTTCTTCGAGATGCAGCCTTCCACCGGCTACGAGACGCTGATCTATGATTGCCTGACCGGCGATCAGACCCTGTTCCAGCGTGCCGATAACATCGAAAACGGCTGGCGTGCGGTACAACCGTTTCTCGATGCCTGGCAGAAGGACGATGGCATTCAGGCTTACAAGGCCGGGGAAGACGGCCCAGCGGCAGCGGATGCGTTGCTGGCCCGTGATGGCCGCGCCTGGCATAGCCTCGGATGAGTGAGGAGACGATTCACCCCATCCGTTTTTTGTTGAGTGATATGGACGGCACCTTGTTGCTGCCCGATCACAGCCTCAGCCAGCGCACCATCGCTGCCGTGCGGGCGCTGCGCGAAGCCGGGGTGTTTTTCAGCCTGGCCACCGGGCGGCCGCCGAGGGCGATGTTGCAGCAGATCGAAGCCCTGGGCGTCGATGTGCCCACGGCGGGGTTCAACGGCGGCACCCTGGTGAACCCGGATGGCAGCATTCTGGTGGCCCACCACTTGCCGGCAGAGGCAGCGTTGATCACCCTGGCACTGTTGTGCGACCAGCCGGAGGTGGAAATATGGGTGTTTGCCGATGGTGAGTGGCTGCTGCGTGACCCCTCGGGCCCGATGGTGCCTCGGGAGCAGCATGGCCTCGGTTATGCGCCGGTCGTGGTGGAGAGTTTCGAGCCGTTCCTGGGGCGGATCGACAAGATCGTCGCCGCCAGCGCCAATGCACAGTTGCTGGTCGAGCTGGAAGCGCGCTTGCAGCCCAAGGTTGCAGGCTTGGCTCAGGTTTCGCGTTCGCAGCCGGTCTATCTCGATATCACCGCAATGAAGGCCAACAAGGGCGATGCCCTGAAAACCCTGGCTGCGCACCTTGGGGTAGCGCTGGAGCAGACGGCAGCCATCGGCGATGGTGGCAATGATCCGGCGATGTTTGAAGTGGCCGGGTTGTCGATTGCCATGGGGCAGGCAGAAGAGGTGGTCAAACGTCAGGCCAACCTGGTCACCGGCAGCAATGTCGAGGACGGTGCTGCCGAAGCCATTGAACGGTTGATCCTTCACAGCCAGTAACTGACCCCGTACCAGCCCAGCACGCCCATCACCACCGTGTACGGCAGCGCCATCCACACCATGCGCCCGTAGGACAGGCGAATCAGCGGCGCAATCGCCGACGTCAACAAGAACAGGAACGCTGCCTGGCCATTGGGCGTTGCCACGCTGGGCAGGTTGGTCCCGGTATTGATCGCGATGGCCAGGGTCTCGAAATGCTCGCGGCTCATATGCCCGGACACAAACGCCTGCTTGACCTCGGTGATATAGATTGTTGCTACAAACACGTTGTCGCTGATGGCTGACAGCAGGCCGTTGGCAATAAACAGCATGCCCGGCTGCTGGTCGGCGGGCAGGGCCAGCACCCACTGGATCAGTGGGTTGAACAACTGTTGATCATGTATCACCGCGACCACGGCGAAAAACACCACCAGCAGGGCAGTAAAGGGCAGGGCGTCCTTGAAGGCGTTGCCGATGCGATGTTCTTCGGTAATCCCGGTGAAGGCGGTGATCAGTACAATTACCAGCAGGCCGATCAAGCCAACCTCGGCGATATGCAAGGCCAGCCCGGCGATCAGAATCAGTGCAGCCAGGCCTTGGACAATCAGCGCTGCGCGCTGGCGCGGGGTGCGTTCGGCGTTGTCCTCATGGGCGTAGTTGGCCAGCACCTGACGCACGTTGTCCGGCAGCAGGGTGCCATAGCCAAACCAGCGCAGCTTTTCCAGCAGCACGCAGGTCACCAGGCCCGCCGCCAGCACTGGCAACGAGACCGGGGCGATCTGTTGGAAGAACTGGCTGAAGTTCCAGCCCATTTCGTGGCCGATCAACAGATTCTGCGGTTCGCCCACCAAGGTACACACGCCACCCAGAGCAGTGCCGACGGCGCCGTGCATCAACAGGCTGCGCAGGAAGGCGCGGAACTGCTCCAGGTCGGCGTGGTGCAAGGTGGGCAGGTGATGGTCGTCGCTATACTCGCTGTCCTGGCGTGGATCATTGCCTGAAGCCACCCGGTGATACACCGAATAGAAGCCCACGGCGGCACTGATAATCACCGCAGTGACGGTCAAGGCATCGAGAAAGGCTGACAGGAAGGCCGACAAGAAGCAGAACATCAGCCCCAGCAGTGCCTTGGACCGCACGCCCAGCAGCAGGCGCGAAAACAGGTACAGCAGCAAGTCCTTCATAAAGTAGATGCCGGCCACCATAAACATCAGCAGCAGGATCACCGGGAAGTTATGCAGCAGCTCGTCGTACAGCGCCTGAGGCGTGGTCATGCGCAATAGCAGCGCCTCGACCATCAACAGCCCTCCGGGCATCAACGGGTAGCAGTGCAGCGCCATAGCCAGGGTGAAAATGAACTCTGCCACCAGCAACCAGCCGGCCGCGACCGGACCGAAAGCCCAAAGCACCAGGGGGTTGAGGATCAGGAACGTGAGGATGCTGGCCTTGTACCAACGGGGCGAGTGCCCAAGGAAATTATGGGCGAAGGCCTGGGCCATTGATCCGGACATGGGGTGCTCCTGGGGGCGAGAAGTGCGCAAGGTGCCCGAGGCTCACTGGAAGATCAAGTGATCATGGCATGGCGGCTATATAAAAAGGGCGAGACGAAAGTTTCAGGCACGCAAACCCGTGGCGAGGATCAAACTCACTCGCCACGGGTTTAATAGTCTTAACAAGTTGCAGCCGATATAAGAGGCGACGTTATGTCGCAGTAGCTGCGTTAACTTACTTGGGCATTGCCCAGGACTGTAGCTGATAGCCTTCGCCATTGAGTTCGGCGCGGGCTTGCAGCAGCAGGGTTTCCAATTGTTTTGGATCGGAATAGGTGCTGCAAGGAATCTGTTTGCGCCCGATGCGGTTTTCGGTGCGGTCGATCACGGTCAGGCTCAGCTCGCCAGTACCGTCTTGTGGGGCCCAGGCCACGCAGTGAAAGGGTTGGAAAGCACGGTCTGCGATCAAAAGAGCTTCGTTGATACGGAGCGGGGCGTTCATGGGGTCTTCTCTCTAAGTGCCCAATCAAAAGATGTGCCGTCGGTTGGGCTTACCGTTCGGCTAGTACCTGTACTGATGCACGATGACGGGGTACGGGTCACATGCTAAAACAAGAAAATTCAACTTTTCGTGATTAACGTCATGTAAGCGGCGCTTTTGAAAGGCGTGGAAAGATTCAAATCGCCGCACTAAAGCGGGTTGATAGCCAAATGCCGTATCCCGAGAGCTTTTATCGCGAAACGATACAAGCGTAGTGTCAAGTTCTTGCTAGGGTTATGAGCAGCTCACCCAAACTGTTGTTTCTAAATAACTTTAATGTTTTTGACGCCAAGGAATAGTCATGGTTGTTACACCAGCCCTGCGTCGCTTGCTTGTGGTCGATCCCTGTGACGACTGCCACCAGTTATTGCCTGGTTTGCGGGCGGCTGGATGGGCAGTGGACAGCTGTGCCCTGGATGCCTTGGGCGATCGCACCTGTGACGTCGGATTATTGCGACTCCAGGCCAAACACCTGGAGCGACCCGAGGCGGTCAAGGAGCTGATCAGTCGCAGCGGTACCGAATGGATCGCCGTGCTCAGCCCCGAGATGCTGCGCCTGCAGAACGTCGGCGACTTTGTCTGTGAATGGTTTTTTGACTTCCATACCTTGCCGTTCGATGTGGCGCGCGTCCAGGTCACCCTGGGCCGAGCCTTTGGCATGGCACGCTTGCGGGGTAAAGGCTGCGCCTATGTGACCGAGCCCGAACATGAACTGTTGGGTGACAGCCGGCCAATCCGCGAACTGCGCAAACTGCTGGCGAAACTGGCCCCTACCGAGTCGCCGATTCTGATCCGTGGCGACAGCGGCACCGGCAAGGAACTGGTGGCCAAGACCTTGCACCGGCAATCCCAGCGGCACGCCAAGCCATTCGTGGCGATCAATTGCGGGGCTATTCCGGAACACCTGATCCAGTCCGAACTGTTTGGCCATGAAAAAGGCGCATTCACCGGCGCCCACCAACGCAAGATCGGGCGCATCGAAGCGGCCAATGGCGGCACCCTGTTCCTCGACGAAATCGGTGACCTGCCGATGGAGTTGCAAGCCAACCTGTTGCGCTTTCTCCAGGAAAAACATATCGAGCGTGTCGGTGGCAGCCAGCCGATCCCGGTGGATGTCAGGGTGTTGGCCGCGACGCACGTCGATCTGGAAGCGGCCATCGAAAAGGGCACCTTTCGCGAAGACTTGTACTACCGGCTCAATGTCCTGCAAGTGGTCACCGCACCGCTGCGTGAGCGCCATGGCGATGTGGGGATGCTGGCCAATCATTTTTCCCGGTTCTACAGCCAGGAAACCGGGCGCCGTCCGCGCAGTTTCAGCGAGGACGCGCTGCTCGCCATGGGCAAGCATGGTTGGCCGGGCAATGTGCGCGAACTGGCCAACCGGGTGCGGCGCGGCCTGGTCCTGGCCGAAGGGCGGCAAATCGAAGCGGCCGACCTGGGTTTGCAAAGCCAAAAGGCAATCGCGCTGCCCATGGCTACACTGGAAGACTATAAGCACCGCGCCGAACGCCAGGCGCTGTGCGATGTGCTGAACCGCCACAGCGACAACCTGAGTGTTGCCGCCCGGGTGCTGGGGGTTTCCCGGCCTACCTTCTACCGGTTACTGCACAAGCACCAGATCCGCTAGGGCGGGTAAAAAAAGCCCCGTCGCGACCCTTATCGCGGCGGGGCTTTTCCTTATCTCAAACTCACCACTCCCTGTAGGCGCGTTTAGAAGTAGTACGGGAATTTCAGGCTGAAGGTGAAGTCCGGTGCGTCATCTGTCATGCCGATGGCCAGGTTGGGCACGATGGTCAGGTTTTCGCTGGCGGCAATGGTCATGCCGACGTTGAAGTAGCCCGCGTTGGCGTCACTGGACACAACCGACTGCCAATCGCCACCGTCGGGTTTGAGCTTACTCTTGCGCTGGATCAGGTCAGACACCGAGAACGACATACTCATACGCTCGTTCAAGGCAAATGCCACGCCGACACCGAACTGGAAGCTGTCGCCCAGGCGTACCTTGCCGCCGACTTTTTCGTTGACCGTGGAGCTGATGTCGTCAAACGAATCTTCGAAGTTGTGGGTGTAGGAGAGCGAGCCGAACAGCACGGCTGGATCGAAGGTCTTGACCAGGGAAATCCCCGGGGTCACCGACCAAACGCCATTGCCGGTTGGCAGGTTCTCCGGCACATAGAGGTTGGTGTTGGAAGGCGAGCGTACCAGCTTGATACCGAACGGTTCCTTGCCGGTCGGCGCCTTGACCCGTACCGAGAGTACGGCGTCCGGCAGGGAGGGGGATTCATCGAGGAACTTGTAGGCAACCCCGAAGTTGACGTCGCCGATGGTCGGGTCGCGACTGACCGACTCCTCTGAAGTCGCGGTCCCCGCGCCACCATTGGCGCCCCCGGACTGATAGGTCGATTCGCGGTACACCACGGGGACGTTGACGTCGAACTGCCAACGGTTATCGACGTTGTAGCGGCCCGTCATGTCCAGGGTCCAGTTATCCGCCTTGATGCGATCCAGGTTGATATTGCCGAGGAAGATCGAGTCCAGTGCCAGGAAGCCATTGAGGGTCAATTGCCGGGCATCGTAGCGAGCGTAGGTAATGCCCGTCTCAAAGCTGAACTTGCCATTGCCAAAGAACCCGCTGGCCTCGTTATAGAGGTTGCTGACACTCTGTGCCGGCGCCGAATCATCCTTGAGTGCCTGCCCATAGGAACTGCCGGTTGCACCGCCGGTGCCACTGGCGGCCACCGTACTGCCGCTTTGCTTGAAATCTGCAGGTGACTTGGCCAGGCGCTTGGGCGCGGGTACTGCGGGCTGGTCTTCGACCTGGCGCACCCGTTGCTCCAGGACCGCCAGGGCTTTTTGCTGTACTTCGTAGCGTTGCTTGAGTTCCAGCAGTTCCTGTTTGAGGGTTTCTATATCGGCGTCTGGCGCTGCGTACAACAAGCTCGCGGGCAAGAGCGTACTTAAACAAACAACGGCGCGTAGCGATAACGTTCGATGCATGAAATAAGCCGTCCTTTTCTAATGCGTAAGTGTCGAGGGTCAGCGTAGTTCAATAACCGAGAGTGCGTAGACCCTTGAGTTGGTCCAGGTTGCAGTTCAGTGCCACGTTGTTTAGTCCGTTGCTACCGAGCACGACATTCAGTTGGGTCATGTTATTAACGAAGTTGCTATTGCCTTGCAGAATCGTGCCTTGCAGCACATTGCCGCCGCCGATCTGCTGCACGGCGCTGCCCTGATTATGGTTGGCCTGGATCGCCATCTGCAGGCCGCCGTTATTGGCAGAAACACTCACCTTGCCAGCGGCGCTATTACCAGAGATCGAACCGCCAGCGACCAGGACCTGGCCCGACTGCACCAGATTGGCGGGCGCCAGGCCGTTCTCACTGACATTGATCCCGACGTTGTTATAGGCCGTATTGCCATCGCCCGCGGCGCGTACGGTTTGTGTCACGCCGGCGCCGGTACCCAGCCCGGAGCCGCCGATGACCGTACCGGTCCCCGTGGGGCGGTCGCTGCCTTTGCCGGTCTCGCCGGTAGTCTGCACATAGAACTGCGGCGTGATGGTGGAGGAGTCGATCTGCATGTTGGCCTTGACGGTGCTGGTATCGCCTGCGGCGTTGGTCCAGGTGGTGCTCATCACAATACCGAAGCTGACAATCCGCCCCGGCATGACGAAGCGGCCGCGCAGTTGGGCCAGTTCAGCATCATTTATTTCAATCGGCTTGAACGCCGAGGCTGCATAAGCGGGCATTGAGGCTGCCAGGCACAGGACCGTCAGCCAACGGTAAGTGTTCATCATCTGCTCCTGGAGCTTCCTGCTCCTTATGGCGCTTCTAGAAGAAGTCGCTCTGGATGAAACCGAAGTCCATCAGCTCGGCGTCGCCCACGGGCCGGAACTCGTTCATTTTGCCCTTGGCGGTCAACGGTATCGGCGGATCGAGCAGGGCGTTGGCCTTGTCGTAGCCTTCACCCAGCACCGCAAACACGATGCCGTTCCATCCGGCGAGGAAGTCGTCCCGCGAGTAGCGTTTGTTGCCCAGTACCGGGTCGCCGATATAGATCCAGTCTTTCTCTGCCCGCTGCATCACCACAAAGTGCTTGTAGCCACGGATATCCAGGAGCACCACCACCGGGATCTTCACCGTTGTCAGGGTGTCAGCCCCGATCTTGTAGCCCCTGGCCCGCATGCCAATGCTTTCGAGGTAGCGCTTCATGTCCAGCATGGAAAAGCCCTGGGTGCGTACCAGGTCCTGGTCGGCGTTGACCAGCATGCCCTTGATGACGTGTTCTTCATCAACATCCAGCCAGTAGCCCTGGCGCAGGATGGTGGCGAGTGCTGCGGCACCGCAGCTGAAATCGGTTTTCTGTTCCACCAGGTTGGCGAACCGTCGCTCGCGGATGCTCTCGACCTTCTTGAAAATCACCGCACCGCCGGGCATGGCGGAAATCGCCATTTGCCCAGCCCAGGAAGGGCCGGTGAGGGTTAACAGCAGGCACAGGGTCGCGAGGCGCATGATCGAATGACCGGGTGGGCACGGGAATAAAAAAGGGCCTTGTTGCCAAGGCCCTCTGCGTCAGGTCAGAAGCGTACGCCGCTGCCAGCTGCGCACTGGGTGCAACCGCTGCCCAGGGACAGGGAGTTGGATTGCTGGTTGCCAGAACCCGCGGACACGTTGATTCCGATGTTGCCGGAAGCATTGTTGCCCGAGTGGTTGATGGAGGCATCGTTGTTGACGTAGGTCTTGCCCCAGTTGCCGTAGCCTTTGCCAGCCGAAGCAGTGTTGAGGAAGGTGTTGTTCAACGATTCCTGGCTGGTGACGGCCGCAGCGCCAATGTTTTTGCCATCGGAGGTTACGATTGCCAGGTTGTTTTTCTGCTGGTTGCCTTGGCCTGCGGTGACGTTGACACCCACGTTACCCGAGCTGTTGTTCGCCGAGTTGTTCAGCGAAGCATCGTTTTGCGTGCCTTTGTTGGTGAACTTGTTGTCTTTGGATGTTTGCTCGACGTCTACGATCGCGAAAACCGCCAGGGCGTCCTTGGCAGCACTGCTGGTGATGGCAGCGCTGTTGTCTTGTTGGTTACCACTGCCTGCGGCAACGTTGGCGCCCAGGTTACCGTCGCTGCTGTTCAGCGAGCGGTTGGCCGAGGCGTCGTTGTTGGTTTTGGTGTCGTCGAACTTGTTGTCTTTGCTCAGTTGAGTGTCGGTCACGACGGCTGCCACGGTGCCGCTAGGGGCAGGGGTTGGCTTCCACTTATCTTCACTAGCTTGTGCAGCAACAGCCATGAGCGCAGCCAGAGCAAAAACCAGTGGTTTGAGAGCCATTGTAGGTTTCATGGTGTATCTCCTTGCTTCTAATTAGTTGGTTAAGTGTTGGTACGGCCTAACAAACACCTATCAAGCAGTTACTTGATAGTGATACCGAGGGTGTTAGCCATGCGGTTCCCCACCCCTGCACTCTGATTCACCTGTACCACTCCACGGCTGCCGGTGAAGGCCTGGTCGCTGGTAACGACCTGGCGGCTGCCAGTGGTAGAGGAGGATCGGGAGTCTGGTAGCAGCGTCATGTTCTGTTGCGACAGGACGCTGTCATCAATGCTTTGCGGGCCTGGGTTGATGCTGATCCGCACCGCATTGATTGTCTGGTTGTTGGCCCCGGCCGACTGGTTGACGCCCAGTACACCGTTGCCATTGCTGAAAGATGAACCCTGGATCGCCGCGCTGGCATTCAGGGACGGGTCGACCTGGCCATCGAGCCGCTGCACCAGTACGTCAGTGGATTGGCCACCGACCGTAATCGCACGGCTATTGATCTGTTGTTGCTGGTTGCCGGCGGCCTGGTTGATTGAAGCAACGCCGCTGTACTGCTGGCCGGAGCTGTCGATAAGCGCGTTGTTATTGCTGTCTGCCATCGCGGCGCAGCTACCCAGCACGGCGAGCATCAGCCACGAGCGCTTCATTGCTGGCCTCCCATCAGGCTGCCGATGTTGTTCAGCGGGGCCATGCCACGCTCAATCGTCCCGCTGATCTGTCCGCCCAGGCTGCTGCCACCGCTATGGCCCGCAGCCGCGCCGGCACCCAGCCCGGAGGCGCTGCTGCCATGGGTGGTGCTCAAGCCAGGGAGGGTGCCATTGGGCAGGATGGATCGAGTGATGCTGGAACCACTGCTGACCCCTGCGAAGTCGTTGTCGCTGAGTTCGCCGTTAGTCGTCGAGCGTAGAATCTGCGCGCCAGGATTGGCATTGGCCGTAGTGGGATAAGGATCCGGTCCGAAGGAAGAACGCCCGGCCATATGGCCTTGGACGTTGCGCCCGGTAACGATGACGCCGTTTTCGGCGAGGGCGGGCACGCTCACACTGGCGCTGAGTACACAGCTGATCAGCAGGAGGCTCAGTGAGCCTTGATTGAGAGTTGCCACGGCATCATTCCTTGTTCTGTGACGCTGACCCTAAACAGCGCTGTTAGGAATAGAGCAGGAGCTGTGCCGCTTTTTATATTGACTTGTTTTTCAATGACTTGGGGCTTCTGGCGGGGCGGGCGTAGGGCGAGGTGTATCAGGCCTGAGACGGGACACCGGGGAATGACCGGTACCTGGCATAAGCAGACTGGTGGGAAGAGGGTGTTTCAGCAATGCAACACTATTGATGACGAACCGATGAATCCACAGCCAGAGGGGCGTTGCGCGGTGATGGGTGTTTCAAAAGTGGACAGTGCGGCGCGCACAGTTGCCCGGCAATGCACGCCGTGCTGCCTTGGCGAAGGTCAGGTCTTGGGGACTTTGCGCGGTATCGAGTTGAGAACGGTGTTGCCATCCTGGTTCTGGGTCAGGTAGACCGGCAGTACCTTGGGCAGGGACGACACCAGGTGGGTGACTTCATGGATATCGTAGATCCCGCCAATACGGATATTGCCGGTACCGGTATCGGCCAGCATCACCGGTTTGCTCAGGTAACGGTTGATCAGGGGCAGGGCATCCACCAGTGCCAGGTTGTCGAGGATCAACTTGCCGGTGCGCCAGGCCAGCGCCGGATCATGGGGGTTGAATGCCTGTAGCTGTGGTTGCGCATCGCCCCCGTGGTAACTGGCCTGCATTCCGGGAGTGAGGCTCACGCCGCTGTGGCTGGCATCGCTGCTGATCTTCACCGAACCCTCCAGCAACATGACCCGCACCTGGTCGTCGTATTTCCAGACGTTGAACTGGGTGCCTGTCACTCGGATCTGCCCGGTACCGGCGCGCACCACAAACGGGTGTTCGCGGTCATGGCTGACCTTAAAGAACGCTTCACCTTTTTTCAGGGTGGCCCGGCGCTCATCTTTATAGTTGCTGTAGACCAGCTCGGTGCCCAGGTTCAGTTCCACTTCGCTGCCATCGGCCAGGGTCACCTGGCGCAAGCCGTCTTCGGCGAGGTAATGCTCATAGGAACTGGGCAGCCAACCCGCTTCCCAGCCCGTGAAAGCGGCCAGGGGCAGGGCCATCAACGAGATGGCGGCAGCCACTGCATAGGTGCGCCAGCGGCTGGGTGGCGGGACCTGCACCGGGGGCGGGGAGGGCACGTTGCTGCGTGGCAAATGGTCGGCCACATCCCAGATTTCCAGCATGGCCGCATATTCGAAAGCATGCAGGGGATGCGCGTCGTGCCACTCTTCGAACGCCTGGCGTTCGGCCGCCGTGCAATCAAAAGCATGCAGGCGCATACACCAATGCGCGGCAGCATCGGTGACGGCGTCATATTCGGCTTCTGAAAGGGGCTGCTGGGTCATTGGTGCTTCCTGATTTCCTACATTCTAACCTTCCGGGCAGGGTGCCGAGAACAGCCATCATGGCGAATGAGCATCAATGTGGAACTAATTCGTCCTGCAAACACCCTAAAAATCTGGATCTGTAAGTCATTCTCTATAACGGAGTAAGAAAATGCTGAAGAAAACCCTCACTGCCATGCTTGCCACTGCCACTTTGCTCGGTGCAGGCGCCGCTCTGGCCGACAAGCCGGGAGCCGGCTGGATTACCATCGAGAAAGCCATTGAAACCGCCAAGACCAAGGCCGGTTACATTGAGGTCTACCAGGCCGAAGCGGACGACAACGGTTACTGGGAAGTAAAAGGTCGCAAGGCGGACGGTGTTGTCTATGAGGTCCGCATCGACGGTGCTTCGGGCAATGTGTTGCGTGACCAGAAAGACTGACCCCCCACCGGATCAGTTCATCGAATCCCTTCGATTGAAGGCGTCGGGTCCCACTGACGTCCCGGGCGACTGATCATGAGCGCCGCCGAGTCAACATTCGCTTGCCAGGCGGCGAACTCAGCACATAGACGGAACCGTCGAGCACCCGCTTGACGGTTTCCCATCGTGCCTTTACGGCCTTTTTCCCATTGTGTGCTAACGCTCTCCGGCACTGCCCGGCGTTTGTTAAATAGCGCTGAAGCCGCGTCGGTGGTTGACAGCCCACTTGTCGCGCGTTGTTAATCAACGAGCGAAATCCAGCAGGCTGTTGCCCCCTCCAATAACAATTCCGGAGCTTCAGATGTCAGCCACACCCACCACTGCCGTGACTACTTCAATTGGCTTCACTGAGCTTGTGACGCTGCTCAAGGATATTTTCAGCCGGCATGGCGCCTCGCCTGAGGTTGCCCGCGTATTGGCCGACAACTGCGCCCGCGCCGAGCGGGATGGGGCGCACAGCCACGGGGTGTTTCGCATACCGGGCTATGTCTCGACCCTGGACAGCGGCTGGGTCAACGGCCAGGCGGTGCCAGTGGTCGAGGATGTGGCCTCGGGTTTCGTGCGTGTGGACGCCGCCAATGGTTTTGCCCAGCCGGCCCTGGCCGCCGCGCGCCCGTTATTGGTGGCCAAGGCCCGCAGCGCCGGTATCGCGGTACTGGCGATCCGTAACTCCCATCACTTTGCCGCGTTATGGCCGGATGTCGAACCGTTTGCCGAAGAAGGTCTGGTGGCCCTCAGCGTGGTCAATAGCATGACTTGCGTGGTGCCACATGGCGCCGATCGCCCGCTGTTCGGCACCAACCCCATCGCGTTCGCCGCACCACGTGCCGATGGGCCGCCGATTGTGTTTGACCTGGCCACCAGCGCCATCGCCCATGGCGATGTGCAGATTGCCGCCCGTCAGGGTGAGCGTGTGCCGCCGGGCACCGGGGTCGACAGCCTGGGGCAGCCGACCCAGGACCCCAAGGCGATCCTTGAAGGCGGCGCGCTGTTGCCGTTTGGCGGGCACAAGGGGTCGGCGTTGTCGATGATGGTGGAGTTGCTGGCGGCGGCCCTGACCGGGGGGAATTTCTCGTTTGAATTCGACTGGTCGAACCACCCGGGCGCCAAGACTCCCTGGACCGGCCAGCTACTGATTGTGATCGACCCCAGTAAAACTGCGGGGCAGGACTTTGCCCAGCGCAGCCAGGAACTGGTGCGACAGATGCATGCGGCAGGGTTGCGGCGCTTGCCCGGCGACCGGCGTCATCGCACACGGGCCAAGGCAGAACGGGAGGGGATTATGCTCGGTGGGGGCGAACTGGCCCGGTTGCGCGAATTAGCGCGGGGCTGAAGGGCGGTGCGGGCTGACCCGCACCGACCCAGGCATCCATCAGTTGCGACGGCCCAGCAGCAAGCCAACCACCAGGCCGAAGCCGGCGGAAATGGCTACGGTCTGCCAAGGGTGGCCACCGATATAGGTTTCGGTGGCATCCACCACCGGCTTGCTGCGCTCACGCACGTTGGACACCGAATCCAGGGCTTGCTTGAGTTTGATCGCGACCTGCTCGCGCAGGGTTTCACCTTCTTCTCCCACCAGCGACGCGCTGCTCTTGAGCAGTTTGTCGGACTCTTCGATCAGGGCCTGGAGTTCGCTGAACGCCTGGTCCTTGATTTGCTCTTCGACAGCTTGGGCGGCGGTTTTACGGGCCATTGAGTAGCTCCTTGCGGGTAAGTGGGCAGTGAACAATGGAGTCTTGCAGCAGGCTAAAAGTTGCAGTTTTTTTTCGCCCGGCATCGGGCCGATGAAAAATCCGAATTCGGACCTTTCGACCTACAGTGTAAGATGTCACCTATTTGTGCAGCAGGTAAATCCACATGAGCTTCAATCTGGCCAACAAGCCCCTCGCCGAGCGCGCCGCGCTTGAAGATGAAAAGTCCCGTCTGTATGACCTGTGGCAAAGCAACCTGGGCAAGGCCAAGGGCGAGGGCGCACGGTTGTTTGGCGAGCGCGCCAAGCGCAAGGGTAAATGGGCCGAATGGGTGCGTTCCGAGCTGGACGGCATGTCACCGCCGGAATTTGCCAACATGGTGCGCAGTGAAGTCAATCGCCTGATGGCCGCCAAGTAAGCACGGGCTGATCGGTGCCTACAGGGGTTGTTTCAACCATTCTTCGCGGGTGATTTCCCAGATGTCCTTGGGGAACGCCCCCTCCACGAACTGCCCTTCTTCCGTGCGGATCAAGCGCATCCCGGTTTTTTCGGAAAGCCTGCGTGAGCCCAGGTTCGGCGCTGCCTTGGGCACCCGCAGCACGGGGCGCCCAAGCACCGTGAACCAATACGCGGTCACTGCCGCGCTGGCTTCGCTCATCAATCCCTGGCCCTGCCATTGCGGCGCGAGCCAGAAGCCCCGGTTGTTGTCCAGCTCATCCATCAGGCTCACATTGCCGATCAACTGCCCGGGGGCCTCGCGCAGGCGGATCGACCAATGCCACTCGCGGCCCTGGGCCATGGCAGGCAAGACCACCTGTTCCAGGTAACTGCGCGCACCATCGGCCGGGTAGGGCCAGGGCACCAGGGCATTGAGGTAGCGCACCACTTCCCAGTGGGGAAACTGCTGCTGTATGCCCTCGGCGTCGTCCAGGGTCAGCGGTTGCAGGATCAGGCGTTCGGTGTACAGGGTGGGCAAGCTGTCCATGCTATTTACCAGGTCACGGTGTTGGGCAGGTCCAGGGTGCCACGATCGACAAAGCGCATCGTGCCAAACAACCCGCCCGCCAGCTTGCCGCGCAATACATAGGGCAGGTTGTTCAAACCCTGGGTCTGGCTCAGGCCCAGGGTCTGACGCAACACCGAAAACGCTGAAACGCTGACCGGGACGGTCAGAACGGTCTCGGAAAAGCGCGGGATGGATCCCTGTTGATCACTCACCCCAGCCGCCAGCGGCCGGCCATTGACCTCCAGGTCCAGCGCCACGCCGTTGTAGTCGATCGCGGTTTCGTTGGGGTTCTGCACCCGCAACTTGACCGCGAAGCGCACTTCCAGATCCTGGCTTTGCAGCGGCTCGATTCCCACCACATTGATATGCAGCGGGTCGCGGTTGGGGAACAAAGCGCAGGCGCTCAGGCTGAGCAATATCAGAGACAGGGTCAGGCCGATCAATCTGCGCATAAGGGTTCCTATTTCGTGGGTTCCGGATCCTGCATGACCTTGAGGGTAGAGGCTTCCGGGTCAAATTCATCTTCTTCCAGCTCTATGAACTCTTCAGGCAGGAAAATGTTCAGCAGGATCGCACAGAAGGCACCGACGGTAATCGGCGACTCGAAGATGTTGTGCAAGGCCTTGGGCAGCTCGCGCAGCACTTCCGGTACTGCCGCCACGCCCAGGCCCATCCCCAGGGAAATCGCCACGATCAGCACATTGCGCCGATGCAGGCCGGCTTCGGCAAGGATCTTGATCCCGGCCACCGCCACCGTGCCGAACATGATCAGGGTCGCGCCACCCAGCACCGGCTTAGGCATCAATTGCAGCACCGCGCCAATCATCGGAAACAGACCCAGCAATACCAGCAGCCCGGCAATGAAATACGCCACATAGCGGCTGGCCACGCCGGTCAACTGGATCACCCCGTTGTTCTGGGCGAAGGTCACCATCGGCAGGCTATTGAAAGTGGCGGCCATTACCGAGTTCAGGCCATCGGCCAGCAGGCCGGACTTGATGCGCTTGATATACAGCGGGCCCTTGACCGGTTGCTGGGAAATCATCGAGTTGGCGGTCAGGTCGCCGGCTGCTTCCAGGGGGGAAATCAGGAAGATCACCGCCACCGGAATAAACGCCACCCAGTCGAACGAGAACCCGTACTTGAACGGCACCGGCACGCTGACCAGCGGTACCTGGGGCAATGCCGCCAGATCGACACGCCCCAGCCACCAGGCCACCACAAAACCCAGGGTCAGGCCGATGACAATCGAGCCCAAACGCAGGAACGGGTTATTGAAG
Source organism: Pseudomonas sp. DD1 (assembly GCF_044510355.1). Classification (NCBI taxonomy): domain Bacteria; kingdom Pseudomonadati; phylum Pseudomonadota; class Gammaproteobacteria; order Pseudomonadales; family Pseudomonadaceae; genus Pseudomonas; species Pseudomonas sp. DD1. Next base: position 338,511 of record NZ_MSAJ01000011.1, on the reverse strand, counting down.
CGGTTAAGCACCACGATAGTCAGCAACACCAGGGCCGCCAGCCCCATATTGCCGGCTGCGCCCAGGTCTGCCGCGCCATAGCCGCCGGCCATGTCGGTCACGGCGACCTTGATCAGCGACAGCCCCATCAAGGTGATGATGGTGCCGGTGACCACCGGCGTGATCAGCTTGCGCAACTTGCCGATGAACTGGCTGAGCACCACTTCGATAAATGCGGCAAAAAAGCAGATGCCAAAGATCGTCGAGAGAATTTCATCGGTACCGCCGCCCCGGGCCTTGACCATGAAGCCGGCACTGAGGATCACGCTGATAAACGAGAAGCTCGTGCCTTGCAGGCACAGCAAGCCCGAACCCACGGGGCCGAAGCGCCGCGCCTGGACAAACGTGCCCAGGCCGGAGACGAACAGCGCCATGCTGACCAGGTAGGGCACTTCGCTTTCCAGGCCCAGCACACCACCGACGATCAGGGTCGGGGTAATGATCCCGACGAAGCTGGCGAGCACGTGCTGCAGGGCGGCAAATACCGCAGCGGTGAAGTGCGGGCGGTCTTCCAGACCGTAGATCAGGTCCGATTTATAACGGGGGCGGGGGGCTTGAGCGTCAGACAAGATACGTGCTCGGGTTAGAAAATGGACGCGCAGGATGCCAGAAAGCGTCCACTGTCAAAAGTGTGAAAAAATATTTCTCCAAGCCCCGCAAAAAAACCTCAAGTCTGCCGATACCTCCTATAGGCCCACACAACCTTTATAACAGTGGCGCCGAACCGTTATCTCCGCGCGTTGACGCTGAGTGACCGTGTCGCGGCAAGGACGCTCGCAGCCATCCCTTCTTGAGAGCTTTCCTATGTCCCTCCGTAATTTGAATATCGCACCTCGGGCGTTTCTCGGTTTTGCGTTTATTGCGTTGCTTGTGATTGTTCTGGGGGTGTTTGCCGTCAACCGTATGACGCTGATTCGCCAGGCCGCGCTGGATATGGGGGCTAACCAACTGCCGAGTGTCGGTTACCTGGCCAATATGACCGAGAACGTGTTGCGCCTGCGCATTCTGTCGTTTCGGGTCCTGGTCAATCGCGAACCGGTCGCCCTGCAGGAGGCCCAGGTGCGCATCGGCGTGCTGGTCGACAAGGCGCGCCAGGCCCAGGCGGGTTACGCCGCGCTGCCGGCCGGCGCTGAAGAAGCTGCGCTGTACAAGACTTTTGCCGCCACGCTGGACAACTACCTCAAGGCCCAGGCTGAAATGCTGACGCTGTCCCAGCAGAACAAAGTCGAGGAGATGCGGGCCCTGATCAATAGCCGGATCAAAGACGGTACGGATCAGATGGGCGAGCAACTCAATAAGCTGATTGCGATCAACGCCGCCAATGCCAAACAGGCCGGGGAAGACGCCGGGCGCAGCTACAGCGATGCCATCAGCGGAATTGTCGCGGTGTCGGTGGTGGCGGCGCTGATGACCGTATTGCTTGCCTGGTTGTTGACCCGCAGCATCGTCACACCGCTGCGCAAGGCGGTGGCCGCCGCCGAAACCATCTCCAGCGGCGACCTGAGCAAGGTCATTGCGGACGACGGCCAGGATGAGCCGGCGCGCCTGATCGGTGCCCTGGCTACCATGCAGAACAACCTGCGCCAGACCATCCAGCATATTGCCGGTTCAGCCACTCAACTGGCGTCGGCGGCCGAAGAGCTGAGCGCGGTGACCGAGGAAGCCTCCAAGGGCTTGCAGCAGCAAAACAATGAAATCGACCAGGCCGCCACTGCCGTCAATGAAATGACCGCGGCCGTGGAAGAAGTCGCGCGCAATGCGGTGTCCACCTCAGAAGCCTCGACCCAGTCGAACCAGGCCGCGCGGGAAGGGCGCGATCGTGTGGTGGAAACCGTGGGCGCGATCCAGACCATGACCCAGGACGTGCAGGATACTTCGGTGCTGATCGAAGGCCTGGCGACCCAGGGCCGGGATATCGGCAAGGTGCTGGACGTGATCCGCGCGATTGCCGAGCAGACCAACTTACTGGCCCTCAATGCCGCCATCGAAGCCGCACGTGCCGGTGAGGCCGGGCGCGGGTTTGCCGTGGTGGCCGACGAAGTGCGTGCCCTGGCCCATCGTACCCAGCAGTCGACCCAGGAGATCGAGAAAATGGTGGCCGGGATCCAGAACGGCACGGGGGAAGCGGTGCAGTCCATGCAGCAGAGCAACCAGCGCACCCAAAGCACCCTGGAAATGGCCCGCGCCGCCGGCGTGGCACTGGAGCAGATCACCCAGTCCATCAGCCTGATCAACGAGCGCAACCTGGTGATTGCCAGCGCGTCCGAAGAGCAGGCCCAAGTGTCCCGCGAAGTGGACCGTAACCTGGTGAATATCCGCGACCTGGCGACGCAGTCGGCGGCCGGGGCCAACCAGACCAGCGCCGCCAGTCATGAACTGTCGCGCCTGGCGGTGGATTTGAATGCGATGGTGGCGCGGTTTGTGATCTAAGCAGGGAGGACTTGGGTGGCTGGCATACCGCTATCGCAGGCAAGCCAGCTCCCACATTTGATTGATGGTGTGGCCCAGACTTCTGCCCCGCCGAACATCCCTGTGGGAGCGGGCTTGCCCGCGATAGCGGTATGCCAGCCACTGTTTTCGGTGGCTGACACACGGGCATTGGATCGGGCTGTCAGGCTCCCACATTTGATTGATGGTGTGGCCCAGACTTCTGCCCCGCCGAACATCCCTGTGGGAGCGGGCTTGCCCGCGATAGCGGTGGTCCGGTCACTGTTTTCGGTGGCCGACACACGGGCATTGGATCGGGCTGTCAGGCTCCCACATTTGATTGATGGTGTGGCCCAGACTTCTGCCCCGCCGAACATCTCTGTGGGAGCGGGCTTGCCCGCGATAGCGGTGGTCCGGTCACTGTTTTCGGTGGCCGACACACGGGCGTTGGGTCGGGCTGTCAGGCTCCCATATTTGATTGATGGTGTGGCCCAGACTTCTGCCCCGACGAACATCCCTGTGGGAGCGGGCTTGCCCGCGATAGCGGTGGTCCAGCCACTGTTTCCGGTGGCCGACACACGGGCGTTGGGTCGGGCTGTCAGGCTTTCCATACGCTGGAATTGACCAGGTTTTTCGGCCGCTCGCCCGCCAACGCCGCCAGCAGATTATCCACCGCACACCGCGCCATCGCTTCACGGGTCTCGTGGGTGGCCGAGCCGATATGCGGTGTCGCCACCACGTTGTTCAAACGCAGCAACGGCGAGTCGTGGTTCAACGGCTCACGCTCAAACACATCCAGCCCCGCCGCGCGGATCGTGCGCTGTTGCAGGGCTTCGATCAGTGCCGCCTCATCCACTACCTTGCCCCGGGAGATATTGATGAAAATCGTCTCCGGGCCCATCTGGGCGAATTCCTTGGCGCCAATCAACCCCTGAGTCTGTGCAGTCAACGGCAACGTCAGGCAAACAAAGTCAGCGTGTTGCAGCAACTCCGGCAAGCTGCAGTACCGCGCGCCGAAACGCTGCTCCACCAAAGGTTTGGGCGAATGGCTGTGGTAAATCACCGGCATGCCAAAGCCAAAGTGCCCACGCTGGGCCAGGGCTTCACCAATGCGCCCCATGCCAATGATGCCCAGGGTCTTGCCGTGCACATCGCTGCCAAAGTGCAGGGGGCCGATGTTCTGGTTCCAGTTGCCGGCGCGCACCATATTGGCCAGTTCCACCACGCGTCGGGCGGTGGCGAGGATCAGTGCAAAGCCGGTATCGGCCGTGGTTTCGGTGAGTACATCCGGAGTGTTGCTGAGCAAAATGCCGCGTTGGGTCAGGTAGTCGATGTCGTAGTTATCGACGCCCACCGAAACACTGGCCACGGCTTCCAGGCGCGGCGCCAGGTCCAGCAGTTGCGCATCCAGGCGCAAGCTGGCCCCCAGCAGGCCGTGGGCACTGGGCAGTGCCTCACGCAGTTGCGCCAGGCCCGCGGGGTCGAGGGATTCGATCAAGGTCACCTGGGCCGCTTCATGCAAACGGGCCATCAACGGTGCGGACAGTTTCTTGTACAGCACGACATGCTTTTTCATCAGGTTCTTACCTTCAAATCCAGGGAGTGCAACGGTGCTGCCGGGGACGGCTCCCGGGCACCGGTCTTGAGGAAAATCGTCAGCACCACCGACAGCAGCAACGCGCCGCTCATCAGCAGGTACGACGCACCGGGCGAGCCGGTGCTGCTATTGAGATAACCCACCAGGTAGGAGCCGCCAAACGAACCGAGGGCGCCCATGCTGTTGATCAAGGCCATGGCGCCGCCGGCGACGTTGGCCGGGAGGATTTCCGGGACGATGGCAAAAAACGGCCCGTAGGGCGCATACATGCAGGCGCCGGCGATCACCAGCAGGGTGTAGGACCACCAGAAATGCTCGGCCCCCAACAAGTAGGAACCATAAAACGCCACGGAGGCGATCAGCAGCGGTGGCCATACAAAGCGCTTACGCTTTTGCAGCTTGTCCGAGCCCCAGGACACCACCAGCATGCCGATCACCGCCGCCAGGTAGGGCAGCGCCGACAACCAGCCGGCTTCGACCATGTCCATTTTCAGGCCGGCCTTGAGGATCGACGGCAGCCACAGCACAAAGCCGTAGACGCCGATGCTCCAGCAAAAGAATTGCAGCGCGAGGATGATCACCTTGGGCGAACGGAAGGCTTCGGCATAGTTCTTCACAGCCTTGAGCCCGACCTGTTCGGCGGCCAGGGCGGTTTCCAGGTCGTGTTTCTCGCCAGCGCTCAGCCACTTGGCATCGGCTGGGCGCTCATCGGCCAGGCGCCACCAGATAAAGGCCCAGAACACCGCCGGCAGGCCTTCGATGATAAACATCCAGCGCCAGCTGTAATGCTGTACCAGGTAGCCGGATACCACCGACATCCACAGCATGGTCACCGGGTTGCCGAGGATCAGGAAGGTGTTGGCCCGCGAGCGTTCGGCACGGGTAAACCAGTGGCACAGGTACACCAGCATCGCCGGCATCACGGCGGCCTCGACCACCCCGAGCATAAAGCGGATGGCGATCAACATATAGGCGTTGGACACCACGCCGGTGAGGGTCGCCAGGCCGCCCCAGAGGATCAGGCTGACGAAAATCAGTTTCTTCACGCTACGCCGCTGGGCATAGATCGCCCCCGGTACCTGGAAGAAAAAGTAGCCGAGGAAGAACAGCGCGCCGAGCAGCGAGGACATGCCCGGGGTGATCATCAGGTCTTCGGCCATCCCGGAGGCGGCGGCGAAGCCGTAGTTGGCACGGTCCAGGTACGCCAGGCTGTAGGTGATAAACACGATGGGCATGATGTACCACCAACGGCGGGTGGCGAGTTTCAGGTTGTTCATGGGGTTGCTCCTGAGCTTGTTGTAGTTGTGGCAACAGGTAACGGTTGTCGGTCCAGATCAGCCGGCTTTTTGCCAGGCGGGCAGGTCGGCGCGCAGGGGCAGGCCTTCCATATCGCCGCGACTCTGTACTGCGCGGCTGCCGATCCAGTTGGCGCGCTGTACCGCCTGGGCCAGGCTGAGGTTTTCCAGGAGGGCGCTGATCAGGCCCACCGCAAAGCCGTCGCCGGCCCCCACCGTATCCACCACCTTGGCCACCGGCACGGCGGCGACAAAGCCCTGGTCCAGTTGGCTGCGGTAGTAGGCACCGTGGGGGCCGAGCTTGATGGCTACGGCTTCCACGCCCAGGTCGAGGTAGAAGGCGGCAATATCCCCGGGATCTTCGAAACCGGTCAGCAGCCGACCTTCACTCAGGCCCGGCAATACCCAATGCGCCAGGCCGGCCAGGGCGTTGACGTCGCGGATCATTTTTTGCTCGCTGGGCCATAGCGAAGGGCGCAGGTTCGGGTCAAAGGACACACTGCGGCCGGCCGCGCGCATCTGACTCATCAACTCGCGCGACAGTTCGGCGGTGGCGTCCGACAGCGCCGGCGGAATCCCGGTGGCGTGCAGATGGCGCGCCGTTAGCAATTCTGGAGTGATTGCGGCGCTGGACAAGTGACTGGCCGCCGAGCCACGCCGGAAATACTCGACCTGGGGATCGTCGCCGCTCTCTTCCCGGGACTTGAGCTGAAAGCCGGTGGGGTGCGCGGGATCCACCGCCACATGCCGGCAATCCAGGCCTTCACGCTCCAGGGCCGCGACCACAAACCGCCCCAATGAGTCATGACCGACCCGGCTCAGCCAGGCGACGTTGAAGCCCAGGCGTGACAACCCGATCGCCACGTTACTGTCGGCCCCGGCGATGCGCTTTTCGAAGTGGCCGACCTGGGCCAGGTCGCCGGTTTGTTCGGCGACAAACATCGCCATGGTTTCGCCGAACGAGAGGATATCGATCTCAGACATGGGCATTCTCCACACGCGGTTGGCCAAGGTGGGCGAGGGCGGCGACCTGCTCGGCGGTGACCGCCACCAAGTCGTCGCCTTGCAGCGGGAATTCCACCGCGCGGCTGATACCTTGGGGCATCAACTGCAGCAATTGTTCCCATAGATGCAGGTCGGCGCTGCCGGGCGGCAGGGCTACCAACTTGCCGTCGGCGCGGCGGGCCACGGCCTTGCAATGCAGGTAATCCACATGCCGGCCCAGCAAGCGTGCGGCGGTACGTGCGGACTGGTCTTGCCAGTGCCAGTTGCCGATATCGAAGGTCATTTTCACCGGCACCGCCAGGCGCTCGGCTTCATCGAAGAAGCGTTGCATCGGCTCGATGCGCCCGCCGTGCAGGGTCTGGTCGTTCTCCACCAGTAAGCGCACCGGGTGGCGGTTGAGCAGGGCGCTGAGGCTGTGCAGGTCGTTGGTGTCGGTGAAGTAACCCAGCGAAACCTTCAACCAGCGCGCACCGAACGCCTGGGCCCGGTCGAGGGTGGCGGCCAGCTCCGAATTGGCTTGGGCACGCCCGGCGACCCACAGCTCCAGGGGCGACGAAAACACACACTCCAGATCTTGCGCGGCGGCGGCCTGGGCCAGTTCGCCGGGTTGTTCGCTGGTCAGCAGTTCTTCACGCCATTCAATACGCCTGGCCCCGGCAGCGGCCAGCAGCTCGACGAAACTCAGCTGGCCGCGCTGGCGAACCAGGTCGGCGCCGTAGCTGGAAAGGCTGATGGAAACGGGATATCTATGCATTTTTATTGATCTCTGAAACCGGTTTCATTTGTAGATAAAAAAATGCCCGTGCAGGCGGTTATGCCTACACGGGTTGGGTTGAGCCTCGCACGATCAGTTGCGGGGAAAAATCCAGGGAACGGGTCGCCGAGGTATCGCCGCGCAACCGCTTGAGCAAGCACTCAAAAGCGCTGGCGCCAATGGCTTCGGTCGGCTGGGCCAGGGCGGTGATGCCGCTGCCTACCAGTGGGTACCACTCCAGGTCATCCAGAGCGATCAAGCCAACGTCCTCGAACAATCGGCAACCCAACTCGCGCAGGGCTTTGCTACAGGCCAGCGCGGCAATGCCGTTGGCACAGAACAAGGCTTTGGGCCCGGCTTGGCCTGCGCCCAGAAACGTCTGCAAACGCTGGGGCAGGTCGAGGTCTATCTCCAGTACAGCGCCGTGCATTTTTTTGCGACGGCTGATCTGGGCCTGGAAACTGTCCATGCGCTCAATCCGCGAGCTGGTGCCATCGGCGGCCTCGCTGATCAGCAAAATATCCCGATAGCCCTGTTGCTCCAGGTGATCCAGGGCCATGCCCACGGCCAGTGGGTTATCCAGGCCCACCAGGTCGCTGTGCAGCGCCTCGACCTTACGGTCCACCAGCACCAGGGGCATTTCCCGTTGCAGCTCCAGTAACTGGTCGCGGTGATGGCCCAGGGTATTCACGATCAGGCCTTCGATGTTATAGGCGCGCAACGCCGCCAGGTGCTGGCGCTCCTGCTCGTCATCGCGGTCGGTGTTGCACACCACCAGGCTATAGCCGTGCTGTCGGCAGGCGGTTTCCACGCCATGCATCACGGCAATCGAATAGGGGTTGCGGATATCCGCTACCAGCATGCCGATCAGGCGCGTGCGTCCACGTTTCAGACCACGGGCCATCTGGTTGGGGCGGTAGCCCAGGTCATCAATAGCCTGTTCGATACGTTGGGCGATGGCGTCGGACAGCAGGGCGCGGTCGTCGCCGATAAAGCGCGACACGCTGGCCTTGGATACGCCGGCGCGCTGGGCTACATCAAGCATGGTCACGCGGCTGCGCTGGGCGGCGGAGAATGAAGTCACGGCGGGGCCTTTCTTATTAGTGTGAGGTGGCAGTGCGCTGGGCATTGAAACCGGTTTCAGAAAACACCAGTCAGCCAGTCTCGTCAAGAAAATATTTGTTGGGATCGGTATGAAGTCAGGCCGCTCAAACCGACGAGCGGGGAGCGCACCTGTTAGTTCTGACAGTATCCGCAGCACCACAGGAGGTGTTCAATTGCCCCAACAGAGCCGCAAGCGCCGTGATCAGGTGATGCATAGGCGTGTAAAGGGAGGTTTGGATGAGCACCCACAATGCTGGCCAATCGAGCGCGAATGGCCCCCAAGGCCCAGGAGGCAGCCTGGCGATTGACGCGCCCATCGTCGTCGACGCGCTGCCTGATGGGTTGGTGCCGGTGCAATTTTACTTCTCTGATCTACAGCTTTTGATTCCCACTCCCTGGGCGTTTCTACCGGGTCCGGGCAGAGACCAATATGTCGTGTTCGAGTGGAGCGTCCGCGGTGCCCGCCCGGTCGACACGCCACCGGTGTTGCTGCCTAACCCGATGACGGCCGCCGACTTTCCCTACCCGATGCAGATACCCCAGGCATTTTTGCTGAACAGTGCAATTATTGATCTGACGTTTCGCATCCATAACGGCACGCCGAACAGCCCCAGCGTCGATAGCTCTGAGGTTGTGACGATCAGGATCGACCGCGATGCGCCCGGTGGTGGCGCGTTGCTGCCACCGGCCATTTTCCCCATTGATCCGATTACCGAGGCCTACCTGGTCGCCAACCCCCTGGTGCCCATGGAAATCCCGCAGGGATATTTGGGGCGTGAGGTCGGTGATCAGGTGCCGATGTATTTTTCAGACATGAATATCTTGCCAACCGGCGCGCCGACCCTGGTTTCTGCACCGTTGGCCAGCGCCACCGGCGGCATATTCGTGGACGTGCCCAGCGAGGTGTTCCGTCGTTTTCCGGGGGCGCTCTGGATCTTCTGCTTCTATCGCCTGCAAGACCGTGCCGGCAACATCAATCCGATGTTTTCACTGGTGGCGCAAGTCAGGCTGCAAACCGACCTTCCGCCCTCCAACTACCCTCGGCCCCGTTTCCCGCAATCGGAGTTGCATCCTAATGGCTACCTGACCTGCAGCACCCAGCCTCCGATCTGGTTCGGTGTCGAGGTGTTCATAGCCCCTCACGCGGACATCCGTTCTGGTGATCTGATTACGCTGCGGTTCCAGGGGTACGGGCTGTACCCGGATGTCAATCCAGACCCCAATATCGTGGAAACCCTCACGCATTACTGGGATGAGGTCAGCGATGCGTCCGGCTATGCCTTCTGGATACTCGATGTCGAGCGCTTGATTCGGCCCCTGAAAAAAAACGCCGGAGGAGAAGCTCATTACACGGTGTCCAGGGGAGGCGTGATCATTGGCCGGTCTGCTTCTAGGTATGTGCCGTTCGATCGGGTAGTGAATACCTCGCCCCCCCCGCCAAACCCCATCTACTGCTGGATTGACGGCAATGGCCCAGAACCCTGATTGCGAGTGCTTTGCGTCATGAGTGTTGGAACACCGCGTACGTTTCACTGAACTTCTGACGGGTAAATCCAAAGTTGGTTTGTTTGGCCGCATGTCATACGGCTGGGAAGAGTGTTGCTGCGATTTCAGTCACCTGGCAGTCACTCAAGCAGCGGGGCGATGGCCGTCCGGCCACTTCATGAGTGTTTGTGCGATGCCTACATTAAGTACTAAGGAGAGACTGATATGAGCAGCACCCCTGACGTCACCATTACATCCGAACCTTTGGTTATTGATGCGCCCACGATTGCCGAGGCACTGGATAATGCAACGGGTCTTATTCCAGCGTCCGTTGCTCGTGCGGGTATCACCGTGGAGTGTCGAACCGGGCGGATCTCGGTACCGACCGACTGGCTGGGTATTCAAATTCGCACAACCACCGATCCGGTGCCCACTTGGCGGCCCTTTCTGGAACCATTCCAGATCAACTTGGACCCCGTGCCTGCAATCATCGATAGATACATTCCGGCGCCGTCTCCCGAGTTTGAGTTCCCGCATGGCTTTTATGAGATCAAAGTCGTGCAATACCGCAATTCCAGTGGCGCACCAGGTGCTGCGCGGGACGAGTCCAACCCTGCCGCGTTTCGCGTCGATCTGATTGCGCCCTACGCTGTAGCGTCGTCACGTGAACAACCCACCGTTCCGATGCTGGCTAATGCGCCAGCGGGGACCATTATCGACAATGCGTTCCTGATAAATCATGGCGGCGTGGAGATTGTTATTCCCCGCAACACCTTCAGTCCCCAGCCTGGGCGATTCGAAGCGGGGGACATAGCTAACGTTTACTTCAGCCCGGTAATGGACCCACGACCAGAGTATCTGGTGAGCGGCCCAGGTGTGCCTTTGCTACCACCACCCGACAACAGCACCTTCTTCCTGCCCGCCAGCCAGATCATCTTGAGTGGGCTTTATTATTTTTTCTACACCATGGTTGACCGGGCAGGGAATATCAGTCGCCCATCGTTCAATGAGTTTCGCACGGTCTCGTTACTGACCGACCCCGTACTATTGGAGCCATTCCTACCGCTTGCGCCGGCCCCACGTGACGGTAGCACTGATGATGTGCTCAGCATTGCGGACTTTGTGCTGAGCATTAATCTCCATATCGAACAGTATCTTAATTTCGCTACAGGACTGGACAAGTTCGAGACGCAATGGGAAAGCCAGCCCTTTGGCCCACAAACCACTGAACTCACGGGCTTCCCGGTAGTTTTCAGGAATATGAATGATGCGATCAAGGCCGCCTATACCGCGACGCTAGGTCCTCAGACGGTAAGCGTGCGTTACCGGACTGATCGCAACGGTGTGTTCTTCCTCTCACCCGCTAAAAACGTCCGGCTCGACTTGTCGGTAGAAGGGCCTGTACTGCCGGGCACACTGGAACCAGGCGATATGAACCCTGGGCTGAACCCGGCACAAGTGTTTGGCGAGGACTCACAGGAGTTGAATACCCTGCGCATTGGCGATGCGGACCGACCTGTGACTATTGTGATTCGACTCTGGACCATTGCGGCACTGCCTCACCCAGGCAATCAGTTTTACTTGTATTGGGGCGCCTCCAAAGAGCGTGTCGGGCCTTTCCCTTTAAGCACTACGGTTCCTGGCGAGGACGCGAGGTTTATCATTCCCTGGGCGGTGGTTGCCCGCCACGGGAACAATCTGCAGCCTGTCAGTTATTCTGTCATTGGCCCCGGCACTATCAATGAGAACCCGTCGCCCCTTACCACGGTTAATGTGATCGATGCCGTGACGGTGGAACTGGCGCCGGCAAGGTATGAGAATCTCATCGCTGGCGAATGGACCTGTCAGTCGCTGGTACAACGGATGCCTGGCTCGCCGCCGGTCCTGGCTGCCATGCTTTTCATTCCGGGCGATGTCAGGCTGGTAGTGGGCAATACTGTGGAGGTTACGGTCACTATCACCAACCAGTACCCCCAGCTCCCACCGGGCCCCTTTGTAGAGCCTATTACAACTGGGCCCTTGACCGCTGCCGATGTGGCCAACGGTTTTTATGTCGATATCATTTACCGTCCATTCCTGGCTCAAGCGCCGTTCGGCCCTTGCGAGGTCACCTACACCACGAACGTGGCGGGTGGAGGCATCGGTCGAGGGCGGTTGGCCGAAGTATTCACGATATTCTCCAACCCTGACTCTTTCTGTGATGGCATACCTGCTTAACCTACGAATCAACGCCTCCAAGTCTACAAACTGCTGAAAGCACAAAAGGGAAGCATGGCTTCCCTTTTGTGCATCTGGTAGCAATGGACTACGGCTTGTGGACGGATCAGTTTGCCAGTTGTGCAGTTTTCCATACCACTGCGGTGCCTATACCTAAGCTTTGCTCGGATTAGTCCTACAGTCATCAGTACGTTCACTACGTAACCTCTGCGCCTTACAGGTGAGGCTTCATTCCGCGGGAACGAGCCAAGCCGTTTTTACAGGCGCTACCCAGAGAGTGAACCCCCGATGTCATTACCTACCAGATTCGAGCTCAAGCCCTTGAGCAAGATGATGCATGTTTCAGCCATTAGCGTGCTTCTGCTTGCAGCGATGCACACCAGCGTCCAAGCGGATCAACTGATCGGTGAGTCAAGGACCATTGGCCCCCATGAGATGAAAAATGATTGGCAGTTGGATCATAAGTCCGAGCTGACCGTCAACGGTGCTCGCGCCGGAAATATCCTGGCCAACGACTCGACGCTGAATGTCAATACCGGCAGCCGGATCGAAGATATCCGTGCGACGCAGGGCTCCACCGTCAACGTTGACGGCGCCACTGTTGAATCCAACCACTCGATATGGGGGGCGGTGCGCCTGGATGACAGTGCGGCCATCATTCGCAACAGTGCCATCATCAGCCACACAACTTTCGGTTTGCAGGCGTACCAGAGTTTCAATTCCGACAAGGGCGGCATTGCCCAGGTGTTCAACAGCATCATCCGGGGGGAAAAGAGCGGGGCAATAGCCACGGGCAATGCTGAGTTGCACTTCAATCAGAACACTGTGGTCGAAGGCACCGGCGCCGATAGTGATGGCGTGTGGCTCGACGGTGCAACCGCGACTGCCAGCCAAAGCAGCATCATCGGCGGCAAGAATGGCGTGTTGTTTACCAACGAAGCTGGCAGCAGCGATGCCGGCAAACTGGTGCTGGATAACTCCAGCGTCGAAGGGCGCAACGGCTCGGCCATTGTCGTGGAAGGTCACCCTGGCGCGGAGATGGAAGTTGAAATCGACGTGCGCAACGGCTCAACCCTGACCGGTGGCAATGGCGTGCTGCTGGAAGTCAACGGCGGTGCCCAGGCGAGCATGAATGTCGATAGCAGCCGGTTGAAAGGCGACGTCATTGTCGAAGATGGCAGCACGGCACATTTGAACCTGGAAAACAGCTCCGGGCTCAAAGGCCAGCTGCAGAATGTCACCAGCTTGAACGTAGGCAATGGGTCGTACTGGGAGTTGACCGCCGACAGCCAGGTGGGTGCCTTGAACCTGGTGGACGGTACGGTGATATTCGGCCACACCGATGCGTTTTATCAGTTGGACCTGGACAGTCTCGACGGCAACGGCACCTTCGTCATGGGTACCGATTTTGCCAACGGCATCACGGACTTCCTGAACATCAGCGGCGAAGCCAACGGCAGTCACAGCCTGTTGCTCGCAGCCAGCGGTACAGAGCCGGTCAGCCCCGAAGCGATTCGTATCGTGCATACCGGCGGGGGTGACGCGCAGTTCTCACTGGCGGGCGATGTCGTCGACGTGGGTGCCTATTCCTATGGTCTGAAAAAGGATGGCACCGATTGGTTCCTCGACCCGAACAACCGCGTGATCAGCCCGGCTACTCGCTCGGTCATGGCGTTGTTCAATACCGCCCCCACGGTCTGGTACGGCGAGGCGACTTCCCTGCGTACGCGCATGGGCGAGCTGCGTTTCGAGCCTGGTCAGGCGGGTGTGTGGATGCGTGGTTATGGCAACAAGTACAAGGTGGCCGAGAGCACTGGGGTTGGCTACAACCAGAACCAGCAGGGCTTTACCCTGGGTGCTGACACGCCGTTGGCCGACAGCCAGTGGCTGGTGGGTGTGATGGCCGGCCATAGTACTTCGGGCTTGAACCTCAAGCGCGGTACGTCGGGCACAGTGAAGAGCTACTACGTGGGTGCTTACGCAACCTGGCTGGATGAAGAGAGCGGTCTGTATTTCGACGCCGTGGCCAAGCTCAACCGTTTCCATAACGAGTCCAAGGTCGGCTTGAGTGACGGCACCAAGTCCAAGGGTAAGTACGCCAACACCGGCGGTGGCCTGTCGGCAGAGTTCGGTCGCAACATCAAGCTGGACGACGGTTACTTCGTCGAGCCGTATGCCCAGCTGTCCACCGTGGTGATCCAGGGCGCCAACTACAACATGAAAAATGGCCTGCACGCCGATGGCGAGCGCACCCGCTCGATCATGGCCAAGGCCGGTGCGACGGTGGGGCGTGACATCCAGCTCGACAGTGGCAGCGTACTCCAGCCTTACCTGCGGGCGGCGATGGTGCATGAGTTTGCCAACAACAATAAGGTCGCGGTGAACAACCATGAGTTCAACAACGACCTATCGGGTTCACGCGCCGAGTTCGGTGCGGGCGTCGCAGTTAAGTTGTCGCAAAACCTGCAACTGCACGCCGACCTAGAGCACAGCAGTGGTGGCCGGGTCGAGCAGCCATGGGGCGCCAACGTAGGTGTGCGCTACAGTTGGTAAAGACTTGACGCTTATTAACGCCCGTATCGAAAGATACGGGCGTTTTTTTGCTCTTGCATAATCGATCAACTGGTTACGTCGAAACCGACTTCCAGTGTGTGTGGGTTCCCGTTGACATCTTCATCGGTGGTGCCATTCAGCGTGCCGCTGATTTTGATGATGCCGGCTTCCAGGTTGTTAATGATCAACGTTCCTGAGGAGCAGCGCACGACGTAATGAATCGTAGGCGACTTGACGGCATACCAGACATTGACCTTATTGGACTGCCACTTATCCAGCTCTAATACCTGCCCATTGCGAATGGTGTCGGGCAGTTCAATCGTGATTTTTTCCACGGTGACTGCATTATCAGCATGTCGTGCTAGAAGGCGGTAGATGGCCGCGTCATGGTCATGCACCAGGGTCAAAGTCTGAAAGTGGACCGATATCGTATCGATAAATGCGTCGAATGTACCGGTGGCGCTGAGGGCCTTGGGGTACAGTGCTTTTTGTTGCGCAGGGGACAACTGTTGCGCTTGTACGCTCATGATCGCTTCTCCATCGCTGATGATTGTGCGAATAACAGAGGTTTCGAGGGCTCTGTTCGAGTCATGAAATAGCAGTGCGCGTGGGCTGTAAACTGTCAGAACTAACAGTATACGAAGGCAGCGACTCATGAGTGATGCGTGGCCTGACTCGGCACCTGGCCTGAAAGCATTAGACGCCTTTGCACGGGATTTTCTACTGTGAGGAATGACAGTCTAATAACCTGCCATTAATACGCTTTAGTTCTAAGCCCGATGCAACTTCAAGCGAAAAGCCCCGCCGCAATATTGATCGAGAACCCCAATATCGCCGTATTGAACAGAAACCCGATCAACGACTGCCCCAGTACCACTTTGCGCATGGCGCGGGTAGCCACTCCCACATCCGAGGTCTGCACGGCGACGCCGATGGTGAAGGAGAAATACAGAAAGTCCCAGTAGTTGGGGGTCAGCAACCCCTCGGCAAAGCGCAACGCCGGCTCCTTGCCCTCCCAGGTGTAATACAGGCGAGCATAGTGCACGCTGAAAATCACCCCGATCAGCAGCCACGAACCAATCACCGTCACCCCGGTAAAGCCGTAATGCAGCAGGCGTTCGGCAGTGTCCAGGTCCTTGCTGCCGGCCAGGCCAACGGCAATCGTCGCCAGGCTGGCAATCGCCGCAATGCACACCATAAATAACACCAGGCCGGCGTTTTCATCCTCGACCTCGGCGATGCGCTTGACGTCCTCGGCCTTGGCACGGATGGTCAGGCGCAGCATCAGCACCAGGTAGGTCCAGACCCCGACGTTCCAGCCGATCAGGATTTTGCTGAGGATTGAATCGAAGGGCGCCAGGATGCCGATTGCCAGGCCCAGGACGGCGGCAGCGGACAGGCGAGGGTGGGTTCGGGCGAGGAAGGGCATAGTGCTCACAAATGCAGGATGTTTGAGCACCATAGCCTATTCCTGCAGGAGCCGGCTTGCAGGCTCCTGCAGAGGGCTGATCAATCTTTGCGTTTGCGCACCAGTTTCATGACGACCACAAAGAACACCGGCACAAACACCACCGCCAGTGTCGCCGTGATCATGCCGCCAATCACCCCGGTCCCAATCGCCTGCTGGCTCGCCGAACTGGCGCCGGTGGCAATCGCCAACGGCACCACGCCCAGAATGAACGCCAGCGAAGTCATGATGATCGGTCGCAGACGCAAGCGTGCGGCCTTCAATGTCGCGTCAATCAGGTCTTCGCCCTGGTCATACAGGTCCTTGGCGAACTCGATGATCAGGATCGCGTTTTTCGCCGACAGCCCGATGATCGTGATCAAGCCGACCTTGAAGAACACGTCGTTGGGCATGCCGCGCAGCGACACCGCCATGACCGCGCCCAACACGCCCAACGGCACCACCAGCAGTACCGAAGTGGGGATCGACCAGCTCTCATACAGCGCCGCCAGGCACAGGAACACCACCAGCAGCGACAGCATCAACAGCAGCGGCGCCTGGGAGCCTGACAAGCGCTCCTGCAAGGACAACCCGGTCCATTCCTGGCCCAGGCCGGCTGGCAATTGGCTGACCAGACGCTGGATTTCTTCCATCGCCTCGCCAGTGCTATGACCGGGTGAGGCTTCACCCGAAATAGCGATGGCCGGGTAACCGTTGTAACGGGTCAACTGCGCCGGGCCCTGGACCCAGCGCGCTTCGACAAACGCCGACAGCGGCACCATCTTCCCGGCGTTGTTGCGCACATGGATCTTCATCAGGTCTTCGACCTGGCTGCGCTGGTCGCCTTCGGCCTGTACCACCACGCGCTGCATGCGGCCCTGGTTGGGGAAGTCGTTGATGTAGGCCGAGCCAACGGCCGAGGACAGGATATTGCCCACATCGGCAAACGACACGCCCAGGGCATTGGCCCGCTTGCGGTCCACCTCCAACTGCACTTGCGGCGCCTCGGCCAGGGCACTTTCGCGCACATTGGCCAGGATCGGGCTTTTTTCCGCAGCCGCCAGCAGTTCGGTACGGGCTGCCATCAACGCGGCATGGCCGACGCCGCCCCGGTCCTGCAAGCGGAACTCAAAGCCGCTGGAGGTACCCAGGCCATCCACCGGTGGTGGCAGCACGGCATAGGCCATCGCATCCTTGAGTTCGGTAAAGGCCATGTTGGCGCGATCGGCAATCGAGGCCGCCGAATCGTCGCTGCTGCGCTCGGACCAATCCTTGAGCGTGGTAAACGCCAGCGCCGCGTTCTGCCCGGAACCGGAGAAGCTGAACCCCATGATCATCGTCGTATCACCGACGCCCGGCTCGGTGGCGTTATGCGCTTCGATCTGCTCGGCCACCAGCACCGTACGGTTCTTGCTCGCGCCCGGCGGCAACTGGATATCGGTGATGGTGTAGCCCTGGTCTTCCACCGGCAGGAACGAGGCGGGCAGGCGGCTGAACAGGAAGCCCATGCCCACCAGCAGGACCAGGTAGATCAGCAGGTAGCGGCCGCTGCGCTTGAGGGCATAGGCAACCCAGCCTTCGTAGCGGTCGGTCAGTTGTTCAAAGCGCCGGTTGAACCAGCCGAAGAACCCACCCTTGGTATGGTGCTCACCCTTGGCAATCGGCTTGAGCAACGTGGCGCACAGGGCCGGGGTCAAGGACAGGGCGAGAAACGCCGAGAACAGGATCGAGGTGGCCATCGACAGCGAGAACTGCTGGTAGATCACCCCCACCGAACCCGACATAAAGGCCATCGGCAGGAACACTGCCACCAGCACCAGGGTAATGCCGATGATCGCCCCGGTAATCTGGCCCATGGCCTTGCGTGTGGCTTCCTTGGGCGACAGGCCCTCAGTCACCATGATCCGCTCGACGTTCTCCACCACCACAATCGCATCGTCCACCAGGATGCCGATGGCCAGCACCATGCCGAACATGGTCAGCACGTTGATCGAGAAACCCAGCAACAGCATGGTGGCGAAGGTGCCCATCAGTGCAATCGGCACCACCAGCGTCGGGATCAGGGTGTAGCGGATGTTTTGCAGGAACAGGAACATCACCGCAAACACCAGCGCCATCGCCTCCAGCAGGGTGTAGATCACCTTGGTAATCGAGACCTTGACGAACGGCGAGGTGTCGTAAGGGATCTTGTACTCGACATTGGTCGGGAAGTAGCGCGACAGCTCATCCATCTTTGCCCGCACCAGGGTCGCGGTGCTCAAGGCATTGGCGCCGGGCGACAGTTGCACGCTGACGGCGGTGGAGGGCTTGCCGTTCAGGCGCGTGGAGAACTGGTATTCCTGGCTGCCGATCTCGACCCGCGCCACATCACCAATACGCACGGTGGAACCGTCCGGGTTGGCCTTGAGCACAATGTCGGCAAACTCGGCCGGCGTGGAGAGCTGGCCCTTGACCAGAATCGACGCGGTGATTTCCTGGGTATTGGTGCCCGGCAGATCACCGATGCTGCCGGCCGAGACCTGGGCGTTCTGCGCGGTAATCGCCGCATTGACGTCGGCCGGGGTCAGGTTGAAACCGATGAGCTTTTGCGGGTCGATCCAGATCCGCATCGCCCGCTCGGCGCCGTACAGCTGGGCCTTGCCCACGCCGTCGAGGCGCTTGAGCTCGTTCATCACGTTGCGCGCCAGGTAATCGCTGAGCGCCACGTCGTCGAGCTTGCCGTCGCTGGAGGTCAAAGTCACCAGCAGCAGGAAGCCGGCGGACACCTTCTCCACCTGCAAGCCTTGCTGGGTCACGGCCTGCGGCAGGCGCGGCTCCACGGCCTTGAGGCGGTTCTGCACATCGACCTGGGCCATTTCCGGGTCGGTGCCCGGCTGGAAGGTCGCGGTGATGGTGGCCGAGCCGAGGCTGCTCTGGGATTCGAAATACAGCAGGTGGTCGGCGCCGTTGAGCTCCTGCTCGATCAGGCTGACCACGCTTTCATCCAGGGTTTGCGCCGAAGCGCCCGGGTACACCGCGTAGATTTCCACTTTCGGCGGCGCGACGTTGGGGTACTGCGCCACCGGCAACTGCGGGATGGCGAGGGCGCCGGCCAGCAGGATAAACAGGGCGACCACCCAGGCGAAGATCGGGCGGTCAATAAAGAACTGCGGCATTGTCTCTGATCCCTTTGATTACTGGCCGGCTGCCTGGGCGACAGGCGCGACGCTGGCATCCACTTCGACTTTTTCGCCGGGGCGTGCGTGTTGCAAGCCTTCGACGATGATGCGGTCCCCGGTCTTCAGGCCGCTGTTGACCACCCAGCGATCATTGATCGCCGCGCCCAACTCCACCGGCTGCTGGCTGACGTTCTGCTCGGCGTCCACGAGCAACACCATGGGGATGCCGGCGCTGTCACGGGTGATTGCGCGCTGCGGCACGCTCAGGCCTTGCTGGTCGACCGCTTGCTCCAGGCGTACGCGGATAAAGCTGCCGGGCAACAGGTCGAGGTCCGGGTTGGGGAATTCGCTGCGCAGGATGATCTGCCCGGTACCGGGGTCTACGGAAATCTCCGCGAACAGCAACTTGCCCGGCAGCGGGTAGAGGCTGCCGTCATCCTGGATCAGCGTGGCCTTGGCCTGGTCCTGGCCCACTTGCTTCAAATGCCCGGCGCGGAAAGCGCGGCGCAGGTCATTGAGTTCGCGGGTGGATTGGGTCAGGTCGGCGTGGATCGGGTCCAGTTGCTGGATCAGCGCCATGGGCGTGGCTTCGTTCTGTCCCACCAGGGCGCCTTCGGTCACCAGCGCGCGGCCGATACGCCCGGAGATCGGCGCGGTCACGGTGGCATAGCCAAGGTTGAGCTTGGCGCGTTGCACCGCTGCCTGGTTGGCCGCGACATCCGCGGCGGTTTGCCGGGCGGCGGCGCGGGCGTTGTCGTAGTCCTGGGCGCTGATGGCATTGCCTTCGACCAACTGGCTGTAGCGCTGCTCTTGCAGGCGCGCCTGGAAGGCATTGGCCTCGGCCTTGCGCAGGCTGGCCTGGGCGCTGTCGAGGTCGGCCTTGAACGGCGCCGGGTCAATACGGAACAGCACGTCGCCCTGTTTGACGTCATGGCCTTCCTTGAACACCCGTTGAAGCACCACGCCCGCAACCCGGGCGCGCACTTCGGCGATGCGCGGTGCGACGATCCGCCCACTCAGCTCGCTGCTGATGGACAGGGGCTTGGCTTCGAGTGTTTCGATCCGCACCTTGGCCAGGGGCATTTCGGGGGTGTCGCCTGCGGAGTTGCCACACGCACCCAGGGCCAGGGTCAGTGCCAGCAGGCAAAACGGCGCAAACAGATTCTTTGACATGCTCTTATCCCAATATTGACTGGCGCATCCTACGGGCGCCCCCGACTCGGTGCTGTGAAGCTGTGTAGGTGGTCTGTGAAGAAATGTAAGGTACGGCGCACGCCGAGGCGCGTGCGTATATCCTTCACGGCTGTGGATCCTAACAAGCTCTTCTGATCAATGACGATCTAATGTGAAACTGTATTATTTGGAAACACCATGCCCAACATCCTCCTGGTCGAAGACGACGCCGCGCTGTCCGAGCTGATTGCCAGTTACCTTGAGCGCAATGGCTATCACGTCAATGTGCTCAGCCGTGGCGACCATGTGCGCGAACGGGCGAGGCTCAACCCACCAGACCTGGTGATCCTCGACCTGATGCTGCCCGGCCTCGATGGCCTGCAAGTCTGCCGCCTGCTGCGCGCCGATTCGGCCGGCCTGCCGATCCTGATGCTCACCGCCCGCGATGACAGCCATGACCAGGTGCTGGGCCTGGAAATGGGCGCCGACGACTACGTGACCAAACCCTGCGAGCCACGGGTGCTGCTGGCCCGGGTGCGCACCCTGTTGCGCCGCAGCAGCCTCAGCGAGCCACAGGCGGCCAACGACCAGATCCTGATGGGCAACCTGTGCATTGACCTGTCGGAACGCGCCGTGACTTGGCGCGAGCAGACGGTGGAGCTGTCCAGCGGCGAATACAACCTGTTGGTGGTGCTGGCCCGGCATGCCGGCGAAGTACTCAGTCGCGACCAGATCCTGCAGCGCCTGCGGGGCATCGAGTTCAACGGCACCGACCGCTCGGTGGATGTGGCCATCTCCAAGCTGCGCCGCAAGTTCGACGACCATGCCGGCGAGGCGCGCAAGATCAAGACGGTATGGGGCAAAGGCTATCTGTTCAGCCGCTCCGAGTGGGAATGCTGACACCATGTTCCGCGCCCTGATCCGTCTCTACCTGCTGACCATCGTGACCTACAGCGCAGCGATCTACTTGATCCCCATGGGCATCATCGAGGTCTTCCACGACCGCTACATGAACTACAACATCGAACAGTCTCGTGGCTTGCAGAGCCTGATCGTGCGCCAGTACCACAGCCGGCCGGTGGAGCGCTGGTCCGAGGTCACCGACCAATTGGCACGGGATTTTGCGCCGCTGAAGGTGCAACTGATGCATCGCCAGGACGCCCGCTACACACCCGACGAGGAGCGACTGCTGGAGCAGGGCAAGCCGGTGATCCGCCTGGGGGAGTGGGGCTTGATGGAGGAGATCAGCTCGCCGCTCAATGGGCAGTTGGCGGTTAAATTGACCATCCCCCCCGACCCGCTGGACATGAACCTGCTGTACTGGACCATGAACGTACTGATCGGCGCGGCGTTGCTGGGCGGCCTGTTGATCTGGCTGCGCCCGCATTGGCGCGACCTGGAGCGCCTCAAGGTCACCGCCGCGCAGTTGGGCCGGGGCCGCCTGGAGGAGCGTACGCATATTCCCCCCAGCTCCAACATCGGCAGCCTGGCGGCGGTATTCGACACCATGGCCAACGACATCGAGCACCTGCTCAACCAGCAGCGGGACTTGCTCAATGCGGTGTCCCACGAACTGCGCACACCGCTGACCCGTCTGGATTTCGGCCTGGCCCTGGCGTTGTCCGAAGACCAGCCGGCCGCCAGCCGCGAGCGCCTGCAAGGCCTGGTGGCGCATATCCGCGAGTTGGATGAGCTGGTGCTGGAGCTGCTGTCCTACAGCCGCCTGCAAAACCCGGCGCATCTGCCCGAGCGGGTGGAGGTGGTGCTCGATGAGTTTATCGACAGCATCCTGGGCAGCATCGACGACGAGCTGGAGAACCCGGAGATCGTGATTGATGTGGTACTGGAGTGCGCCGTGGAGCGTTTTACCCTCGACCCACGCCTCACCGCCCGCGCCCTGCAAAACCTGCTGCGCAATGCCATGCGCTATTGCGAACGACGGATCCAGATCGGCGTCAAGGTCTGCGCCAAGGGCTGTGAAATCTGGGTGGATGACGATGGCATCGGCATCCCCGAAGAGCAGCGCGCCCGGATCTTCGAGCCGTTCTACCGCCTGGACCGCAGCCGCGACCGCGCCACCGGCGGCTTCGGCCTGGGCCTGGCGATCAGCCGCCGGGCGGTGGAAGCACAAGGCGGCACACTCACGGTCCAGGCCTCGCCACTGGGCGGCGCACGCCTGCGGCTATGGTTGCCCACCTGAAAACACCGGCAACTGTCTGTCTAGAGCGGGTTTGTGTTTTTATGCAGTCCTGCTTTTGGCACATGCACAGCCTTACCGGCCCTGATACACCCTTGCTATAGTTCGGCCCTTATCAGCCGCCAGTCAAGGATCACTGCCATGTCCGAATACCAAGCCTTTGTCGTCGAACTGCACGGCAACGTCGCCCATGTGCAGATTAATCGCCCGGAAAAGATCAACGCCATGAACGCGGCGTTCTGGAGCGAAATCGTCGAGATTTTCCAATGGATCGACGACACCGACGCTGTACGCGCCGTGGTGTTGAGCGGCGCCGGCAAGCATTTTTCCTCGGGCATCGACCTGATGATGCTGGCCTCGGTGGCCAACGAATTTGGCAAGGACGTGGGACGCAATGCGCGCCTGCTGCGGCGCAAGATCCTGCAACTGCAGGCCTCGTTCAATGCCGTGGATAATTGCCGCAAGCCGGTACTGGCGGCGATCCAGGGCTATTGCATCGGCGGCGCCATCGACCTGATCAGCGCCTGCGACATGCGTTACGCCGCTGACGACGCGCAATTCTCGATCAAGGAAATCGATATTGGTATGGCCGCCGACGTCGGCACCCTGCAACGCCTGCCTCGCATCATCGGTGACGGCATGCTGCGCGAACTGGCCTACACCGGGCGCACCTTCGGCGCCGAAGAAGCGCGCAGCATCGGCCTGGTCAACCGCACCTTTGCCGACCACGCCAGCCTACTGGCCGGGGTGATGGACCTTGCCGCGCAAATCGCCGCCAAATCGCCGATTGCCGTGACCGGCACCAAGGCCATGATCAGCTATATGCGTGACCACAGCATCAACGACGGCCTGGAATACGTTGCCACCTGGAACGCTGCTATGTTGCAATCCAACGACCTGCGCGTGGCCATTGCGGCCCATATGAGCAAGCAGAAACCCGAATTCGTGGATTGACTGAATATGACCCCAGGCTGGATCACCACAACGCTGCTGGACAACGACGCCCCCGGCGGCTGGGCTGTGGCCCGTAGTCGCGAAGGTTTTTTACTCGATGACAACGGGCCGCTGTTTCCCCGGGAATGGCTCAAGCGCCAGGACCTGTCGGTGATGGCCGAACATGGCATCGGCCATCTGGACGGCGAGCCGGTGTACCTGCTGGAGCTGAACAGCCCTGGCGATGTGCCGGGTTGCCGCTGGCAGGGCCTGCGGGCGTTTATGCTGCAGGGCGATCACCGTCTGTACAAAGTCCTGGGTTATGCCGCGCAAATCGGTACCTGGGCCCGCGAGCACCGCTTTTGCGGCAGTTGCGGCCAGGCGATGGTGCAGGTGCCCCGCGAGCGCGCAATGTTCTGCCAGGCCTGCGACCTGCGCAGTTACCCGCGCATCTCACCGAGCATGATTGTGCTGATCACCCGTGGCGATGAGATTCTGCTGGCGCGTTCGCCGCGTTTCGTCACTGGGGTCTACAGCACCCTGGCCGGGTTTGCCGAGCCTGGGGAATCTGCCGAAGACTGCCTGATCCGCGAAGTGCACGAGGAAGTGCAGGTGCAGGTGCAGAACATCCAGTACGTGGGCAGCCAGTGCTGGCCGTTCCCGCACTCCATGATGCTGGGCTTTCACGCCGAGTATGCCGGTGGCGAAATCGTGCCCCAGGCCGACGAGATTGAAGATGCGCAGTGGTTCAATATCCACCAGTTGCCACCGTTGCCGGCCTCGCGCTCGATTGCCCGCTACCTTATCGACCTGTATGTGGCGCGCCGTCTAGGCCACGCTGAACCAGTGCTGCCAGGCTAGGCGCACGGTCAGGCCGAGGACCACGGTGATAAACACCGGGCGAATGAATTTGGCGCCGCCGCTGATGGCACTGCGTGCGCCAAAGAACGCGCCCACCATCACCGACAGGCCCATGCTCAGGCCGACAATCCAGTCCACCGAACCGTTGAAGATAAACACCGACAGCGCCGCCGCGTTGCTGACGAAGTTCATGCTGCGCGCCACGCCGCTGGCCTTGACCAGGTCCACGGGGTACATCAGCAGGGTGCTGACGGTCCAGAATGCGCCGGTGCCGGGACCGGCCACGCCATCGTAGAAGCCCAGGGCCAAACCCTGGGTCGACTGCCACTTCTTCTTGATCGGCGCATCGGCGTCCAGCGGCGCCTTGGGCGTACCGCCAAACAACAGGTAGATACCGCAGGCGAAGACGATCACCGGCAGCATCTTGTTCAGCCATTCGGCGGGCAGGTAATGGGCGACGATGGCCCCCAGCAGCGCGCCGACCAGGGTGCCCACGATCGCGTGGACCCACTGGCGCGGATGGAACAGCTTGCGCCGGTAGAAGGTAAAACTGGCGGTGGCCGAACCGAAGGTCGAACTCAGTTTATTGGTGCCCAGTACCAAATGGGGCGGCATACCGGCGGTGAGCAGGGCCGGGGTGGTGAGCAAACCACCGCCGCCGGCAATGGCGTCGATAAAACCGGCAATAAAGGCAACCACGGCCAGAATGGCCAGGGTGGTGAGGTCAACGCTGAGTTCAAAAGGCATGGAGGCGACTTATTTTCGGCGAGGCGCAGAAGGGGCTGCGCTAAAGTCCGATAGCTTACCTATAACCGAATGTTACGGCGACTGTTGCACACGCTCCATCCCTCGCCACGGTGTTGCGCTACCAACAGTGATCCAACAAATAGCCCGCCCGGGCAACATGGCCGATAGGTCGGTCGGCACGCAAACGCCCCAGCCCAGGGGCTTTGCCAACCCTGGCACGTTTGCTGCTCTACCCCTGTACATTCCCTGTGTGCGAGGTGCCGAACGATGACTCAGCAAGCCGTGAAATTTGCCTATTGGGTGCCCAATGTCAGTGGTGGCCTGGTGGTCAGCAAGGTTGAACAACGTACCGACTGGGGCATCGACTACAACCGCAAGCTGGCCCAGTTGGCCGAGGCGGCGGGGTTTGAGTATGCCCTGACGCAAATCCGTTTCACCGCCGGCTATGGTGCTGAATACCAACATGAATCCGTGGCCTTCAGCCATGCGTTGCTGGCGGCCACGACCCAACTCAAGGTGATCGCCGCGATCCTGCCGGGGCCCTGGCAACCGGCGCTGGCGGCCAAGCAATTGGCGACCATTGATCAACTGACCCAAGGCCGGGTGGCGGTGAACATCGTCAGCGGCTGGTTCAAGGGCGAGTTCCAGGCCATTGGCGAGCACTGGCTGGAGCATGACGAGCGCTATCGGCGCTCCGAAGAGTTTATCCGCGCGTTAAAAGGCATCTGGACCCAGGACGATTTCACCTTCAAGGGTGACTTCTACCGGTTCAACCATTACAGCCTCAAGCCCAAGCCCCTGACTCAGCCGCACCCGGAAATTTTCCAGGGTGGCAGCTCCCGGGCTGCGCGGGACATGGCGGCGCGGGTGTCGGACTGGTATTTCACCAACGGCAACACGCCCGAGGGGATCAAGGCCCAGGTCGATGATATCCGCGCCAAGGCTGCGGCCAATCACCATTCGGTAAAAGTCGGGGTCAACGCGTTTGTGATCGCCCGCGACACCGAGCAAGAGGCCCAGGCGGTGTTGGCCGAGATCATCGACAAGGCCGACCCGCAGGCCGTCAACGCCTTTGGTGATGCCGCCAGGCAGGCGGGCAAGGCCTCGCCCGAAGGTGAGGGCAACTGGGCCAAGTCCAGCTTCGCCGATCTGGTGCAGTACAACGACGGCTTCAAGACCAACCTGATCGGCACCCCTCGGCAGATTGCCGAGCGCATCGTCGCGCTCAAGGCGGTGGGGGTGGACCTGGTGCTGGCGGGCTTCCTGCACTTCCAGGAGGAGGTGGAATATTTCGGCCAGCGCGTATTGCCCCTGGTGCGCGAACTCGAAGCCAAGGCCGCGGCGACCGGCAGCGCCAGGGCGTTACCGGTATAGCACCACCGCCGCCCGCAGCTGACGGCTGCCAAAACGGCACATCCGCTCGAACTCCCCGTGGCTGACCGGCAAATGCTGGCAGTCCATGGGGCGGCGATGCTGGCTATGGTCCACGTCGGGATCATGCAGGTAGACAAACTCTTGATCACAGTCAGTCACGATCACCCAGTGCGGTGACTTGGAGCGCGTCAGCCGGTAGCTGCTGATCAGCACCAGTGGCTGGCCGCCATCACCGAGGACCTGCGCCAGGTCCAACGCACCGCCGAATACCTGCTGCACATCACTGTTGGCCAAATCCTCCTCGAACCCCTCATGCACCAGGCGCATCACCTCTTTTTTATGCGGGTCGCGCACCCCATCGAGAAACAGCGGCCCGCGCACGTTGACCTGCATGCGCACCTTAAACCCCCGGCGCCAGGCAGCCAGGGCCAGACCTTGGGGGCTGCAGCCGCCGTGGCCGGCGGTCATGAACACGGTGGTTGCTTCGCGCCAGATCTGCAGCTCTTCGCGGCGCAGAGACTCACGCCCAGGTAACAGGGCGCCCATGGCCATCAACAGGCAGGCTGCGCCGCAGGTGAAGTCGGTGGTCTGCTGGTAGTAGGGCACTCTCAAGGCCCGCGCGTCAGTGTGCTGGAGGATGCGTTTTTCCAGGCGCAGGGCGTCGGTATGGTCGGCGTAATAGTCGTTGATCAGGGCAAAGCGCCGGTAGCCACTGTGTTCATACAGGGCAATAGCGCCAGGGTTGTCGGTGCGCACCTCAAGGCGCAGGTACGCACAGTCGTGCGCCACGGCGCAGGCCTCGATGCGCGCCAGCAATTGCTTGCCCAGGCCCATGCCCCGGGCCGGCGCGGCAATGGCCAGGGAGTACAGGCGCGCCAGCGAGGTGCCGCGATGGAACAGCACCAAGGCATAACCCAGCAATTGCCCGGTATTTTCGGCCACCAGCAGCTGCGCATGGGCGCGGCTGATCATCCACTGGAAACTGCGGGCAGACAGCCGGTCTGTGGTGAAACAGTGCTGTTCCAGGGCCACCAGTGCTGGCAGGTCATCCAGGGTTGCAACGCGAAAGAAAAGAGTCATATAACCGCCGTAAAAGTTGCGTAACTAAACGAGACTTCCGTGAAAGATCGTGCTTAATAGAAAAGGTCAAGTTCTCTAGCGGATCAATCAATATGTCAGCGGTACAAAGTCATTGGCGAGAAGTATCCGAGCAAACCGTCGCGGCGACAATAACTTCCGGCGGATATTTTTCTACACCGCCCAAGAGTGCAAGCCAAGTTGTGATTATTGTAGAACGCAAGGAAGACTGGGCCTCGTACTTCCCCAGTGAAGATATTGTCACTGCCCAGGAATACCTCGAACACCCCCGGGAGAACGAGGCCGGCAAACGGGTCCAGGTCATCAACCTGTGCCGCAGCTACAAGTACCTGGGGCATGGCTATTACTGCTCGCTGCTGGCCGAGGCGCGGGGGCACAAGGTGATTCCGTCGGTGCGCACCATCAGCGAATTGACGAAAAAATCCTTGTATGGCCTGGCCCTGGATGACCTGGATAAAACCCTCGACAAAGCATTGAGTCATCACCTCTACAGTAATACCGAAGGTTTTACCCTGACCCTTTATTTTGGTCGAACCAATATTGAGCCGTTGCAGGATTTGGCCCGGCAGTTGTTTGAAGCGTTTCCTTGTCCGATCTTGTTAGTTGAGTTTCGCAAGAATAACGGCTGGCATATCGAAGGCATCAAGTCCGGGGTGCTGCATAAGTTGCGCGATGATCAGGAAGATCAATTCGCCCACGCCCTGGACAACTTCAGCCGCAGGATCTG
This sequence comes from Pseudomonas sp. DD1, assembly GCF_044510355.1. NCBI lineage: Bacteria > Pseudomonadati > Pseudomonadota > Gammaproteobacteria > Pseudomonadales > Pseudomonadaceae > Pseudomonas > Pseudomonas sp. DD1. Next base: position 310,320 of record NZ_MSAJ01000011.1, on the reverse strand, counting down.
GCGTCAACCGCGCTCCCGGCGCCTGGCCCGTTATGACCTGGCAATCCTGCATGATCCCCAGGAGCAGCTGCCGCCGTCCAATGCCAAGGCCCTGGAAAATTTCGTGCGGGTGGGCAGGGGCTTGGGGATTGATGTCGAGCTGATTGAGCGCAAGGACTACGCGCGACTGGCCGAATACGACGCCTTGTTGATCCGCGAAACCACCAGTGTCGACAACCACACCTATCGCTTCGCCAAAAAGGCCGAGAGTGAAGGGCTGGTGGTGATGGACGACCCGGCGTCGATCCTGCGTTGTACCAATAAGGTCTACCTCACGGATCTGCTCAACAGCCATCAATTGGGCATGCCCGCTACCGAAATTCTGTACAAGGAACGACCGGAAGATTTCGAACGGGTTGGCGAGCGCCTGGGCTTCCCCCTGGTGCTGAAAATCCCCGACGGTTGTTTCTCCCGAGGGGTGATCAAAGTGGAAAGCCAGGAGGCGCTGCTGGCCGCCACGGCAGAGTTGTTCGAACACTCGGTGTTGCTGCTGGCCCAGGAGTTTTTCTATACCGAGTACGACTGGCGCATCGGCGTACTCAACCGCAAGCCGATCTTTGCCTGCCAATACTTTATGTCCAAGGGCCATTGGCAGATCTACAACCACAAGGCCATCGGCCAGGATATCAACGGCGAGTGCCGGACCCTGGCGGTGCACGAGGCGCCCAAGGCCGTGGTGGAACTGGCGGTCAAGACCGCTAACCTGATCGGTGATGGGTTGTACGGCGTGGATCTGAAGCAGTCCGGCGACAAGGTGGTGGTGATCGAGGTCAACGACAACCCGAACATGGACGCCGGGATCGAAGACGCCTACTTGCAGGACGACTTGTACTCCCTGGTGCTGGAGGAGTTCGTGCGCCGCCTGGAGCTCAAACGCCAGGGCCAGGTCTGGTGATCTGCTTTGAGCTCAATGAGGGCGCGCTGCGCCGCACCGAGCGCGAAAGTGCCGAGGTCCTGCTGTTCAGCAACCCCGACAGCGATGAGCGTGAATTGCTGCGCGAGCGCTACAAGGTCGATGAGCACGCGCTGGCGTCGGCACTGGATCCGGACGAGGTGTCGCGTATCGAGTTCCATCCAGACAACCTGTTTCTGATCTGGAAGCGCCCGCAAAACTACTCCGGGGGCAGCAACCTGGTGTTTGAAGTGTCGTCCTGTGGCTTGCTGTTTTCACCGGACCGCCTGCTGGTGATCGCCACCGACGACAGCCAACTGTCCGGCCTGGGCGCGCGCCGGCCGCTGCATACACCGTTGGATGTACTGCTGGACCTGCTGCTGAACAACATTCACCACTATCTGGGCCACCTCAAGGTGATCAAGCTGGTCGCCCGGGAATTGCAGCAGCAGTTCAACGCCTCCATGAGTAACCGCCACCTGATGCAAATGTTCAGCCTCAGCGAGAGCCTGATCTATTACATCAACGCGCTGCACAGCAACGGCGCGGTCTTGACGCGTTTGCGCAACCATGGCGAGAAGGAGCATTTCAGCCCGCAGACCCTGGGCTTGATCGACGACCTGATCATCGAGAACAACCAGTGCTACAAGCAGGCGGAGATTTATTCCAATGTGTTCTCCGGGCTGATCGACGCCCGGGGCAACCTGATGAACAACAGCATGAACAACCTGCTGCGCAAGCTGACACTGATCAACGTGGTGTTCCTGCCGCTGAACCTGATCGCCAGCATTGGCGGCATGTCCGAGTTCAGCATGATGACGGCCGGCACGCCGTGGTGGGTGGCGTACCCGCTGTTTTTGCTGGCGATGGCGTTGGGCGCCGCAGGGATGGTGCTGGGGCTCAGGCGGATTGCCAGGGGCGGCGACAAAGCAGGGTGACTGGGCCCCACTTTGCTGCCGGTGTGGGAGGCTTCAGGCACCCGCCTGCAGCGTCAGCACTTCAAAGCCATCCGCAGTGACCGCCACCGTATGTTCCCACTGGGCCGACAGGCTGTTGTCGCGGGTCACCACGGTCCAGCCGTCCTTGAGGCTGCGCACTTTGGCGCTGCCCTGGTTGAGCATCGGCTCGATGGTGAACACCATGCCTTCGCGCAGGGTGAGGCCGGTGCCCGGGCGGCCGAAGTGCAGGATTTGCGGCTCTTCATGCATTTCCCGGCCAATCCCGTGGCCGCAATACTCGCGCACCACGCTGTAGCCATTGGCCTGGGCATGGCTTTGAATCGCATGGCCGATATCCCCCAGGCGCGCGCCGGGTTTGACCTGGCGAATACCGGCCCACATGGCCTCGAACGTCTGCTCCACCAGGCGCCGCGCCTTGGGCGCGACAGCGCCGACCATGTACATCTTGCTGGAGTCGGCGATAAACCCGCCTTTTTCCAGGGTGATGTCGATATTGACGATATCGCCGTCCTTCAACACATCCTTGGCATTTGGCATGCCGTGGCACACCACTTCATTGATGGAGGTGTTGATGCAGAAGGGGTAGTCATACTGCCCGAGGCTGGCGGGGCGGGCCTGCAGGTCCTGGCGGATAAACGCCTCGACGGCCGCATCCAGTTCCAGGGTGGTCTGGCCGGCCGCGACCCGGCTGTCGAGCATCGTGAACACCTGGCCCAGCAGGCGCCCGGCTTCGCGCATCACGGCGATCTGTGCAGGGGTCTTGATCATCAGCTGCGCCCCCGGATCAGGTCGGGTTTGTCGAGCAACAGCTTGTTGATCAGATCGTTGTAGGCCAGGTGTGGATTGAGTTCGGCCAACAGGCCGATCTTGATCCAGAACTCCGCCTGGGCGTTGATGGAACGGTCCATGGCGGCGCTGGCCAGACGCAGTTGTTCATGCAGTTGATCGGTGATCTTGACGATGCCCATGAGCTTCACTGTGTAGTGATTGATATACAAAGCGTATATGTTTCGTATATCGCCCGTAAAGCCCTGCAGTTGACTTGCCACAAAGCGCCGGTTAGTTTTGCGCCATGACCGTTCAAACCTATCGTTCCCAGCCAAGCATTATTACCGCCATTCCTCATTTGGCGGGATAGCGTTCGGCTGTACCCAAACCCGCCCTAGAGGCGGGTTTTGTTTTTCCGTCTCCAGGGCCCCGTAAAACGCCAGGAGACACCCATGAGTAGCCCCTTGCTGCTTGAGCAATACGTGAAGAAGATCCTCGCCGCGCCGGTCTACGACCTGGCGGTGCGCACCCCCTTGCAGGCGGCCCCGGCACTCTCGGCGCTGCTCGGCAATCAGATCCTGCTCAAGCGTGAAGATCTGCAGCCGACGTTCTCCTTCAAGATCCGTGGCGCCTACAACAAACTGGTGCAACTGAGCGATGAGCAAAAAGCCCGCGGCGTGATCACGGCCTCGGCGGGCAACCATGCCCAGGGTGTGGCGCTGGCGGCGCGTGAGTTGGGAATCAAGGCGACGATAGTCATGCCCAGCACCACGCCTGAATTGAAAGTGCTGGGCGTGCGCTCACGAGGCGCTGAGGCGGTGTTGCAGGGCGCGAGCTTCCCGTTTGCCCTGGCCCATGCATTGCAGTTGGCTGAACAGTCGGGGGGCACCTTTGTATCGCCCTTCGACGATCCCGACGTGATCGCCGGGCAGGGTACCGTGGCCATGGAAATCCTGCGCCAGCAGCAAGGTGCGCTGGACGCGATCTTTGTCCCGGTCGGCGGGGGTGGGTTGATCGCCGGCATCGCGGCCTACATCAAGTATTTGCGCCCGCAAGTGCGGGTGATTGGCGTGGAACCTGAAGGCTCCAGCTGCCTGCTGGCGGCCCTGGATGCCGGTGAGCGGGTGATACTGCCCAGCGTGGACAGCTTTGCCGATGGCACCGCAGTGGCGCAGATCGGTGCCCACGGTTTTGAAATCTGCCGTCATTATGTTGATGAGGTCATCACCGTCAGCAATGATGAACTGTGCAGTGCGATCAAGCTGATCTACGACGACACCCGCGCCATCACCGAACCCTCCGGCGCCCTGGCGGTGGCCGGTATCCGCCGCTACGTGACACGTACCGGGGCCCAGGGGCAGACACTGGTGGCGATCAACTCCGGGGCTAATATCAACTTCGACAGTTTGCGCCACGTGGCCGAGCGGGTGGCGGCGCGAGAGCACCGATTGAATGTGGAAGTTGCCGAGCTTTAGCAAAGTCGCCCCCTATGGGAGCGGGCTTGCCCGCGATGGCGGTGGTTCAGTCACTATTCTCGGCGGCTGACAGACCGCCATCGCAGGCAAGCCAGCTCCCACATTTGATTTGTGGTGTGGCCATACTTTCCGGCTCGCAGAGCCCCCAGTGGGATGGTTCAGTCATTATTTTCGGGGGCTGACAGACCACCATCGCAGGCTAGCCAGCTCCCACATTGGGTTTGTGGTGGGGCCATACTTTCCTGCTCGCAGAGCCCCCAGTGGGGTGGTTCAGTCACTATTTTCGGGGCTGACAGATCGCCATCGCAGGCAAGCCAGCTCCCACATTGGGTTTGTGGTGGGGCCATACTTTCCTGCTCGCAGAGCCCCCAGTGGGATGGTTCAGTCATTATTTTCGGGGGCTGACAGACCGCCATCGCAGGCTAGCCAGCTCCCACATTGGATTTGTGGTGTGGCCATACTTTCCTGCTCGCAGAGCCCCCAGTGGGATGGTTCAGTCATTATTTTCGGGGGCTGACAGACCGCCATCGCAGGCTAGCCAGCTCCCACATTGGGTTTGTGGTGGGGCCATACTTTTCTGCCCGCTGAGTTCTCCCTGTGGGAGCGGGCTTGCCCGCGATGGCGGTGGTTCAGTCACAGCAACTGGTGGCTGACGCAGCGCTGTAGCAGGCAAGCCCACACATATTCAGGCTGTGGTGTTACTGCGCGCTTGCCTTCTCGACGGTAGGCGATGCCGACCAGATGCGGTAACGCACTTCGACATCTTTTGGAACATATAAAACGATGGGTAATTTGCTGTTGTAACGCAGCACAAAACCGTCACCGACCACCGGCACAAAACCCTCGTGGGTCTTGCCTTCGGGGCAGGCCATCAGGGTGCTCATGGGGCCGCTGACCTTCTCCAGGCGGTAGAACGGGTAGCCCCAGCCTTCGAGGTTTTTCTCTTCCAGCACACCACCGAGCCGTTGCTGGTTGCAGTCCACCGGCAAGGTTTTACCGGCGAGGATTTCAACCTTGAAGTCCTGTTCCTGGGGCTTTGCCGGCAAGTGGATGACCTGGCGAACCTGGCCGGCATCGGCCTTGGGGTAGGGCGCGATATCTTCCAGCTTGGCGGCATTGGCCTGGGCGGCCAGCACGCTCATGGCCAAAACGGAAAACAGAGTGGAGGGCGAAGAAGTCATGGGACGTCCTTATCTTGGGGTCAATAAAACAGTCGCGGCCACGATGCACGCCAACGTCCGGCAATGCAAACCAGCAGCAACGCATATAAGGGTAGCGGGTGCTTATGAGGAAAGGATCCTACGCCGACAGGCACAAGGAGTAGGCTTTGCAGTTGAACGCGCCTGCCAGGGTTGGCAAGGCGTGCAGTCAACCGTCCTGACGCGGCGGTCAGACTATTGATAGCTATAAAAATTCATTGGCGGTCTCAAAAAAGGAGAGGTTTAGCCATGTTTTCGGAATTGGAGTTACGCGGCCTTATTGAAGGAAGCTTCCTGCCCAGACGTTGTGAATGCATCAAGGCCCAGGATGCGTCGTTGACCATCAAAATCTACGACGACGATGGTACCGACCTGACTGTCACCGGCATCCAGGCCAATAAACTCGACAGCAGTCGTGCCATCTGCAATCTGATCACCGAGTTGCGTGAGGATCTCAAACACGCCCATGCACCCGCCCCGCGCAGGGCGGGCGCCAGGCTCTACTGATCAGCCCACGGTTGGTTTGCGGGCCTGGATAAACCCCAGGCCCAGCAGTAACTCCGTGCCCACGGCCAGCAGAATTCCCGGGCCGGCATGGCCATTGAGCCATTCGCCAATCCCTAGCGCGGCCAATCCCAGGCAACCGACAATAAACCCCGATACCAGCGCGCTGCGCGTGGGTGACGGGGCGGTATGGCGCAAGCGATAAAACATGATGCCGATTGCGAGGAACAGCATGGCATTGCGTCGCGCCACCAGGCCGCTGGCATCGGTGTATTCCACTCCCCAGAGCCACAGTAGCAGGTCGGGCCGCACTCCCCAGGCAATCGCAAGGGCCAGGCACAGCACGGCGGTGAAGGTGGAGAGTGCGTGGAAACTGATGCGCATGGCGAGTCCTTTCGGCCGTTTCAGAAGGGCCCAAGCCTACGCTGTGAGGTAAGCCTCAGACAAATCCGATACGGCAGCTTCCCTTCTCACTGCTAGTGTTTCGCCACATTTTTCGCCAGTGGCTGAGGTAGTGCGTGCAGCAAAAAATCGCAGCAGAATTTCTCGGCACCTTTTGGTTAACCTTTGGCGGCTGTGGCAGCGCCATCCTGTCGGCCGCGTTTCCGGGCCTGGGTATTGGGTTTAGCGGGGTCGCCCTGGCGTTTGGCCTGAGCGTGTTGAGCATGTCCTATGCAGTGGGCAGCATCAGTGGCGCGCATTTCAACCCGGCGGTGACTGTCGGCCTGTGGGTCGGTGGGCGGTTGCCGGGGCTGGATGTGCTGCCCTATATCATTGCCCAGGTCGCCGGGGCGACGGTGGCGGCGGCGATTCTCGCACTGGTCGCCAGTGGCCGGCCGGGCTTTGAAATCGGCGAGTTTGCCGCCAATGGCTATGGCGCGTTAAGCCCGGGGCAGTACAGCCTGCTGGCCGCCGTGGTGGTGGAAAGTGTGGGCACCTTCTTCCTGGTGTTTATCGTGATGCGGGTGACTGCACCCGGTGTGGCGCCGGGGTTTGCGCCGATTGCCATCGGCCTGACGCTGACCCTGATTCACCTGGTGTCGATTCCCGTGACCAATACCTCGGTCAACCCGGCCCGCAGCACCGGGCCGGCATTGTTTGCCGGGCCTGATTACCTTATGCAGCTCTGGCTGTTCTGGCTCGCGCCCCTGGTTGGCGGTGTGATCGGCGCGTGGGTGGCCCGGGCAATACGGGAGCGCCCCTAATCGCGATTACCCGTGCAATTGATGGCGGTAGGGCAGGTCTGGCCCGGTCTTGCCGCAGGTCAGCGCCGCGGCGCTGATGGCAAACCTGAGCATTGTGTCGATCTGTTCCCTGGTCAGGCTGCGCACACCCTCCACGCAATCCAACTGCTGTTCGGTGAGCCAGGCAATCAGGGCGGCCTGGAAGGTATCGCCGGCGCCCACCGTATCAGCCATCACCACCTTGAGCGCCGGCGTCGACCAGTTGCCATGCTGGCGACTAAACACACTCGCGCCATCGCCGCCACGGGTCAGGAAAACCAGCTGGCAACGGTGCTGCAACCAGTCTTGCAGCACGCTTTCGGGGGCCTGGCCTGGGTAGAGCAGGTGCAGGTCTTCATCGCTGACCTTGATCAGGTCGGCATGCTGTACCCACTCGGCCACGCGCTGGCGCCATAGTTCGATATCCGGCTGCGGGTTCAGGCGCACATTCGGATCGAGGCTGATCAAGCGCTTGCCGCTTTCCCGGCGGACCAGGGCCAGCAGGCTGTCGGCGACCGGCTGCACCACCAGGGAAAACGAACCAAAATGCAGGCCGCGTACCCGAGTATCGAGGGCGGGCAGATGCTCGAGCTGCAACTGCCGATCGGCACAGCCTTCACCCCGGAAGCTGTATTGCGGCGAGCCATTGGCCCCCAGGGCGACCATCGCCAGGGTGGTCGGTGCGGCAAACTCCACCAGGTACTCGTCGCTGACCCCTTCATCCCTGAGCACCTGGCGCAGGCGTTGGCCCAGGTAGTCGCTGGACAACCCGGCGAACAGCCCGGCCTCGATCCCCAGGCGGCGCAAACCTACGGCCACATTGAACGGCGAGCCGCCGGCAATCGCCTTGAAATCGACTTTGGAAGCCTGCCCGCCGGCGTCCTCCTGGCTGAAAAAATCAAACAGCGCTTCGCCACACACCAGATACATAGTTACTCGCTCTTAAAGGGTTGCCACATGCTGTTGATAGCGTTCATAGGCCTGCTGGTTAGCCTTGACGCTGGCGGCCACAGGCTGGGTGCGGCTGGCCGGGTCGAGACTGACGCAGCGTGCACACAGTGCCTGCAGGCTTTCGCCGGACTGGCACCACGCGGCCTGGATCGCCGCGCCCAGGGCTGCCGCTTCGCTTTGTTCGGTACAGATCACTTCGGTGTCCATGATATCGGCGACCATCTGCCGCCACACCGGGCTTTTCGAGCCGCCACCGATCAGGCGGATACTGTGGCTTTGCAGGCCGGTCTGGCGCAACAGGTCCAGGCCCTGGCGCAAGCCGAAGGTGGTGCCTTCGACCACCGCGCGGCACAGGTTGGCACGGGTCAGGTTGGTCATGGTCAGGCCGTGCAGGCTGCCGGTTGCGTGGGGCAGGGCGGGCACGCGCTCGCCATTGAGAAACGGCAGCATGCTCACGCCCTCGGCGCCAATCGGCGCCTGGGCCACCAGGGTATTGAATGCCACCAGGTCCAGTTCGAACAGTTCGCGGATGACCCCGGTGGCATTGGTCAGGTTCATGGTGCAGATCAGCGGCAGCCAGCCGCCGCTGGAGGAACAGAATGTCGCCACTGCAGCCTGGGCGCTGACATTCGGTTGGTCGGCAAACGCGTACACGGTGCCCGACGAACCGAGGCTCATGGTAATCACCCCAGGAGCAATATTGCCGGTGCCAATCGCTCCCATCATATTGTCGCCGCCGCCACTGGACACAATGGCACCGGGGTTGATCCCCAGGCGCTCGGCGATCGCCGGCAGCACAGTGCCCAGTGCCTGATTGGCTTCGATCAGGGTTGGCAACGCCGCTTCCAAGCACCCGCTGGGGTCGATATGCCGCAGCAACGGCAAATCCCATTGCCGGGTGCGCACATTGAAATAACCGGTACCCGAGGCGTCGCCATACTCGGCGCAGGCACGGCCGGTGAGCCAATAGTTGAGGTAGTCGTGGGGCAACAGGAGATGGGCGATCCGCGCAAACACCTCCGGGTGTTGCTCCAGGGTCCATAACAGCTTGGACACGGTGTAGCCCGGTGCGATCGCTACGCCAAGCCGCTCCAGGGCGCCGCTTTCACCGCCCAGGTGTTGCAGCAGCCGGGCGTTTTCCGCGCTGGTTTCGGTGTCGCACCACAGCTTGGCCGGGCGCAACACCTGGCCCTGATCGTCGAGCAGCACCAGGCCATGTTGCTGCCCGGAAACGCCGATGCCGAGAATGTCCTGGCCGTCCACGCCGGCTTGCTGCAAGGCGCGGTGGGTGGACTCGGTCAAGGCGTCCAGCCATTCCTGGGGGTGTTGCTCGCGACGGCCGTTGGCGCCGCTGATCAGGCTGTGTGCAGCCGCGCCCAGGCCCAGCACCTTGCCGCTGGCGGCATCGAGGACGATGGCTTTGGTGCCTTGGGTGCCGCAGTCGATGCCCAGAAACAGAGATTGGCGAGTCATGGTGGTTACTCAGCAGGCAGTAGGGTGAAAACCCGATCAATGTGGGTTTCTTCAGTGGGTAAGTCGTTTCAGGGTCTCTGTGACACCGTTATCGCGCAAACTGGCAAAACACCGCTCAAACGCTGCCACAAATTCCGCCGAGTTGGGAATCGCCGTGCCAAAAATCTCTTCTACACCCAGCAACCGCTGACTGATCAATGCGTCATCCGCCACCAGCTCCTGGCAGAAATCGGCGCGGGGGTCGGGGATTCGGTAGCGCACGCCGTTCTCATCCACGCCCTGCAGGTACAAGGCCCAGGCCGCCACCACCAGTGCCGCCCGCTCGGTGTCGCGGCCCTCGGCAATCAGGCGATTGATGGTCGGTACGGTGAATTTGGGAAACTTCGACGAACCATCGGAACACACCCGCTCCAACTGATCGGCAATCGCCTGGTTGGAAAAACGCTGCACCAGGGTCTGCTTGTACTCGGTCAGGTCAATGCCCGGCACCGGCGCCAGGTGGGGGGTCACGTCCAGGTCCATGTAGGCACGCATATAGGCGACAAACAGCGGGTCGTTCATGGTCTCGTGGACAAACCGATAGCCCTTGAGAAACCCCAGGTAGGTCAGGGCCAGGTGGCTACCGTTGAGCAGGCCGATCTTCATTTCTTCATAGGGCGTGACGTCATCGGTGAACTGCACGCCCACCTGTTCCCAGGCCGGGCGGCCGTTGACGAACTTGTCTTCCAGCACCCATTGCACAAAGGGTTCGCACACCACCGGCCAGGCATCGTCGACGCCGTGTTCATCATGCAATTGCAGGCGGTGCGCGGTGCTGGTCATCGGTGTGATGCGGTCGACCATGGCGTTGGGAAAACTCACATTGGCCTGGATCCAGTCATGCAGGTCGGCGTCGCGCAGCGCAGCGAAGGCCAGCAGCGCCTTGCGGGTCACGGCGCCGTTGTGCGGCAGGTTATCGCAGGACATCACCGTGAACGCCGGGATGCCTGCAGCACGGCGCTGGGTCAGGGCTGCGCAGATAAAGCCGAACACCGTGGTGGGGGTGTCGGGGTGGGCCAGGTCGTGCTGGACCTGCGGCAGATGGGCCATAAACTCGCCGTTGCTGTCGTCGATGCAGTAGCCGCCCTCGGTGATGGTCAGCGAGACGATGCGAATCTGTGGGCTGGCCAGTTTGTCGATCAGCGCCTGGGCCCCGTCTTGGGCCAGCAGCATGTCGCTGATGGCACCGATTACACGCACTTCGGTGTCGTCGGTATCGCCCAGTTCGTACAGGGTGAACAGATAGTCCTGGCCGGCCAGGTCATCCCGCGCCTTGCGGTCTTCGGCGCGCAAGCCAACGCCGCAGATGCTCCAGTCGAGGCCGACCCCAGTGTTCATCAGGGCGTCGGTGTAGTACGCCTGGTGCGCGCGATGGAAACCGCCGACGCCGATATGGGCGATGCCCTGGCGCGTATCGGCGAGGGTGTAGGCGGGCAGGCGCACTTCGGGCGCCAGTTGCGTGAGGTTTTGCTTATTGAGTTTCATCAACGGTTCTCGCGAAATCAGGCGGCGGCGCGCAGTGGGCGAGCCACGGCAACACCGTCGGTGTCGAACAGATGGCAGTGTGCCGGGTTCAGGTGCAGTTGCAGGGTCTCGCCATACTGGCTGGCCATATCGCCACGGATCCGCAGGGTCAGCGGCTCGCCATTGGCGGTGAGCACATGGCAGAAGGTGTCACTGCCCAGGCGTTCGCCAACGTCGGCGGTGACGGTCAGGGTGGTATCGCCCGGTGCGGCCAGCTCCAGGTGTTCGGGGCGAATGCCCAGGGTCACTGCGCTGCCGACGCTCAAACTGGCGCTGCTCAATGGCAGGCTGATCAGGGTCCCGGCCTCCAGCTGCACGTCGCAGCCCTGGCCGTCGACACGGGTCACCTGGCCCTTGAGAAAGCCCATTTTCGGCGTCCCCAGAAAGCCCGCGACAAACAGGTTGGCCGGCTGGTGATACAGCTCCAGCGGCGAGCCGACCTGTTCGATGCGCCCGCTATTGAGCACCACCACCTTGTCCGCCAGGGTCATGGCTTCGACCTGGTCGTGGGTCACGTAAATCATGGTGGCCTGCAGTTCTTTATGCAGGCGCGCCAGTTCCAGGCGCATTTGCACGCGCAAGGCGGCGTCGAGGTTGGACAGCGGCTCGTCGAACAGGAAGATCTTCGGGTTGCGCACAATCGCCCGACCGATGGCCACGCGCTGGCGCTGGCCGCCGGACAGCTGCTTGGGCTTGCGCTCCAGCAGCGGCCCCAGCTCGAGGATGCGTGCCGCTTCACTGACTTTGCTGTCGACGATCTGTTTGTCCACACCGGCCAGGTCCAGGGCAAACGACATGTTCTTGCGCACGCTCATATGCGGGTACAGCGCGTAGGTCTGGAACACCATGGCCAGGTCGCGCTTGGCCGGGGTCACTTCGGTGATATCGCGGCCATCGAGCTCGATGGTGCCTTCAGTCACTTCCTCAAGGCCGGCAATCAGGCGCAGCAGGGTTGACTTGCCACAGCCCGACGGCCCGACGAACACCACGAACTCCTTGTCGTTCACTTGCAGGTCGATGCCCTTGATGATGGAGAAGCCTTCGAAGCCTTTTTGCAGATTCTTGATTTTCAGGTTGGCCATGATGGGCCTCCTCTTTATAAGGGGTCGTTATTTCACTGCGCCAAAGGACAGGCCGCGCACCAGTTGCTTCTGGCTGATCCAGCCGAAGATCAGGATCGGCGCGCAGGCCAGGGTCGAGACGGCGGACAATTTGGCCCAGAACAAACCTTCGGGGCTGGAGTAGGAGGCGATCAATGCGGTCAACGGCGCGGCATTCGAGGAGGTCAGGTTCAGCGACCAGAACGCCTCGTTCCAGCACAGGATCAGCGACAGCAACACGGTGGAGGCCAGGCCGCCCTTGGCGATGGGCAGCAGCACCCGCACCATTTCCTGCCACAGGGTGGCGCCGTCCAGGCGGGCGGCTTCGAGGATGTCCTTGGGGATGTCCTTGAAGTAGGTGTAAACCATCCACACCACAATCGGCAGGTTGATCAGGGTGTAGATGATGATCAGCGCGATGCGCGTATCCAGAAGGCCCATGCTCTTGGCCAGCAGGTAGATGGGCATCAGCACGCCCACCGGGGGCAGCATCTTGGTCGACAGCATCCACAGCAGCGTGCCCTTGGTGCGCTGGGTTTCGTAGAACGCCATGGAGTAGGCCGCCGGCACCGCAATCAGCAGGCACAAGGCGGTGGCGCTGAAGGAAATCACCACCGAGTTCCATGCGAAGCTTGCGTAGTTGCTGCGCTCGTTGATGTGCAGGTAGTTCTCAAGGGTGGGCGTGAATATAAATTGCGGCGGCGTGGCAAAGGCGTCGATTTCGGTCTTGAAACTGGTGAGCACCATCCAGAAGATCGGGAAGAAAATCACGATCGCGATGGCCCAGGCCAGGGTGCCGAGCAACAGGCTTTGCAGGCGGCGGGATTGTTGAAGTGTCATGGCGCGGCCCTCAAGGCTTGTCAGTCAGGTTTTTGCCGAGCATCCGCACCAGGATGATCGCCGCGATATTGGCAATGACCACGGCAATCAAGCCGCCGGCCGAGGCCATGCCCACATCGAACTGCACCAGCGCCTGGTTGTAGATCAGGTAGGCGAGGTTGGTCGAGGCGTAGCCGGGGCCGCCGTTGGTGGTGGTGAAGATTTCGGCGAACACCGAGAGCAGGAAGATGGTTTCGATCATCACCACCACGGCGATGGGCCGGGCCAGGTGCGGCAGGGTCAGGTGCCAGAAGATCGCAATCGGGCCGGCACCGTCCAGGCGCGCCGCTTCTTTCTGTTCTTGGTCCAGGGACTGCATGGCAGTCATCAGAATCAGGATGGCGAAGGGCAGCCATTGCCAGGACACGATGATGATGATCGAGAGCAGCGGGTAGTGCGCCAGCCAGTCCACCGGCTGCGCGCCAAACAGCTTCCACAGCGCCGCCAGCACGCCGGACACCGGGTGGAAAATCAGGTTCTTCCAGATCAGCGCACCGACGGTGGGCATGATGAAGAACGGCGAGATCAGCAGCACCCGTACCAGCCCGCGGCCGAAAAACTCACTGGCCTCCAGTAAGGCGCTGATCAACACCCCCAGCACCACGCTGATCAGCAGTACGCTGCCAACCAGCAACAAGGTATTGGTGGCGCCGGGCAGAAAGCCCGAGTCGGTGATGAAGTAAGTGAAGTTCTCCAGGCCCACGAATTGGTTTTCGCCGGGGTAGAGCAGGTTGTAGCGGATCAGCGAAAAGTACAGGGTCATGCCCAGCGGCACGATCATCCACAGCAGCAACAGGGCCACCGAGGGGCTGACCAGGAACCAGCCGGGGTTGCGCAGGCGGCTTTTAGACGTATTCATGACAATCAGAACCCATTGGAGGCAAACAGAATCGGCCTTGGAATGCGGTCAATGTAGGCGCTGGCTTGCCAGCTCCCACATTGACGGTGGTGAGCCTGAGCTATTTGGGGTAGCCGGCGCGCTTCATTTCCCGCTCGGTGGTGGTTTGCGCCGCCGCCAGGGCCTGGTCCACGCTCTGCTGGCCGGTCAGGGCGCCGGAGAAGAACTTGCCCACCTGGGTACCAATGGCCTGGAACTCGGGAATGGTCACCAACTGGATACCGATATAGGGCACGGGCTTGACGGTCGGTTTGGTCGGGTCCGCGACTTTCAACGACTCCAGCGTCACCTTGGCAAAGGGGGCGGCCTGCATGTATTGCTCGCTGTAAGTTGAGGCGCGGGTGCCTGGCGGCACATTGGCGATGCCATCGGTCTTGGCCACCAGCGCGCCGTACTCCTTGGACGTCGCCCAGGCACTGAAGACCTTGGCGGCGTCCTTGGCCTTGGAGCTGGCCGGGATCGCCAGGGACCAGGAATACAGCCACGAGGTGCCTTTGTCGGTGACCTGCTGCGGGGCAAAGGTGAAACCCACGTGGTCGGCGACTTTGCTCTGGGTCTTGTCGGTGACAAACGAGCCGGCGACGCTGGCATCCACCCAGATCGCGCATTTGCCGCTGTTGAACAGCGCCAGGTTTTCATTGAAGCCGTTACTCGAGGCGCCGGGTGGGCCGGACTTCTTCATGTTGTCGACATAGAAGTTCAGCGCGTCCTTCCACTCAGGACCATTGAATTCGGGTTGCCACTTCTCATCGAACCAACGCGCGCCATAGCCATTGGCCAGGGTGGTGATCAGGGCCATGTTCTCACCCCAGCCGGCCTTGCCGCGCAGGCACAGGCCGTACTGCTCCTTGCTCTTGTCGGTGAGCTTTTGCGCAAACTCGCCAATCTGCACCCAGGTCGGATGCGCTGGCATGTTTAGCCCGGCAGCCCTGAACAGGTCAGTGCGGTAGTAGGTGATGGAGCTTTCGGCATAGAACGGCAGGGCGTACAGCGAGCCCTTGACCGAAAGGCCGTCGCGCACCGAAGGGAACACGTCGTCCAGGTCGTAGGAGGCCGGCAGATCCTTCATCGGCTCCAGCCAGCCCTTGGCGCCCCAGAGTGCGGCTTCGTACATGCCGATGGTCAGCACATCGAACTGCCCGCCCTGGGTCGCAATGTCAGTCGTCAGGCGTTGGCGCAGCACATTCTCTTCGAGCACCACCCAGTTCAACGTGATGTCCGGATGCTCGGCCTCGAAGGTTTTCGAGAGCTTTTGCATGCGGATCATGTCGCTGTTGTTGACGGTGGCAATGGTCAGGGTTTGCGCGCCAAGGCTGACGGCGCTGAGGGTCATGCAGGTACAGGCAAGCAGAGCTTTTGCTGAGAAATTCATCGCGCACTCCATTTCTGCGCCCAGGGGCTGCAGAAGGACAGTTTTTGTTGTTGTGTCTTCCCAGGCGGCAGGAAGAGTGTGCGTCGATTACAGCCTTCTGCAGGCGCGGTGACAAATCCTTGGGAGCACTTGAAGTGATACTTTTTTGCACTGGGCTGCAAAGCGTTCAATATCTAGCAGGGGAGCGGCGACCTGTTATTTCTGACAGTAGACGGGAAAGAACAGGAGAGGGTTAATAGTTTGGTAAACCTAACCAGGAGATGTTTATGAACTGCTCTCGCGTCAATCCCCAAGGCCACACCCTCTATAAAATCGCATTGGGCTTACTTATGGCGGTTTTTATCGGGGGCTGTAAAACACCACCTCCGGAACCACGCGAACCTCCTTGTACTCAGGCGGGGTATTTTAAAAGTACTGACAGAGTCGGGGGGTTCTACCGATGTGTGTATGACAAAGAGATCCAGCGTTGGATTCAGTATCCTTTTACATGTCCCGTCGGGCTGGAGTTTGACGAGCGTGTGACCGCATGTGTGAGGCCCTGATATTTTCGGAAAGCACTGTCTGTTGGGTGAGCCAACGCATAAAAACCAGGGGATAAGTGCTTTGCACCTATCCCCTGGTTTGCGGTAGCTCAACCCGGAAAGTGTCGCTGTTGGATCCAGACGTCATCTATATCGTAGACCCCGCCAGTTGTCGGATTCATAACCGCGATTGAGGCTTGAAAATTACCGCCTTTCCAATAACCCATGTACTCATCGACATAGTTCCATGTATTAAGGTTTGTTACGGTAATGTTGCGCGTCAAATTAGCCAGGTGAATATACATGCTGGTTGGCCCGCCAATGCTTGCAAACTTGTTGACCCTGTATTTGAACCTGACTCGATAATACCCATAGTCGACCGGGGTATATATTTTGTAGATTCTGACACCATCCCCTGTCATGGGTCCGTGCCGCAGGTAATAGTTGCCGTCCGCCTCGCGCTGGATGCTTTTCTGTTCGGGGTACTGGCTGATCCAGCCATTCATGAACCCACCGGTAAAGGGCGTTTTGTCTGAGATCAGCAGGCTCAATATGGAATACGTAACCGCGGGAAACTCAAGTGCTTGCCACTCATCAGTACTGTGATTGAGGGCCACTTTGAACTGCATTGTCAGTCGAGTGCCGTTCCCCAGGTCTCTCAGGTAGGTATTGAGTACCGTCAGCAATTGATACCCTTGATTCAACCACCCATCACTCACCCGTGCACCCTGGGTACCATCCAGCAGGGTCAAGTTGTGTGCCGTGCCGTCGGGTTTGTTACCGATCAGGCGCAGCCATACGGGCTGGTTCCTGGCAATGAACGGCCAAGTCCCCAACCTTGCTGTTGCATCACCGATCAACTCGTCCACATTGAGTACGCCGTTAGCTGCTTCATCAATACGGATCACGGTTTTGTTCAGTTCGGCCGCAGGAATAGCCTTCAGCGTAACGGTCAACACTGCAGACGAACGGAGTTCGCCATTGCGCCAGACCGTATATTTCAAGGTCAAGGTGGTGTCATGGTTGCCAATATTGGCTGCAATCAGCGCCGCCGGCAGGTCGAAGGTGACCGTCCCATCCGTTTCTCCGTCTTTTGGTCCGATCAGCCCTGAGCCTGCTCCCGGCGCGCCGACCACCTCCAGGGTGAGTCTGTCGGAGGTATACATCGGGCTATACGTCGCGTTTACCTTGGCCCCGTACTGTGCGACGAGTGGCAACAGGGTCACCGAGCTGCCAGAGCCGGTAGCCCCCACCAATTCGGGTAGCGGAAACTGCGCCGGGACGGCCTGGACGGTATACCTGCGTTCCGGGAACCACAGGGCATTGGACTTGTTGTTGGTTTGGTCGAACGTCGCGCCAAAACGCATGAGAAATTGCGAGCCATCCTTGAGCTGGCGCAGTTCAAGTACCGGTGCCGGTGACTGGATACCGTTCTGTTCGCCGGTATAGGTCACCAGGTCGCCGTCGAACAGCACAGCGTAGAACGGTGTGTCATTGGCATACGTGCCACTGAGTTCAAACCACATCCGTTGATAGCGACTGATAAAGCTCCAGCGTTCGACCATGGCGCGTTCGGTACCGATCAACCGGCTGATGTCCAGCACGCTGGTGGTATGGCCTTCGAGGTAGGGCAGGGGCAGCACAGGCGCCAGCAGGTACAGGCTCAGCACCGGCGAAGGTTTTTGATGGACACCTAACAAGACGAAGTACTGCACCTCGATGTAGCGCCCGTAGCCATTGAGGTTGGCCCCAATCACCTCTGGGGGCACCTCAAAGTGCACGGTCTTGGAGGTATTGCCATCCTTCGTTTCACAATGGGTCCCAATCTCCGGGATACCGGTCCAACACGCGAGTACCCGATGGCTGGACAGCATCTGCGGGTAGGTGACGGCAATGGTCGCCCCGTGCAGCGCGGCCTCGGGCACCAGTTGGTCGGGATAGCGCTGGGCTTGCAACACTTCCGGCCGCAGCAGGTCCAGGGCTTCACCGACGGTGACGGTCAACACTTCCGAGTAGCGCGTGGCACCGCCACTGGCAGGCACCAGCGAATAGCTGAAGCGAATTTCGCCATTCCTGCTGGCAACGATCAGCGCCTCATCCAGGTTGAACAACACGGGTTTGCCCGCCGTTGCGGAGTTGAGGGAAATCTCGTCACTGGCCGAACCGTTGCTGGTAGCCCCCAGCAAGGTCCACTTGAAGACATCGCCTGGGATTGTTCGTGTGTACGGCAGGGTCGCCTGGACCAGGCCGCCTTTTATGCGCGCCGGGTCCAGATTGTTGAACTCGTCCACATATTGCATCTGCGGCGATGGGAGATCGGCATAGCGCAGGCCAAAGGTCACTTCCAGTACCTCGGACTTGCGTATGGCCTGGATGGCGGGGTTCATGACCTGTGTCGTGCCGTTATCGACGAGGTAGAACACCCGGACGGGGCCAAGCCCGACGAAACGTTCGAATTTTTCCTGGAGGACAATCCGATACCGCTCTGGCGGCGGCTCGGCGCCTGCCAATAAGGTCTCTTCATAAAACACCAGGCCGCCTCCTGACCGCACCGCCTCCATACGCAGTGTCACGTTGTAGTTGCGGTCGTAAGGGGTGTAGCGCGGAAAGATGACTTTGATATAGGGATGTTCAGGGTCAATGTTGCCGCCTTCGTTCTGCTCGATGGTCATCGCCGGCATCGTGCTTTTCGTACCATGAACCGTAATGTTCCGGCGCTGGGAGCGGGCGAGGAACACGCCACCGGCTGTTGTCAGGGTGTATTCGAACTGCATGTGCCCATTGAGCACTGCTTCGAGGTCTTTCAGGTCTATCGGGACGGTGGACGACAGCTCGATTCGCGCTGGAAACGGCGCCAGGGTCCTCTCAAAGGACGCGCCCGCAGCATCGGCCCCGCTCAACGTCACGACAATCAAGGCCCCGGCCGGTGTCAGCGTGCCATCAGGCAGCCTTCTGGGCACCACCATTTCCAAGAAGAAGCCTGAACTATGGATATCGAGATTGACGTCAATGACGGAGTACCCGCCTACCACGAAGTGCGCTGCCGGGAGCAGTTTACGATCCAGATTGCTCACCACCGTGACGGCCTGCGACCACTGCTGCAGCTCACCGGAATAGTTGAACACCTTGTCATACAGCCGGAAGCGAATAATGACCTCGCCACTGCCGCCCAAATAGATGGTTGACTCAGGGATCACCACGGTAATGGGCTTGATGCCGGCGACATGCTCGTCATCAATCCGCAGCTTCGTCGGATGGCCGTTCCAATGCACTTCGGCAGTGTCACCTACCGTGATATTGGGGTAGGGGTCGATTGTCAGTTCCACGTTCTCCTTGGCGCGTTCGGGGTCAAGATCATTGCCCACCAGGTCGGGCGGCAGGTGTATCACCAGCTCGGTGTGATAGGACAATGCAGGATCTTTACTGACCCCGCCCGGGCGAGTGGTCTTGACATACCAGGTCTCACGAGGGGAAGTACTGGGGATGTCAGTACCTCTGCGAGTGACCTCGACAAAACAGGGATAGATAAAGTTTTCCGGAATAAGCTCCGGAAAGATGACCAACTGCAAAAGATGTTTGTCCAGATCCTCATCCCTGACCTGATCCGAGGCGATGGCAAAGTGATCGCTGCCCATATAGAACTTGTAGGAGTCACCTACCTCGAGTTTGGTCCAGCGCTGTAAATGCAAGGTCATCCAAGGCCGGGTTGAGCTGATGCCGAGCCCACGCGCAGCTCCCGGCAGCGGGATCACCTGGTCGCTGACAAAGGGTGGGGCCAACTCGTCTGCATCAGTCGGTTGCCCAGGTTCGGGGTTATGCGGCAGGCGAGGCAAAGCGGGCGGAGTAGGTGGCGCGGGCTTCTTCATCGAGGGTGCTCCTTGTGCAGGAAAACTGGACAAAGACATCACACACCCAAGGTGGTCGTGCAGGTAACTGTCAAAATTGACAGTGGCGACGGGCGGTTGTGAATGAAGCGTTCTCAGCCGCTCAGGCCAGGTTCTGCTCGGTCAGGCGCTGTACCGCCAGGCGTCGGTAATGCGACGGCGTCATGCCTTTGAGCTGCTGGAAGCGCCGGTTGAAATTGGAGATGTTGTTGAAGCCCGACTCGAAGCACACATCGGTCACGGCCTTATCGCCATCGGCCAGCAGTTCGCAGGACTTGCTGATCCGCAGGCGATTGACGAACTCGATGAAGGTGCGGCCGGTGGCTTGCTTGAACACCCGGGAAAAGTAGGTGGGTTTCATCCCCAGGTAATGTGCGACTTCTTCCAGGGACAACTCCCGCGCGTAATGGGCAAAAATGTAGTCCACCGCACGGTTGGTCCTGTCGATGCTGTGCTCATCGGCCAACTGCGCGGTGGCTCCTCCCGACAGCACTTGGTAGTCCTCGCAGGCACAGAGCGCCTCCAGCAGCACAAAAAAATGCCCCAGCCGCGCCATCCCATGGGTGTCTTCGATGCGCTGCATCAAGGTCAACGCCTGGGCGATGGTCTTTTGGCAGCGGAACTCAATGCCGTATTGTGCCCGCTCCAACAGCGGCGAGAGGCTCTTGAGTTCAGTGAAGACCTGGCTGCCGCCTTCCAGCAACTCATCGGTGAAATTCACCAACATGTCGCGCTTGGGCACCACTTCGTCTTCCTCCACCTGGCTGATCCAGTTGTGAGGCAAGTTGGGGCCGGTAAGGAACAGGCTTTGCGGGTGGAAGTTGCCGATATAGTCGCCGATAAACACCTTGCCGGAGCTGGCAACAATCAGGTGCAACTCGTACTCCTTGTGGAAGTGCCAGCGCACCAGCGGGCAGGGGAAGCCGTGCTGGCGGTAGATGATGGACAGGCCGTTGTGATCGTCCATCAACTCGTAGGAAGGGTCGGTGATGCGCGTTGCTCGGCTCATGCTGGCGTCGCTTTTATTGTGGTTGCGCAGCCGATAATGCCCCGTTGCGCGCCACCTCGCCAGCGTCGGTGTTTAAAGAGCGCGGTTTTTTGCCTCGATCCACTGCGCCATGTACTGGGTACTTTTATGCAGGTGGTGGCGCAACATGCTGCCGGTAAAGTTGTTGCGCCGGTGCTGCGCCAGTTCGCCCAGGCAATGTTGCAGGCGTTCAACCAGTGCGCGCCCGTGGACCTGCGGGGCAAAGCGACGGGCCAGCAGCGCACGGCCATTGGCCTGGGCCTCGGTCCAGGCTTGCCGATCCTCGTATAGCGCCACGGCAGCGGCGGCCAGGGCCGTGGCGCTCTGGGCGACCGTCCCGGGCCAGGGCTGCCCGTCGGTCATGCCTTCGGCACCGATGGGGGTGGTAATGCTCGGGGTGCCGCAGAGCATGCCATCGGCCAGCTTGCCCTTGATCCCGGCACCGAAGCGCAACGGGGCCAGGCAGATGCGCGCAGCCGACATCACTTGCAGGGCGTCCTCGGCCCAGTTCATCACATGAAAACCCTGGGCCGGATTGTGCAGCGCGGTGGCCTTGGGGGGGGTGTAGGCACCATAGATGTGCAACTGGGCGCCGGGGAGCTGCTGGCGAATCAACGGCCAGAGGCTGTTTTTCATCCAGAGCACGGCATCCCAGTTGGGGGCGTGGCGGAAGTTACCGATGCTCAGGAAATGCGCGCGGTCCTCATAGGGGATAAACCCCTCGCTGGGCGCGTCGATCATCAACGGGCACCAGTGGAGCAGGGCGGCGGGCACCTTGAACTGTTCGGTGAGCAGTTGGATCTCCACATCGGAAATCATCAGGCTGATATCGCAGCGGTAGATCGCCGCGATCTCGCGCTTGGCCAGGTCGGTATCGGCCATCCTCTGGAACTCTTCGTCCAGGGCCGGGGCGAACACGGGGCTGAAGTCATCCGCGTGTGGCTGCTGCTTCAGGTAGTCTTTCAGGCGCTGCTGGCGGGCATCGCGCAGGCTTTGCAAGTCCGAGGTTTCCAGGACGCGCAGGGCATCCGGGCAATGCTTCTCCACCCGCCAGCCGAACTGCTCCTCCATCATAAAGCGATCGAACAACACGATATCCGGGGCCAGCTCACGGATAAATTCGTCGAAACTGCAGTTGTTGAGCTCGATGGCGCATTCGCGGATACCCAGTGCCGCCAGGTCAGCCTTGTGCTCACCGATAGCGGCCGGGCTGCTGAAGGTGATGGCCCAGCCTTGCGCCAGAAAACTTTCCAGGATCTGCATCATATGCCCGCCGGCGGCCGAGGAGCGGGGCTCCGGCCAGACGTAACCGATAACCAGGACGTGGGTGGCAGGCTGACTTTTCAACGGTGAATTCCTTCAAGGGCAGGCAAACGCGGCGCAATTAAACCACAGCAGCCCGGCGCGGGCGCAGTCATGACATTTTGTGTTCGGCCATAGGTGTCATTCGCACTTTGTGGTTAACTTCCGCCTCTCGAATTCGTTTCATCTAACCCAGCATAAGGATTCCGTTCATGGCTCAAGTCACCCTCAAAGGCAACCCGGTCCAGGTTGAAGGCCAGTTGCCGCAAATCGGTAGCCAGGCCCTCGACTTTTCCCTGACCGCAGGCGATCTGTCGGACGTCACCCTGGCGACTTTCGCCGGCAAGCGCAAAGTACTGAACATCTTTCCAAGCGTTGACACCCCGACCTGCGCCACGTCGGTACGCAAGTTCAATGCCCAGGCCAACGAGCTGAACAACACCGTTGTACTGTGCATCTCCACCGACCTGCCATTTGCCCAGGCGCGTTTCTGCGGCGCCGAAGGCCTGGAAAACGTGAAGAGCCTGTCGGACTTCCGCAGCGCCGATTTTGCCGTTGACTACGGTGTATCCATTGCCGACGGCGCCCTCAAGGGCCTGACCGCCCGCGCCGTGGTGGTACTGGACGAAAACGACAAGGTGCTGCACAGCGAGCTGGTTGGCGAAATCGCCGAAGAGCCAAACTACGAAGCGGCCCTGGCTGTACTGAAGTAATTGCGGCAGCGCGTTACTGTCGCTTTGCAGTAACACGTATGATGCATGCTTGCGGCCTGGCCTAGTCCAGGCCGTTTTTATTTGTGCTTCAGCGGTTTAGGCCAAATAGCTGATGTTGCCCCACGAAAAGTAAATGTTTGTAAGCCTGAAGGTAAATAGCCGGTAAAGGCGCTTTTCTAAACGCGCCCCAGTGCTTATCTTTCAGCCTCCCACAGTAGAAGCCCTCGCCTCCAATGGTTGATCAATCCATGCAATCGTCCCCCCGTAGTTCCCGCCGCTGGCTGTTTGGCTTGCTCGTCCTGTTGGTTGTTGCCTTCCTGTGCTGGAAATTCTGGCCGACCGGCGCCGCCCAGAAGGAGGCCCCGGCAGCCAGGACCAGCAAGACCGGGATGATGCGTCCCGGCTTCGGCGGCTCGGGTGCGGCGGTGCCGGTACGCGTCGCACCCGCGGTCGCAGGGGATTTTCCGGTGTACTACAAGGCACTGGGCACGGTGACGGCCTTGAACACCATCAATGTGCGCAGCCGGGTCGGGGGAGAACTGGTCAAGATCGCCTTTGAAGAGGGGCAGATGGTCAAGGCCGGCGACCTGCTGGCGGAAATCGACCCGCGCAGTTATCAGAATGCCTTGCTCCAGGCCCAGGGCACGCTGATGCAAAACCAGGCGCAGTTGAAAAACGCCCAGGTTGACCTTGAGCGTTATCGCGGCCTCTACGAACAGGACAGCATCGCCAAGCAGACCCTGGACACCGCTGCCGCGCTGGTCCTGCAATACCAGGGCACGGTCAAGACCAACCAGGGGGCGGTGGATGACGCCAGGCTCAACCTTGAGTTCACCAAGATCCGTGCGCCTATTTCCGGGCGCGTTGGCTTGCGCCAGTTGGACGTCGGTAACCTGGTGGCGGCCAATGACACCACCGCCCTGGCGATCATCACCCAGACCCAGCCAATCAGCGTGGCGTTCACCTTGCCGGAAAACACCCTGCAAACCGTACTGGCCCGCTATCGCGGTGGCAACAAGCTGCCGGTGCAGGCCTGGGACCGTGGCGACCTGCAACTGCAAGCCACCGGTGTGCTGCAAAGCCTGGACAACCAGATCGACGTTACCACCGGCACCCTGAAATTCAAGGCGCGCTTCGATAATCACGACCAGGTGCTGTTCCCCAACCAGTTCGTCAACGTGCGGCTGCTGGCCGACACCCTGAAAAACGTGGTGCTGGTACCTTCGGCCGCGATCCAGTTCGGCACCAATGGCACCTTTGTCTACGCCCTGGACGGTGACAAGAAGGTCAAGATTCGCACCCTGGTGATTGGTGAGACCGATGGCCAGAACACCGTGGTCAAGGAAGGCCTGGCCGCCGGCGACCGCGTGGTACTGGAAGGCACTGATCGCCTGAAAGATGGCACCGATGTGGAAGTGGTCAACGACAGCAACCAGGTGCCCACCGGCCCGACCGAACACTTGCAGGGCAAACCCGCGGCACAAGGCGAAGGCAGCCCGGCGGCTGACGCCGGCAAGGCGCAAAAGGCCGGCGCATGAACCTGTCACGGCTGTTTATCCTCAGGCCCGTTGCCACCACCCTGAGCATGCTGGCCATTGTCCTGGCTGGCCTGATCGCCTATCGCTTGATGCCGGTGTCGGCCTTGCCCCAGGTGGATTACCCGACCATCCGCGTCATGACCCTGTACCCCGGCGCCAGCCCGGACGTGATGACCAGCGCGGTCACCGCGCCCCTGGAACGGCAGTTCGGGCAAATGCCGGGCCTGACGCAGATGGCCTCCACCAGTTCCGGCGGGGCCTCGGTCCTGACCCTGCGCTTCAACCTCGACGTCAATATGGACGTGGCCGAGCAACAGGTGCAGGCGGCGATCAACGCGGCCAGCAACCTGTTGCCCTCGGACCTGCCGGCGCCGCCGGTGTACAACAAGGTTAACCCGGCCGATACCCCGGTACTGACCCTGGCCGTCACCTCCAAGACCATGCTGTTGCCCAAGCTCAATGACCTGGTCGATACGCGCATGGCGCAAAAGATCGCGCAGATCAGCGGCGTGGGCATGGTCAGCATCGCCGGCGGCCAGCGCCAGGCCGTGCGGATCAAGGTCAACCCCGAGGCCCTGGCGGCCAATGGCTTGAATCTGGCCGACGTACGCAGCCTGATTGCCGCCTCCAACGTCAACCAGCCCAAGGGCAACTTCGACGGCCCGACACGGGTGTCGATGCTCGATGCCAACGACCAGTTGGTATCGCCCGAGCAGTACGCCGAACTGATCCTGGCCTACAGCAACGGTGCACCGCTGCGCCTCAAAGACGTCGCGCAAATCGTCGATGGCGCAGAAAATGAACGCCTAGCCGCCTGGGCCAATGAAAACCAGGCCGTATTGCTCAATATCCAGCGCCAGCCGGGCGCCAACGTGATCGAGGTGGTGGACCGGATCAAGGCGCTGCTGCCGAGCATCACCGACAACCTGCCAGCCGGCCTCGACGTGACGGTACTCACCGACCGCACCCAGACCATCCGCGCCTCGGTCACCGATGTGCAGCATGAACTGCTGATCGCCATTGCGTTGGTGGTAATGGTGACGTTCCTGTTCCTGCGCCGTTTCAGCGCCACCATCATCCCGTCGATTGCCGTGCCGCTGTCGCTGATCGGCACCTTTGGCGTGATGTACCTGGCTGGCTTCTCCATCAATAACCTGACGCTGATGGCCCTGACCATCGCCACTGGGTTTGTGGTGGACGATGCCATCGTGATGCTGGAGAACATTTCCCGCTATATCGAGGAAGGCGAGACGCCGATGGCGGCCGCGCTCAAGGGCGCCAAGCAGATCGGCTTCACCCTGATTTCCCTGACCCTGTCGCTGATCGCGGTCTTGATCCCGCTGCTGTTCATGGCCGATGTGGTCGGGCGGCTGTTCCGCGAATTTGCCATCACCCTGGCGGTGGCGATCCTGATTTCCCTGGTGGTGTCCCTGACTCTGACGCCGATGATGTGCGCACGCCTGCTCAAACGCGAACCCAAGGAAGCAGAACAAGGGCGTTTCTACAAGGCCAGTGGCGCGTGGATCGACTGGCTGGTTGCCGCCTACGGGCGCAAGCTGCAATGGGTGCTCAAGCATCAGCCGCTGACCCTGTTGGTGGCCATTGCCACCCTGGGCCTGACGGTGGTGTTGTACCTGGTGGTGCCCAAGGGCTTCTTCCCGGTGCAGGACACCGGGGTGATCCAGGGCATTTCCGAGGCACCCCAGTCGATATCCTTTGCGGCCATGAGCCAGCGCCAGCAGGAGCTGGCGAAGATCATCCTCGAAGATCCCGCAGTGGAAAGTCTTTCTTCCTACATTGGCGTCGATGGCGATAACGCCACCCTCAATAGCGGCCGCCTGCTGATCAACCTCAAGCCCCATAAAGAGCGGGACTTGAGCGCCGTCGAGGTGATTGCACGCCTGCAACCGACACTGGACAAACTGGTGGGCATCCGCCTGTTTATGCAGCCGGTGCAGGACCTGACCATCGAAGACCGTGTCAGCCGCACCCAGTACCAATTCAGCATGTCCTCCCCGGATGCCGACCTGCTGGCCCTGTGGAGCGGCAAGCTGGTACAGGCCCTGAGCCAGTACCCGGAACTCACCGATGTGGCCAGCGACCTGCAGGACAAAGGCTTGCAGGTGTACATGGTGATCGACCGCGACGCGGCCTCGCGCCTGGGCGTGTCGGTAGCCAATATCACCGACGCCCTGTACGACGCCTTCGGCCAGCGGCAGATTTCCACGATCTACACCCAGGCCAGCCAGTACCGCGTGGTGCTGCAGGCCCAGTCCGGCGAAAGCCTGGGGCCGGACGCGCTGAACCAGATCCATGTGAAAACCACCGATGGCGGCCAGGTGCGCCTGTCCAGCCTGGCCCGCATCGAGCAGCGCCAGGCGCAGTTGGCGATTACCCATATCGGCCAGTTCCCCGCAGTAATGATGTCATTCAACCTGGCCCCCGGCGTGGCCCTGGGCAAGGGTGTGGAGCTGATCAACCAGGTGCAGAAGGACATTGGCATGCCGGTCGGCGTGCAGACCCAGTTCCAGGGCGCCGCCCAGGCGTTCGAAGCCTCGCTGTCGAGTACGTTGCTGCTGATCCTGGCGGCAGTGGTGACCATGTATATCGTGCTGGGCGTGCTGTACGAGAGCTATATCCACCCGATCACTATCCTGTCGACCTTGCCATCGGCAGCGGTGGGGGCTTTGCTGGCGTTGCTGCTCACGGGCAATGACCTGGGGATGATCGCGATCATCGGCATCATCCTGCTGATCGGCATCGTGAAGAAGAACGCGATCATGATGATTGACTTCGCCCTCGACGCCGAACGCAACCAGGGCCTGGACCCGCAGACCGCAATCTACCAGGCGGCGTTGTTGCGTTTCAGGCCGATCCTGATGACCACCCTGGCGGCGCTGTTCGGTGCGGTGCCCTTGATGCTGGCCACTGGCTCCGGCGCAGAGTTGCGCCAACCCCTGGGCCTGGTGATGGTCGGTGGCTTGCTGTTGAGTCAGATCCTCACGCTGTTTACCACGCCGGTGATCTATCTGTACTTCGACCGCCTTGGCCGTCGCTGGCGCAAGTCCGAAGCGCTGGAGCCGGTTGAGCCATGAACCTGTCCGGACCTTTTATCCGCCGGCCGGTAGCCACCATGCTGCTGAGCCTGGCGATCATGTTGCTGGGTGGTGTCAGTTTCAGCCTGCTGCCAGTGTCGCCGTTGCCGCAGATCGACTTCCCGGTGATTGTGGTCTCTGCCAGCCTGCCTGGCGCGAGCCCGGAAGTGATGGCGTCTACCGTGGCCACGCCGCTGGAACGGTCCTTTGGCGCGATTGCCGGGGTCACCACCCTCAGCAGTTCGTCCAGCCAGGGCTCGACCCGGGTGATTCTGGCGTTTGACTCCGACCGTGATATCAACGGCGCGGCGCGGGAAGTGCAGGCGGCAATCAACGCCTCGCGCAACCTGTTGCCCAGCGGCATGCGCAGCATGCCCACCTACAGGAAGATTAACCCGTCCCAGGCACCGATCATGGTGCTGTCGCTGACCTCGGACGTGTTGCCCAAGGGCCAGCTCTACGACCTGGCGTCCACCATCCTCTCGCAAAGCCTGTCCCAGGTACCGGGCGTGGGCGAAGTGCAGATCGGCGGCAGCTCCCTGCCGGCGGTGCGCATCGAGCTGGAGCCCAAGGCCCTCGACCAGTACGGCGTGTCCCTGGATGAAGTGCGCGACACCATTGCCAATGCCAACGTGCGCCGGCCCAAGGGCTCGGTGGAAGATGGCGAGCGCAACTGGCAGATCCAGGCCAATGACCAGCTGGAAAAGGCCAAGGATTATGAGCCGCTGCTGATCCGCTACCAGGACGGTGCCGCCTTGCGCCTGAGCGATGTGGCGAAGATCAGCGATGGCGTCGAAGACCGCTACAACAGCGGTTTTTTCAACAATGATGCGGCGGTGTTGCTGGTGATCAACCGCCAGTCCGGCGCCAACATCATCGAGACCGTCAAGCAGATCAAGGCCCAGTTGCCGGCGTTGCAGGCGGTTTTGCCGTCCAGCGTCAAGCTCAACCTGGCCATGGATCGTTCGCCGGTGATCACCGCCACCCTGCATGAGGCAGAAATGACCCTGCTGATTGCCGTGGCCCTGGTGATCCTGGTGGTGTACCTGTTCCTCGGCAACTTCCGCGCCTCACTGATCCCGACCCTGGCGGTACCGGTGTCGCTGGTGGGCACCTTTGCGATCATGTACCTCTATGGGTTTTCCCTGAACAACCTGTCGCTGATGGCCCTGATCCTCGCCACCGGCCTGGTGGTGGACGATGCCATCGTGGTGCTGGAGAACATTTCCCGGCATATCGACAACGGTATAGCGCCAATGAAGGCAGCGTACCTGGGGGCCAAGGAGGTCGGTTTTACCCTGCTGTCGATGAACGTGTCGCTGGTGGCGGTGTTCCTGTCGATCCTGTTTATGGGTGGGATTGTCACCAGCCTGTTCCGTGAGTTTTCCATCACCCTGGCGGCGGCGATCATCGTCTCGCTGGTGGTTTCGCTGACCCTGACCCCGATGCTCTGCGCGCGCTGGCTCAAGCCCCATGTCAAAGGGCAGGAGACCGGTTTGCAGCGCTGGAGCCAGAAGGTCAACGACCATATGGTCGCGGGTTACGCCCGTAGCCTGGACTGGGTGCTGCGGCACAAGCGCCTGACCCTGCTCAGCCTGTTCGTGACCATCGGGGTGAATATCGCGCTGTATGTGGTGGTGCCCAAAACCTTTATGCCGCAACAGGACACCGGGCAATTGATCGGTTTTGTGCGCGGCGATGACGGCCTGTCATTCAGCGTCATGCAGCCGAAGATGGAGATCTTCCGCAAAGCCGTGTTGCAAGACCCGGCAGTGGAAAGCGTGGCGGGTTTTATCGGTGGCAGCAATGGCACCAACAACGCGGTGATGCTGGTGCGCCTCAAGCCGATCAAGGAACGCCAGCTGTCGGCCCAGGCGGTGATCGAGCGCTTGCGCAAGAACGTGCCCCTGGTACCCGGTGGCCGCTTGATGCTGATGGCCGACCAGGACCTGCAATTTGGTGGTGGCCGCGACCAGACGTCTTCGCAATATTCCTACATCCTGCAAAGTGGCGACCTGGCGGCCTTGCGCCTGTGGTACCCGAAAGTGGTCGCCGCGCTGCGCGAGCTGCCGGAACTGACCGCCATCGACGCCCGCGAAGGGCGGGGTGCGCAACAAGTGACGCTGATTGTCGATCGCGATCAGGCCAAGCGCCTGGGCGTAGACATGAACATGGTTACCTCGGTGCTGAACAACGCCTACAGCCAGCGGCAGATTTCCACCATTTATGACAGCCTCAACCAGTACCGGGTGGTGATGGAGGTCAATCCGAAATACGCCCAGGACCCG
Source organism: Pseudomonas sp. DD1 (assembly GCF_044510355.1). Classification (NCBI taxonomy): domain Bacteria; kingdom Pseudomonadati; phylum Pseudomonadota; class Gammaproteobacteria; order Pseudomonadales; family Pseudomonadaceae; genus Pseudomonas; species Pseudomonas sp. DD1. Next base: position 280,657 of record NZ_MSAJ01000011.1, on the reverse strand, counting down.
ATCACCCTCAATCAGGTGCAGGTGATTACCGCTGACGGCGCGCGAATTCCGCTGTCGACCATTGCCCACTACGAAAACAGCCTGGCCGACGACCGCGTCAGCCACGAAGGGCAGTTTGCCTCCGAAGACATTGCCTTCGACATGGCCCCCGGGGTCACGGTGGAGCAGGGCACGGCCGCCATCGAGCGGGCGATTGCCAAGGTCGGCTTGCCGGAAGACGTGATCGCCAAGATGGCCGGCACCGCCGATGCCTTCGCCGCCACCCAGAAAAGCCAGCCGTTCATGATCCTCGGCGCATTGGTCGCGGTGTACCTGGTGCTGGGGATTCTCTATGAAAGCTACATTCACCCACTGACCATCCTCTCGACCCTGCCCTCGGCCGGGGTCGGCGCGCTGTTGTCGATCTACGTGCTGGGCGGCGAGTTCAGCCTGATCTCGCTGTTGGGCCTGTTCCTGCTGATTGGCGTGGTGAAGAAAAACGCGATCCTGATGATCGACCTGGCCCTGCAGCTGGAGCGCAAGGAAGGCATGCAGCCCCTGGAATCCATACGCAGTGCTTGTTTGCTGCGCTTGCGGCCGATCCTGATGACCACCCTGGCGGCGATCCTCGGGGCTTTGCCGTTGCTGCTGAGCACCGCCGAAGGCGCGGAAATGCGCCAGCCCCTGGGCTTGACCATTATCGGCGGGCTGGTCTTCAGCCAGATCCTGACCCTTTACACCACCCCGGTGGTTTACCTCTATCTCGACCGCCTGCGCCACCGTTTCAACGGCTGGCGCGGGGTGCGTACCGACGCTGCCCTGGACACTCCGCTATGACCGAATCAATTGTTTTCCGGGCCCCTGCACTGACGATGATGTTTTGCGCCGTGTTCCTCAGCGCCTGCGCCATCGGCCCCGATTACCAGCGCCCGCAAGTTGCCGAGCCGGCGCAGTACAAAGAAGCCCAGGGCTGGCGCCAGGCCGCCCCTAGCGATGCCCTGGCCCGTGGCGCCTGGTGGGAGCTGTATGGCGACCAGCAACTCAACAGCCTGGTGGACAAGCTCAACAACGCCAACCAGACCGTGGCCCAGGCCGAAGCCCGCTACCGCCAGGCCCAGGCCACGGCACGCAGCTCCCGTGGCGCGTTCTTTCCGACCGTCGACCTGAGCGCCGGGAAAACCCGCGCCAGCCAGGGCACGGGTAGCAGTAATGCGAGCTTGAGCAGCTCCAGCAGTGGTATCCGCGACACCCTCAACACTCAGTTGGGGGTGAGCTGGGAAGCCGATATCTGGGGCAAATTACGCCGAGGCCTGGAAGCCAGCGACGCCAGCGCCCAAGCCAGCGCCGCCGACCTGGCGGCCATGCGCCTGAGCCAGCAGTCGGAACTGGTGCAGAACTACCTGCAATTGCGGGTCATGGACGAACAGACGCGCTTGCTGCAAACCACCGTCGAGACCTATCAGCGCTCGCTGCAAATGACCCAGAACCAGTACCGCGCCGGTGTCTCAGGCAAGGACGCCGTCGCCCAGGCCCAGACCCAGCTCAAGAGTACCCAGGCCAGCCTGATCGACCTGATCTGGCAACGGGCGCAACTGGAAAACGCCATCGCGGTGTTGATCGGCGAACCTCCCGCCATGTTCAACCTGGCGGTGAGCAAGGACATACCGGCACTGCCGCAGATTCCTGCCAACCTGCCATCGCAACTGCTGGAGCGCCGCCCGGATATTGCCTCGGCGGAGCGCGCAGTGATTGCCGCCAACGCCAATATTGGCGTGGCGAAAACCGCCTACTACCCCGACCTGACCCTGAGTCTGGCCGGTGGTTACTCCAGCAGCACCTATGCCGACTGGATCAGCCTGCCCAACCGCTTCTGGTCGGTGGGGCCGAAACTGGCGATGACCCTGTTCGACGGTGGGCAGCGCTCGGCAGAAGTTGACCGCGCCGAAGCGTCCTACGACGAAACCGTGGCCAAGTACCGCCAGACCGTACTCGACGGTTTCCGCGAGGTGGAAAACTACATGGTCCAGCTCAAGGTTCTGGAAGACGAGGCGGGCGTGAGCAACGAGGCCCTGGAGTCCGCACGGGAATCCCTGCGCCTGACCCAGAACCAGTACAAGGCCGGCCTGATTGCCTACCTGGATGTGGTCAACGTCCAGGCGACGGCGTTGAGCAACGAACGTACCGTGCTGACCTTGCTGCAAACCCGGCTGGTGGCCAGCGTGCAACTGATTGCGGCGTTGGGCGGTGGTTGGGATGGCCAGTTGGAGCCAAACAAAAAACCCTGACCCTGTCGGCGATGGTCGTCAACGATAACGGATGAACAGCTGATAAACCCTCAGGGGGGTATTACTGACGCCATCGCGGGCAAGCCCTCTCCCAAAGGGCGTATTTTGCCTCCCCAGGCCGTACATTTTCAGTAATGGCCTTGTGACAATATTCCACCTGTACGAGAATTACTCTCGCTACAATCCCCCGACTTTTCCCCGGCACGGACGCCGTTCGCATTGTCATCCATGAGACGTCACATGCTTACCGGCAGTTATTCCCCCGCGTTGGTCCTGATCTCCCTGTTTGTGGCCATCCTGGCGTCTTATACCGCCCTGGACCTGACCGGTCGGATTGCCACCGCCAAGGGCCGGGCTGTGTACCTGTGGATGGCCGGCGGCGCCCTGGCCATGGGGATTGGCGTGTGGTCGATGCACTTTATCGGGATGTTGGCGTTTAGCCTGCCCATTGCCCTGGGCTACGACATGGGCATAACGGCGCTGTCGCTGTTGATCGCCGTCCTGTCCAGTGGCTTCGCCCTGTGGCTGGTCAACCAACCGCGTCTGCCGGCCTGGCAACTGGGGTTTGGCGCCTTGATCATGGGGGCGGGGATCAGCACCATGCACTACACCGGCATGGCCGCCATGCGCATGATGCCGGGCATCGACTACGACCCCACCTTGTTCACCGCCTCATTGCTGATTGCCGTGGGGGCCTCGGCCGCCGCCTTATGGATTGCCTTCAAACTGCGGCGCAACACCCCCTATGTACGCCTGGCACGGAGCGCTGCGGCGGTGGTGATGGGCGTGGCCATCGTCGGCATGCATTACACCGGCATGGCGGCGGCGCGTTTTGCCGATGGCAGTTTTTGCGGGGCGTCGGTGGATGGCCTGAGCGGCACCGGCCTGGACAATCTAGTGTTGGTGACCACCCTGGCAATCCTGGCCTTCGCGCTATTGACCTCCTTGCTCGATGCGCGCCTGGAAGCACGCACCGCCGTGTTGGCCGACTCCTTGAGCCTGGCCAACCAGGAACTCACCCACCTGGCCCTGCACGACACGCTGACCGGCCTGCCAAACCGTACGCTGCTGGCCGATCGCATTCAGCAGGCCACCCAGTTGGTCGCGGAGCAAGGTGGGTGTTTTGCTCTGATGTTTATCGACCTCGACGGTTTTAAACCGGTCAATGACGCCTTTGGCCATCATCTGGGTGACCAATTGCTGCGCGAGGTGGGCCTGCGCCTGCGCGAAGACCTGCGCAGCCAGGACACCCTGGCGCGGATCGGCGGCGATGAGTTCGTATTGCTGGTGCAGTTGAGCCAGCCCGACGATGCGCTGCGTCTGGCCGAACGCCAGGTGGGATTGATCAACCAATCGTTCCGCGTAGCCGAGCATGACCTGAGCATCTCCGCCAGTGTCGGCATTGCCCTGTTCCCCGGTAACGGCGCGACGCCCCAGGAACTGTTGATGAATGCCGATGCGGCGATGTATCACGCCAAGAGCATGGGCAAGAACGGCTACAGCTTTTTTGATGTGTCAATGAACACCAATGCGCGCAAGCAACTGCAACTGTTGCAGGATTTGCGCAAGGCGGTTGAGCAACAGCAGTTGCGCCTGTACTACCAGCCCAAGTTCGACGCCCTCAGCGGTCGCGCCATCGGTGCCGAAGCCCTGTTGCGCTGGGAGCACCCACAACACGGTCTGTTGCTGCCGGACAAGTTTATCGAGTTGGCGGAAAAAACCGGGGTGATCATCGCCATCGGCGATTGGGTGCTCAACGAAGCGTGCCGGCAAATGCAGGTGTGGTTTGCCCAGGGGTACCGGGACTGGCGTATTGCGGTGAACCTGTCGGCCCTGCAGTTCTGCCATGCCGGGCTGGTCACCAGTGTGGCCAACGCCCTGCAGCGCCACCAGTTGCCGGCCAATAGCCTGACCCTGGAAATCACCGAAACCACGGCCATGAGCGATGCCGATGCGAGCATGCGGGTGTTGCAGGAACTCTCGAAAATGGGCGTGGATTTGTCCATTGACGACTTTGGCACCGGCTACTCGAGCCTGATGTACCTCAAGCGCCTGCCGGCCAATGAGCTGAAAATCGACCGTGGCTTTGTGCGCGACCTGGAGCACGACAGCGACGATGCCGCCATCGTCTCGGCAATTGTCGCCCTGGGCCAGGCCCTGGGCCTGCGCATCGTTGCCGAGGGGGTCGAGACCGACATGCAGCAGGATTTCCTCACGCGCCTGGGCTGTAACTCGCTGCAAGGCTACCTGCTGGGCCACCCACTGCCGGCGGATACCTTTATGAGCGCCATCGTGGCCAGGGAGCGCTTGACCCCACCGTGAGATCAATTGACCCCGGTCCATGCAAAACCTGACAGGCGCAGGTATTCTTGGATCCAACAGCTCAGGTTGAATGGGGAGTCACTACGCATGGACAAAGTCGTCATCATCACCGGTGGCAGTCGTGGGATCGGCGCCGCCACAGCCTTGCTGGCGGCCCGACAGGGCTATCGCATCTGCATCAATTTCCAGTCCGATGAAGCCGCCGCGCTGCGGGTACTGGAGCAAGTGCGCGCACTCGGTGCCCAGGCCATTGCGGTGCGCGCCGATGTCAGCATCGAAGACGAAGTGATCAGCCTGTTCAACCGCGTCGACACCGAACTGGGGCGCGTCACCGCGCTGGTCAACAATGCCGGGACCGTCGGGCATAAATCACGGGTCGATGAGATGTCCGAATTCCGTATCCTGAAAGTCCTCAAGACCAACGTGCTGGGGCCGATCCTGTGTGCCAAGCATGCGCTGCTGCGTATGTCGCCCAAACATGGCGGGCAGGGTGGCAGCATCGTCAACGTCTCGTCGGTGGCCTCGCGCATTGGCGCGCCCGGTGAGTATGTGGACTATGCGGCGTCCAAGGGCGCGCTGGACAGCTTCACCGTTGGCCTGTCCAAGGAAGTGGCGGGCGAGGGGATTCGTGTCAATGCCGTGCGCCCCGGCTACATCTACACCGAGTTCCATGCCCTGAGCGGCGACCCGGATCGGGTCAGCAAGCTTGAGTCCGGCATTCCCATGGCCCGCGGCGGGCGCCCGGATGAAGTGGCGGAAGCGATTGTCTGGCTGTTGTCGGACAAGGCGTCCTACGCCACCGGGACGTTTATTGACCTGGGGGGCGGCCGCTAGCAGGCCTGCCGTAACGCGTCAAAAGGTGGGCAGCACCGAGTAGCCTTTGCGGGCGAACTGGTCCAGGCGGTCAGCCTCGGAGTTGTGCAGGATGACCACACCCCTTTCGGAAAACCCGTCTATCTTGCCGTTGCGCTCCTCACTACCGTCGAGCTTGCACTCGTCCAGGTTATCAATGAAGCGCAACACCTTATCCAGATCGTAGGCGGCGTTGGCGCGAGCGTCCGGGTCCGGGTTGGCTTGTGTCCAGTCGCCCAGATGCCGCTTGAGATCCCGGTCCAATTGCCAGCGATCGTTACCGTCGACGTAGTCCTTCAACACTGCACTCTGTTCGATAATCCTTTCCGCCGAACGGTGATCCCCTGCAGGGCGCCCCATGGGGCCAGTCAGTCGGCGAACTGCGCGCTGTTCTGCGACCCGCATGTAGTTAGGTGGGATGGGCAATGGAAAATGAAAAAATGGTGGTAGGACATTGTTCATGGCACCTCTCTTTTTTGAGTGAAAAGAGGCGAATGTTAAACCGCGCAATCACGCGGTCCAACGGCACCGTTGAGCTGATCTATTTCAAGGCGTTTTTCAAAACGAACGCACAATCCGCCCCAGCGTCTCCATGGCCTTTTCCGCTGTTTCATCCCAGGGGCTGCCGTAATTCAGACGGATACAGTTACGAAAACGCTGGGTCGGCGAAAAGATCGGCCCCGGTGCAATGCTGATGCCCTGGGCCAGGGCCATCTGGAACAGTTTCAGCGAGTCGGTCTGCTCCGGCAGCTCCAGCCACAGGAAATACCCGCCGGCGGGCTGGCTGACTCGGGTCTGCGCCGGAAAGTAACGGGCGATGGCCGCGAGCATGGCACTTTGCTGTTCTTCCAGGGCATAACGCAGTTTGCGCAGGTGGCGGTCGTAGCCGCCGTGTTGCAGGTAATCGGCAATGGCCGCCTGGGCCGGCATCGAGGCGCAGAGCGAGGTCATCAGCTTCAGACGTTCAATCTTTTGCGCGTAGCGGCCTGCCGCAACCCAGCCCACGCGATAGCCCGGGGCCAGGCTCTTGGCGAAGGAGCCGCAGTGCATCACCAGGCCTTCAGTGTCGAAGGCCTTGGCCGGCTTGGGCGCCTGTTGGCCGTAGTACAGTTCGGCGTACACATCGTCTTCAATCAGCGGCACCTGGTGCCCGCGCAACAACTCGACCAGCTCCTGCTTCTTGGCCTCGGGCATGGTCGCACCCATGGGGTTCTGGAAACTGGTCATACACCAGCAGGCCTTGATCGGGTAGCGCTCCAGGGTCTGGGCCAGCACCTTCAGGTCAATGCCATCACGCGGATGCACCGGAATTTCCACGGCCTTGAGCTTCAAGCGCTCCAACACTTGCAGGCAGGCATAAAACGCCGGGGCTTCGATGGCCACCAGATCGCCAGGCTCAGTCACCGCTTGCAGGCACAGGTTCAGCGCTTCCAGGGCGCCGTTGGTGATCAGCAGCTCTTCCATGGGCAGCATCAAGCCACCGACCATGTAGCGCAGGGCGATTTGCCGGCGCAGTTGCGGATTGCCCGGCGACATGTCCGTGACCACCATGCGCGGGTCCATTTCGCGGCTGGCGCTGGCCATGGAGCGGGCCAGGCGTTGCAGGGGGAACAGCGTCGGGCTGGGGAAGGCCGAGCCGAAGGGCACGGTCTGCGGATCCTTGATCGAATCCAGTACCGAGAACACCAGCTCACTGACGTCCACCTCGGTGGATTCGTGAACATGGGCGCTGACTGCCGGCTCCGAAAACGGGCTGGGCGCGTGGGTGTTGACGAAATACCCGGAGCGCGGCCGCGCCCGGATCAGGCCGCGGCGCTCCAGCAGGTAATAGGCCTGGAACACCGTGGAGGGGCTGACGCCATAGGTCTGGCTGGCATAGCGCACCGACGGCACCCGCTGGCCCGGCCCGAGGACGCCGGAGCGGATCAGTTCAGCGATGTCGTCGGCAAATTTCTCGTAGCGTTTCATCGTGATCCTAATGTTCTACAGCGGTCAAAATGTGGGAGAGGGCTAGCCTGCTCCCACAGGGGGATTGCGTGGGTCAGCGGTTCAGCGGCGCGACAAAACGGCTGTCGGCGACACTATAAACACTTGGCTCGTCGATATCCGTTACCTTGAAACGGATGGTTTGCGAGCTGCTGGTCGGCTTGTCACGGGTCAGCGCCACAGACACCGGCACATCCGTGATCTCTCCGGGCGCCAGGCTGATCTCGGTCTTGCCCTGTAGCTGGAAGCCTTCACCATCCACCAGTTGCACGCGGTAATCCTGACGTTGCTGGGTCTTGTTGATGATCTTCAAACTGTAGATGTTCTCGATCAACCCCTGGCTGTTCTCCCGGAACATGCCACGGTCCTTGGTGACGTCCAGCGAGACCATGGGCCGTTGCACCAGTGCCATCACCAGGGCGGCGATCATCACCAGCAGCACGGCACTGTAGCCGATCAGGCGTGGCCGCAGCAGGTGGGTCTTGCCACCCTGCAACTGATGTTCGGAGGTGTAACTGATCAAGCCCCGGGCATAACCCATTTTATCCATGATCGAATCGCAGGCGTCGATGCAGGCGGCGCAGCCGATGCACTCCATCTGCAGGCCATCGCGGATGTCGATGCCGGTGGGGCAGACCTGCACGCACAAGTGGCAGTCGATGCAGTCGCCCAGGCCCACATCGGCCGGGTTCACATCGCGTTTGCGCGGGCCACGGCTTTCGCCACGGGCGGCGTCGTAGGAAATGGTCAGGGTGTCCTTGTCGAACATCACGCTCTGGAACCGTGCATACGGGCACATATGCATGCACACCGCTTCCCGCAGCCAGCCGGCGTTGATGTAGGTGGCGCCGGTAAAGAACAGCACCCAGAACAGGCTGACACCGCCCATCTGCCAGGTCAACAGCTCCTCGGCCAGGGGCCGGATCGGGGTGAAATAGCCGACAAAGGTCAAGCCGGTCAGCACACTGATTGCCAGCCACAGGGTGTGTTTGGCGGCGCGGCGCGCCAGTTTATTCACGCTCCAGGGCGCGGCCTGCAGCTTGATCCGCTGGTTTCGCTCACCTTCGGTGACTTTCTCGCACCACATGAACAGCCAGGTAAACGAGCTTTGCGGGCAGGTGTAGCCACACCAGACGCGGCCGGCAAATACCGTAATGGCAAACAGCCCGAAGGCACAGATGATCAACAACGCCGACAACAGGATGAAATCCTGGGGCCAGAAGGTTGCGCCAAAAATATGGAACTTGCTTTCAGCCAGGTCCCACAACACCGCCTGGCGTGAGTCCCAGTTCAGCCACACGGTGCCAAAAAACGCCAGGAACAGAAAGCCTGCACCGCTTATGCGCAAGGTCCGGAACAGGCCGGTGAAACTGCGGGTGTGAATCAGGTTGTCGCTGGATTTGGCCTTCATCTTCTTTGGATGTGCAGGCTCGAAATTTTCTACTAATCGGACGGGGATTCTATCGCTCATGGTCTTTCGCTCATCAGCCTCCATCAGGCGGATGAACTATGGGCCGCGATCTGTTTGCATAACAGACTCAGGTAAAACCATAAAAAGCGGATCAGATGAGTTTTTAGCGCGCCGCTGCGACAATGTGCAGCACCCCGCAAGCCGCGGGGCCGGTGCCTGGATCAACAGCACGCAAGGCATGCTGATCCAGGTCAATCAAATCACCGAATCACCGGTGCTGGCCTTGAGGTGCTTGCGCCCGTCAATGGCACCTGCGACGGTCAAGGCGTCGGCCTCGGCTTCGGTGATGTAGATCCGTTGGCCGTCGATCTCGACCGCCGACATGGATTTGTCGCTGTCGGTAATCACCGTCACCTCCAAAACGCTGCAGCGTTGTTCTTCACCGTTGTCGTCGGTCTTGAAATAGCAGGTCTGGTTTTCGATACGTACGGGCATGGTCTTCTCCTGGTTGTTCGGTGCTGTTCATTAGGTGATGCACGCGGGCCAATGGTTCGGCGCAACTGACTGGCGGTCGTTGCTGTCCATCTTCTATCTCCCATGAAAAGGACAGGACCATGGACGCCTGGTGGCAAGAAGTCTGGCAAACCCTGCAAAGCGAATTCGCCGATATCGGCGATGCGCGGCAACTGACGCAAATCACCCTACGCCTGCTGATCGCCGCGATTCTGGGTGGCATCCTGGGCTTTGAGCGCGAACAGAAAGGCAAGGCCGCCGGTGTGCGCACCCATATGCTGGTGGCGATGGGCGCAGCCTTGTTTGTGCTGGTGCCACAGATGTCCGGCTCCCAGGCAGACGCCATGAGCCGGGTGGTGCAGGGGGTGATCGCCGGTATCGGTTTCCTCGGCGCGGGGACGATTCTCAAGGGCAAGGAGGAGGACACTGGCCAGCACGTCAAGGGCTTGACCACCGCAGCCGGCCTATGGATGACCGCCGCCATCGGGGTGGCGGCGGGGTTGGGCAAGGAGTCCACTGCGGTACTGAGCACCGTGCTGGCGCTACTGGTGTTCAGCGTGATGCCAAGGATTGTGAAACTACTAGACAAGCCTTAGCTACGGGCTCCTACACGATAACCGGCGGCATAGTCGTAGGCGGTTCTTCCTTTGCCGGCGGCACGCTTTCCGGCGGTTCCTGTTCGGGAATCGGCGCAGGCTCGGTCGGCGGCAAGGTCGGTGTATCAATATTCGGGTCGGGTGTTTCAGCAGGAATCGGGATGTTCATCGCGGTGGTCTCGTTTGTGTTTTGCTCAATCGGTGGACAACCGCCACGGCCGATTGATTCCCGCCCGGTGGTGGCACACCCCTCTGAACGTTCCTTCGGCCATCGGGCTCGGACCTTATGTGGCCGGTTCAGGAAGAGCCCGCCTGCATCACTGACAATCACGCACAAGAGCGTTCTACCCGGATTAACTCATGGTCTTTCGCTCATCAGCCCCCGCAAGCCGCGGGGCCGGTGCCTGGATCAACAGCACGCAGGGCATGCTGATCCAGGTCAGTCAAATCACCGAATCACCTGTGCGGCCCTTTAATCACCGCCGCCTGCTCAGGTCACCAGATCGCTGTAGGTCACTTCACCAAACACCTTGACCACGAACGGTGGCTTCCCGGGATCGCCGGCGATCATCACCACGCTTGTGTGGGTACCCGGCAGGTAGTGAATCTGCATTTCACCGCTGGCGCCTGAGAAGTTCTCTACCAGGTTAAGGGGTTTATTACCCAGTTGGGCACGAACTCCCGAGACATCGAGCTTGTCACGGCCGTGGGCAAAGTTCATGACTTCGCTCGGCGCTGCCAGGATCGATTCGCCAATATTGCCGAAGGTGAAGGTTTGGCTGTTGCCTTGGGCAGGTGGATTGTCCCTGGGCTGGGGTGTCTGGGTTGTCTGTATCGGCGGGTTATTCTCCGGTATTGGCTTTGCCTGGGACGGTGTCTCATCCGTTGGCGTGTCCTGGGGGAGTGCGTTCAATGATTGGCCGAGGCCGGAAAGGGCCTTGGCGGTGCCTGCGCTATCGCGCTTGCGCTGCTTGATATTCACTTCCTCCAGACGCAACTCTTGCTCGACTTCCTGGCTGGCCCTGAAATCCGCCTCGGGGTCGCCGGTGTTCATGCGTGATCTGATTTCATTCTTACTCAACCCAGGGACCTCCACGGCTGCCGCAGTATCTTGCAGGTGCTCGAGGTTTGTTTGGCTCAAGAGTGTCTTGAATTCGTTGAGTTGCCTGATCGTTCCGGCGGCATTGGGGCCATTCTGCATCGTGCGGATATTGGCCGGGCTCAACAACGTGCGCAGTTCGCTGAGACGGCTCCTGGTCTCCATGGAAAACGGCTCGCGCAACATTTGTATGACACTGTCGCGGTTCAATAACTTGCCAACTTTGTCGGCTATTACAGAGCCTGCGTCAGGCGTTTGTGGGCGAGGCTTGGCCTGTGCAGTGGCCGCCTCGGACTGCCGGGAGGGATAGCCACGCTCGGCAGGCTTTGCGTCAGGCTGGCGCGTGGTTTTGAACTGTGAGGTAGGCGTTGGCTGCTGACGCGGTCTGTCAGGCGCTTTTGTTCGTGGGAGGGCACTTGGGCCGGCCTTGAGCAAGCGCAGAATCTCTTGAGAATGATTAAGTGGCACTTTTTCAGGAAGCGACGTGATAGGTCGGTACGGCGGATGATTAGCGGGTTGAATTGACATGATGAGCCCTCGCATGGGTTTGACGTGATGCATGCGCAAGTCAGCCTATCTTCGGGCGAGGGCGATCGACTTCAGTGCTTTCGGGCTGGTTGGTAGGACGTATCTCTAATGCTTGCCCGATCGCGGGCAAGCAGCGACGCTTTTCAGGCGACGACCGGTGGCGCGGTTTGCGGTGGGTCCTCCATCGGTGGTGGCTGGTTTTCAGGTGGCTCCTGCTCGGGAATCGGCACTGGCTCAGTGGGCGGCAGTGGTGGCTTGTCTATATTGGGCTCTGGGGTTCGTGCGGGATCGGGATACTCATCGGTATGGCCTCCTTTGTGCTTTGTTGTATCGGGGACAATCGGCACGACCGATTGATTCCCGCCCGGCGGGCGGCACATCCATCTGAACTTTCCGCGAGCCACCGGGCTCGGACCTTATGTGGCCGGCTCAGGAAGAGCCCGCCTGCAGCACTGACAATCAAGCACAAGAGCGTCCATGGGGCGTAAGGGGAGATGCTCGATGACGGCTGAAATACCCGGATTACCACTGTCCCAGGCACTGTTGCTGCCCAGGATCGCCATTGAAGACACGATGCCGGTGATTGATGCCGGCGCATTCGCCGTCAAGGCCGTGCAAGGGCAATCCATCCACGTTACCAGCAAGGTGTTCGCCGACGGCCATGACCAGTTGGCCGTGTTGATTCGCTGGCGGTCGCTGAGTGAAGACAACTGGCATCGCGAGGTCATGGCAGACAAGGGCAACAACACCTGTGAAGGCACTTTCGACGTCACCCTGCAGGGCCCGCACCAATATTGCATCGAGGCGTGGATCGACCATTTCGCCAGTTTCTGCTACGAACTGGGCAAGAAACACACCGCCGGGGTTCCCGTCAGCCTGGAGCTGCAGGAAGGTCGCCAGCAGGTCTTGCAAGCCGCTGAACGCAGTGAAGGTGAGCTGCAGGAGCACTTGCAGCAATTGCATCAACAATTGTCCGGGCTGCTGGAAACCGAGCAGGTCGCGTTGTTTCTGCACGAACACAGTGCACAGCTGATGGCCGAGGCCGATTTGCGCCCCTACCTGAGTATCAGCCCAGTGTATCCACTGGATGTGGAACGGCCCCAGGCGTTGTTTGCCAGTTGGTACGAGCTGTTTCCGCGCTCGATCACCGACGATGCGGCGCGTCATGGCACTTTCAATGACGTGCATGGGCGCCTGGCGATGATCCACGACATGGGCTTTGACGTGCTGTACTTCCCGCCGATCCACCCGATCGGCCGCAGTCACCGCAAGGGCAAGAACAACTCACTGACCGCCGGCCCCGAGGATCCCGGCAGCCCGTATGCCATCGGCAGCGAGGAGGGCGGCCACGACGCCATCCATTCGCAACTGGGCACCCGCGAGGATTTCCGCCGCCTGGTAGCGGCCGCCGCCGAGCACGGCCTGGAGATCGCCCTGGACTTTGCCATCCAGTGTTCCCAGGACCACCCCTGGCTCAAGCAGCATCCCGGCTGGTTCAACTGGCGCCCGGACGGCACGATCAAATATGCGGAAAACCCGCCGAAGAAATACCAGGACATCGTCAACGTCGACTTCTATGCCGCCGATGCGATCCCCAGCCTGTGGCTGGAGTTGCGCGATGTCGTGCTGGGCTGGGTCGAGGAGGGGGTCAAGACCTTCCGCGTCGACAACCCTCACACCAAGCCGCTGCCATTTTGGCAATGGTTGATCAGCGACGTACGGGCCCAGCACCCCGAAGTGATCTTCCTCGCCGAGGCCTTCACCACCCCGGCGATGATGGCGCGGCTGGGCAAGGTCGGTTATTCCCAGAGCTACACCTATTTCACCTGGCGCAACACCAAGGCCGAATTGAGTGAGTACTTCACCCAGTTGAACCAGTCGCCCTGGCGTGAATGCTACCGGCCGAACTTTTTCGTCAACACGCCGGACATCAACCCGGGCTTTCTGCATGAGTCCGGGCGCCCCGGCTTTTTGATCCGTGCCGCGCTGGCCACCATGGGCTCGGGCCTATGGGGCATGTATTCGGGTTTTGAGCTGTGTGAAAGCGCGCCGGTGCCGGGCAAGGAAGAGTACCTGGACTCGGAAAAGTACGAGATCCGCCCCCGGGACTTCAGCGCCCCCGGCAACATCATTGCCGAGATTGCCCAACTCAACCGCATCCGCCGGCAAAACCCGGCGCTGCAGACACACCTGGGCCTGACGCTCTACAACGCGTTCAACGACCACATCTTGTACTTCGGCAAGCGCAGCGAGGATGGCAGCAACTTCATCCTGGTCGCCGTCAACCTCGACCCGTTCAACGCCCAGGAGGCGCATTTCGAGCTGCCGCTGTGGGAGATGGGCCTGCCGGACGACGCCCAGGTGCAGGGCGAAGACCTGATGAACGGCCATCGCTGGACCTGGTACGGCAAGACCCAATGGATGCGCATCGAGCCCCATATGCCATTTGGCATCTGGCGCGTAACCCAGCCTTGAGTCGGATGCAGATCAGCTGTGGGAGCGGGCTTGCCCGCGATAGCAGTGTGCCAGTCAAGTATCCATCAACTGATCCAGCGCTATCGCGGGCAAGCCCGCATACATTGATCAAGCCCAGTCTATAAGTTTTCTTGAATTTTCCAGGAGTTTCCAATGGCGAAGAAACCCAAGGCTGCCACCTTTATCAAAGACCCGCTCTGGTACAAGGACGCGGTGATTTACCAGGTTCACGTCAAATCCTATTTCGACTCCAATAACGACGGCATAGGGGATTTCCCCGGGCTGATCGCCAAACTCGACTACATCGCCGACCTGGGCGTGAACACCATCTGGCTGCTGCCGTTCTACCCATCGCCACGCCGTGACGACGGCTATGACATTGCCGAATACCGTGGTGTGCACAGCGACTACGGGACCATGGCCGACGCCAAGCGTTTTATCGCCGAGGCGCACAAGCGCGGGCTGCGGGTGATTACGGAGCTGGTGATCAACCACACCTCGGACCAGCATCCGTGGTTCCAGCGCGCGCGCAAGGCCAAGCCTGGCTCCAGTGCCCGGGACTTCTACGTGTGGTCCGATGACGACCAGAAATACGACGGCACCCGCATCATTTTCCTCGACACCGAAAAGTCCAACTGGACCTGGGACCCGGTCGCCGGCCAGTACTTCTGGCACCGCTTCTATTCCCACCAGCCGGACCTCAACTTCGACAACCCGCAAGTCATGAAGGCCGTGCTGTCGGTGATGTGCTACTGGCTGGACATGGGCATCGACGGCCTGCGCCTGGACGCGATTCCTTACCTGATCGAGCGCGACGGCACCAACAACGAAAACCTTCCCGAAACCCACGATGTGCTCAAGCAGATCCGTGCCGAGATCGACGCCAACTACCCCGACCGCATGCTGCTGGCCGAAGCCAACCAATGGCCGGAAGATACCCAGCTGTACTTTGGTGACCAGAAGGGCGACGACGGCGACGAATGCCATATGGCCTTCCACTTCCCGCTGATGCCGCGCATGTACATGGCCCTGGCCCAGGAAGATCGCTTCCCGATCACCGATATTCTGCGCCAGACCCCGGAAATTCCCGCGAACTGCCAATGGGCGATTTTCCTGCGCAACCATGATGAGCTGACCCTGGAAATGGTCACCGACAAGGAGCGCGATTACCTGTGGAACTACTACGCCGCCGATCGCCGCGCGCGCATCAACCTGGGGATTCGCCGACGCCTGGCGCCCTTGATGGAGCGCGACCGCCGCCGCATCGAGCTGCTCAACAGCCTGTTGCTGTCCATGCCTGGCACACCGACCCTGTATTACGGTGATGAAATTGGCATGGGCGACAATATCTACCTGGGCGACCGCGACGGCGTGCGCACGCCGATGCAATGGTCCATCGACCGTAACGGTGGTTTTTCCCGCGCCGACCCGGCCAGCCTGGTGCTGCCGCCGATCATGGACCCGCTCTACGGCTACCAGTCGGTCAACGTCGAAACCCAGGCCCAGGACCCCCATTCCCTCCTGAACTGGACGCGGCGCATGCTGGCGATCCGCAAGCAGTCCAAGGCGTTCGGGCGCGGCACCCTGAAAATGCTCTCGCCGAGCAACCGCCGGATCCTCGCTTACACCCGCGAGTACACCGGCGTCGACGGCAAACAGGAGATCATCCTGTGTGTGGCCAACGTGTCGCGTACGGCCCAGGCGGCGGAGTTGGACCTGTCGGCCTTTGCCGGTATGGTTCCGGTGGAAATGCTCGGCGGCAATGCCTTCCCGCCCATCGGTCAGCTGAATTTTCTGCTGACCCTGGCACCCTACGGCTTCTATTGGTTTGTGTTGGCCGCGGAAAACCAGATGCCCAGCTGGCATGTGGAGCCGGCCCAGAGTCTGCCGGACTTCACCACCCTGGTCCTGAAAAAACGCCTCGAAGAATTGCTCGAAGCGCCGTGCCGCACCACTCTGGAGCAGACTTCACTGCCCAGCTGGCTGGCCAATCGGCGTTGGTTCGCCAATAAGGACTCAACCATCGACCGCGTGCATATCGCCTATGGCGTGCGCTTTGGCGATGCCCAGCATCCGGTGCTTCTCAGTGAGATTGAAGTGACCAGCGGCGGGCAGACCAGCCGTTATCAGTTGCCCTTCGGCCTGCTGGGCGAAGATCAGTTCAGCAGCGCCTTGCCGCAGCAACTGGCCCTGGCGCGGGTACGCCGGGTGCGCCAGGTGGGCCTGATCACCGATGCGTTCAGCCTCGACAGCTTCATCCGCGCAGTGATCGAGGGCTTGCGCGCCGAGACCGTGCTTACCAGCAGCGATGGGGAGATCCGTTTCGAGCCAACCCCACAATTGCCCGACTTGCCCCTGGGCGATCAGTTGCAAGTGCGTTACCTGGCGGCCGAGCAGTCCAACAGTTCGGTGGTGGTCGGCGAAAGCCTGGTGCTGAAGTTGATCCGCAAGGTCAGCACCGGGATTCATCCGGAACTGGAAATGGGCGCCTACCTGACCGCCGCCGGCTACGCGCATATCTCGCCGTTGCTGGGTTCGGTGATCCGCCGCGATGCCGAAGGCCAGGACAACCTGTTGATGATTGCCCAGGGCTATCTCAGCAATCAGGGCGATGCCTGGGGCTGGACCCAGAACAACCTGGAGCGGGCGATTCGCGATGAATTGGCCGAAGCGATTTCCGAACAGGAACAGCACTACAACGCCCTCGGCGAACTGGCGGATTTCGCCGGGCTGCTCGGGCAACGGCTGGGGGAAATGCACAACGTGCTGGCCGCGCCAACCACCAACCCGGACTTCCTGCCCGAAGTCACTACCGTCAAGGACAGCCAGGGCTGGGCCAAGCAGGTGGGCGCGCAGATCGAGCGTGCATTGCAACTGCTCAAACAGCATCAAAACCAATTGAACCCCGCCGACCAGGGGTTGGTCACTCAACTGCTGGCACAGAAAAAGGCGATTGCCAGCCATGTGCAGGCCTTGGCAAAAGCCACGGTGGGCGGCTTGCGCATCCGGGTCCATGGGGATTTGCACCTGGGCCAGGTCCTGGTGGTCAAGGGCGATGCCTATCTGATCGACTTCGAGGGCGAGCCCGCGCGGCCGTTGCACGAGCGTCGGGGCAAGCACAGCCCGTACAAGGACGTCAGCGGCGTACTGCGTTCGTTCGACTACGCCGCCGCCATGGCCCTGAATGTGCAAGGGCAAGGGCTGGATCACTCGGCCGATACCGATGCCTCGCGCCAACGCGTGGTAGATCGCTACCTGACTGAAGCGCGCCAGGCATTTATCCAGGCGTATCAACAGGCTACGTCTACACTGGCGCATGACTGGCAGGATGCCAAAGGGGCAGAAGCGGCTCTCGCATTGTTCAGCCTGGAGAAGGCGGCGTATGAAGTGGCCTACGAGGCAGAGAACCGCCCGACCTGGCTGGCAGTGCCATTGCGCGGATTGCACGGGTTGCTGGACGGGCGTTAAAGGCGTACGTCAAAACAAAGCAGATCGAATGTAGGAGTTGTCGAGCTGTCGCCAGGCTACGATGGCGGCGTTAGCTGACACTGCGCCAGCGCTGGCAAGCCAGCTCCCACATTTGATCCTTAGTGTCACAAGCGGTGGGAGAAATCATGAGCTTTACACATAAAGAACCGCTGCAATCGAAATTCGCGGTCATGCCGGCACCCAAGGATATTGAAGCCCTGGTGCGCGCCGAACATCCGGATCCGTTTGCGCTCCTCGGCCCCCACGACGACGAGCAGGGCGGCCAGGTTATCCGCGCATTCCTGCCTGAGGCCTTGAGTGTCGAGGTGCTGGCCCGTGACAGCGGCGACGGGCTTGGCAGCCTGGATGCCACCCCGGTTCCCGGCTTGTTTATCGGGCATTTCTCTACCCGCCAAAGCTACCTGCTGAAGATCCAGTGGGCCGGCGGCGAGCAAATCACCGAAGACCCCTACAGCTTCGGCCAGTTGCTCGGGGAAATGGACCTGTACCTGTTTGCCGAAGGCAATCACCGCGAGTTGAGCAATTGCCTGGGCGCCCAAGTGACGAGCGTCGATGGCATCCAGGGCGTGCGCTTTGCCGTGTGGGCGCCGAATGCCCGGCGGGTCTCGGTGGTGGGCGACTTCAATATCTGGGACGGGCGCCGCCACCCGATGCGCCTGCGGCATCCCGCCGGGGTCTGGGAGATCTTTATCCCGCGCCTGCAACCGGGCGCGGCCTACAAATACGAAATTCTCGGCGCCACCGGGATCCTGCCGCTCAAGGCCGATCCCATGGCCCTGGCCACCCAGTTACCGCCCGACACGGCGTCGAAGGTCGCCGCGCCATTGCAAGTGGCGTGGTCGGACGAAGCCTGGATGCAGGCCCGGGGCGAACGCCAGGCGCCGAGTGCGCCCCTGTCAATCTACGAACTGCACGTCGGTTCCTGGCAATGCGAGCTGGACGAGTTGGGCGAAGTGTCGCGCCAATACGGCTGGCGCGAGCTGGGGGAGCGGCTGATTCCCTATGTGCAGCAACTGGGTTTTACCCATATCGAACTGATGCCGATCATGGAGCACCCGTTCGGTGGTTCCTGGGGTTACCAGCCGTTGTCGCAATTTGCACCCAGCGCACGCTTTGGTTCGCCCGACGAATTTGGCGCGTTCGTCAACGCCTGCCATCAGGCGGACATCGGCATCATTCTCGACTGGGTGCCGGCGCATTTTCCTACCGATACCCACGGCCTGGCCCAGTTCGACGGCACCGCGCTGTACGAATACGGCAACCCGCTGGAAGGCTTTCATCAGGACTGGGACACGCTGATCTACAACCTGGGGCGTACCGAGGTCCATGGTTTTATGCTGGCGTCGGCATTGCACTGGCTCAAGCACTTCCATATTGATGGCCTGCGGGTGGATGCGGTGGCGTCGATGCTGTATCGCGACTACTCACGCAAGGCCGGGGAGTGGGTGCCTAACCGCCACGGTGGGCGCGAAAACCTCGAAGCCATAGAGTTCCTGCGCCACCTCAACGATGTAGTGGCTCTGGAAGCTCCCGGCGCCCTGGTAATCGCCGAGGAATCCACCGCCTGGCCTGGCGTCAGCCAGCCGACCCAGCAGGGCGGCCTGGGGTTCAACTACAAGTGGAACATGGGCTGGATGCACGATTCGCTGCATTACATCCAGCAGGACCCGGTGTACCGCGCCCATCATCACAATGAGCTGAGTTTCGGCCTGGTGTATGCCTGGTCCGAGCGTTTTGTGCTGCCGATCTCCCATGATGAGGTGGTGCATGGCAAACACTCGCTGATCGACAAAATGCCCGGCGACAGGTGGCAAAAATTCGCCAACCTGCGAGCCTACCTGAGCTTTATGTGGATGCATCCGGGCAAGAAGCTGCTGTTTATGGGCTGCGAGTTTGGTCAATGGCGTGAGTGGAACCACGACCAGCAACTGGATTGGTACCTGCTGCAGTACCCGGAACACCGGGGTGTGCAGAAACTGGTGGGCGACCTCAATCGCCTGTACCGCGAAGAGCCGGCCCTGCACGAGCAAGACGACGCACCGCAAGGCTTCCAGTGGTTGATTGGCGACGATGCAATCAACAGCGTGTATGCCTGGCTGCGCTGGAGCAAGGACGGCAAGCCGGTGCTGGTGGTGGCCAACTTCACCCCGGTGCCCCGCGAGGCGTACAAGGTGGGGGTGCCATTTGCCGGCAGTTGGAAGGAGGTGATCAATAGCGATGCCGACACCTATTCCGGTTCCAACTACGGCAACGGCGGTGAAGTGTTCACCCTCGACGAGCCGCACCATGGGCAGCCGGTGTCGCTGGCGTTGAATCTGCCGCCACTGGGGGTCCTGATTCTGCGCCAGGAGTAAAGGCGCGTCGCATGGCCATCGTGGCTTGACCACGGTGGCCTGACCAACGCTGTTACCAAACCGTCTGGAACATTTTCTTACGTGTGCGCCACACAAGGATGTCAGCGATCAGGCGCAGTTTCCCAGTCCCCCTTCGTTTCGTCGCTGTGCCTGTGTATCACTGCCAGAGACGAACCATCATGACGCCTGTCCACCTCAACACACGATTTGCGCCTGCTGCTCCCACCTTGTCACGCTCCGACACGCCACCACCCAGCGAAGGCAGTGCCGGCCTGACGCTGGTGCAACCGCCTGCGCAAGCGACTCCCTCACACCAGGCGCAAGTGCGGGGAAAGCTCGGTGATCTGGACGAAATACTACGGGTGCTGCACGCGCTGCAAACCCCGAATGCCGTCGTCAATAAAAGCTTGTTTCTCAACAAAGACTCGCCGCTGATACCCGCCAATGGCTCGACCCAACCGGGGACCAATCGGCTGGATAACATGCTCGCGTTTTACGGGATAGTACCCTCCAACCCCAAGACACCCGAGCAGGTGCAAGCGGCGATTGACGCTGCGCAAGATGCGCGTAGCGAAATCAGCCTGGGCCTGGATGATCCGTCCAGTGATATGGATGGCTTGCTGGACAAGCGCAATGAGCCCGCTATCCAGGCCTGGGTTGCCGAGCAAGAGGCCAAGTACAAAAAACCGTTGCTCAGCCAGCTGACCGAAGACCTCCCACCCCAGGCCCTGAAAAAAGCCCAGGGCACGCCGGCCGCCGTGCTGGAGCTGCTACTCAAATCGCCCAAGGCCAATGAACGGGTTCAGCAGTTGTTAAAAACCCTGGGCGGGGCCGAGTTCCCCCTCGATGGCGTCATAACGCCCGAAGTCAAGGTCAAGCTGTTGCTCAAGGCCCTGGCCTTGAGTCTGGACCCGCTGCAGACGCGCCAACCCGGGCAGGTTGCCGGCTTTAATCTGGCCTCGAGTGACCAGTGGGGCCAAAGCTACCCGTCGATAAAGTCCGCGTTCAGGAACCACCTGGTCGATTCACGGCAGCTTTCCGGGGATCAGGCCCATCTGGCGGCCTATATTCTGCAACCCCAGTTCCCGCCCGACTTTGCCGTGCGTGATACGCCAGCGGATCTACCTTACCGAGGGTCGGCGGTGTGGGTGAACTTCCAGCAAGGCGTCAGTCTGGCTGAAACGATCGCGCCGGGCTCGTCGCGGCGCATGGGCTTTCAACAACTGGTCGATCTGCCTGGCAAGCTCAGCGAGCAAGCTACAACGGACGGTGAGTGGGCGCTCATAACCTCGACCCGTACCCCGGCGGTTCTGGCGTGGGCGGTGACGCAAGGGGTGCTCCCACAGAAGGAAAGCTATTCGCAGGAAGATATAAATAAGGCAGCCACTGCACTGGACGCCCATATCGATAGCGTGGTCGCGGCAACCCAACAGATGGCGGCCGATGTGCCGATGCGCAAAGACTATTTCGAACGGATGCAGAAGGGCACTTCCCGGACCGAGGTGCTGAGCCTGATCAGTCCTGTTTTTGCCCTGTACAGGCACATGAGTGGTGAGAAAATCACCCCCTCGGACGTCAACTATCAATACCCTGTTTATGATGAAGGCCAGTTCCAGGGGGCGTTTGACAAATACCTGGCCGATACCAAGGTCGCCTACGGAACGCTTATCCGCAGCCAGTTGACCCAGTTGCCGCTAAAGGACCGCGAGGCGATTGAACGGGGTGACGTAACGCTGTATGCCCTGCGGACAAAACCCGGCAGCCCCAATGAAACCGCCGAGGAGAAAAAGGCCGCTGTCACACGCCCGGCGTTTATTCTCAAAGCCAAATACAAGGGCGAGACAAACTACTACGAAGTGAATCCGGTCAAGGGTATCGCCCGGCGGCGCGACGACTTGAAGCCGATCCTGGAGTCCTACAACCCCACCGATAAACGCTATGGCAAGGATTTCATTTCAATTGACCATTCCGCTGAGGGTGAGCCTTCTGAAGAATTAGTCGTCCGCCACACCCGCCCCGACAGCAAGGCCGAGTTCAAGCAACAGTGGGCGGATTACAAGGCCGGCAAAGGCCCCAAACCCAAGAGCTTTTCCATCGTAGTACCGCAACAGCTCGCGCATTTTTCAGCGGCGAGCAATCCATCAACAGGTGCGGTGCCGCACACCCTGGCGTCCGAACGCTCAGTGGAGATCGCCAAGGCCATTACCACGGATCTGTTTTATGTCGATGAAACCACGCTCAAGCAGTGGGCGGAGTCGGACCCGGCCCGGGAAAGCGCGGCCCATAAAAACGACGACGCCTTTTGGGATCGGGTCAAAGGCGTCGGTCAGATGGTTGTTCCGTTCTGGAGTGGCATCGAAAACCTGGTCAAAGGCAATACCAAGGAGGGCATCAAGGATCTGGTGGTCGACGGCCTGCTGACCTTCGCCGGGCCGGCGGGCAAGTTTGCCGCGGGCTCGGTGCGCCTCCTGTCCACGGCCGGCAAGATTGGCGTAAGGGCACTGCTGCCAAAATTTCTGCCCCTGGTGAAGAAGTTCGCGGTTTCCGTGGCGCACAATCTCAACCCGCTTGACCCGGTGATGCCCGCGATCAATGGCCTGGGGGGCAGGCTGCTGAAGTCTGGGCGCACGGGCCTGAGCAATCTCCAGGCCGGTATTGCCAAGGTCAAGCAATCCGGCTTCCTTAAACTGCCCGGCAGAGGCCGCTACGACATTACCCCGAAGATCCCCCTGACCCCCAGGCCCGTCGCGCAGGGCCTAACCTTGCGGGTCCCCGAAGGCCTCTCCAGTGACCAGGTCCGAGTCCTGCATCGGCACACGTACAGCGACCTGGTTATCGGTGATGATGTCTATCGCTACAACCCGAAAAAGCCCGACAGCCTGATCAAACTGGGCGGCCCGGAGGATACCGAGCCGCTTGAAGGGTTGGTGATGACCTGTGGCGGCGGGGGCCGGCGATCCAAGCGGGACCTGAATGACCTGTGCTACACCAAACAGATCGAGCCAGGAGGCACGCCGGTCTTCCAGGACGCACAAGCACTCGAGCATCGACGACTGATCCCACGGGCCGGCCCAGGAAAAGGGCCGCGCACGGTCATCCATGAGCACCGTCGTTACCGCGTCAATGAGGCGGGCAACCAGGAGCTGCTACCGATGGCGAGTGTAGGACCTGTGACCTACAAACCTCGCACGACCGGCAGCGTGGTCAACGAAGCGGATTTTGGCTATGACGATTTTGGTGTGCCCCGGGCGATCAACCAGGAAACGGTGGTGGTCAAGATGGATGCGATCAGCGACCTGAGTAATGACCAGCGTGTCATCAGGGGGGTCAAGGTCAACCATAATGGCCACCAGTACGTGGTGGTCGAGGCTGATACCGGCGTGCACTATTACGCTGAGCTGACAGGCAACGGGCAACTGGATTTTCACCGGATGACCCGCAGTGATGCGCTGGATGTCGAATTCATCAAGTTCTACGACCAATACAAGGATATCTACGGTTTCGCGGCGCAGGGGCTCCCGGACAATCAGTTGGTGGTACTGCCCAGCCTGGAGACGCTGATCAAGAAAATCGTCGCCGACGAGCCTATGTCACCTGCCGAAATCAACCATCTTGCCAGCGTACTGCAAGGCCTGTCCCCCGAGAAACAACGCGAAGTCCTGATGGCGGTGTACGCATCGGGAAACAACCCCGGACATGTGGTAGTGGCGGCCAAACCGATCCGCCTGGCGCCGATCAACAAGCCTGCTGACTTCGCCCAGTTGCCGGCTGAACAACAGAACCGCGTGTATGCAGAAGGTGCGAGAAAAGCGGTAGACGAGCAGTTCCAGGCCACGGGCATTCGCTCAGCCAATCAACAGGTGCCCGGGCTTGCCGGCGAGGCCACGCGCAACGCCACGGCCACAGAAGTGGTGGGTTGGCTGTACACCCGCACGGGGGCGCCCAATTATTCCGAAATGGTCCTGAAGACCGGCGCCGGCAATTGTGACCAGATGGCCAAGGTCGCCGTTGATACGATCAATGCCAGTGGCGGCGATGCCCGTATCGCGCAAGTCAAAGGACATACCTTCGCAGTCGTCGGCGGGCCCCCGGGCCAGCCCCGCAGTAAAGGGTTTGTGGGGCCGGAGTGGGATCAGGCATGGGTCGTCGACCCCTGGGCCGGTATCACCTGCCGGGCGGCAGACTACCCGGCCCAGTTCAAGGCGCGGATGCAGGAGTGGAGCCAGTCTGGCAGGCGCATCCTGATCAGCGATGGAGGAACGCCGCCGCGCTCGGTGTGGAGCGACCCCATGGACCCACGCTGGATAAGCGCCACCGTCGATGGTGAAGCCCAGGTGTTCCAATAATCCGTTGCGCTAGAACTCCATCCTGAGGCCCAGGGTGCCCTTGCGCCCATCCAGTGCGTTGCTGTCGAGGTTGCGCGCATAACCCACCTCGCCATACACGCTGACACTGCTGGAAACCTGCAGCGTTGCGCCGGCACTCAGGTCCAGGGTGGTGGATTTCTGCTCGGTATCAATGTCCGTGGCGTCATTGAATCGCACACGATGGGTCCCGGATGCCCCGTGCCAGAGGTTGGTGCGGATATAGGGCTGGACCGGCATCGCGGCCAGGGTATAGCTGCCGCGCAATCGGGCCCCGAGCCGGGTGGTGATGGCGGTGTCCGCGGAAAACCCGACCTTGGACACCCCATCATTCTGGCTATCAAACCTGGTTTTATTGGCGATCAGTTGCACCTGCGGCTCCAACACCCAGTGTTGCCCGACCTGCAGCGGTATGCCGGCTTCCACCGAGCCCAGCACATCGTGACCTTTGGTCCTGAGCTTGAGCCCCCGATCGGATTCGCTGCTGCCATTGAGGCGGGTGCCCATCAGCACCACATCGACGTACCAGCCATACGGGTCGAGCAACGTCCAATACAGGCCCAGGCTGTCGCCGCGTAATGTGGTGTTGCCAGCATCCAGGTGCTGCCATCCGCGGTTGAACCCATCGACATTACCCCTCAGTCGGCTATGCCCGACGAAGAAGCCCAGCCGCTGGGTCTGGCCATTGCCAGTGGTCCAGGCATGGACATCGCTGCCCACCTGGAAGCCGCTGACCGAACCGTCCAACCGAGGGGCGACGGTACCGGCGTAGGCCTGGCGGCTACTGCTGCCGTAAACCCGGCCCCAGCCTGCCGGGAATGAGCCGGTGGCGGTCTGGCGACTCTGATCGCCCATGCGTTCGTGGTAGGTCCCGAGCATGGCCCGGACGGTCTGCTGCGCCGCCGGAAACAGCGTCGAATACACCGGTACCTCGGGGCGGTAGATCGGGATCGGCGGTTCACCGGGCACCGGCGTTGGCAAGTCAACCGGCGTTCCTTCGCCAGGCACCGGCAACGGCACCGGGGGCTGCTCCGGCTCGGGCAGGGGAGGCGCGACAATGGCTGAGCGCAGGTACCACTGTTGTTCGGAGCCGGCACTGACACCGCCCTTGAACAGGAAGTACTCAAAGGCCCCGGCGGACACCGAACCGCCTGCCAGGCTGAAGGCCCGGTCGCTGCCCGTCGCACCGTTGCGCGCTTCGACCACCTGGATGCCGTCGCTCAAGGTCTCGGCGCCGGCCCCGCCCAGATTGCTGACGTTGAGGGTCGTGGTGCCCAGTAGCGAGCCCTGGTTCACCACCAGTTTGTCACTGGCGGCACCATCGCCGGCCAACACACTTTGCAGCACCATCTGCCCGTTGTTGCCGGTGTAGGTGCCATTTACCGTCAGGCTGTCGGTAGCGCCGGTGCTACCAGTTGTCATGTCGATCAGGCCGCTGTTGTTGAGGCTCGCCAACTGGCCGGCCGTGAATGGGCTGATGGCCCCCTGGCTGACCAGCAGCACACTGCTGCCGTCGATGTTCAAGCTGCCGGTACCGCTGCCGCTATCCCCCAGTTTGAAATCCTGCGCCAAGGTAAAGCGCGAGCCGTTGTCCAGGTTGACCGTTTCCCAGTTGACGTAGCGTTCTGCGGTGGCTGCCTGGGTGTTATCGAAGACCAGGGTGTCGGTGCCCACGCCGCCATCGACCAGGGGCGTGGAAGAGAGCAGGGCCTGTGTCAGGTTTTGCAGCAATGCCCTGTCGTTATCCGCGCCCATATTGACCGCTGAATTGATCGTGCCTGCCTCGATCCAGTTGAACTGATCGTTGCCGAAGCTCATCAGCACCTGCCCATTGACCACGCCGCCGGTCAGGGTGAACAGGTCATCGCCACCACTGACACTGACGTTGCCGCCGATATACCCCCCGGAAACAGCGATGGTGTCCAAGCCAAAGCCAGTCACCAGGTTGCCGTTGATCCGTCCGCCGAGCAGGGTGTAGAAGTTGTTGTCGAGCTTCATATCCACCCGGCCGATGGTGCCGGCGGATTGGGTGGCCACGTCGCCATCCTCGAATGCCCCGACGATCTCGCCACCGCTCATATAGAACGTATCGCGGCCATCGCCCTGGGCCACGCTGGCCACGCGCCCGCCGCTTTGCGCATAGTTGTCGATGCCGTTGCCCTGGTTGATCGCGCCCACGGTGCCGCCGCTGATCTGCACCGTGTCGGCACCATCGCCTTGGGTCACTGCGCCCACCACCGCATTGAGGTCCGCGCGGAAAATGTTCGCGCCATGGCCCATGTTCAAGGCGCCCATGCTGCCTGACTGGGCTTGCACCTGATCATGGCCGTCGCCAAACGTGACAGTGCCGGTGATCGCGCCATTACCACCGCTGGGAAGACTGAGGGTGTTATTACCATTGAGGTCGGTAAAACCGGGTGCTGTGCCACTGTCGCAGAGGGTGGTGTCGTCCCCCGCAGTGATCACCGGGGTACAGGCCGCATAGGTGGCTGGCGGGAAGGTCCCCATCAGGGCCGCGCTGGTTAGCCAGGCGCCCAGGTACCGCCGCACATATCGCCGTGTGCTCATGATCTATCCTCGCTCGATGGAAGATGACGTCCCGCCGCCCCCAAGGGCAGGCACGGTCCGGACCATGACAACGCAAAAAAGCACGATAACGATAAGGGACAACCGGTTTCCTGTTTCGTAAAACATCGCCAATGCAAGGGGTTGGCATGGCTATCTCGACTGCACTTGAACCTGTGCAGTGCTTGTTCCACGTTAGCAACCGCCGGGAGGGGCCGCCACTGTCAGAATTAACAGGTATAGACCTGTGTCACAGGAACACGATCTCATAGGGCTCACGCATACGCTCCAGCAACACCGGTGGCAGCATGGGCGCCAGGCCGATCAGCGGGTCGCCGAGCAACTGACTGGCGTAGGCGTGGGCGGCATGGCGTTTGCGCGCCACGCTCCAGGTGTCGAGGCGCACCTTGCGCGCGCACTGCCAGGGCATGCGCCCGGCTTCGCGGGCGGGCCAGTGCCAGGCCCAGATTGGCAACTCCAGCAGGCGCGCGCCCGTCAGCGCACAGGCGATGGCGGTGGCACGACCAACCGCATCGTGGTCGTCATTGCCATCATTGCGCCAGGTGGTAAACACCACATCGCCGGGTTGCAGGTAACGCGCAATAAACTGGCTCAAGGGCTGTTCGTGGGCGGCCAAAGCGTTGTCGCAAAAGCCACCACGGATCCATTTCAGGCTGTGCAAGGGTAAGCCCAGACGGCGCAGGGCCTCGACACTTTCCTGGGGCCGGAACACGCTCAGGCGTTGCGCCGACCATTGGTTGGAGCCCGGATGGCTGGCACTGCCGTCGGTGATCGAGATCAACTTCAGAGGGTAATCCAGGGCACTGAACAGTTGCAGCAAACCGCCGCAGGCCAGCACTTCGTCCCCAGGATGCGGAGCAACTACCACCACGCGTGAGCCAGGGGGCACCAGTAGAGAAGGGCTGATGGTCGGGATTTGCGCCAGCTGCGGCGCACTGTTCCAGATTTGCGCCGGCACGCGGCGCCCGTCGTGCAGGGGGGCGGGTTTGATCAATGTCACGTCCTTGTCCGTTTGATGCAGGTCGTATCCCGTTGACGGGTCGACTCTCCTTTTTGTCGCGCAGGCGCCAGGCCCGTACGGCACGCTGGCGTTCCGAATCCTGGATTGCCATATCTGAGTATTGTTCATTGGCGGGGATTCGTCGCGCTCCGGCCGGGTAAAATCGTATTTATTTCAGGAAGGCTGCATCAGCCCCTTCAAATAGTCGCCAAATCCGCCTTGCGCACGGCACTCCAGGCGCGCACTGGTGATGACCTGGGGCGCGTGGCTCCAGGCAATGGTTGCGCCGCAACGCTCCAACTGGCGTACCAGTTGCACATCTTCATGACAGGGCAGGGGCTCGAACCCGCCAGCCCGCACATAGGCGCCGGCGCTGACCCCCAGATTGGCCCCATGGATGTGCCGATGCCCGTCACAGGTCTGGTAGGACTGGTGATAGCGGATCTGCGCCGCCTGGTCGAAACCATCGCTCCAGGCGTCCACCGTGACGGTGCCGCACACCGCATCCACGCCCAGCGCCAGTTGCGCCACCAGCCAATCGGTGGCAACACGACTGTCGGCATCGGTACAGGAGATCCAGCGGGCGCCATTGTTAAGCAGGTGCCGAGCGCCCATGCCCCGCACCTGGCCGACATTGCGCGCCTCGACGCTCAGGCTGTGTACGCCGAACGTCTCGGCAATGGCCGCACTGCGGTCGGTACAACTGTCGAGCACCACCAGTATCTGCACTTCTTCACCGAGCAACCCGGGATGGCTGGCGGCGATCAACGCGGCCTTCAGACATTCAGGCAGCAGCGCCTCTTCGTTATGCACCGGGATCAGAATGCCGATCATCGCAAGCCCTCGAGATGGGCGACCGAGGCGCTTTCGCGAGACCACAGGTCGAGTAGGAAATCACTGTCAGCCACCTGCGCCAGGCGCGACATACCCAGGCGTTGGTGCAACACCTGGTGGACCTGTTCCGCAGTTTGCGGGCAACCGTCGATAGCCGGGCGCCAGTGACAGGCCAGGACCTGGCCATCGTCGGTCAGCGCGGCCAGGATCTGCTCGACGAGCAGGCACAGGTCGTCATGGTCGAGGTAATAGCACCACTCGCTCAGCACGATCAGTTCGAACCTGCCGCCTGGCCATTGGGCAGGCAAGCGACGTTGCTCGACCTGGGCATGGGCGAACCCTTGCAGGCGCGTTTGCGCCAGGCTCACTGCGGCAGCGGCGGTGTCGCAGCACAGCAGGCGCGCGCAACGTGGCGCCAGTTCGGCGCTCAACTCGCCATTGGCGCAGCCGGGTTCGAAAATCGAGGCATAGCGGGGCTTGGTCAGCAGTCCCAGGGTCAAGGCGCGCTTGCGCTGCTCGTACCAGCGCTGGCGGAAGGCCCAGGGATCGTCGCTATCCACAAACAATTGGTCGAAGTAAGCCGTGGCCACACTCATACAAACACCACTTCAAAAGGTTGTAACAGCCGCTCCAGCACGTGGGGCGGCAAGACGGGCGGTAAGTCGATCTGGGGGTCGCCTTCCAGCTGGCTGGTGAAGGCGTGCAGGGCATGACGCTTGCGCGCGACGGCGGCGGGCGCCAGGGCAATCTTGCGTGCGCGCTGCCATGGCACCCGTGGGTCTTCGGGGGTTGCCCAATGCCACGTCCACACCGGCAGTTCAATCAAGCGCGCACCGACCGCCAAGGCTGCCTGGGCACTGGCACGGCCCACCGCTTCGTGGTCGCAATGCCCGTCTTCGCGCCAGGTGGTGAACACCACATCGTCCGGTTGCAGGTGCCGCTGGATAAATTCAGTCAGCGCCGATTCCCGGGCCTGCACCTGACTGTCGCTAAAACCGCCGCGCAGCCAGGTCAGGCGTTGCTGATGCCAACCCAGGCGTTGCAAGGCCTCGGCCGACTCCTGCGGGCGCACCTCGCGCAAACGCTGCTGCGGCCAACGGGGCGAGCCGGGGTGGCTGGCACAGCCATCCGTCACCGAGATCAGCAGCAGTTCGCGGCCCAGCGCGGCCAAGCCTTGCAACAGGCCGCCGCAGCCGAGCACTTCATCATCCGGATGGGGCGCGATTATCACGGCGCGGCAACCATCAGGCACCAATTGCTCCACATTGACCTCGGGCAGGCCGGCGACCCGGGCTGAACCTTGCCAGGCCCGCAGCGGGGTGCCTTGGCCGACAATGGGGTTGGCTTTCATAATTGCCACGTCCCTCCGGACTGGATCGCCACCTTCTTGCCAAGGGCCGCCAGGTCACGCTCGGCATGGCTTTGGCGCAAGTACACCGGCAAGTCGGCCATCAACCGGGCGAAGTGTTCATCCTTGCAGTAAGGCCCGGCGCCCAAAGCCCGGCCTGTGTGATGGATGACCTGGTTGGCGGCCGCCTCAATCACCGCCCGCGCGCGGCGTGCCAGCAGTTGGGCATTGGCCTGGGGCTGATCGTCGATTTGCCGGGCAGCCGTGCGCAGCACCGTAGCGGCCGCGTACAAGGCCATGTCCACCGCGCCCAGATGCGCCAGCGCATGGGGCTCTTCGCGTTGATCGCAGTGTTCACGCAGGGCCTCGGCCAAGCGCTGCGCCGCGCCGTACCAACAGGCGGCAATACCAACCCCGCCGTGCCAGAAGCCGGGGCGTTGCAGGTAATCCCCTGGGGCGCCTACGGCCAGCGCCACGGCGTTCTCGAACGTCACATCGACACTCGCGCAAGCGCCCATGCCCACGGCGTTCCAGCCTTCGGCGGTCACAGTTACCCCCGGCTGGTCCATTGGCACCGCGACCAACTGCTGGCGCTCCTGCGCATCCCATGCGGTCAATAACCCGTGGCTGACCACCCCGGCCCCGGAACACCAGGCCTTGCGGCCATGCAGCAGGTACTGCGAGCCCTCACGCCTGACCTGCACCCGTGCCGTCGGCGGTTCGGCGGCCCACATGCCCCAGGTGCTGCCCGCCGGCGGCGCCGCGCTGTTGAGGTCGGCCATGATTGCCAGCGCGTCGGTGTGCCCTTCGAACAGCTTGCACAGGCTCAGGTTGTGCCCGGCCACCTGAGCCAGCAGGCTGAAGCGCAGCAGGGTCTGCCCGCCACCCGGCAATGGCAATTGATCCAGGCCAGCCGCCACCATGGCGCTCAGGGTCTGACCAAGGCCCTCGGTATCGGCCAGACCCTGACGATTGCGTTGCAGAAAACCGTGTAAATCCATTTCACACCTCTTCCTCGTGTTGCAGCTCGAACAGCAGCAGCGAGCGCCCGGTCACGGCATATTCATGGTCAAAATCGAAACGTTCCTGGCCGCGCACGGCCGGCTGGTTGGTATCGACCATGCAGGTCCAGAAACCGCCATCCGGCACCTGGGGCAAGCGGAAGTTCACCAGGTCATGGTGCGCATTGACCACCAACAGCAGCGTAGCATCGGCCCCCGGCCGGCGGATCCCGGTTTCCTGGGCGCGCCCATCCATCAACATGCCCAGGCAACGGCCCTGGCTGTCTTCCCATTGCTCGATGGTCATTTCATTGCCATCGGGGGCCAGCCAGGTCACGTCCTTGACCCCGATGTCCTCGTTATAGTCGCCCACCAGGAAGCGCCCGCGACGCAGGATGGGGTAGGCCAGGCGCAACTTGATCAGGCGTTTGACGAACTTGAGCAGGGACTTGCCATCCTCATCCAGCTCCCAGTTGACCCAGCCGATTTCGCTGTCCTGGCAGTAGGCGTTGTTATTGCCGTGTTGGGTGCGGGCGAACTCATCCCCGGCCACCAGCATCGGCGTGCCCTGGGCCAGCAGCAGGGTGGCGAAGAAGTTGCGCATCTGGCGCAGGCGCAGCGCGTTGATCTCCGGGTCTTCGGTCGGGCCTTCGACGCCGTGGTTCCACGACAGGTTGTTATTGCTGCCGTCCTGGTTGTTCTCGTCGTTGGCTTCGTTGTGCTTGTCGTTGTAGGACACCAGGTCATGCAGGGTGAAGCCGTCGTGGGCGGTGATGAAGTTCACCGAGCTATAGGGGCGGCGCCCGCGCTGGTTGAACATCTCGCCGGAGGCGGTCATGCGCCCGGCAAAGTCCGCCAACTGGCCGTCATCGCCTTTCCAGAACGCGCGCACGGTGTCGCGGAAACGGTCATTCCACTCCACCCAGCCCGGCGGGAAGTTGCCCACCTGATAACCGCCGGGGCCCACATCCCAAGGCTCGGCGATCATTTTTACCTGGCGCAGCACCGGGTCCTGGCGGCAGGCCACAAGGAAGCTGTGACGCTCGTCGAAACCGTCGTGATAACGCCCGAGGATGGTCGCCAGGTCAAAGCGAAAGCCATCCACATGCATCTCGGTGGCCCAGTAACGCAGGGAGTCGGTGACCATTTGCAGTACACAAGGGTGGCTCAGGTCCAGGGTGTTGCCGGTGCCCGAGTCATTGATATAGAAGCGCTTGTCGTCAGGCATCAGGCGGTAGTAGGAGGCGTTGTCGATGCCGCGCATCGACAGGGTCGGGCCTTGCTCGTTGCCTTCGGCGGTATGGTTGTAGACCACATCGAGGATCACTTCCAGCTTGGCCTCGTGCAGGTGCGCGACCATTTCCTTGAACTCGGCGATCTTGCCGCTGGCCAGGTAGCGCGGGTCGGGGGCAAAGAAGGCGATGCTGTTGTAACCCCAGTAGTTGGTCATGCCTTTTTGCAGCAAATGCTGGTCATTGACGAAGGCATGCACCGGCAGCAACTCCACCGAGGACACCCCCAGTTGGCGGATGTGCTTGAGCACATCGTCCACCATCAACCCGGCGCAGGTACCGCGCACCGCTTCAGGGACCGAAGGATGGCGCATGCTGATGCCGCGCAGATGGGTTTCGTAGATGATCGTGCGGTCCCACGGGGTGCGCACCGGCTGGTCGTTGCCCCAGGTATGGGCCGGGTCGATGACTTTGCATTTGGGCACGAAGGGCGCGCTGTCGCGCTCATCGAAACTCAGGTCGGCGTCCGGGTGGCCGATGGTGTAGCCAAACAACGCTTCGGACCATTTGAGCTCGCCCACCAATTGCTTGGCATAGGGGTCGATCAGCAATTTATGGTGGTTGAAGCGATGGCCGTTGGCGGGATCGTAGGCCCCGTATACCCGGTAGCCATAGATCAGCCCGGGGTGGGCATCGGGCAAGTAGCCGTGGAAGGTCTCGTCGGTGTATTCCGGCAGTTCGATACGTTCCAGCTCGACTTCGCCGGTATCGTCGAACAGGCACAACTCAACCTTGGTGGCGTTGGCCGAGAACAGCGCGAAATTGACCCCCAGACCATCCCAGGTCGCGCCGAGGGGGAAGGGCAAGCCTTCACGAATGCGCGATGGCTCGGTAGCGGGTGTCTTGCTCATGGTGTTGCTCCTGCAGGGTTTTTCAGGCCGAACGGGGCCGTGCTGACATCAGGTCAGATCAATCGTTGAGTGTGCTGCAGGAGCCGGTGGCCGGCTCCTGTGGGAAGGTGGATCAGCCGGCAGGCTTACGCGCCGCCCGTGGTTTTTTGGCGACCGCCGGTTTTTCCGCAGCCGGCTTTGCCTTGGCCTTGGTGCCTGTCTTGGGTTTACTCGGGGTCAGGGCCTCGGCTTCGGCCAGCTTGCGGGCCATTTCCCAATGACGGGCTTCCTGGCCCTCAGGTTTACCTTCGGACTCCCATATCTGATACGCGAATTCACGAACGCGTTTGTCTTCGGTGCTCATCGCAATGCTCCTCACAGAAAATTTCAGCTTTCTTGATCGTCAGAATGGATAAAGACATTTACCGGGAGTACCCCCAGGGCAGCGCTGATCAGTAGCTCCTTGTTGGGTGTGACTGCGCCTGTTTGCAAAAGTCCCTTCCAATTTTGCTGCGTGGCGTCGAACGGTAATGTGATCCGGGTATCGCCCCAAACCTGCGCATCCACCCGGGGCTGGGCGCTGTTTTCAAGCAGAGCGTGGGTCCAGCGTGGCACCACCACCAACAGCCACTGGCCTTGATATTCGCGGCTGAAGGCGACAATCCGTTGGGCATGCCGGCCCAGCACTTGCAGCGGTACATAGCGTCCCCTGGCGAACAACAACGGGTAGGCCTTGCGCAGGTTCAACACCTGGGCAATCAGCGCCTGCTTCAAGTGCCCGTCACGCCAGCGCTCAAGCAAGGCGCCGGGTGCTGCCGCCAATGCCTGTTGCCGGGCATTGAAATCCACCGGCCGCCGGTTGTCCGGATCCACCAGGCTCAAGTCCCAGAATTCGTCGCCCTGGTACAGGTCCGGCACGCCTGGCACGGTGTTGCGCAGCAAGGATTGCGCCAGTCCGTTCAACGCGCCGGCGGGGGCGATGGCCTCGGCCGCCGCGTGGATCGCGGTGCGCAAGGTCAGACCGGCGGGCTCGAGCAGCAAGCGCCTGAGGAAGGCTTCGACACCTTGCTCATACACATCGTTGGGGGCGCTCCAGCTGCTGTGTAGTTTGGCTTCGCGCAGGGCTTTTTGCTGCCATTGCCAGAGGCGCTGCTGATAGTCGTCGGTGTTCTCAATGCCCAGGTCCAGGGGCCAACTGCCCAGCAGCACCTGATACAGGATCAGCTCATCACCGGCCGAGGGGATGGCCGGATCATCGCGCAAGGGCGCCGCCAGCCTGCGCCACTGTTGCACCTGCTCGGCATACCAGGGCGCGCACTCGCTGAGCACCGCCAGGCGCGCACGGCTGTCTTCACCGCGTTTGTGGTCATGGGTGGCGGTGGCCAGCAGGTTATCGGGGAAGGCCTGCAGGCGCTGCTGGTTGGCGGCATGGAACTCGGCCAGGGGCGCGCTGAACTGTTCGGTACTGAAGCCCACGTCATTGCGCGAGAGCAGCACTGCCGAGCGATAGAAAGCGGTGTCTTCCACGGCCTTGGCGGCTGCCGGCGAGGTCAGTTGCTGGAAGCGCACGCAGGCATGCTTGAGGATCTTGCGCGGCTGCCCCACCGGGCGTTCGCGCCAGAGTTGGCCGCCGAGCCACTGTTGCAGGTAGTCGAGCACTGGCCAGTCGGCTTCGCTCAAAGTCCCACGGGCACCGGCCAGCGCCTGCTGGAACAGCGCCTCGTCAGCGGCGCTGCGGCCACAGGCGCTGATGTAGGTGCGGTACACCGGGAAGTGCACGATCAGCTCCTGCAAGGCGCGGCGGATCGCGCCCAGGGTCAGGTCACGGCTCATCACATCTGCGCGGGCCACTTGCAGCAGGGCCTGGGCCACGCTCTCAAAATCCCCGGCCAGGGAGCCGTTGAGGATTTGTTGCCGGGCCAGCCAGGCTTCCTCGATAAACGCCGACGGCCGCTCGCTGGCCTCGCTCCACAGCTGGGCCAACGCCTCGAACCCCTGGGGGTCGTGCTGTACCAGCGACACCTGGTTCATGAACTCATAGCCGGTGGTGCCATCCACCCGCCAGTCTTCGCGCAGGGTTTCCCCGGTGCCGAGGATTTTCTCGACAAAGATCGGCAAGTGCCGGCTCGGCGACAATCCATCCACCCGGCGCCGCAACTTGCGGCAGTAGCCACGGGGATCGGCCAGGCCGTCGATATGGTCGATGCGCAGGCCATCCACCAGGCCCTCGCTGATCAGCTGGAAAATCTTGCGGTGGGTGGCCTCGAAGACCGTGGCCCGCTCCACCCGCAGGCCGCCCAACTCGTTGACGTCGAAAAAGCGCCGCCAGTTGATGTCATCCGCCGCCGTGCGCCAACTGGCGAGGCGGTAGGCTTGCTGCTCCAGCAGTTGGTGCAACCGGGAAAACCCCTCGGGCTGGCGCGCATCAAACAGCGCCAGGATGTGCTCGATGGCTGTCAGGTTCAGGGGCTCGCGCGCCTGTACGGCCAGTTCCTGTTTCAGGCTGGCGGCCAGGGGCCAGGCATCAGCCTGATAGGCCAGGGCGCTGAAGCGGTCGGCCAGCTCTTTGAGGGGCGGATGCAGGCGCAGGATATCGCCGTAGTCCCTGGGGCAGATCGGGAAGCGGTGCTCGTAGTGCTCGACAAAGAAGCTGCCCTGGGCCGGGTCAAACCGCAGGGGCAGGTTGCCGCTTTGCAAGGCCTCGCCGTAATCGCTGCCGAGGAAGGGCATCAGCAGTTGGCCCTTGAGCAGCGGGTCGGGGGAGTGCCACTGGATATCGAAGAATTCGCAGTAAGGGCTCAGGCGCCCCCATTCCAGCAGATCCAGCCACCAGGGGTTGTCGCTGCCACCGACGGCCATGTGGTTGGACACGATATCCAGAATCAGCCCCATCTCATGGGCGCGCAGGGCCGCCACCAGGCGACGCAAGGCGGGTTCGCCGCCCAGTTCCGGGTTGACGGTGGTCGGGTCGACCACGTCGTAGCCATGCATTGAACCGGCGCGGGCCTTGAGCAGGGGCGACGCATACAGGTGGCTGATGCCCAGGCGGGCAAAATACGGCACCAGCGGCACCGCATCGTCGAGGGTAAAGCCTTTGTGAAATTGCAGGCGCTGGGTGGCTCGTAGCAAGACGCTGTTCATCGGTCACGCTCTAGGGCTTGATTACGGGCGACCGCCAGTAACTCCAGGCGGCGCGCAGCGTTTTCATCGTCGAGCAGGTGCGCGGCGTCCCCCGGCAAGCGCCGTCGCCAGTTGGGATGGGTGTCGGTGGTGCCAGGCAGGTTGGCTTGCTCTTCGACGCCCAGGGCATCTTCCAGAGGCAGCAACACCAGCGGCGCACGGGTGTGGCCGAGGTAGCGCACGCTGGCATCGAGCATGTGGTCGGTTTCGTTGCGCAGTTCATCGAGGAAGTTCTGCGGGTCTTGAACCAGGGCCTGGCGCAGTGCTTCACGCTCGCGCTGGCGGTGCTCGCTCCATTGCTCCACCGTCGGCGCGTCGATCAACCCCAGTTGCACATTCCAGTCGATATCGCGGCTGTGCCACCAGCCATTGAGCGTCGGCAGGTCATGGGTACTGGTGGTGGCCAGGGCGTTATCCGGCCAGTCGAGGATCGGCGTGAAGCGCCCGCCGTGGTCCTGTTCGAACAGCAATACGCGCATGCCCAGCATGGCCCGGGCGCTGAGCTTTTCCCGCAGGCCCTCGGGCACCGTGCCCAGGTCTTCGCCGAGCACAATCGCTTGGTGTCGGCTGGATTCCAGGGCCAGCAGGCGCAGCAGGTCGTCCACCGGGTAATACAGATAAGCGCCTTGTTTGGGCGAAGCGTCCCTGGGGATCACCCACAGCCGTTGCAGGCCCATCACATGGTCGATACGCAAGCCGCCAGCATGGGCGAAGTTGGCCCGCAGCATTTCGATAAAGGCGCGAAAACCGTTGCGTTTCAGGCCTTCGGGGGAGAACGCGGAGATGCCCCAGCCCTGGCCGGCACGGTTGAGGATATCCGGTGGCGCACCCACCGTCAGGTCGGCCAGCAGTTCATCCTGACGGCTCCAGGCCTGGCTGCCGGCGCCATCGGCACCCACGGCCAGGTCGGCAATCAGGCCGATGCCCATGCCACTGCCGCGGGCGGCTTGTTGCGCACGTTCAAGGCAGCGGGCGATCAGCCATTGGTTGAAGGCATAAAAGCCAATGGCCTCGCCTTGCTCGGCGGCGAATTGTGCCAGCGCGGCGCTGCCCGGATCGCGCCACTCCTCGGGCCACTGGCGCCAGTCGAGGCTTTCGCCGGTGGCGGCGCGCTCGGCCTGGATGGCTTCGAAGCGGCAGTGGTTTTCCAGGGCCTCACCGCCGGCTTGGCGAAAGCTCAGGAAGTCCGCCTGCTGCGGGTGCTCGCCCTGGCGGAAGTCCTCATACAGGGCACGCAGCAGGCGTTGCTTGGCCTTGGCGGCGGCAGGCCAGTCGATCAGGCTTTGTTGTTCCAGTTCGTGCAGCTCATCGGCCAACCCGGTGGACTCGATAGCGCTGCGCACTGCGCGCTCGCCGAGGATGCACCCCGGCGAGGCGTACAAGCTATTGAGGAACAGCCGGCTGGACGGCGAGTAGGGGCTGTAGCGCGTGGTATCGGCGCTGAACATCGCGTGCAGCGGGCTGATGGCCAGGGCATCGACGCCCCGTTCCGCGGCGGCGCGGGCCAGTTGTTCCAGGGCCTGGGTGTCGCCAAAACCGCCGTCGCCGCTACGGCGCAACGCATACAACTGGGCGCTCAGGCCCCACGCACGGGCAGGCTGGCTGTCCACCGCCTCGGCCACGCTGAAACAGCGCAGGGGCGCGACAGCCAGGGTGAAGGACTGGCCGCCGATCTGCACCCGCTGGTAGCCCACGGGCAGGGTACCGGGCAGGTTGGCCTCGGCGTCCAGCTCGAGGCTCTGGGTACTGCCATCCTCCAGGTAAACCTGGCACGGCGTGCCGGGAGCAAAGTATGCGGCCAGGTCGAGGCTGCTGCCGACGTCCACCGTCAGCAGTGGCGCCAGATGGCGGTCTTGTTGCACACGCTCCAGGTCTTGCAGGCTGGCAGCGATGGCTTCATCGGTGTCGGCGGGGTGGCCAAGACCATTGAGCACGGCGCGCAAGGCGTCGGCGCTGACATGTTGCGGGCGGCCATTGGCGTCGATCCAATCCACCGCTAGGCCCGCGCGGCTGGCGAGTATTTCCAATTGCGCTTCGCTCAAGGGTGCTCTCCAACAGGTGATGAGGTGTCGCCCGGCGTCAGGCTGACGCGGGCGCAGAAGGGCGTGAGTGACCCAGGGTCGCTGCTGGTGCTGAACAGCTCAGTGATGCCGGCCGGATGATGCAGGGTGGCCGCACTCAGGTTGAGGTCGATCTGCAGGATGCTGCCATTGCCCATCCGCCAGCGGGCCGATACCGCGCCCTGGCCCAGGACCTGCGCGCCGAGGGCCATGCTGCCGGGCAGGTGGGGCACGATATGTTGCCGGCGCAGGCCCAGCAGCTGGCGATACAGCGCCGCAGGCGCCTGGCTAAACTGCGGGATGCAGCGTTCGAAGGTCTGCAGCGCGTTGGGGTCGGGAATCTGCGCGCGGCGCTCGGGGTCGCTGAAGGCGGCGAAGTCAGCAAACTCATTGCGTCGGCCTTCGCGCACGGCCTCGGCCAGTTCGCCGTGATGGTCGGTAAAGAACAGGAAGGGCTGCTCGGCGGCGATCTCATCGCCCATGAACAGCAGCGGGATCATCGGCGACATCAGCAACAAGGTGGTCGCCGCCTGCAACGCCTGGGGCGAACACAGTTGATGCAAGCGCTCGCCAAGGGCGCGGTTGCCGATCTGGTCGTGGTTCTGCAAAAACAGCACAAAGGCACTGGGCGGCAAGTGCTCGCTGGATTCGCCACGCCGGGTACCGTGGCGCGTGGTCTCACCCTGATAGATAAAGCCTTCGCCCAGGCAGCGCGCCAGTTTGGCGGTGGGTTCGTCGGCAAAGTCGGCGTAATAGGCGTCGGTCTCGCCGGTCAACAGCACGTGCAGGGCGTTATGCCCGTCGTCGTTCCATTGCGCATCGAAACCCTGCTGCAACAGGCTGGCCTGGTTGAATTCGTTTTCCAGCACCAGCCACACATGGCGGTCCGGGTCCACCTGCTCACGCACCCGTCGGGCCAGCTCCTTGAGGAACGACGGGTCGTCGATGGCATGCACCGCATCCAGGCGCAGGCCGTCGAAGCGGTATTCGAGGAGCCACATCAGCGCATTGTCGATAAAGAAGTCGCGCACCTCGCGGCGGCGAAAGTCGATCCCGGCGCCCCAGGGGGTGTGGGTGTCTTCGCGGAAAAAGCCTTTGGCGTACTGGCCCAGGTAGTTACCGTCGGGGCCGAAGTGGTTGTAGACCACATCCAGAATCACCGCCAGGCCATGCTCATGGGCCCTGTCGATCAGCTGTTTCAACTGCTCCGGCGTGCCCAGGGACGCTTGCGGCGCGTAGGGCAGCACCCCGTCGTAGCCCCAGTTACGCTCGCCGGGGCACTGCGCCAGCGGCATCAGCTCAATGGCGGTGATGCCCAACTCGGCCAAGCGTGGCAGGTGTTGCTCTACAGCGGTGTAGCCTCCCAGGACCCCCACATGCAGCTCGTAGATCACCGCTTCATGCCAGGGTCGGCCCTGCCAGGCGCTGTGGCGCCAGGGGTAGGCCAAGGGATCGACCACCACGCTGTCGCCATGTACATCCGCGTGCTGGAGGCGCGATGCCGGGTCCGGCACATCGCGCTCGCCATCAATATTAAAGTGGTAGCGGGTACCGGCCCCACAGCGCACGTCAGCCACAAACCAGCCTGCTGCCTGTGGCAGCATGGGCACCGACTGCCCCCCTTGCAGCTCGACGCTGACATAAAACGCATCAGGCGCCCACAGGGCGAAGCGGGTGTGTTGCGCATCCTGCATGATCGCGCCGTGGGGCCATGTTTCCAGAGTCCGTGACGGCATCTATCCTAACCTCTTTATACTTTTCCTGATTTTCCCAGCGCTTTCGCTACCAGTTGTTCGTAAAGTTCGGCATAGGGCTCCACCGCCTGGCACCAGTTGAATGGCGCGGACATGGCCCGGCAGCGCATGGCGTTGAGCAGGCCGGGGAAGGCAAACACCTTGAAGGCACGGGCGAGGGCGGCTTCGTAACTTTCGACGGTAGATTCGTCGAACAAAAAGCCGGTCACGCCATCTTCGATGGTGTCAGCCAGGCCGCCGGTGTTGCGCGCCACCGGCAGCGAACCGAAGCGCTGGGCGTACATCTGGCTCAGGCCGCAGGGCTCGTAGCGCGAGGGCATCAATAAAAAGTCGCTGCCGGCAAACATGCGGCGGGCGTCGGTTTCGTTAAAGCCGATCCGCACGCCGATGCGGCCGGGGAAGCGCAGGGCCAAAGCGCGCATGGCTTGTTCTTCTTCCGGCTCGCCACGGCCGATAATGGCAATTTGCCCACCGTTTTCAACGATAAAGCCGGCGACGGCTTCGGTCAGGTCCAGGCCTTTTTGGTAGACCAGGCGAGACACCACGGCAAACAGCGGGCCGCTGGACGCGTCCAGGCCGAACAGCTTGCGCACGTGGCTGGCGTTGACCGCCTTGCCTTGCCAGTCGCCGATATTGAATGGGTGGTCCAGGTGTGGGTCGGTGGACGACTCCCAGCTTTCATCAATGCCGTTGGGGATGCCACTGAGCAGGCCTTGCTGGGTCTTGCTGGCAAGGAAACCATCCAGGCCGCAGCCGAACTCGGGGGTGGTGATCTCCCTCGCGTAGGTGGCGCTGACCGTGGTGATATGGCTGGAATAGGCCATGCCGGCCTTGAGGAACGACATCTTGCCGTAGAACTCCATGCCTTCCTGTTGCAAGGCATGTTCGGGAATCCCCAGCTCCGGGCACGAGGCCAGGCTGACCACGCCCTGATAGGCCAGGTTATGGATGGTAAACAGCGTGGGGGTGCGCGAACCCCGCCAGTGCATGTAGGCCGGCGCCAGGCCGGCTGGCCAGTCGTGGGCATGCACCAGGTCCGGGCACCAGTGGATTTGCGCGAGGTTGGCGGCGATATCGGCGGCGGCCAGGCCCAGGCGGGCGAAGCGGATATGGTTGTCGGGCCAGTCGCGGCCGTTGTTGGCGCCATAGGGCGTGCCTTCACGCTCGTACAGTTCGGGGCAGATCAGCACATAGATGACCAGGCCGTCCTTGAGGTCCATGCGCCCGATCTTGCACGGTGGCAGCGCGGCATGCCCGCCCAGTTCGCCGATGATATGGATCGGGTTGTCGCTGTCCAACACCTGGCGGTAGCCCGGAATCAGCACCCGTACATCGTGCAGGTGGGCCATGGCTCGGGGCAGGGCAGCGGACACATCCCCCAGGCCGCCGGTTTTCACCAGATCAGCCAGCTCCGAGGTCACAAACAGTACTTTCTTACGATTGGGATTTTGCGACGACACCGACCGCACTGGGCCGGGAAGGTCAACCAAGGTGGTTGGTCCATCGACCGGCTGACTAAAACGCTGTCCCTGAGTTCCCGAAGCGGCACTTATCATTGTTCTCTCCCATGTGTTGGTCAACTGAGCGCCTGAGGCCCCAGCGAAAATCAACCGCGTCCTGCGGTCACGCGCACTAGCACTGCACAGACTGGCAAGGCTTATGCCAATTGCACCGAACTGATAAATAGATTGGATGGGCGGACGTCCGGCTGGCGCCGGTGGCGTGCGTCCTACCTTAAACCTGACCTACGGCAGAGTTGGAAAGTTTCGATTTATTGCGGGGGCTTTTGTTCTGATCGTGACCCATCGGTCATCAGTCTAGGACACAGCCCAGAGCCTGCAAGGGTTGTGGGAAAAATTTGTAGGACAATATCTTTTTTGCGGCGGTGTGGTGGGTGGGCATCGTATCGATGGCTGGGTGTGTAGAGGCACGAGAGGGGGACTGCTGCGCAGTCCAACGCGGGCAAGCCCGCTCGCCACAGGGGATGGGTGCCTCTTGGCGGGGCGCCGAGGCAGTGCTGCTCGATAGTGGTGCGTGGTCGTACTTAAAGTGATTTATTAAGACTTAATATGGTTATATATCAATGATTTATAAGCTACTTCTAATGTTTAATCTCAATTCAGGCCGCGCCGTATCTCCCCCGCAGCCCACGCCTGGATGTCTTCAATCATCTGCCCATAGAACTGCCGGTAGTTCTGCTCGCTGACGTAGCCCACATGGGGTGTGGCCAATACATTGGGCAGATGGCGGAATTCATGGTCCGCCGGCAATGGCTCCTGCCCGAACACATCCAGCGCTGCGCCGGCCAATCGGCCATGGCGCAGTGCATCGACCAGCGCCGCTTTATCAACGATCGGTCCGCGTGCGGTGTTGACCAGGCGTGCACTGGGCTTCATCCAGCCCAGGGCCTGGGCATCCACCAGTCCACGGCTGCGCTCGCTGAGCACCAGGTGAATCGACAGCACATCGGCCTGCTCGAACAATTGGCGCTTGCTGACCCAGGTGACCCCCACGGCGGCGGCGCGTTCCGGGGTAAGGTTTTCGCTCCAGGCAATCACGCGCATGCCAAACACCTGGCCAAACTGCGCCACGCGCTGGCCAATACTGCCCAGGCCGAGGATGCCCAGGGTCTTGCCATGCAGATCGCCGCCCAGCCCTTGTTGCCACTGGCCGGCGCGCAGGGCGTTGGCTTCAGCCAGCAGATTGCGCGTGGATGCCATGATCAACGCCCAGGTCAGCTCCGGCGCCGCGTGCTTGTAGCTGTCGGTGCCGCACACCTGGATGCCCAGGGCCTTGGCCGCGGCCAGGTCGATGGCCGCATTGCGCATACCACCGGTGACCAGCAGTTTAAGCGCCGGCAACCCATGCAACAGCGCCTGATCGAAAAGCGTGCGCTCGCGCATCACGCAAATCACCTCAAACCCCTGCAAGCGAGCGATCAGGGTGGCGGTATCGGCCGGATAGTCGTGCAGGAAATGCACCTGGCCGACCGCCTCCAGCACGGACCAATCCACCACGTCCCGCGCGACGTCTTGCCAATCATCTATGACTGCGATCTGTACGGACATACACACCTGCCTTGCGTTAACTGGGGATTGACCGTTACACCCAATGCACAGCCATTGCCACCACCGCGTAACGGGCCGCCTTGGCCAGGCTGACGATCAATATAAAACGCCAGAGCGGCTCCCGCATCACGCCGGCCACCAGGGTCAGTGGGTCGCCGATGATCGGCAGCCAACTGAGCAGCAGTGACCAATGGCCCCAACGACGATAATGGCCGCGGGACTTTTCCAACTGTGCAGCGCTCACAGGAAACCAGCGACGGTCCTTGAACAGCTCGACCGAACGGCCCAGCAACCAATTGACCAACGAGCCCAATACGTTGCCCAGGGTCGCGATGCCGAGCAGTAGCCACAGCGAGTAGCTGCCATTGAGCAGCAGCGCCACCAGCACCGCTTCCGATTGCAGCGGTAACAGCGTAGCCGCCCCGAAAGCGCTGAGAAACAGCCCGGCATAGCCTGCAAACATAGATCAGTGGGCCGGGTATTCGGCTACCACCACATCTTTGCCGGCGCGGGTCAGGCCAATGACTTGAT
Source organism: Pseudomonas sp. DD1 (assembly GCF_044510355.1). Lineage (NCBI taxonomy): Bacteria > Pseudomonadati > Pseudomonadota > Gammaproteobacteria > Pseudomonadales > Pseudomonadaceae > Pseudomonas > Pseudomonas sp. DD1. The sequence goes on along the minus strand of NZ_MSAJ01000011.1, from coordinate 236,920 downwards.
AGGCATCGCTCATGCCCTGGGTTTCCATCCCTGGCGAGCCCATGGGCATGCCTGGTGCGGCGATGCCCAACAGATCGTCGCGCTTGCGCAGGGCCAACACTTGATCAGCCGGTACATGGCCTTCGACGAACTTGCCGTCGATCACCGCGGTATGGCAGGACGCCAGGCGCGGAGCCACGCCCAGGCGCTGCTTGACCGAGCTCATGTCGGCTTCCACATGATCGTTGACCTTGAACCCGTTGGCTTCGAGGTGGCTGATCCATTTTTTGCAGCAGCCGCAGTTGGCATCGCGATGCACGTCAATTGGGATCAGTTCGGCGGCCTGGGCCAGGCTGGTCATGAACAGGGCGGACAGTAAAGTCAGGCGCAGGGTGGTTTTCATAGACAGGTCCCATCGGTTACGGAGTGCGCAAAGAGCGCGCATTGTCCGCGCTTTTGCGAAGCAGGTGAGGTGGTTATGTTTCGAAATTATACGCGCACGCGACAGTCTCGGAGCTTAGCGTCCGCTGCTGTCAGCAAACTGAGAGAAAGATGACAAGTTTGTCAGCTCAGAACTATTCCAGGCGTTGCTTGAGTTGGTCCATGGCCTGGTTCGACAGCGCCACCATGCGCGCTTGCAAGGTATCGAGCTGCAGCTCGGTCTCATAGCTGAGCACCCGGGTAAACAGGGTGCCGCTGCCGCGCGTCTGGAGAAAGTAGTGAATGCTGCCATCCACGGCGAGGGAGGTGAACACGGTCTTGAACTCCCGGGGCGGCACGGCGATCTGCACCCGGTAGCTCATGGGCACTCGTACCCCCAGCAGGTCGATCATTTCGGTGAAGCGCTGGCCAACGGGCAGTGAGCCGCTGGTACCGGTGTCTGCGCTCAACGAGGTTGGGTGCCATTCGTGCCAGCGGTCGGGCTGGGTCACATAGTCGTAGACGGTTTCGATGGGGGCTTGGATGTAGCGCTCCTGGCTGATCCGCTCGGCGCGGATCCGGTGATCGACGACACTCATGACACACCTCCTGTGTGGTGAGAACGGGCACTAGGAGCTAGATAGATTAGTCGGACTTACGGGCATTGCACTGGGTGATCAATCTTATAAGCAGGCTAACCACTGGGCATCACCCGCAGAGGGACCGTCATGCACTCATTACACGGGGTAAAAAGAAATAAAAGCCAACGTTTTAGACTGTCAGATTTGACAGTTTTTTATATTCACGACTCGTTATCTAATGAGCACGCAACTTATTAATCAGTCATTTGGATGGCGAGAAAATGTCTAACGATACGCGCACAAGAATTGTGAAAGGCAATGCCCGCTCAACCGGCACCATGCAAGCGACAGTCACCATAGACAATACGCCCGGCACAGACTTTGTTGCGGACTTTGTTTGGTATGGCCGCCTCCAGGATTCAGTTCACCTATACGGTGACCAGGGGACTGCACCCAACCCCACGGCCATCGAAGCGGCTTTGCAGGCTGGCACTCCCTCCGGTAAGTATCAGCTTGGAGACGCGGAGCTGCGCGTCCTGGACTTTTACACGCTGGATTCATCCACGCCATGGATCACAAGAGAGGGCCACGTTGATGTTACGTTTTCTCCAGACGGAAAACGTGCTGAAGGAACGATGTTTATCAAGGCCATACGTGAAAGAAAAACACTGACGGCGTCTGTGAAGTTCGACATGAAAAACCTATGACAGTCTCTTGTTTGCCGATTGCTCCCCTACAAAGGGAGCAATCGTTAGTGATCAGAGCTGATAGTGCTTCAGTTCCCGTGCAATCACCATGCGCTGGATCTCACTGGTACCCTCATAAATCTGCGTAATCCGCGCATCCCGGTAGTAGCGTTCCACAGGGTAGTCTTCCAGGTAGCCATAGCCGCCATGGATCTGCATCGCCGAAGAGCAGACTTTCTCGGCCATTTCCGAAGCAAACAGCTTGGCCTGGGAGGCTTCGGACAGGCACGGCTTGCCCGCACTGCGCAACCGTGCGGCATGCAGGATCAGCAAGCGTGCGGCATTGAGGCGGGTCTGCATGTCGGCCAGCAGGTTGGCCACGCTCTGGTGCTCAATAATGGCCTTGTCGAACTGCACCCGGTCACGGGCGTAGGCCAATGCCGCTTCAAAGGCCGCGCGGGCAATGCCCAGGGCCTGGGCGGCGATACCGATGCGCCCACCCTCCAGGTTGGACAGGGCAATGGCCAGACCCTTGCCGCGTTCGCCCAGCAGGTTGGCTTCCGGCACGCTGCACTGGCTGAGGGTCACGGCGCAGGTGTCCGAGGCGCGGATGCCCATCTTGTGTTCGGTACGGTCCACGGTAAAACCTGGGGTGTCGGTGGGCACCAGGAACGCCGAAATGCCCTTTTTGCCCAACTCCGGGTCGGTCACTGCAAACACAATCGCTAATTTGGCCCGTTTGCCATTGCTGACAAACTGCTTGGCGCCGTTGATCACCCACTGGCCATCACGCAATTCGGCGCGGGTGCGCAGGTTGTGGGCTTCGGAGCCGGCCTGGGGCTCGGTCAGGCAAAAGCAGCCGATGGCCTGGCCGCTGGCCAGTTCAGCCAGCCAGGTTTCTTTCTGTGCCTGTGTGCCGTAGTTGAGGATCGGCCCGCAACCCACTGAATTATGGATACTCATCAGCGCGCCTACCGCGCCGTCACCCGCAGAAATCTCCTCGACGGCCAGGGCGTAGGCCACGTAATCCACATAGGTGCCCCCCCATTCTTCCGGCACTACCATGCCCAGCAGGCCCAGTTCTCCCATCTTGGCGACCAGGCCGTCGTCGATCCAGCCGGCCTTTTCCCAGGCCTGGGCATGGGGCGCGATTTCGCCACGGGCAAAGTCGCGCGCCATGTCGCGAATCATGACTTGTTCTTCTGTAAATTCAATATCTTGCATGAGTTAGTTCCCGTTCTTCGCGAAGTCTTGGAAGAAGCTGTCGACGTGGTGCTGGTCCAATGCCGAGAGCGTTGGCGGGTTCCAGCGCGGGGCTTTGTCCTTGTCGATCAACAACGCGCGCACGCCTTCGATCAGGTCGCCCCGGGCGAACCACTGGCGGTCCAGGTGCAGCTCCAGGGCGAAGCAGTCTTCCAGTGCCAGGTGGCGACCGCGTCGCAGCATCTGCAGGGTGACGGCCATGGCCAAGGGGGAGCGGGTCTGCATCAACTGCGCGGTGCTCAGCGCCCATTCATGGCTATCGGCAACGGTCACTTGTTGCAGTTGTTCGACAATGCTCGGCACATCCGGCTGGGCAAAGAAGTGGTCGATGGCCGGGCGCAGGGCGGCCAGTGGCGCATCCGGCAATTGTTGCACCGCAAGCTTGGCCAGCAAGCCTTGCAGGTCCTTGAGTGGCGAATCGTGCCATTGCAGGTGGTTGAGTTTCTGATCCAGTTCCGCCAGCCTGGCGCTGTCCAGGTACCAGTCGGCGAGCCCGCAGTACAGGGCGTCGGCGGCGCGGATCTGCACCCCGGTCACCCCCAGGTAAATCCCCAGCTCGCCAGGAATGCGCGGCAGGAAGTAACTGCCGCCCACATCCGGGAAGTAACCGATGGCCACTTCCGGCATGGCCAGGCGGCTGCGTTCGGTGACAACCCGCAGGTCGGCCCCCTGGACCAGGCCCATGCCGCCGCCCAGGACAAAGCCGTCCATCAGGGCGAGGACCGGCTTGCGGTAATGATGAATGGCCAGATCGAGGGCGTATTCTTCGACGAAGAAGTCTTCATGCAGGGTGTCGCCACCCTTGAAGCTGTCGTATAGCGAGCGGATATCGCCACCGGCGCAGAAGGCTTTCTCGCCGGCGCCGCGCAACACCACGGCATGCACCTGGGCATCCTCGGCCCAGGCGCGCAAATGCGCCGAAAGGCTGCGGACCATGTCCAGGGTGATGGCATTGAGGCCGGCGGGGCGGTTGAGGGTCAGGTGGCCGATATGGTTGCGTACTTCGGCCAGGACGCTGTCCTGGGAGGACTGGGTGCTGCATGTCGCCTGGGACTGAGCCTGAGCAGTCATCTGTAACTCCCTGCTTTTATTGTTCTTTATCAAAATGTTCGCGGGCGAACCATCTCCGGATCGTACCAGTGCAAATTTGCCCAGTACAAGCCGGAATCCTGCAGGTCATCTTTGCATTTATGCAGGGGGTATTCGATAAAAAACCAGGGTGGGCGCGCCTACACCCGGCTGGCCAGCACTTGGCCAATGCTGCGGCGGCGCGCATGGTCTTCGGCGATGTGGATCAGCTCTTCCAGTTCGCTGGGGGTGACGTCGAAAAACTGCTCCATTTGCGCCAACGCCTGCTCCAGGTCCACGGCGGTGATTTTGGCGTCCACCTCCCGAGCGTGCGGTTGCACCATCACCGGCACCTCGGCGGGGCCCTTGGGGTAACGGGTGCGGGTGAGGTTGTTATAGGCCAGTGCCGAGAGCAGCAGGGTGCCAGCCCCCAGCATGACCGGCCCGACCTCCTGCCAACCCAGGGCGATGCTGGCCGGGTCGGCAAGGACCAGGGTCATGGCCAGGCCACCCGAGGGCGGGTGCAGGCAACGCAGCCAGCACATCAGCATCAACGCCATGCCCGCCGCAAGGCAGGCGCTGCCCAGGGTCCGGCCCAAGACCCGGGCTACCAGCAAGGCCACCACACTGGCGCATAAATAGCTGCCAATAATCGACCATGGCTGGGCGAGGGCCCCCGATGACACCGCAAACAACAGCACGGCAGAGGCCCCCAGCGGACCCAGCAGGTGCATGGCCACTTCCAGGCCATACACCTGGGCGCAGAGCCATACGCTAAACAGAGTGCCCAGGGCCATGCCGATGGCGGCGCGGCTCCATTCGGCGGGACGGGTATTGATATCAGCGGGTAACCAACGAGCGAGCATTGCGGGGCAGTCCAATCTTCAAAGGCGAGTAGGAAATAATGCGGGATCAGGCAAAAAGAAGGGCTTTGCGGTTTCCCGCAAAGCCCAACGAAAGTTCCAACATTTGGGGGAGGAACCGGCGCAGTGTGCCGATCAATCAAAACCCTCGCCAATGCATATTAATGCAGGTTAAGTGCAGTATTTTTGCATCAACACCGCTCATACCCCAGGCTGACCTTGCCCAGCACCCGCTCGTGGTTCTCGGCATTGATCAACGACTTCTGCACACTTTCCCGCAGCCGTGGGTCATTGGCCAGCGGCCCCTTGAGCGCGACCAGGGCGTCGCGCAGCTCCATCAGCCGATCAAGGGTGGGCATGGGGATATAGCCGACATGTACCTGCTCAATAGGCAATTGCTCTTTAACCATGGCGGCGATCCTCTGAGGCGTCTTTTGAACGTTTGGCGGTAACTATGCAGCACAGATGTAAAACCAGTTTAGCGCCGGGGTTATGGGGCTGATAGGGGCGCTGGTACCGGCATTTACGGATACAAACGTAGGAGCTTTCTTGATAGTGCGTGTGGCGCTTATGACCACCCCACAGGGCTTTAAATGCCTGCTATGGCCCAGCCCGCTCCAGACGCAGCAGCACATAGGTGTTTTTATCGAATGACCCCGTCAGTACCGGCGTCAACCCGCGCCAGCGTGGTTCATCGAGGCGCTGGAAATCAGCCTGGTCCATCACCAGCCACGCCGGCGTCGGCAACGAGGCCAGGTCGGCAGGTGCCTGGGTAAACAGCGGCACCCGGTCACATTCCACATTGACCATGAACTTAATGGCCTTGGCGTCTTTACCCAAGCCATGCAATACCAGCGGCGCCGGGTCCTGCTGGATCAGCGCATGGGCCTCGCGGGCAAAGGTGCGGGTGTCGTAGAGGCGGCGCTCCACGGGTTCGACCACCAGGATGTACAGGCCCCATACCGCCAGCACCGCGCAAAACGCCGGCCCCACCGGGCGCCAGCGCCACTTGAGGAGCATCCCCACACTCAGGAGCTGCAAGCCGATCAACAGGCCCAACACGCCCTGGAAATGCTCCAGCTGCGCAGCAAAGCGCTGGCGCGCCACCAGCAGCGCGCCGATTAACAGCCCCGGGGTCAGCGCCCACAGCCCCAGCATCAAGCCCCGCAGCCCCTTGAACAGCCGCCCGTCCACCCTGTGGAACGGGTACGCGGCGATAATCGCCACCATCGGCATCATCGGTAACACATAGCGGGCTTTTTTCGCCTCGGGGATCGACAGGCCAAGCAGCACGATCAAACCCGCAGCCGTGCACCCCAGCAACAACTGCCATGCGCTATCAGCGGGGCGCCGGGCACTGAACAGCACCGCCAGTAGCGCCAGCAGGGCCAACGGGTAGGCCGGGGCGTAGTTGCCCAGGGAGCTGCTGAAGTAATACCAGACGCTGCTGGAGCCTTCGCGGCCGTCCATGCGCCCGAGGAACTGCATGCGGATCACGTCCTGCATAAAGCTTTCGCCACCACTGACCTTGGCCAGCAACAGCAGCAAGCCGACACACGCCAGCAGCAGCGCCAAGGCCAGCACGCCGAAGCTGAACAACCGGCGCCACTGACGGTTGAGCAGGTAATAGCTGCACAACACCCCGGTGGGGATGACCAGGCCGATGGGCCCGCGAATCGCAAAGCCGAGCAATAACAGGAGCAATAGCCAGGGCAGGCGCCGAGGACTGGCGAAGTGATCGTGGGCGTAGCCCAGGTAAAACAGCGCCAGGGTCACCGCCGCCAGCATCTGATCCAGGGAAACCGCGCGGGTTTCGCTGATAAATGTGCTGCTGAGCAACAACAACGCGATGCTCAGCAGCGCCCAGCGCTGGGAGTAGGGCGCGGTCAGGCGGTAGACCAGGGCGACGATGACCGCTGAGGCAACGGCGGTCGGCAGCCAGGCACTGAAGCTGGTGACCCGCCCCAGGGGCAGCGACAACAGCCAGGTCAGCAGGGTTGAGGTCGACAGGTAATCGGCATACGGCTGGCCATAGGTGGTGGGGAAAAACCCCGGCCCGTGGCGCAACATCTCCTGGGCGAACAGCACAAAGCGTGAGTCAAAACCGATAATTGCCTGGTCCCAGTTGCCGGCGACAAACAGCAGCAGCGCCAGGAGCCCGACGCCCCAGGATTGGCGGTGCAGGGCCGGGCTGGCTAGCGTGTCCACGCCTCAGGCCTCCAGCAGCCGGGGTACCCACTGTTGCTGGGGGATCGGCAAGTCGCAGGACTGCCCACGCCCTATCGGGAAGTAGTGGAAGCCCTTGCGCGCCAGGCGCTCGGCGTCATACAGGTTGCGCCCGTCAAAGATCACCGGCGCCTTGAGGCGTGCGTGCAGCAGGTCGAAATCCGGGGCTTTGAACTGCTGCCACTCAGTGCAGATGATCAAGGCATCGGCGCCGCCCAGGGTCGATTCCGGGGTGCCCATCAGCATCAGGCGCGGGTCATCGCCGTACAGCTTCTGGGTTTCCTGCATGGCCTCAGGGTCGAAGGCCCGCACGTTGGCCCCGGCGGCCCACAGCGACTCCATCAGCACCCGGCTGGGGGCGTCGCGCATGTCGTCGGTGTTGGGCTTGAACGCCAGGCCCCACAAGGCGAAGGTCTTGCCACGCAGTTCGCCTTTGTAGAAGGCCCGGATCCGCTCGAACAGTTTGCTTTTCTGCCGCTGGTTGATGGCTTCCACCGCTTCGAGCAGGTCACTGGAGCAATTGGCTTGGCGAGCGCTGTGGATCAGCGCGCGCATGTCCTTGGGGAAGCACGAGCCGCCGTAGCCGCAGCCCGGGTAGATGAAGTGGTAGCCGATCCGCGAGTCGGCGCCGATGCCCAGGCGCACCGATTCGATATCGGCCCCCAAGTGCTCGGCCAGCTCGGCGATCTGGTTGATAAAGCTGATCTTGGTCGCCAGCATGCAGTTGGCGGCGTACTTGGTCAGCTCGGCGCTGCGCACATCCATAAAGATAATGCGGTCGTGGTTGCGGTTGAACGGCGCGTACAGGTCGCGCATCACCTCACGCACTTCTTCGCGCTCGCAACCGATGATGATCCGGTCGGGGCGTCGGCAGTCGGCCACCGCAGAGCCCTCCTTGAGGAATTCCGGGTTGGAGACAATATCGAACACCAGGCTGCGACCGGCCAGGGCCTTGTCGATATGGGCGCGCAGGGTGTCGCCGGTGCCCACCGGGACCGTGGATTTTTCCACCAGGATTACCGGCTCTACGCGATGGCGGGCCACCGCATCGCCCACCGACAGCACATACTTCAAGTCCGCCGAGCCGTCTTCGTCAGAAGGCGTGCCAACCGCAATAAACAACACTTCGCCATGCTCGACCGCGAGTTTTTCCTGGCTGGTAAAGGTCAACCGGCCGTTTTCCAGGTTTTCCCGGACCAGGCTGGCAAGGCCCGGCTCGAAAATGCTCACATGGCCCTGTTGCAGCAGGCGCACCTTGTTTTCGTCAACGTCCATGCAGATCACATCGTGACCGACCTCGGCCAATACGGTGGCCTGTACCAGGCCAACGTAACCACTACCAAATACGCTGATTTTCATGGGGTATTCCTAGGGCTTGTGTTGCCGATACGACGGGAGTTGATGGTCAGCACACCCAGGATGACCAGAGCCACCCCCAAGGTCCGTGACAGGGAAAAGGGTTCGTTGAAGCCCGGCAGGCTGGCCGCCAGCAGGTACACCAGGACGTAGCTGATACTCAGCAACGAATAGGCGCGACCCAGGGGCAGGTGCTGCAGCGCGCCGAGCCAGCACAGCATCGACAGGCCGTAGGCCACGATGGCCAGGGCGACCACGCCCAAGGCCACGGGATCAACCATGGGCACGGCGAGCCACTCCGCCGGCAATGGCAGGCGCGTCATGCTCCAGCGCATGCCCAACTGGGCCGCGCTGACCAGTGCCACGCTGGATAACGCCAGGGTGAAACCGCGCAACCGGCTCATACCTGGCCTCCCAGCAGCAGCACGCCGGCCATCACCAGGGCCACGCCCACCCAGTGGCGGCGATCCACCGGCTCATGGAACACAAAGCGCGCCACCAGGGTGATCAATACAAAATTCAGGCTGAGCATCGGGTAGGCAATCCCCACTTCCAGGCGTTGCAGCACCAGCAGCCACACCAGCAGGCCCAGGCCCAGGCACATCAGGGCCGACCAGAGCCAGGGCGAGCGCAGTTTCAACGCCCAGCCCGCCGGCTGGCCACGCCAGCCTTCCACGGCATACTTTTGTGCGATCTGGCCCATGCAGGTCAGCAGGCACGCGGCCAGGAGCAGCAGGAGGGTGATCAAGGTGCCACCTGCGGGAACAGCAGAATCACCATATTGCCTTGCTCGTAGCGCTTGCCGTCTGCGGGCAGCAATGCCAGTTCGCGTTGCTCAGATGCGCCCTTCACGCGCATTACCACGCCCACCGAACCCTGTTTGCGCGCGTCGCCCAGCCACTGCTGGACGCTTGCGAGGTCGACCCGGCGGGCGGTGCTGTCGGCATAGGCCAGGCCGTATTTGACTTCACCGATGGTGTTGTACAGCGCCACGTCCGGGCGCTTGAGCCGCCACGCCAGGGCCGAGGCTGCGCCCAGGTCGTTGCTCAGCAGGCGCTGGGTAGCCGCCAGTTCAACGGCGTGGTCGATAATGAACTGGTCCGGAGTCTTGTTATTGACCACCGAGTGCGGCAACGCCGCCGGCACCAGGGCCACCAGTAACCAACTGCCCAGTGCCGGCGCCGCCCACAAACGCAACGGGCGTACCGCCTGCAGCAGGTTGGCGATGATCCAGCCCAGCAGCACGCTGAACACCAGCACCAGGCTCAGCAGTTCCTGCTGCGGGGCATAAATCGGCTTCTTCAACTGGAAGTACACGATTGCCAGCAGGCCCAGCACTCCGATAATCAGGTTGAGCCAGCCATTGACTTGCAGCACCCGGCCACGGGCCTGGGCCAGCTTGTCGGTCAGGGTATGGCCCATCAGCAATGCCAAAGGCAGCAGGCACGGCAGGATATAGGCCGGCAGCTTGCCCTTGCTCAGGCTGAAAAACGCCAGGGGCATCAGCAGCCACAACAACAGGAAGCCGATCTTGTGCGTGCGTTTTTCCTGCCACGCCTGTTTCAGGGTGGAGGGCAGCAGGGCCAGCCACGGCAAGCTGAACGCGGCCAGCAACGGCAGGTAGTACCACCAGGCTTCTTCGTGCTGGGCATCTTCACCGGCAAAACGCTGGATGTGTTCGTGCCAGAAGAAGAAGTTCCAGTAGTCGGGCTCCTGCGCATGCACCATCAGCGCCCAGGGCAGGCTGACCGCAATCGCCACCGCCACGGCAACCAGGCCATAGGCCAACAGTTCACGCAAACGCTTTTGCCAGACCATATAGGGCAGGGCGATCAATACCGGCAGCAGCCACGCCAGAAAACCCTTGGTCATGAAGCCCATGGCGCAGGCAAACCCCAGCAAGGCCCAGGCCGCCAGGCGGGCGCGTCGGGTCTGGCTGTCGATACATAGCCACAAGGCCACGCCGCTGAGGTTGACCCAGAAACTGAACTGCGGGTCGAGGTTGGCGTAGCCACCGGACATCGCCACGCTGATAAAACTCATGTACAGCACGCTGCTGACCAGGCTCTTGCGCGGATCGTTCCACAGGCGCCGGGCCATGAAGTACACCAGCAATATGCTCAAGCCCGTGGCCAGCGCAGAGGCTACGCGCACGCCGAACAGGTTCTGCCCGAACAGCGCCTGGCCGAGGGCGATCATCCAGTAGCCGGCCGCCGGTTTTTCGAAATAACGGATGCCCATAAAGTGCGGCGACGCCCATTTGCCGGTCAGCAGCATTTCCTGGCTGATTTGCGCATAGCGGGTTTCGTCCGGGATCCACAGGCCATGGGTGACCATCGGCAACAGATAGCACAGGCCGAAGACCAACAGGAGCAGGGGCAGGGCCCAACGTCGGATCATGCCTGTTGCACTCCCAGCCAGCCTTCGCGGCCGCCGAGTACGCCGCGTGTCAGATGCGCCAGGGGCAGGCTGGCCGGATCGGCCGGCAGCAGGTTGCCCAAGGGTTGGAACTGGATGCCGCGCTGTCCTGCCTGGGCGAGCAGTTGGCGAAATTCATTGGCCATCAGAATCCCTTCTACTTCTGCGTGGATCGTATAGACGTTGAGTGTCGATTCGGTGAACCGATCAAGAATGAAGCGATTGAAGTCCTTGGCCGCGACCTGTGGCCCGACCACCTCGTCGAAGGTCGGCAGGTCCACCGGGACCTGTGGCGTGCCAGCGCTGCCATCGGCGAGGACCGGGCGGAACAGGCTGGTGCCACGACAATCGCTGTTGTAGCGCAAGCCAAAGCCTTGCTTGGCCTGCACCACACGCTCATCGGCCCGCCAGCCGGCGGCGGCAGAACACTGCACCGGGGCGCCGAGGATATCGCCCAGGGTGTCGAGCCCACGGCGTACCTGCTCCACCAACTGCGCATCGCTCCAGCGCCCGGCATTGGCTTGCCAGCCATGGTGATCCCAGGCGTGCAGGCCCACTTCGTGCCCGGCGGCCTTGGCCTGGCGCATCAGGTGCCCCAGGTCGCGGCCAATCGGCTTGCCCGGCCAGGCAGTGCCGGCCAGCAGAATGTCCCAGCCATACAGCCCGGCAGCGTTGGAGCGCAGCATCTTCCACAGGAACTGCGGGCGGATCAGGCGCCACAAGTGGCGGCCCATGTTGTCCGGGCCGACACTGAAGAAGAACGTCGCCTTGATACCGGCCTCATCCAGCAACTCCAGCAACCGTGGCACGCCATCACGGGTGCCGCGGTAGGTGTCGACGTCGATGCGCAGACCTGCCTTCATTATTTGCCTGCTTCGCTGGACTGGGCGATTTCCAGCATCGCTTCACGCAGGAAGAAGTCCAGGGTGTTGCCGATGGTTTCGCTCATCGCCACGCTCGGCTCCCAGTTCAACAGGCGCTTGGCGTTGGCAATGCTCGGCTTGCGGTGCGCCACATCCTGATAACCGGCGCCGTAGAACGCCTTGCTTTCCACTTCGCGAAAGCCCGCGAATGGCGGGAAGTTACCGCGCAACGGGTGGGCCTCGAACTGACGCAGCAGCTCTTCGCCCAATTGGCGGATGCTGGCTTCGTTGTCCGGGTTGCCGATATTGATGATCTGGCCGTTGCACGCGTCGTTATCGTTGTCGATGATCCGCGCCAGGGCCTCGATGCCGTCGGCAATGTCGGTGAAGCAGCGCTTCTGCTCGCCGCCGTCAAACAGGCGGATCGGCGTGCCTTCCACCAGGTTGAGGATCAACTGGGTAATGGCCCGGGAACTGCCGATGCGTGCCGAGTCCAGGCGATCCAGGCGCGGGCCCATCCAGTTGAATGGGCGGAACAGGGTGAAATTCAGACCCTTGGCGCCATAGGCCCAGATCACCCGGTCCAGCAACTGCTTGGAGACCGAGTAGATCCAGCGCTGTTTATTGATCGGGCCGACCACCAGGTTGGAGGTGTCTTCGTCGAAGTTCTGGTCCTGGCACATGCCATAGACTTCAGAGGTCGACGGGAAAATCACGCGTTTGTTGTACTTGACGCAGTAGCGCACCAGCTTGAGGTTTTCTTCGAAGTCCAGCTCGAACACGCGCAGCGGGTTGCGGGTGTATTCGATGGGCGTGGCGATGGCCACCAGCGGCAGGACCACGTCGCATTTCTTGATGTGGTACTCGATCCACTCCGAGTGAATGCTGATATCGCCTTCCACATAATGGAAGTTGGGGTGGCTGCGCAGGCGCTCGATGGCGTCGGAGCCGATATCCAGGCCGTAGACTTCGTAGCGATCGTCGCGCAACAGGCGCTCGGACAGGTGGTTGCCGATAAAGCCGTTGACCCCCAGGATCAGCACGCGGGTACGCCGTGGTTTACCGCCCGATTCGGCACCGCGCAGGATCGAGCCATCCACCAGGCCCAGCTCATCGGCCAGGGCCGGGCCGGTCAGGTACAGGCCATGGTCATTGCGCTGGCCGAAGTGGATGACCAGAGAGTCTTCACCGCAGGCAATGCGCAGCGGGTTGACGCTGATCACACGGCCGGGCGCCTGGCCTTCGTTGCCCTTGAGTACTTCGGCTTGCCATACGATCAGCTTGTGTTCGCCCACGGCACAGAAGGCGCCAGGGTACGGCTGGGTCACGGCCCGCACCAGGTTGAACAGCTGTTCTGCAGGTTTGCTCCAGACGAGCTTGCCGTCCGCCGGGGTACGGCGGCCAAAGCAGGTGGCCTGGCTTTCGTCCTGGGCGGTTTCGCTCAACGTGCCCTTGGCCAGTTGCGGCAGCGCGTCACGCAGCAACTGGGTGGCCGCCTCGCGCAGCTTGGCGTGGAGTGTCAGGCCGGTGTCGCTGCGTTCGATCATGACTTTTTGCTGGGCGAGAATCGCGCCGGCGTCGGCACGCTTGACCATACGGTGCAGGGTCACGCCGGTTTCGGTTTCGCCGTTGACCAGCACCCAGTTGGCCGGCGCGCGGCCACGGTATTTGGGCAGCAGCGAACCGTGCAGGTTGAACGCGCCCTGGCGCGCGGTGGCCAACAACGCCTCGCCCAGCAGGTTGCGGTAGTAGAACGAGAAGATGAAGTCCGGGTTCAGCTTGGCCACACGCTCGACCCACAGCGGGTGGTTGGCGTCTTCCGGCGCGTGCACCGGGATGCCGTGGCGGGCGCACAGCTGGGCGACCGAGCCGTAGAAGGTGTTTTCCTTGGGGTCATCGGCATGGGTGAACACGGCAGCAATCTGGTAGCCCGTAGCGAGCAGGGCTTCGATGCCTGCACAGCCAATGTCGTGGTAAGCAAAAACAACAGCTTTAGAACTCATGACGAAACCTGACTGGAAGAGGAAGTGGACGATTGGGAAGAGGGCAGGCCATCGACGATGACCGCTGGCGCTGGGGCTGTCGGCTCGTTGCGCAGCACCTTTTCAATAAAAAAGCGGGGGCGGGCACGCACATCGCTGTACATCCGCCCGAGGTATTCGCCCAACAGGCCCATGCCGATGAACTGCCCGCCAGTAAACACAAACAGCACGGCGAACAGTACGAACAGGCCATCGCCGGCCCAATCGGCACCAAAGGCCAGGCGCAGCACGATCAAGGCAAACGCAAACAGCATGCCCAGGGCCGCCAGGCTGAAGCCGACGATGGACAACAGGCGCAGGGGCGTGGTGGTCATGCAGGTCAAGAGGTCGAACATCAGGCTGATCAGGCGCATGGCGCTGTATTTGGATTCGCCGTGTTCGCGCTCGGCGTGGTGCACCAGAATCTCCGTGGTATGCCGCGCAAAGCCGTTGGCCAGGATCGGGATAAAGGTGCTGCGCTCACGGCAGGCGAGCATGGCATCGACGATGGTGCGCCGGTAAGCGCGCAGCATGCAGCCATAGTCGGTCATGGCCACGCCGGTGGAGCGCTGCACGGCCAGGTTGATCAGGCGTGAAGGCCAGCGGCGAAAGGCCGAGTCCTGGCGGTTGTTACGCACGGTGGCGACCACGTCGTAGCCCAGGGCGGCTTGCTCGACCAGGCGTGGAATCTCTTCGGGCGGGTTTTGCAGGTCGGCATCGAGGGTAATCACCACCTCGCCCCGGCATTGTTCGAAACCGGCCATGATTGCCGCGTGCTGGCCGTAGTTACGGTTGAGGATCACGGCCACCACATGGCTGCCGGCCTCGCTTGCCGCGTCTTCGAGCAGTTGGGCGGAACTGTCGCGGCTGCCGTCGTCTACCAGGATGATTTCATACTCATAGGCCAACTGCTCGCACGCCGCACGGGTACGGCGCAGCAGTTCGGGCAGGCTCTGTTCTTCGTTGTAGACCGGGATAACGATCGACACGCAATGAATAGGGTAGGGTTTCAAAGATTCATGACCTCGGATTAGAGCAACTTTGAGCGTAGAGATGACAACAAACATGGGATTAAAGTGCAGGCGACTCAATAAAAAATGGCCGATAGCATACCCATCCTGAGTAAAGCCCATTACGGCCAAAGATAAAGCATTATCAAGGGGTTAGTCAGCAAAGCAGGGCATTCCCTCAAGTATTGCGGCCAAGATTAAGCGCAAATTTGTCCAGCGAATATGAAAGGCGGATGAAAAACTCGTTTATTTGGTGGGCAGACAGCTAGTGTTCAGCTAGACAATAAGGAACGCAGACAAACGATAACTGTTTGCGCTGTAGTCATTATCTGTAAGTGCTTTAGTGCGTATTCACGCTGAATCACCCCGTTTGTTAATCCGTGGCGCCTGAAGAATCTTCTCTGCAACCCTCTGCAAGTCCCGGTAAAGTAAGCGATCTCTTGCCTGGGTAGTCGGATGAACAGCGTGCAGATACGGCCAGTCTTGATGATGTTGTGGATGACGCTAGGCGCGGCCCATGCCGCCCGGGCGGACGAGGGGCTGAGCCTGACGCCGGTCGTTCAGGTTCCTGCCGGGGTCGAAGTCAGGGGCCGGCAGGTCGCCGCGTATAGCTGGGATGACCGGCAGGGCCACAACCTGTTGGTGTTGGCCGAGCAGGAAGCCGGCGAGCGCGATGACGACGGCACACAATCGGCGGCGATCTATGCTGCGCAGTACCTGCTGGAGGGTGACCGGCCCAAGCGTCTGTGGATGCTGCATGACGATGTGCAGCGTTGCGAATTCGACGCCGGCCTGCATTTCGATAGCGCCGCGACTCACGTCACCGACCTGCTGGGGGATGGCCCCAGCCAAGTGACCGTGGGCTATTCGCGCACCTGCACCAGTGATGTCAGCCCCCGTGAATTCAAGCTGATCATGCATATCGGCAAATCACACAAATACGGACTGCGCGGGGTTGACCGCTATGGCGCCAGTTGGTGGGACGAGGAAGCCGGCGCCCTGCGCGGCATGCCGCTGCCCACCGATTGCAGTGTTGCCGGGCAGCAGGCGTTGCTCAGTCAATACCAGGAGCAGGGCACCGACCTGCCATTGCCAGGCTGCTACAACGACGAGCAGGACTTCGCCAAGGCGCCCACCAAGCTGTTGGCTTTCATGCGTCAGCAATGGTTTGCGTTGATGCAAAAACAGAACGCCGACTGGAGCCAGCAGCAAAGCCCGGCACCCGCCGAGGATGAGCCCTAGTTTGGTATGCAGCGCCGACCTGGGTTAGACTCGGCGCTCGCCAAACCACTAAATACTGAGATTAAACATAGGCTTAGTCTCTATATTTAATCTCAAGGCTGATCTATTTTGACCGAGATTTCCCGCAACCCCCTGACCCTGTATCTCGCGCGCCTGGCGCCTTCCAGCCAACTGACCATGCGCTACGTGCTGCAAGATGCCGCCGACCGCCTGGGGTTCGAAGAGATCAACCTCGAAGATATCGACTGGCATCTGTTGCAACCGGAACACGTAATGGCCCTGGTCGCCGTGTTGCGCGAAGACGGGTATGCACCCAACACCTCATCGCTGTACGTCAACGCCGTGCGCGGGGTAATGAACGAAGCCTGGCGCATCAGCCTGATCAGCCAGGAACACCTGCTGAAGATGCGTTCGGTCAAAGCCACCGCCGGCACGCGCTTGAGCCAGGGGCGTAACCTGCGTCGCACCTTGATTCGCGAACTGATGGATGTCTGCGCCGCCGACCCACGGCCACAGGGCCTGCGGGACGCGGCGGTGATCGGGATCCTCTACGGTTCGGGGATGCGCAAGTCAGAGTCGGTCAACCTCGACCTGGCCCAGGTGAACTTTGCCGAACGCAGCCTGCGGGTGACGGGCAAGGGCAACAAGGAACTGCTCAAGTACGCACCGGCCTGGGCATTTGCCAAATTGCAGGCATGGCTGGAGTTTCGCCGCGGGCAGTTAAAGGAAGGGGAGCAGGACGACAGCTTCCTGTTCAACCGCATCCGCCGCGGCAGCCATATCACCCGCGAACGCATCACCAAACATGCGATTTACTACATCGCCCGCCAGCGTGGTGAACAGGTCGGTGTGAAGATCATGCCCCATGATTTCCGCCGCTCGTTTATTACCCGGGTGATTGAAGAACATGACTTGTCCATTGCGCAGAAACTGGCGCACCACACCAATATCCAGACCACCGCCAGCTACGACGTGCGCGATGACAACGAGCGGCGGCGGGCGATTGATCGGTTTGATCTTTGATCAACGGTCACCATCGGGTTCGCTGCTACACACCAACGCCTGGCGCTCGTAGTTCAGCGCCTTGTCTTGCGCGGGCAGTGCATACGATGCAGTGCATTGCCGGCCCCCCCACTTGATCGTCAGGCTGCCCTGGTCCTCTTCAACCAGTACCAAGGCGTTACCGCTGGGGTCGGCGATGGCCAACTGCTTGCCGCTGGCGTCTTCCAGTGAGGCGCCAAACGTCAGGCGCTGGTGCTGTGCATCAAACAGCTCAAACAGCACGCGACGCCCGGTTTTGCCGCTGTAGCGGGCCAATACCACCGCCCCACGGCGCGGCACCACTTGCTGTGTGGCCTGGGTGATTTCTACATCACCGCCCAGGTCACGGGTGTCGAGGCTGATCCAGTTCACTCGATAAGGTTGCGCCGAGGGGATGACGGCATAGCCGTTGCGCCCGGTTTCGACGCCGCTGTAGCTGCTGATTTTTGCCCCACTGATGCCCGGTACCTGTACCAGGGCGAAGGTCTCGCTGACGGTCTGCCCCAAGTTGATGCCACCCGCATGCGCCACTACCGAGCCGGAAACGTTGAGGTTTTGTGAGTCATAACCACGCCCCTGGCTGTACCCCAGGCTGATATCGGCCATGGAGGTGCGGCTGTTGATGTTGGCCGATCCCGATTGGCCGCCGGTGCTGCTATGGCCGGCCTGGACTGAATAGAACACATCGCTGGTATCTGCCACATAACCGTTGATACCGGCCTGGGTGCTGGTGTCGCCTTGCTGCGTACTGGTGGTGACAAAAGCGCGGGGTGCCCGAGGCTGGCTGCCCAAGGGAAACGAAACAGACAGGTTGAACTGGGTGTCGGAGTCGGGTGCGCCCCAACTGGCGATCTGCTTGGTGCGTGTCACCCCCAGGTTGTAGCTCAGGTCCCCCCAGTTGTTGTTATAGCCGGCCGAAAAGCTCTGGGAGCCGCCACGGTTCCAATAGCGCTGATCGCTGGCGTTCACATACAGGCTGCCGAACTCACGGTTGCGCCCGAGACTTTGGTTGATCGTCAGGTCGGTACGGGTTTTCGAGTTACCGGTACGTTTGACTGCATCTTCGCTGGTGTCCTCGACGTGGTCGGTCAGGGTGCGGTAACCCTCGGTCGAATACCGATACGCCGCCAGCGTAAAGTTGGTGTCGGTGCCAGCAAAGGTCTTGGCATACAACGCACGCACACTGTTGCCCTGGGTGGTTTGCCCCTGGGCGGCGCTCGACGAGTGCGTGACGTCCATGGACACGGCACCCAGCGATGTGTTGCGGCCCACCCCGAGGGAGAACGCCTTGTAGTCTTCACTGACTTGCAGGCCGACAATCCCGCTGAGGTTGCTGGTGAGGCCGTAGGCGAGGGTGCTGCTGACAAATTGCGGGCTCGCCAAACCGTCAGCATTGCTGCTGAATTTACCGGCCGAAACGCTGTATTTGACCTGCCCTTCACGCACCATGATCGGCAGGCTGGAGAACGCCTGCGTGGTCACACGCCGACGGCCATCGGCCTCGATGATGGTGATTTCCAGGTCGCCGTTCGAACCGCTGGGGTAGATATCGTTGATCTCGAAAGGCCCGGGTGCGACGTTGGCGGTGTACAGGATGTAGTCGTTCTGGCGGATTTCCACCGTGGCGTTGGTCTGCGCCACGCCACGAATCACTGGCGCATAACCACGCTCGCTGTCGGCGCGCATGCCTTCGTCGGACGCCAGCTTCAGGCCCCGGTAGCGCACGCTGTCGAACAGGTCGGTATCGGAAAAAATCTCGCCGGCACTGAACTGCCCCTTAAGCGCGGTCACGTCATGCTGCACGTAGCTGCGGTTGCTGGTGAAGGTGCTCGGCCGACCGGTGCCGCTACTCAGGTTCGACTCATTGCGCAGCCGCCAGGCGCCCAGGTTAATGCCGTTGCGCAGCCCCAGGTTGTTGTTGATGCGCGTTTCATAGTCGCCGGCAGTGCGGCTGCTGTTGAGTTGATAGTTGATAAACGCCGCCGGCACACCATCCTCCCACAGCTGGGGATCGACATAGCCACGCATGCCACGTTGCATCGCGACCTGCGGAATGCTCGCCGCCAGGCGCAGGCGACTGGCGTCATAGCGCAAGGTCGCCTGGTCGATCAGTGTCGGCAGGTCGTAGCAGTCCTGGGGCTGGTTGGGGTCGAGCTTGCCCTGGGCCTGCAACAGGCTCATGTCGATGCCCAGTTGCTTGAGCAGGTCCAGGGTCAGGCACGGATCGACCCGGCCGGTCTGTGGGTTGCGCTTGAAGTCGATGTCGCGCCGGCCCACCAGGACCTCGTTGCTGTACAGGTCGACCCGGTAGTTGCCGGGCAGCACGCTGTTGGCCGAGAGCAATTGCTGCAGGTCTACCGACGATTGCGCACCCTGCAAGAAGGTGGTGTTGAAGACGTTCACGGCGGGCTCATCGGCAATCGCCAAAGACGGCGAACCGGCAAGCATGGCCAGTGATAGCATGCTCAACTTGAGTGATGTGCAAGTTGTCGACACGCGTGAAGTGCGCTCGCTTGATATGTAATGATTGGGCCTGCTGCCTAAAAGAAAAAACATGCAAAGAACCTATATCATTCCTGTTTATCGAACAGGCGAGGCACGCGAGTACGCACTCGAATCGAACCTGAGGGTTTAAGGGAGCTACTTATGGCTTGGCGCGAGTACCCGTAGCCTTGGCCGCCAAGTGCGGTACAAGTTGGGCACTGTATTTATCTTGTGCGCCATAGTCGTTAATACTGGAAAAAGACAGTTGTACTGAATCCTGGCGACTCAGTTGTTTAATGCTGAACTGTTTCTCGGCACCTGGCGCAATCATTGTCGAGTCGGCAGCCAGTTCCGTTTGTTGGCCGGCCTGTAGTTTTATATCGGCCATGGACACGTGATACAGCGTCGGGTTTTTTACCGTCAGTACTGACCCGGCATCGCGCTTGACCAGTTGCCACTCCAATTGCGCGGGTGCTGACAGGGCATCGCCAGGCAACCCGGATGGGCGGAAGAAAATCTTGATGCGCTGGCGTACGGCCAGTTGCAACGTGTTGTCGGAGGCGGCGGCTTGTGGGATCTCCTGCACATTGAGCCAGACCACGGACTCACGATCCGTTGGCATTCCGGCACCCTGGTAGAGAACTCGCAGTAACTGCTGCTCCTTGGCAAAAATGCGTGCCAGTGGCGGGGTTACGGCGAACGGCGCGGCACTGTCTTGTGCATCGCTGGTATCGACCCAAGACTGAATCAAGACGTCCTGATTACCGTTGCGCACGGTGATATTGGCCTCCTTGTGATCGCCATCGAAGACGATACGGGTGGCACTCAGTGAAATGCTGGCGGCAGCCTGGGTCGCCATAAGCAGGGTCAGCAGCCCCAGGCCTGTGGCAATGGAACGAGGTAACATGATGTCTACCGTTTAGTGGTCGGATAAGTGGCGAGGTCCGAAGACCTCGCACGTGACAGGCGCTGCGTGTCGTTTATTCGTATTGCAGGATGAACGGCAGGGTAGCGTCACCGCGACCCGCGGTGGAGGCGCCGGCTGCACCGGTGGTGACGTAGGCTGCGGCAAAGCTCAAGGTTGCATCGCCGCCGTCGCTGCCTTGGCCGTGCATGGCGCTTTCGATACGGGCGGTGGCCGGGGAGCTGAGGTCGATCAGCGCGCCAGTGCTGTCGAGCAGGGCGATACCGACGTTGCTTGCGCTGCCGTTACCAGGGGTCAGGGCGAGGACTTTTTTACCGGTAACCAGGCCTGAACCGCCACTTTTGGCGTCAAAGATCATTGCCACTTTAGTGCCCAGGTTGCAGTTCACGCTGAGGTTGAAGTCCTTGGCGGTCACACGGCCCGAAGCTGGGTTTTCAGCGGTGCCCATGTCTTTGATAGAGACAGTGCCCATGTCGACGGAGATCACGCGATCGGCGTTGGCACCATCAACCGAGCAAGCGTCGTTGTTGATCAAACCGGTGAAGGTAATTTTGCCGCCGCCGCCCGGGGTACCCGTACCCGGGGTAGTTTCGGCAAACGCACTGCTGCTGGCGGCGATAACTGACACAGCGATAAGGGCCAGGGAAAACTTCTTCATGATGATGTCCGTTAGTGTTGGTTGTGGTGATGGGTTGAAACTGCCAACGAACAATAGTTAATCTGGGCTTTATAGAGAATAAGACGATTCTTATAAAGCACTTAAAGTGAGGGGTAATCGGTTTTATAGCGGACTGAATAAAAGGAGCTTAGTTAAAAATATTGTATTCCAGGCAGTAGGCCAACAAGTCCTGATCGCTGCTTACTTCAAGTTTTCGCATGGCGGAAATCTTCTGTGCGCTGATAGTTTTTGAACTTCTATTTTGGCTGCGCGCGATATCACTGACACTTTTTCCTGAAATAAATAAGCGCAATATTTCAAATTCTTTGGGCGACAGCGTAGAGAAGCGTTCATCAATAGCGGTCAACGACTCGATAACCGAGGTCTTGGCCGGCTCCAGGCTCCGGTAATGCGCCTGCTGGGCAATGGACTTGAGGGCGACCTGGATTTCCGTATGCAACTGGCTTTTCTGGATCACGCCCACCACGCCCAATTCCTGCAGACGGGTAAGAATCAGGTGATTGGAGATCATGGTCAGAATCAGGATCTGCACGTCGGGGAAATGCCGCTTCAGGTACTCCACCAGCTTCAAGCCATCGCCGTAGGGCGAATCACCGGGCATGTTGTAATCGGTGATCACAATGTCGATGGGCTGCTGCTCAAGCAATTTGATGAGGCCCGCCGAACAGATCGCTTCGCCGATGACTTGAAAACGCTCGTCTCTCTCGACGAGTTCACGTACCCCCAGAAGCACGATGGGGTGATCGTCTGCAATTACCACAGTGAATGTCTTCATAGGGGGGAGCCGTAATCCTGGTTCAGTAAGTGAGGTGATCCCATGCGCGTGTACACAAGGGCGTGCGGTGCGCTCATAGCTGCGCCCCGAGCAAGGCCGACAGCCTGCCGATAACCTGCTTTATCCGCAGTTCCAGCCCGGCATTGAGCCGACCGAGTGCCAACTGGCTTTCCAGTTCGATGCACGCCTGGGCCAGGTCGAGTGCCTGCACGGCACCCAATGCGCCGGCAACCGAGTGCAGGGTTTCAGCCAGGCACCGGCAATCACGCTGCTCAAGAGCGGCACTGATGCGCTGCAAGTCTTGCTGCACGCTGCTGATAAACAACGGGCGCATTTTGTCCGACAGCTGCACCGTGTCAATCACCAGCAGCTCGGCGCGCAATGTCGGTTTGCACAGTTTGATCAATTGCGCACGCAGGGTTTGCAGGCTCAAGGGTTTTACCAACCAGGCATTCATCCCGACCGCCAGACAACGAATGCCTTCCTCGCGCATGGCATTGGCGGTGACACCGATGATAGGCAATTGGGGGTCATGCTCCCTGAGGGTGCGGGCCAGTTCATAGCCGTTCATCAACGGCATATTGATGTCCGTCAGCACCAGGTCAAAGGCCTGGGGTTGCCACAGGTGCATCGCTTGCTCGCCATTGTCTGCCAGCGTCACCGTGCAGCCGAGGGCCTCGAGTTGCTCCTTGATGATTTCCTGGTTCACCGGATTGTCTTCGGCGACCAGAATGCGCAGCTCCAACTGCCCCGCGCTCTGTTGCTCGACACGCAGCGCTGACGCCTGTTTACCTTGCTGTCCCAGCGCAACCACCGACGCAATGGCGCGCACATCATGCATATCCACTTCCCAGCCCTGCGCGGTGCACAGAGGCGGGCTATGCGCGCCCGGCACACACAGCACCCGCGGTCCAGCCCATGGCTGCAGGGGGCCGGCAGGCAGCATATCCACCAGCACCGCCTGCGCACTCTGTTGCTCCAGGGGCAGTGCCGCCAACGTGGCCTGGATACCCAAGCGGTTGAGCCAGTCGCACAGGGACTCCGCCAACTCGCGCACGGGTGCCTGCACATACACAGGTGAAGTACTCGGTTCAATGGGCGTGAGGCCCGGCAGCTCGCTGGTGCCGAGCGGCAAGCGCATCTTCAGGGTAAAACTGCTGCCCAGGCCGGGTTCGCTGACGACCTTGATCTGGCCGTCCATCATCTCGGCCAGCCAGCGACAAATTGGCAGCCCCAACCCTGCGCCGCCTTGGCCGGCGGTGTCCGGGGCCTGGTAGAACAAATCGAACAACTTGGCTTGCTGCGCCTGGCTGATGCCCACGCCAGAATCGGTCACCTGCCATTCGAGGTCGACGCGATCGTCGCCGCGACGCACGGCCCTGGCCCGAATCACCACGCGCCCGATGTCGGTGAACTTGACGGCATTGCTCACCAGATTGTTGAGGATCTGGCGGATACGCATGGGGTCGCCGACTACGCAGTCCGGCAGTTGCGCGTCAATGCAGCCATACAGTTGCAGGCCCTTGCGCTGGGCGAAGGCGGTGTAGGTGTGCAGCGTGTCTTCCAACATGTCCAGGGGGCAGAACTCGATGGACTCGATTGCCATTTGCCCGGATTCTATTTTCGACACATCCAGCACGTCGCTGATCAGTTGGAACAACGTCGCAGATGAGCGCTGGATCGTGTGCAGGTAGGTTTTCTGGCGTGGGTCCAGGGGCGTCAAACCGAGCAATTCCAGGGTGCCCAGCACGCCATACAAGGGCGTGCGAATTTCATGGCTCATGGTCGCCAGGAACAGCGTCTTGGCTTCGTTGGCCGCGTCGGCGGCCCGCCTGGCATCTTCCAGGGCCAAGGCATCCTCGATATGACGGGTGACGTCGCTGAACGCATACAGGCGCACATCCTGGCCCTGGTAACGGGTCGAGACAAAGCCAACCTGCAAATGCCGGCCCTCGATCTCCAGGTAGGTTTCGCCGCTCTCTGCACTCTCTTGGATGCGGCTGAGGGCAGCCACCAGCCTGGTCGTGCCCGGCCATTGCTGCGCCCGCTGGTTCTCGATCAACACCTGGCCATCTGCGCGGCCCACCACACACAGCCCAATGGGCGCGGTGTCGATGATCACCCGGCTAAAGGCCACGCTCTCTGCGATGCGTTCATGGGCCTGGCGCGCCGGGCGAATGACTTGCTTGCGATACCAGCGGGTGCCGGCCCAGGAGATCGCCAGCACCGCACAGATAAACAGCGCCAGGCTGGTCAACGGCCAAAAGGCATAGCGAAAAAAATGCTTGTAGCTGATCCCATAGATCGCGGTCCACTGCTGCTCGGTGTCGTGGGTAATTTTGAACTCCAGGCCGGTGGCCCGAAAGTTGAGCCCCTCACTCAGCGAAGAGGCCAGGACAGAGGGCCCCGCCAGCGTCTGGCCGCTGGGTGAGAGCAGGGTGAAGCGGTCGTAGACGGACGACTCGATCGTGCGCTCCACATCGTTGACTTGCGCCATATCCAGCAGGGTGGCCACCAGCACCTGTTTATTGCCTTCATGCCTGCGCATCACCTGGGGGTTCAGGGTAATGCCGATGTAGGCCAGCAGACGCGGAGGCGCAGGGTCTTCGCCGGACGTGACGTAGGCTTCCCAGTAAAGCTGATTGTCCGCCAGAGGCTGAGGCAGTTGCCCCAGCCTTTGTTGCACGGCGTCGGCCCGCTCGGCGGAGGGGCCGTTGTAGGCGGTCTTCCCACCGCGCTGGTAGCCGACCGCCGGCACCGTTATGTAGTAGTTGACGAGCCTATTGAAGACAAACGCATGGGGTGAAGGGTAGGGCGACGATGACCAGAATGCGCTGTAGTAACTGGCCAGGTGGGTCCCCAGGGCAAATATCTTCTGCTGCTCGCCAGCGCTGACTCGTTGCTCATCGAATCGGCTGCTGAAGGGCACCGAAAAGGCGAACTCGCGGCCTTCAAAACGCGTGTTGTACGCATCCAGCCTTTGCCCCTTGAGGCTGGCCTGGGTGTTTTTGTCACTGATCAGATCGCGCTGGATAGCGGGCTGCGCCAGGGTTCTCAAGAACGTTTCCTGTTCCTGGATATTTTCCATCAGCCGGGCAAAATGAAAACGCACGGCGGCGTACTGCTCGTCGATCACTCGCTGCAGTGCCCAGTAACTGGTGCCCGCCAACAGCAATGCGAGACCGAGCACCACCATCAGCCCTTTATTCAGGCGCAGTGAGCTGCGGGTGAATGCTTCAAGGATGGCGTCGTTGTGCTTCATTAAGGGTTTTCGCAGGCGGATGAGAAATCGGCACTGAATGGAGCTTACTCCTGATAGAGGTTAGACAAAATCGGGCCGCAGGCTAATGAGATGTCGCGGGGCCATCATTGTTCAACAGTTGCTGAAATTGTTCCGAGGAGACTGCCTGAGAGATCAGGAAACCCTGAACTTGAGTGCAATCAATTTTGCGCAGAAGGGCCAGTTGCTGGGGCGTTTCGACGCCTTCGGCAACCACGGTCAGCCCCAGTTTACGGCCCAGTGCGATGATACTGGCCAGGGCCGACGTCATGCCTTCGTTATCGTGGCAGCCTTGTACCAGCGCCTGGTCGATCTTGAGCTCGGTAAAAGGGGTCGAGACCAGGTTCAGGTATGAGCTGTAGCCTTTGCCGAAATCGTCCTGGGACAAGCCAAACCCCTTGATACGCAGGCGGCAAGCTCCGGCATAGAAGTTACTGATGTCCTGGGGCACCGAGCACTCCATCAGTTCGAAGCAGATCATTCCCGGAATACCCTGGTTATCCAGGACAAAATCCAGCAGGCGGTCTGCCAAGTCATGGCTATTGAGCAGATGGGTCGGCAGGTTGATCGACACTGGAACATCGTATCCGCGCTGACGCCATCGCTCCTGCGCATGAATGGCCTGCTTGAGCACCAGCCACAGCAAGCGCTCCTCCAGTTCGAAGGTCTTGATTGCCGGCAAAAACGCCGCGGGCAACATTAGCCCTTGTTCGGGGTGCATCCAGCGCACCAGCGCTTCAGCGGCGACGATACGGCCGTTGGCCAAGGATTTCTTGGGTTGGAACCACGCCTGGATTTGCCCGTTACCCATGGCCTGGAGCAGCGTATGCCGGCCAATTTCCGCTGCGGCGGGGAGCGACGGGTCAGGGCTGCGATCCTTGTGATTGAGTTGGCCGACCAGGCTGCGCAGCGCGTCGGCGGCGACGGGTTTTGAAATCAGACCGATGACTTTCACATCAAGGTTTTTCGCCACCAGGCTGGCCGCCATCAACATGCGCCGCGACGCGGCACTCATAATGGCCAGGGCGGGCTTGCAGCGCAGGGTTGCCAGGCTCTGGATAAACTGCACGCCATCCATGCCGGGCATCAGCAGATCAGTCAGCACCAGGTCGAAATCCCGCTGGCGCAAACGCTCCAGTGCCTCGTTCCCATCCTGGGCGGCTTCAAGCATGAAGTCTCCCAATTCATTGAGCAGGTTCTGCAGGTACAAGTGCTGCAGAGGATGGTCCTCGACGATCAAAATACTATAGCGCTTCATGGGGGATCCGTGCGTAAGGCTCCAGGTAATTAAAGAGGGCCCGCAACGCAAAGGGTTTGACCAGGCAATAGTTCATACCTGCGGCCAGGCACAAGTCGGCCTCGCCGCGCATGGCGTTGGCGGTAGCCCCGATGATGGGCAGCGAGCAACCTTGGCTGCGTAACTCCCTGGCTAATTCATAGCCGTTGACTCTGGGCATATTCACATCCGTCAGTACCACATCGAAGTGTGAGGCCTTGCACAGCAGCAGCGCTTCATGACCATCGCAGGCCAGCTCCACGGTGCAGCCAAGTTCCTCAAGCTGATCGCGCAAAATCAATTGATTGATAACGTTGTCCTCGGCCACCAGCACATGCAGGTTGAGCTTGCGCAGTTCACGCTTGTGCGCCTGCTCGTCGACCCTGGCCACCCACAACCCTTGCGCCTGGCTGACAGCCTGGTGAATCGCGCTCAACTGATTGAGGTTGGCATGCCACGCGCCGGTCTCGCTCTGCTGGCCATTGCTGCTGTTGCTGCTCACCAGGATTACCGGCCCCGGCCAGGCGGGCACCAGTGGCTGTTCGAAACTGCCTGGATGCAGTTCCAACAGTAACTGGCCCTCGGGGTGGGTCGGCTGGCCGATCTGTGCGCGGGCGCCCCAACGGCGCAACCAGCCGCCGATGGATTGAGCGAGTTCGGGGATCGGCGAAACCACATAGATCGTCTCTGCCAACAGGCTACTCATGGGCGTACAGGGCGCCTCTTCCAGAGGCAGGGTCAGGCTGAAACTGCTGCCCAGGCCCAGTTCGCTGACCATACGGATATGCCCGTTCATCAATTGCGTCAGGCGCTGGCAAATCGGCAAGCCGAGCCCGGTCCCGGCCACCACGTTGGTGTTGCCTTCGGTTTGGTAGAAAGGTTCGAAAATCATCGCCTGGTCTTCCTGGGCAATCCCTTTGCCGGTGTCGGACACTTGCCACAGAACGCTGGAGCGCTCGTCGTCGCGGTCCAGCAACTTGACCCTTAGCACCACGCGCCCGTAGTCGGTGAACTTCACGGCGTTGTTCAGCAGGTTATTGAGGATCTGGCGAATGCGCGTGACATCCCCGATCAACCGCTCGGGCAACTTGGGGTCAAAGCAGGCGTAGAGCTGCAAGCCCTTGCCCATGGCAGCGGCGGCATAGCCCTGGATGATTTCATTGACCAGGTCCAGCGGCGAGAACTCACTCAGTTCCAGAGCCAGTTGCCCGGCCTCGATCTTCGACACGTCGAGTACGTCGCAGATCAGTTGCAACAAGGTGGCCGAAGAGCCTTCTATTGCATGCAGATAGTCTTTTTGCTGGTTGTCGAGCTGGGTGCGGGCCAACAGCTCCAGGGTGCCCAGTACGCCATACAGCGGCGTGCGTATTTCATGGCTCATGGTCGCCAGAAACAGGGTTTTCGCGGCATTCGCTGCGTCGGCCGACTGCCGGGCCTCTTCCAGGGCGGCTTCAACTTGCTTGCGCGCACTGATATCACTGAAGGCGCAAAACAGCACGTCCTCGCCTCTATAGCGGGTAGGCGCGCTGCTGAGGTAAAGGTGGCGGCCGTCGAGGGTCTCGAAGTAGTCGCAATGCCCGGACGGAGCGCTATCGAACGCCTGGCGGATCCAGCCGGTGCACAGCGTTTCGCGCTCCAGGCCGTTACCCAGCCAATGCTGGGCCAGGGTGTTTTCCAGCACAACCTGGCCGTCGGTGCGACGCAGCACGCACAAGGCGACCGGCGCGGTCTGGATCACATCGCGACTGAAGGCCTCGCTTTCAATCAATGCCTGAATCCCGTTGATCGAGGGGATGATGAAGCGCTGGTTGACCCGGCGCATCACCAGCCAGATCAGCGTCACACTGAACAGGCAAAACACCAGCGAACCGAGCAGTTCGCGCCACAATCCGCGGACCACATCCCGCAGGTTGATCGAGTACATCAGTTGCCAGTCCGACGACTTGAGTTGCTTGCGAATGACCAGATGATCCGGCACCAGGCCACTGCCGACAAAACCGAAAAAGTTCGCACCCTGGGGCTCGAGCAATGACTGGTTCAGCTGGGGTTCGTGGCTATTGGTAAAGACCAGCATGCCCTTGGAATTGAGCATCATGAACTCGCCCGCACTCTGGTCATTGAGGGTCATGGACACTTCGTGGCTTTCCATTTCCAGGCCCAGCCAGCCGGAATTGGGGTCACGCTCATCCAGCAGAATGAATAGATACAAATGTGAATGCCCTTCGCTCTGGTCACTCAGCCAGAGTTCGCCTGGGTCCACTGGGTTGCGTTTCTTCAGCGTCCTGAGGCGATTGAGCATGCATTGGGAGAACGGTAATACCTGCGCCGTCGAATCGTAGAGTCGGGTTAATTGCGGGTTGGGGCCGGCGGTCACGTAAAGCAGGTTGACCTGTTTGACCTTCAGGTAGTTGCGCATGCGTGAGGTCAGCCAGATGCTCCACTGGTTGCCCGGTGTACTGCCCAACTGCAGGCGCTGCTCTTCGCTGGAAGCCGGGTACGCTTGCGCTTTGGCCTGCATGGATTTGCGCACCGCCGACAGGCTCAGGCTTTCGAGCAAGGCTTCGCGGGTAGTGAAAAACGTATGGGCTTCGGCAATCGCGCTGCTCATGTAGCCGCGCCGCTGAGAGATGTCATTGTTGAACGTGGACAGCAGAAACGTGTAGACACCGCTAAAGATGCCAATCAACAACACGATGGCGAAAAGACGAAGCAGCCTTCTGGCTGCTTCGGGTCGGGACAGGACGGGATTGATCTGGAGCAGATAACTTTTAAATCGCATCGGCGGATTTTAATGAGCCATCCGCCGCCTGGGCATAAGACGATCCTTAAAAGCGCCCATGGGCTTACTTGTAGAACATATCGACGACCACCGCTGCAGCGAACGCGCCAGGCTGAGGCAGGGCGCGCCACTTCAAATCAGCCCTGAAGTCTTGGCGGAAGGTCTGGTTGGCACCATTCATTTTGGCCAAGGGGAACCATTCATTGAATGGCAGGTTTTGATGGGTGTAGTCCCAGGATAACGCGATGCCCACGGAGCTGTTATTAGCGGGCACCAACAAACCATTGATCACGCTCCCGCCGCCCGGTGTCGTGGCGAAGCGAGCGCTCACCGTGTACGGAGTGTCACAGGCTTTGCGCAGGCTCAGATTGAAGGTAGCGGTGCTCGCCACTTCACCGACCTTTGCCAGGCGCGAGGGTTTGGGAAAGTTGACGACACTGGGGGTAATCGTCAGGTCTGGCGTGCAGGGCACAAAGCGGATGTCGTTCACGCCGGTGACAATGTAGTTGAGGTTGCTGTTGGGCCGGCTGTTGAGCCCCGTAATCCCGTCCAGTTGAAAGACCCGGTATTGCGACAGGGTGCTGGCCTGGCCGTTTTGCGGCGTGCTACCAAACTTCTCGATAAACACGCTGAAGTTGAGGGTGAACCGGGCCTTGTCCCAACCGACGCAATTTGACAGGTTGCAACCGCGGTCGGAGTAGAACCCCGTACCGTACTTGCCACTGCTTTGGGTGATGGGCACTGAGTTATAGCGGATCCCGGCGCGAATGCCCTTGCCGATACTGACGCTTGCCGGGTTCAGGTAAAAAAACACTTCTTCGCGGCCGTGCTCAAAGTCATCCTTGCAAATCACGTTGACCGAGCGTGGGCCCGACTCCCAGATAATCGTGCCATCCGGCGCATCGGCCGCCACCGCCAATGCGGTACCCAGCGGTGCGGTGTCGGCGACCGAGCCGCTACCGTCCACCCGGCAGGCCAGCGCATAGCTGGTAGCGGGGAGGGCAGCGCAGGCAAGCAGGCTGGCCACGAGCAGGTATTTAAGGTGTGACATAGGTCGGTATTCCCCGCGTTCCATCACTTGAGAACCGCGCGATGGCGGGCCTGCAAGCCGATATCGGTGATTTCGGTAAAGTTGATTTGGCTCCCGACGCTGATGGGGGCCTGGGTGCTGAAGACTTTGCGCTCACCGGGCTTGAGCAATAGGTAGTCATCCAGCATTTGAACCTGGCCGCCTTTGTCGACTTGCACATCCACCAGGGACAGATGAAACGCACTGGGATTGGTGACGGTCAGGGTTTGCCCATCGGTCCGGCTCCATACCAGTTGCGGCACGGCCTCTGACGAACTGCCTGCCAGCCCGGCCGGGCGATAGAACAGCTTGAGGCGCTGGCGCACGGCAAATTGCACACTGTCGGCGGCTTCCGGCTTCAGCGGGATTTCCATGACGTTAAGCAAGAACATCGACTCCACATCGCTGGGCAAGCCTGCGCCGGCGTACAGAATGCGCAGCAGGTGATGCTGTTGAGCATCCAGGCGAACCAGCGGCTGAACCACGGCAAAGGGCACCGGCGAAGTTGCATCATCGTCCTCGCGGGTGACCCAGCTTTGCACCGCCAGTTCGCTGGAGGACTGATTGACGATATTGATGCTGGCTTCTTTATATTGGCCAAAGTAGATCAGGCGCGTGCCTTCAATCTTGACCGTCGCCTGCGCACAGGGCGCCAGGGCCAGCAACGCTGCAATCAGCGCACTGATCCAGAGCAGGGAGCGGCAGAATGGCAAGTGGTTGAGAGGTGACATGAGGGCCCGTAGCTTTCCTGGGTGTGTTGGAGTGGCTTCGGGGTCCATGGTAGGAGGTGGGTGTCAGGGATTCTCTCAGGCGATTCTTAAAAGGGAAAATTGCAGGCTCAGGGTTGGGGCGAGGTGGCCCGGCGCGAGTCGGTGGACTGTTGGATATTTGGTGGCCACGTTTGGCCGAACGCTTGAGCGGCGAGACCCGTTTACCAACATTGCCGGCGGAAGTTTCGCAGGCTTTCGTCGCGGTATGGCAACAAACCATCCTTCTGGCCCAAGGTGTGGCTGAACAAACTGAATCGACCCGCGTTTCGTAGGCACTTCTAGGGGGCCGCTCTTGGCCGATTTCTGCCGGTGACGACCGACTGAAAACGGCCAAGAGCGGTCATTCCTTTTGTCTACGGAGCCAGGGGCGATTCAATGAATGCTTGAGGCTAGTTCGAAAATCGGGATGTACATCAGGATTACGATGACCCCGATCAGCAGGCCGATGAAGGTCATCAGCAGCGGTTCGAACAGTCGCACAAACCACTCGATCCAGCGGCTGATTTCTTCGTCGTAGAAGTCGGCGCTGCGCTCCATCATTTGCCCGAGGTTGCCGGACTGTTCGCCAGCGCGCAGCAGCCGCAGGGAGACGGGCGTCACCAGATGATTGAGCTCCAGCGCGACCGACAACGATTGTCCCTCGCGCACCCGTTCACAGGCTTGGTCCAGGCGTGTACGCGACGCGACGGTGAGCAGGCCCCGAACCATCCCCATGGCCGTGACGAGGGGGATGCCACCTTGCAGCAAAATCCCCAGGGAGCGATAGAAACGCGCCAGTTCATACATAAAGATCCGTTGATGCACCGCCGGGAGTTTTTCGATTACCCGATCCACGCCCCGGCGAAAGGCAGGTTGGCGCTGCAAGGCGGCGAGGGCGGTGATGGTCGCCGCCAATACGCCGAAAAACTCAAGCTGATGAGCGTGCAGAAACATGCCGCTGCTCATCAGGATCTGTGATAACCATGGCAGGTTCGACCCGAGGCCTTCGAACACCAGGCTGAAGCGCGGCACCACGTATCCCATCAAGAACAGCACCACGCCACTGCCGACAATCAGTAACAGCATTGGGTAGATCGAGGCGCTGACGATCTTTTGTCGCACTTCATCCATGCGCTGGCGATAGCTGACGTAGCGCCCCAAGGCCTCGCCCACGCCGCCGGTCTTTTCACTCGATTGCACCAGCGCCACGTAGAGCGGTGCAAACACCTCCGACAATTGGCCCAACGCTTGGGAGAACGACTTGCCCTCATAGAGCAGGCGCACCAGTTCGTTCAGGGTTTTGCGGGCCTGGGGGGCGGTTTCTTTTTCCGCCAGGCTTTCCAGCGCATCGATCAACGGCAATCCGGCGTTGAGCAAGGTCGTCAGTTCCTGGCTGAACAACACCAGGTTGAATGTCTCGCGCTGTCGCAGGCGCAAGGCTCTCCAGGGCCGTTCTGCCTGCAGGCTGATCACGCGCAGGCCCTGGTCTTCGACGATGCGTCGGGCTTCGCTGTGGCCGGGGGCCTCGACGGTCATCGAAACCACGCTGGCCTTGCCGAATGCTTTGAGATGAAAGCGCATTAGGATCGCTCCGCTCATTGCCAGTTGGTGACTTCAGCGTTTTCGCCGTCGCCACCGGGTTGCCCGTCCTTGCCCATCGACAGCAGGTCGTACTCGCTGTTTTCCCCGGGATAGCGGTAGGCGTAGTTGCGGCCCCAGGGATCCTGGGGCAACTTCTTCTGCAAATAAGGGCCGGTCCAGCGGGTTTCGTCGCTTGGTGCGGTGACCAGCGCCTGCAATCCCTGCTCGGTAGACGGGTAGTGGCCGACCTCCAGTCGATACAGATCCAGCGCCTTGCCCAGACCTTCGATTTGCGCCTTGGCGACCTTCACTTCCGAGCGGCCCAACTGGGCGAAATACTTCGGCGCGACGATGCCGGCCAACAACCCCAGCACCACCAACACCACCAACAGTTCGAGCAAGGTGAACCCGCTTTGAGTGCGCGGGGCGGAACACGGACGCTGATTCATGATGACCTCATCCAGTCGACAGCAGGGTCGCTATGAGGGTCTATGCAATTGCCGCGCCCATGATCGAAGAGCCCGCTGCATCCCTTGTAATACGGCCCTTTGCGCCGACGGCACAGTGCTTGCGTATGGCCACTTGACTACTGGCCATTGGGGCATAAGCCCCGTTTTTCGGGGCCAGCCAGGGGAGGTACGAAACATGAAAGCACTCACCGCAGGACTGCTCGGCACGCTGCTGCTGACCGGCGTCGCCCAGGCCGATGTCTTCGTTTCCATGGATGCCAAGGGCAGTTACGTTCTGTCAAATGTACACCGCCCCGGACGGCACTATGAACGGGTGATTCACGAGCCCGAATCCGCCCAGATGAGCATGGATCAGCAACCCCAGATGATTGCCCGCCAGCCTTATGCCGAGCTGGTTTCGGCGGCCGCCACGGCCAATCAGTTGCCGGAAGCGCTGCTGCACGCGTTGATTCAAACCGAGTCCCACTACAACGCCGAGGCTACGTCGGCTAAGGGGGCCGGTGGCCTGATGCAACTGATGCCCGACACCGCCCGGGAGCTGGGGGTGACTGACGTCTACGACCCCAGGGCCAATATCCAGGGCGGCGCCCGCTATCTGAAGCGCCTGATGACCTTGTTCGATAACGATATCAGCCTCGCCGTAGCGGCCTATAACGCCGGCCCGCAAGCGGTGCTCAGCCGTGGTGGAGTGATCCCGCCGTTCGCCGAAACCCAACGTTACGTGCCCAGCGTTTTGCGCCAATACCGACGTTTGCAAGGCCTGGCTATCGATGCGCCGCTGTGAACCACCGTGCGGGGCAGGCTGCCCCAAATGTGGGGAAACCCAGGGCGAACGAAATGGGGGGAATGGGTGGGGGATTTTCCCCGGCTTATCAAATAGAACGACCCAAGCTACTGATATATAAACAAATTATTTATGGCATGCGGATTGCTCCAGAGGATTTATCGAGAATTGTTCTTGTGAATACCTACAGCGAGGCCAGTAATCATGACCGGCATACTTCACTTCCCGTCCTTGTTTCAGTTGTCGCTGTTGGTGGCATCGATGCTTGGCATTGAGTTGGCCGAAGCGGCCGTACGTTGTGAACGCAACCTTGTGGCCAACGTCGTGGCACTCGATCAGCCGCTGATGTTCAACCGCCTCGGTGCGCAGAACGCCAACGGCATGATGTTCGCCCTGCGTCGCGATGTGGTCGACGATCATGAGCGGTCATTGGCCCAGGGAGGTTCGGCGGTGCCTGGCAACGTATCGCTGCGCCCAGACAAGCGTCCGCGGCCCCTGGTGCTGCGCGTTGCTGCAGGTGAATGCCTGACGGTGAACCTGCAAAACCTGCTGGCCTACTCGGCCAATCCCGCCAGCCACGAAAGCGGCGGAGTGGGTGAGATTGAGGGCTCAGCAGAGATCGGTAACGCCGCCAACTTCAAGGTCGATGAGCAAGTCTCCGACCGTTATGTCGGCTTCCAGATTAACGGTATGCAGGCGGTCAACAGCATCGACGACATTTCGTCTTACAGCGGACGCAATGCCAACACCCTGATCGCGCCCGGCGCCACGCGCTCCTACACGTTGTACGCCGAGCGCGAAGGTGCATTTGCCGTCAGCAGCCGCGGAGCGACCTTCGGCGGTGAGGGCGACGCAGGCAACGTGGCTAACGGTTTGTTCGGCGAAGTAGTGGTGGTGCCAAAAGGCGGGCGCAGTTACCGCAATACCGTGACTGAAGAAGAGATGCGTCTGGCCAGCAGCGGTCGAACCCCGGCCGGTCAACCGATTGTCGACTATCAAACCCGCTACCCGCAGCGCGAACCGTGGATACGCGAAGGCAAAGCCGGCACGCCGATCATCAGCATGGTCGACGGCAATGAAATCATTTCCAGCGAGAGCGATGCGATTGTGATGGGCAGCAATGCTGACGGCAGCTTCCCGCCGTCGACCTATCCGCTGGAGGCCATCGGCAAACGCAACCCCGCCATACCGAACAGGCTGGAACCGTTCCGCGATTTCGCCTCGCAGTTCCAGGATGAAACCGCTGCCACTCAAGCGTTCCCGGCGTACTGGGCCGACCCGGTGATGGCCCACGTGCTGGAGCCGACCCGCGACTCATTCATGATCAACTATGGCTCCGGCGGCATGGGTGCCGAGGTGGTCGCCAACCGCTTGGGCGTGGGGCCAATGCACGATTGCCTGTCCTGCGCCTATGAAGAGTTCTTCCTCAGCTCCCATGTCGTCGGCGATGTGGCGATGCTAGTGGATGTACCGGCCAACGTAGGCCTGGAAAATATTCGCCCCGGTGAAACGCCGCGCGCCGATCAGGTCGGAGTCAAGGCGACCATGGCGTTGTATCCGTCCGAGCCGTCCAACGTCAATCACAGCTACATCGGCGACTTCGTTAAATTCCGCAATACCCATAACGGCCATGAGCAGCACATTTTCCACCTGCACGGGCACCAGTGGCTGTTCAACCCCAACGACGATAACTCCGACTACGTGGACGCCCAAGGCATTGGCCCGGGCGCTGGTTACACCTACGAAATCGCTAACGGTGGTTCGGGCAACCGCAACCGCGTAGCAGGCGATGCCATTTATCACTGCCACTTCTACCCGCATTTTGCCCAGGGTATGTGGAGCATGTGGCGGATCCACGATGTGTTCGAGGAAGGCACCCAACTTGAGGTTTCCCTGCAGGGCGCCGATGGCTTCCACCGCGAGCCGTATGCCTTGCGCAGTGGTAAACCGGCTTCCGGCGCACGGGCTCTGCCGGATGGCGAGATCATCGCCGGGACGCCGATTCCAGCGGTCGTGCCATTACCAGGCAAAGCCATGGCACCGATGCCAGGCAAGGTCGCAGTGGTGCCTAAAATCGGCGCAACCCTTGTGGCCGGGGATGATGAGCAGCATCACAGCGGCACCCAAGCCATCGGCTCCCTGGCGCTAGTGGATCGCAGCGAAGCCAACCGAAATACCGACGGCAGCCTGAAAAACCCGGGTTACCCGTTCTGGATCGGCGGCATGGAAAGTTCAGTCGGCCAGCGTCCGACAACGCCACCGCTGGACATGCTTGACGCCGCTACAGCCCAAGCCCTGAAAGGCAGCGGCAAAGCGCTGTGGGCCAATCTCGACCCGGCTCAGTCCGGTGGCTGGGATGGCGGTTTGGGACGCCATACCCTGGACGGTTTCTCTTCTGGTGGTACGGCGCACACCATCACCACGTCGCTGGATTTCTCCAAGGAAGTAACCCGGGCCAAACCGATTTACATGCCGGAGGAGGGCACCGAAGTCGAACAGGCCGCGATGGCGTTCCACGCAAAAAAAGACCACCCAAGCTTCGCTGTGCTACCCGGTAATCAAGTGGTAGCACGTAACTTCCGTACCAACGGGGCACTGCCGATCGCGGGGGCGCCGTACTACGAACCGTGCATGGACGATCGGCAAAAACGCCTGACCGCCAGCGCCGGCACCGGTGAGTTCAACAGCGGCGAGCGGGTCGACGGCCTATCCGTCACGGGGTCCTCGACCTTTACCGCAGAACGTCCGCGCATCTATAAAGCCGCCAATATCCAGTTCGACGCGGTGTACAACAAGGTCGGCTATCACTTCCCTCAAGCGCGCATCCTTGCCCTGTGGGAGGACGCCTGGCCGGTGATCACCAAACAACGCCCGCCAGAGCCTCTGGTTATGCGCATGAATACATTTGACTGCGTGCAATACCAGCAAACCAACCTGATTCCGGCCACCTATGAAATGGACGACTATCAGGTGCGCACGCCCACTGACGTAATCGGCCAGCACATTCACCTGCCGAAATGGGACCTGACAGCTGCCGATGGTTCGGCCAACGGTTGGAACTACGAAGACGGCGTGCTTTCCCCCGGTGCCGTGCAAGAACGCGTCCACGCGATTCGCGAGTTCAACCAGTGCGAAGGCACTGACCCGCGTGATGGCACGCCGGCTTGCCCAAAAGCCAAGGCGCACCCGTTCTTCGGTCAATATGGTCGTGCCGACTGGATGGGCGCCCGCACGGCGATGCAGCGCTGGTTTGTGGACCCGGTCGTGAATACCAAAGGCGTCGACCGTGGGCTGGGGACCATTTTCACCCACGATCACTTAGGCCCATCGACTCACCAGCAAATTGGTTTGTACGCCACGGTGCTGGCGGAACCGGCTGGTTCGACCTGGTTCCACGCCGAAACCGGCGAGCCGTTGTATAGCGGCGCTCGGCAGGACGGCGGGCCGACGTCGTGGCAAGCGGTGGTGTCCACCGGTGATCTGGACGGTGACGGCAAGAACGACAGCTTCCGTGAGTTCTTCCTTGAGTACAGCGACTTCCAGCATGCCTATGAAGCCGGTGTGTATGTCGGTGCTGGCCCGAATGGAGTTCCTGACCCACAAGCCTTCCCGGCCACAGCAGACAGCTTCCGCTACGCGATCAACCCTCCAATGCGCAAGGAAGCCGCGGCCCCGCTTGAACAAGTGGTCGAAGTGCGTGGCGGAATGACGCCCGGCTGTCCAAGCAGGCCGTGCCCGCAAGCCATCTCGGTGGATGACCCTGGCATGTTCGTGGTCAATTACCGCAACGAACCGCTTGCCCTGCGTGTGTACGACCCCAACAAGGTAGGCCCGGATGGTAAGCGTGGCATGCAGGCTGATGGTCTGGGTGGCGATCTGGCGTATGCCATGCAAAGCCGCACCGATCGTGCAATTGCGGCGATGAACATGGCGCCGAACCTGGTTACAGCCGCGAGAGGTCCTACCGGCGGCACAACGCTGTTCCCGCCACACATCAATCGGGGCGGGTCTGAACCGGGTGACCCGTTCACCCCGATGCTGCGTACCTACACGGGTGACAACGTGCGGCTGCGGGTGCATGCCGGTGGCCACGAGGAAGAGCACAATGTGACCCTGCACGGCGTGAAGTGGCTGCAAAGCGGTTCCGGCTTCGGCAACAGCTCCAACTCCGGCTGGCGCTCGTCGCAGATGATCGGGATCTCAGAGCAGATGGGCTTTCTTGCGCCGGTCTCGATGCTCTCCAGTTCGGCTGCATCTACAGGTGACTACCTGTACTCGATGGACGCGTCACTGGAAGGCTACTGGAGCGGAATCTGGGGGGTGATGCGCAACTACACCGCCCAGCGCAACGACCTGTTTGCGCTGCCGAACAACCCGAAACCGGCTGGCATGCGCAACACTGTGGCGTTCGACGGCA
This sequence comes from Pseudomonas sp. DD1, assembly GCF_044510355.1. Classification (NCBI taxonomy): domain Bacteria; kingdom Pseudomonadati; phylum Pseudomonadota; class Gammaproteobacteria; order Pseudomonadales; family Pseudomonadaceae; genus Pseudomonas; species Pseudomonas sp. DD1. The sequence continues at coordinate 198,615 of NZ_MSAJ01000011.1, read as the reverse complement.
CCTGCCCACGAATCGGCGCCAACCCCAATGGCATCGGCACCCGGCCGACCCCACAGCGTAACTACGAAGTGGTCGCGGCACTGGCCAACGACATTCTCGGCAACCCGCTGAACCTGTCCATGGCCGATCCGGCAGGGCTGGGGCAACACGTCGGCGGGCCTTTGAGCCCGGCAGGCGGCACCCTGGTGTACAACTCACGGGCTGTGAGTATTGCGCAAGTCACGGTGAACGACCCCGAGGACGGGACGACCTTCACCATCGGCGGGCAGAGCGGGCCGCTGCATGACCCGACAGCGATCCTCTATGTGCGCAAGGCTGACCTCGATCCGATCACCGGCAAGCTCAAGCCCGGAGTGCCTGTGGAACCGCTGGTACTGCGGGCAGCAGCTGGCGACTGTATCAACATCACCCTGGAGAACCGGTTGCCCCTGGTGATGCCGGACCTGACCCAGACAGCCTCGGTAATGGGCATGGTCAAGCGTGACCGCAACGGTGGCGAAGGCTCGACCACCTTCAGCAATAACCTGATGCGGCCGTCCAGCCATGTCGGCCTGCATGCCCAGCTGCTGACGTACGACATCACCAAATCCGATGGGACCAACGTTGGCACCAACCCGATCCAGACGGTGCCACCGCGTGCCGGCAGTACCGGGGCTTACCCTACCCGGTCCTATCAGTACTACGCCGGACATCTGGAGCGCGAAGGCAAACCGGTCTCGCAACTGGGCCGCAGCGTCGACAACATCAACGCCACGGCGGTGGAGTTCGGCGGGTTGAATTTTACGCCGGCGGATGTCATCAAGCAGCCGCAAAAAGGCCTGGGCGGGGCGATGAGCATCCTGCCGATCGGCGCGACCTGGGTTGACGACAAACGCAAAGTGTCGGCAACCGTTACCGCAGCGGGGCAAACCACCTACCGCGACTTTGCGATGGTCTGGCAGAAGGCGCTGAACATGCGCTGGGCCAATGGTCGCCCAGTGGAAGGGATTGCATCGGAGGCCGGAGTACCGACCGACCCGCAGGACAACTCGAGCATGGCCATCAACTATAAAACCGAACCGATGTGGTACCGCTTCGGCCTGGCACCGGATGCGCCATTCGGCCACGCCGATGGCCATGGTTACGGCGACGTGCCAAACGCACACATGGCCTACAGCAATGCGTTGGTTGGCGGCGACCCACAGACACCAGTGTTGTATGTAAAACCGGGGCAACCGTTCCGCACCCACATCCTGATGCCCACCGGTGGCAGCCGTGGTTCGACCTTCCAGCTCGATGGCCACGTCTGGTCTGTCAACCCGTTCCAGTCGGAGAAAAGCGATCCGGGTGGCTACCCAATGAGTTCGCCGGGAGTGGGCTCGGTGCGGTTCGGCTACAACCCGATGTCGATGTACATCGGCGCCCACGAAAGCATTCTGCCAGCGGCACATTTCAGCTTCATGCACCCAAGCGCCGGGGGCAGCAATGCGGTACCGGGCGATTACCTGTTCCGTGACTACGCCGCCTACGGCAACACCGCAGGGCTCTGGGGGTTGCTGCGGGTGACCAACGAACCTGAACCGGCTCCGGCACCTTGAGCCACGGCAGACACTGTAAGGGGGAAAGCATCATGAACAGGAGCGCCAATGTGGTCGGGTGTGTGCTGGTTGTCGGCATGGCACTGGTCTGGCTGGGCGTCTGGCGCACGGCGCCGTCCACGCTGCCCGCTGAGGTTGCGCTGGCGAATGCCCACAGCGGCCAGACGTTGGCGCGTGACGGTGTGTGGGTGGACTTCAAGGTTCAGCCGCTGGCCGAGGACGGTGTGCTGCGCGAAGGCAGTTTCGCCGACGTGCAGTTTCGGGTCCGCGACAGCCACTCGGGCCAGCCGCTCTCGGGGGTGAATCCCGGCGCCTGGCTGGACCCGGAAACTGTCGCTGCCGACCAGGCCCAGGGCCGTGAGAAGAGCTGCAAGTCCCGGGTCGGGGTGTTCCTCAAGTCGAGTATCGGGGCGCGGCCCATGCTCGATATGAACAGCTATTTCCTGCTGGTGATGAACCGCGACGCCAGCGTTTCGGTGGTCGACCCTTCGGTGTCTGTCGGCGGGATCACCAGCACAATGGCACGGGTCGATCTCAAGCAACCCGCTGTGGATTGGGTCTCCACACGGGACAACAAACGAGTGTTCCTCTCGATGCCGACTGCTGGGGAAGTGGCGGTGCTCGACAGTGAACAATTCAAACTGATTGATTCGGTCACCGCCGGCAGCCAGCCGACGCGGGTAGCGCTGCAACCGGATGAGCGCTTGCTGTGGATCGGCAACAATGCAAACACATCGCAGGCGTCCGGCGTCACGGTGATAGATAGCCATAGCCTCAAAACCCTCAAGCACCTCGCAACAGGCAACGGCCACCACGAAATCGCTTTCAGCAAGGACAGTCGTTACGCCTTCGTCACCAACCGTGACGACGGCACCCTGAGCATCATCGACATCACCACCCTGACCATCAGCCGGCAACTCAAGACCGGCACGCACCCTTTGTCAGTGGCTTATTCGGCGCTGTCCGAGGCGGTGTATGTCGCCGACGGCAATGATGGCACTGTGACCGTGATCGATGCTGCCAGCCTGGCGGTACGGCGGGTGATCAAGATGAGCCGGGGGCTGGGCCCGATGGGTTTCAGTGCGGATGGGCGTTTCGGCATGGTGCTTAACACCCTGGAGAACCGCGCCGAGGTGATCGACGCCGCGACCGATTCACTGATCCATGCCATTGATGTCTCCGCCGAGCCCTTCCAAGTGCTGTTCAGCAAGGCTTATGCCTACGTGCGCGGCCTGGCCTCCGCCAAGGTGACGATGATCAACCTGGCGTCTCTCGGCGAAGGTCGCACGCCGATCAGCCAGGGTTTCGAAGCCGGGCCCCAGGCGCCTCGGCTAGCCGGTGATTTGCCGTTGGCCTCCAGCATGGCGGTGTCGCGGGACGACAACGCGGTGTTTGTGGTCAACCCGACGGACAACACCACCTACTTCTACGCCGAAGGCATGAACGCGCCTATGTCCGGTTACCCCAATCGCGGGCAAATGGCCCGAGCGGCGATGGTCATCGACCGCAGCCTGCGCGAAGTGGAGCCGGGGTTGTACAGCACACGGATCAAACTGCCAGCTGCCGGGCGTTTCGACGTGGCCTTCCTGCTCAATCAACCGAACATCATCCATTGCTTCACCACCCAGGTGGAGCCGGACAAAAACCTCAATCTGGCGTCCGACGCACCCAAGGTGGAATTCATGCTCGACCACTCCACGGTGGTGCTCGGCAGTCCTTATGTCGTGCGCTTTCGCATCGTCCAGGGCACTCCAAAAGCGCCACGCAGTGGGGTGGAGGACGTGCACGTACGTTACTTCCGCGCACCGACTTCAAGAGCGCAAGAGGTGGCGGCACTCGACGTCGGTGACGGCATTTACGAAGTGCCGGTGACCCTCGCCCAGAGCGGCGCGTGGTACCTGCATGTGCGCGCCGCATCACTGGGCGCGAGTTTCGATGACAAAACGTTTGCCAGCGTTCGGGTATTGCCCGGCGAGGCTTTTTGAAGAGGAAATCCACATGAAACAATTTGCATACCGTACCCTGCTGACGATTGGCCTGTTGACCACTGGCGTCGGCCAGGCCCTCGCGCACTCGGCGGATGAGCATGCAGGGCACAGCGCGCCACCGGCCAATACTCAGGAAAGTGCCGAGGTGAAATTCGCCGATGTGGAGCTGCTGGACCAGAACGGTAAACCGGTGCGACTGGAAAAGGACCTGGTGACCAACAAAATCGTGGTCATGAGTTTCATCTACACCCATTGCACTACGGTGTGCCCGGTGGTGTCGTCGATCATGGGCAAGGTGCAAAAACAACTCGGCGCCCGGGTCGGCAACGAGGTGCAACTGGTGTCAATCAGCATTGACCCCCAGCGTGATGACCCCCAACGCCTGAATGACTACGCCCGCGGTTTCCGGGAGGGGCCGGGCTGGAGCTGGCTCACCGGTTCCACACAATCGGTGAGCGAAACCCTCAAAGGCCTGGGCACCTTCAGCGGCGACTTCAAAAAGCATGCGCCGCTGATCATGGTCGGTGACGGAAACAGTCGTCACTGGACCCGTTACTACGGTTTCACCGATCCGACAGTACTGACCCGCGAAGTGGAACAGCTCAGCAGACAACGCAGTATCCACGTCAAACACTCTGCGATCGCGATGGAGAGTCAGCCATGAAACGGTTCGACTGGATCCTCCTGATGCTCAGCTTGTGCCTGTCGAGTTCGATGACGTTGGCCCACGAGGGGCATTCGTCCACTCCCCAGGCTCCTGCCGTACAAACTGCCGGCGGTACTTACGATGGGCAAACCTGGTTCACCGATACGCCGTTGCAGGACCAGAACGGCAATACCCTGCGGTTCTACAGCGACGTGCTGCAAAATCGGGTGGTGCTGCTGAATGTGATATTTACCAGTTGCAACGATGCGTGCCCACTGATCACCCGCAAGCTCAAGGAGGTTCGTGAGGTGTTGGGCGACAAGGCCGATGGCATTACCTTTATTTCCCTGACCAGTGATCCGCTTCGGGACACTCCGGCCGTACTCAAGGCCTATACCTTGAAGCAAGGGGTCGATGGCCCCCACTGGTATTTTCTCACCGGCGACAAGGCACAAATGGACTTGGTGTTGGGCCGTATCGGTCAGATCGTACCGACCCCCGAGCAACACTCCACACAACTGATCGTCGGTGACGTGGCCAACAAACGCTGGAGCAAGATTCGCCCCGATGCCCCGGCCGCTGCCATTGCCCAGCGCTTGCAATTGCTGACAATGCCCGTGGTCGGTCGGTGAGTCCGGGTCATGAAAATTGCCTTCCTGGTCTTCCTCGCCAGCATCAGCCTGAGCGCCAGCGCGCTGCCACTGACGCCCAGCGAAAGTGCCGGCAAACGGTTGTACCGTGAAGGTTTATCGGTCAGCGGTGAGCCTGTCATGGCGCGGGTTGGTGCGGCGGACATAGTCCTTCCCGCCAGCAGCCTGCCGTGCGCCAACTGCCATGGTGCCGATGGCCAGGGCCGCGTGGAGGGTGGAGTACGCCCGCCAGACCTGAGCTGGTCGCGGCTCAGCAACGTTTACGGTCAGCGGCAGATCAATGGCCGCAATTACCCGGCTTACACTGACGGCGGCCTGGCTCGTGCGGTCCAGGAAGGACGCGACCCCGGCAACAATCGGCTGGACCCGGCCATGCCTCGATTCGTGCTGTCGATGAATGATCAACGCAATCTCGGCGCCTACCTCAAGCGTCTCGCCGATGACCGTGATCCGGGCCTGGGCAGGGATAGTCTGCACCTGGGCACGTTGTTGCCGAGTCACGGACCATTGAGCGAGGAGGGTGCGACGGTGGCGGCGATACTCCAGGGCAGCGTGGCACATATCAACGAGGCGGGAGGGATTCATGGCCGGTTTTTGCGCCTGACAATCCTCGATCCAGGCCCGGATCGCATCAGTGCTGTGCAGGCTCTTGACCGATTGATTGAACAGGAACAGGTGTTCGCCTTGATCGCGCCACTGGCACCGGCACTGGATGCGGAATTAGCCGTGCGTCTGGAGCGCGCCGGGGTTCCATTGATCGGGACACTGTCGCGGCTGGGCGCCACCCCAAGCAGTCGGCAGATATTTGAACCGTTGCCAGGTTTGCGCGAGCAATTGATCGCCTTGGCCGACTATGCCACTGACAGTTTACAGGTGCTTCAGGGGCCGACGCTGATCGTCTACACCGGTGACCCCGATCAGCAATCGGCGGCACAAAACCTCGGTCAATATTTACAGGAACACGCTTGGCAAGACGTTCGGTTACACGCCTACAACTCGGCTCAGGACGCATTGCCACCGGATTCACGCTCGGTGTTTTACCTGGGCAGTAGTGACGGTTTGATCGGTATGGCCGAGCGCTTGCAGGGGACGGGGCAGGGACCGTACTTGTTCGCTGCGTCGAACCAGGTGACGGGGGATTTTTGGCGGCTACCCCGCGAGTTTTCCCGGCGAGTGTTCCTCGCGTATCCGTTCATACCCAGCGACTGTACGCAGGCAGGGCGCGTGGCGCTTATCAGACTGCGCGAACATCAAGGCTTGGGCGGAGAACATGCGGTGCTGCAGGTCGGCGCGTTTAGCTCGATGCTGCTGTTCAGTGAAAGCATGAAGCAGGCTGGGCGCGACGCCAGCCGCGAGAAGCTGATCAGCGCCCTCGAAGGGCTGCACGACTTCGACACCGGGCTGACCCCGCCAATCAGCTTTGGCCCTGGCCGGCGTCTGGGCCTGAGCGGCGCGCATATCGTCACGGTGGACTTGCCAGACCAGCGCTTTTACCTGGTGGCCCCCTACAAACCCATTACCGCCACACCCTGATTGGAGACCTCGACCATGACGCTCAAAACTCCACTCCTGCTGCTGATGCTTTGGGTGCCCGTGGCCTTCAGCAATAACGAACCGGCTGCCGCACGGGTCAACGGCGAGGAGATCTCCGAATTCCGTCTGGAGCGTTATTTCGTCGAATACCTGCAAGACCAGGGTCGGGCTGTGGGCAGCATTCGCAATCCCAAGGCCTATAAGGAACTGCGTCAGGCTGCCCTGGACGCTTTGATCAATAAGGAATTGCTGTGGCAGGAGGCGCTCAAACGCGGGGTGCTGATCAGCGACGCCACGGTGCAACGCCAGGTCGAACAGACCCGCCAGGCCATGGGGGGTAGCGAAGTGTTTGCCCGCCGGCTGCTCGATGGCGGTTTCGATGAGGCGAGTTTCACCGAGTACACCCGCCGCGAACTGGCCGCGCAACAAGTCTTCGCCGACCTGACGCAAATGGCTGAGCCGGACGAACAACAGGTCAGGGCGTTGTTCCAATTGCACCGCGCTGAAATGGGCGTGCCGGAGCAAATCGAGGCACGGCACATCCTGATCAAAGTCCCTCAAAACGCCGATGCCGCCACAGTTGAAGTTGCGCGACTACGCTTAGAGGGTATGCGCGTACAAATCGCCCAAGGCGCAGACTTCGCCAGCGTCGCCCGTACCGGCTCCGAGGATGATTCGGCCAGCGCAGGTGGAGCTTTGGGCTACTTTGCGCGCGGACGCATGATGCCTGAATTCGAAGCGGCGGCGTTTGCTTTGAAACCTGGGCAAGTCAGCCAGCCGGTACGCACACCGGTCGGTTGGCATTTGATCTACTTACAGAACCATCAGGCGGCGGTCGATGTCATAGAACAGCAGGGGCTTGAAGCCGTTCGGGCATATCTTACCCGGCAGCAAAAGGCTCAGGCTCGTCGAGATGTCCTGGTGCAATTACGATCTCGTAATCGCATCGAGCAGAATGATGAATAAGCCTTCCCCCCAATAGTGGGGAAAAGCTTCAAAGCTAATCCAATCGCTTCCCCGTCTTTGGGGGGAGGTGGGTTAGGACAAAATATCATTGCTTTATAATTCAACGATATGAAGCGATAAAAACACCGCTGATCGGCCTGGCATGAAGTGTGCGTTAGTCCTCATAAGGCACGCACTCTGCCAGGTTCGGTACTCGGACTTGCGCGCTCAGGGAGTGGACCTTGTTAAACAAAGTACTGGTTGTCGAAGACGAACAGCTTCTTGCTGAAAACCTCAAGGTCTACCTTCAGGCGCAAGCGCTGGAAGTCCGGATAGCTCACGACGGTGCCAGGGCAATCGGCGAAGCCGAACGTTTTGCACCCGATGTGATGGTGTTCGATTACCGCTTGCCGGATATGGAAGGCTTTGAGGTGCTCGATGCCGTCCGCCAGAACAGGAAGTGTCATTTTGTGCTGATTACCGGGCACCCAACCGCTGAAGTCTGTGAGCGGGCCCGGCAACTGGGCGTCAGCCATATCCTGTTCAAACCGTTTCCATTGGCGGAATTGGCCCGTGCAGTCTGTGACCTTCTAGGGATGGTGCGCGAAGCCAAAGTTGGCGCGAGCACCTCCGAAGGCTACGTCGAACGACGCCAGAACAGGATCGAGAGTTTCCCGCTGCAGTTGTACGACGGTAGTTGGGTGCTGGCGGATCGCCGACGAACATCGGCCTCCACAGCACAGGACGACGGACAATTGCTCACCGGGGAGTAGTGGCGCGACACGACGTTCCGGCTCCCACCGTGATGGCTTGCCGCGCCGACAGGGCGTTAAGCCCCGGGCGTTGGAGAGCAAGTCATGGAACGTTTATCCCTTGCCGCCGTACCGGCACCGTTGGACTGTGTACCCTCACGTTTTTCCAGTGAACAGTTGGTCCAGGCACGATTGCTGGCCGCGAGTTCCGGTGAACGAGTGCTGGACGCCCTAGGGGTGTTGTGCGAGCTGGCACCCATGCCCTTTGTTCAATGCCTCGGCGCAACCCTGCATTATCCGGTGCTGGACACCGATACCCTGTTTGATTCTCCCCCCGTGTTCGATCGGGTCACCCTGGCCCAATGCCTCAAGCGCGAGTTCATCCTGCTGCGCCATGACGACGCGGTTATCGGCGTGTTCGCCGACCCCTTCGACGCTGCGCGCCTGGCCTGGATCGACGATTGCCTGCATGGCGCGCCGCTGTACCTGGTACACGTCGATGACCTCAAAGTCTATCTGGCCCGTCATGAGGAAAGCTTCCACGCGGTGGAATCGCTCAACCCCCAGGCCGCTGCGAATGTGCAGGTCGACAACCTGCAAAGCCTGTCCCTGACCAGCATCAGCGAAGACGCCAGTGTCGTCGTCAAGCTGGTCAACTCCACTCTCTACGATGCGTTGAAGATGCATGCCAGCGACATCCATTTGGGCACGACTGGCAGTGGCCTGGTCATCAAATACCGCATTGATGGGGTACTGAATAACATCAGCAAGATCCAGGGTAGCGAGTTCGCCGAACAGGTAATTTCTCGGGTCAAGGTCATCGCCGAACTGGACATTGGCGAAAAGCGCGTGCCTCAGGACGGACGCTTCAAAATCGGTATCAGCGGCCGGCAGATCGACTTTCGGGTGTCGATCATGCCGAGCATTTTCGGTGAAGACGCGGTGCTGCGGGTGCTGGACAAACAGGACTTGGCTGACAAAGTCAGCGGCGTCCAATTGCAGGCCCTGGGCTTTGAGGATGAAACCTTGCGCCAATTGCGTCGCCTGGCTGCCGAACCCTACGGCATGGTGCTGGTGACCGGCCCGACCGGCAGCGGCAAAACCACCACGCTCTACGCGATGATCACCGAGATCAATCACGGCGTGGACAAGATCATCACCATCGAAGACCCGGTGGAATACCAACTGCCAGGCGTGCTGCAAATTCCGGTCAACGAGAAAAAAGGCCTGACCTTCGCCCGTGGGTTGCGCTCGATCCTGCGCCACGACCCGGACAAGATCATGGTCGGTGAAATACGCGACCCCGACACCGCTCAGATCGCCGTGCAATCGGCGCTTACAGGACACTTGGTGTTCACCACGATTCACGCTAACAACGTGTTTGACGTGATTGGCCGCTTCACCCAGATGGAAATTGACCCGTACAGCCTGGTCTCGGCACTCAACGCAGTGCTGGCACAGCGTTTGATACGGCTGGTCTGTGCCAGTTGCAGTGCGCCAAGCCATCCGACTGACGAAGAACTACAAGCCTCCGGGCTCGACCCGCAGAACGTGGGTCACTACCACTTCGTCCACGGCAAGGGTTGCGGCCATTGCCGTGGTACCGGTTACCGCGGGCGTACGGCGATTGCCGAACTGCTGCACCTGGACGATGAACTGCGGCAAATGATCGTCGAGCGCCAACCCATTTCGAAAATCAAGGCCCTGGCCTGTGGCCGTGGCTTGCGCTTGTTGCGCGAGTCGGCGCTGGTGCTGGTGCAAACGGGGCGGACCACGCTCGAGGAGATCAATCGTGTCACTTTTGTCTCGTGATCGTTATGTCGCCGTACTCGGCGCCGGTGGTGTCGGGCTCGGCCAGCGCCATGGCAGTGAAACTCGCTGGCTGGGCAGCGTCGGTTTTATCGACGAGGGTTTCCACTCCTGGACGGTTGCACTGGAAACCCTCGATTGCTTGCTCGGTGAGCATGCCCGTGCCGGTTCAGAATTGCGCGTGGTGATCTCTGGGCACTTCAGTCGGTTTTGCCTGGTGCCATGGAGCGACCAGATCAGCAGCCCCGACGAATTGCAGGGCTTCGCTCAACTGTGCTTCGAAGACCTTTATGGCGTACCCGCCCAACCCTGGAGTCTGGTGCTGTCGGCGGAGCCCGCCGGTTACGACCGGATTGCTGCCGCCTTACCGCAAGACTTGCTGGACCGTCTGCGCACGCTGGTCAGTGGTCGCAGGTTGCGCTTGCGGTCGGTGCAACCGTACCTGATGGCGGCGTTCAACCACTTCGATCAAACGTTCGACGTCGGGGACTTTCTGTTCGTTCTCGCCGAACCGGTACGCAGTGTGTTGCTGCTGGCCCGGGAAGGACACTGGACGTCGGTGCGCTCGGTGGGCACCAGTGACAGCGATGCGGCACTCACTGCGCTGATTGGCCGGGAGAGCCAGTTGCAGGCATCTACCAGCGAACGGCCGTTGAGTGTCTACCTGCATGCCCCCGCACGCATTGACTCGCCGCCCGAGGTGCCAGGGGTGCAGTTGAGAACCCTCGAACAAGACCGGACCTGCGTACGCGATGCTTTGTACGTTATGTCCAGGGCGGTGGCCTGACATGCGCGCCCTGACGCTCGACTTCCAGCCCTGCCGGCGCTCGGGTCCTTTGGGCTGGAGCCTGTTGGCCGGTGGCGTGGTGCTGACCCTGGCGTGCTTTTTCGGCCAGCAACAACTCAACCAACAATCCTCGCAACAACAAGGCCATCTGCAACATGCCCAGCGGGCACTCACTGGAGACAATAACGCCAAGGTCGGGCTGACCTCGGCCGAAACCCGAGAGCAAGCGCAAAACCTGGCCGAGATGCGCAAGGTTTCCCAGCAACTGCGTCGGCCGTGGGAACGCCTGTTCACCACGCTTGAAGCCATACCCCATGACGATGTCGCCTTGCTGACCCTGACGCCCGATGCTCGCAAGGGCCAGGTACGGATCAGCGCCGAGGCACGGAACCTGGAAACAATGCTCGAGTTTCACCAGCGTCTGGAAGCCAGCGACGAACTGTCGGACGTGTCACTGCTAAGCCACGAAATCGTCGCCAACGTGCCGGAACACCCGGTGCAATTCAACCTGTCGGCTACTTGGGAGATTGGCGATGCGAATCCCTAGACTCATTATTCACGAATACCTCCAAGGCATTGGCATTCCTGGTCTGGCGGGCATGACGCTGGTGTCGCTGGCGCTGGTGTATGCCCTGGCCGGGTTGATACCTGACTGGCAGTCGCTGCAAACCCTCAGCCAGCAAACCCGTGAAGCGGGCGAATACCTGGCCAAGGTTGAAGACGGCAGCGTCACACCGCCGATGGTGCCGCAGCGGCAACTGGATGACTTTCGCAGCAAGTTGCCGTCTCAGCCTCAGGCCACCGTGGCCATCGACAAGATCTACGCCTTGGCTGCTCTGGAGCATATCACCCTGGCGCGGGGCGAATACTCGCTGGGCATAGACCCGAAGACCCATTTGGCCCGCTACCAGATTTTGCTGCCGGTACGCGGTAGCTACCCGCAACTGCGTCGGTTCCTGCACGCCTTGCTCGGCCAGTTGCCGGCGGTGGTGTTGGAAGACGTGGAGTTCCAGCGTAAGAAGATCGCCGACACCGACCTGACAGGGCGGATCCGCATGACCCTTTACCTGTCGAGGTCATGATGAATACCAAACGCGTAGCCGGTTGGGCGGCGTTCTTCGGCGTTGCGGCGGTGCTGGTCTGGTTGCCGGAACATTTCCAGCAGCCGGACGACTCTGCGGTCGCCGTGATGGCCGCCCCGGCCAACCGCAAAACGGGCGGAACGCTGCCCGACGCTTCGGCCAGCGCGACACTGGCACAGGTCAAGGACTTGGCCCCCGCGGGCGACCTGTTCGCCGCCAGCAGCTGGAAGGCCACGCCGCAGCTTGCCAGCGTCACTGAACAACCGGTCAACCTGATCCCGGTGGTGCAACCTCCCAGCGCACCACCGATGCCTTTCCAGTTCGTCGGCAAACTCGCTGACCGTTCCGACCTGCAAGTGTTTTTGCAGAGTGGTGAAAAAATATACGTCGTGCGCAAAGGGGATGTAATCGACGACACCTGGCGGATCGAGGGCATTTCCGATGTGGAATTGAGCCTGGTCTACCTGCCTCTGCATTTGTCCCAGACCTTGTCTGTGGGGAGCACGCAATGAACAGTTCCCGTTTGCTGATTAGCCTGTGTCTGATCACCGCACTGGCCGCCTGCAATTCCAAGCAAGTCGCCAACCAGGAGGCGACGGACCTGATCGAACACGGACAGTACGAAGCCGGGCTGGCGAGAATCGAAGAAGGGCTGCGCGAAGAGCCCCGGGATACCGGGCTGCACTTGCTGCTCAACAGCGGCCGCGCCAAAGCGATTACCGCATTGTTGACGGCGGGTGATACCGACCGGGCGCGCCGGGATTTCCCTTCGGCGCGCGTGGCTTACGGCCGCGTGCTGGCCATTGAACCGAACAACCGCCGCGCCCAGGATGCCCTGCGCCAACTCGATTACCTGCGCAGCCAGGATGAAAAACTCGAACTGGCGCGGGGCGATCTGCGCCGTGGTGATATCTACGGCGCCGACCGCCAGGTGAAACAGATCCTCGAACTCGATCCGAAAAACGACGGTGCCCTGGAATTGCAAGGCAGCATCCGCCTGGTCCAGAGCCGCAATGTGATTGCCTATCCACAACTGCGTACCCGCATGGAACGGCCGGTGACCCTGGAGTTTCGCGATGCCAACCTGAAAACCATCTTCGAAGTGCTGTCTCAGGTAGCGGGGCTGAATTTCATCTTTGATAAAGACCTGCGCCCGGACATGAAAGCCACAATTTTCGTGCGCGATGTGCGCATAGAAGACGCCGTGGAACTGCTGCTGCAACAGAACCAGTTGCACCAGAAAGTGGTGAACGAAAACACCGTGCTGATCTACCCGGACACACCGCAGAAGCTCAAGGATTATCAGGAACTGGTGATGCGCACCTTCTACCTGACCAGCGTCGATGCGACTACCGCACTGAACATGATCAAAACCATGCTCAAGACCCGCGACGTGTTCGTTGATGAGCGCCTCAACACCCTGACCATGCGCGACACCGAAGACGCCGTGCGCATGGCCGAAAAACTTCTGCAATCGCAAGACCAGTCCGACCCCGAAGTGGTGTTGGAAGTGGAGGTGATGGAGGTCGCGACCCAGCGGATTCTCGACCTTGGCCTGCAATGGCCGAGCACCTTCGGCCTGGTCAACAGCGACGGTTCGGCAGTGACGCTGCTTAATCAACTGAAGGGCATCAACTCCGGCCGAATATCCATTTCGCCATCGCCCCAGGCAAAGATTAACGCTCAGGACAACGACATTAACACCCTGGCCAGCCCGGTGATTCGCGTGAGCAATCGGCAACAGGCGCGCATCCACATTGGTCAGCGTGTGCCGATCATCAGTGCCACCTCGGTGCCTTCGACTCAAGGCCCGGTGATCACCGAAAGCGTCACTTATCTTGACGTTGGTTTGAAGCTGGAAGTACAGCCGACGGTGTACCTGAACAACGAGGTGGCGATCAAGATTGCGCTTGAGGTGAGTAACGCGACGCCGCTGGAACCTACCCGTCAGGGCACGATCCCGGTACAGGTCGATACCCGCAACGCCCAAACCACGCTTCGTCTGCATGATGGCGAAACTCAGATCCTTGCAGGCCTGGTGCGCAACGACCATGGCGCCACCGGCAACAAGATCCCGGGCCTTGGCGACATTCCCGGGCTGGGCCGCTTGTTCGGCAGCAACAAGGACACGGTCGGCAAGTCGGAACTGGTGCTGTCGATCACCCCACGCATCGTGCGCAATTTGCCATACCAGAGCCCCTCGGACATGGAGTTCCCGACCGGCACGGAAACCAGCATGCGCATCAAGGCGCCCGAACGCGGCGTGGCAACGTCAATTCCTGCGGAGGGCATGACCACGCCGGTCGCGTCTGCCGCCCACGTTGTCGTTCAGAAACCTTGACCATGAAAACCTGCCAGCGTGGTTTTACCTTAATCGAAGTCGTGGTGACGCTGGCCCTGATCGGCCTGTTGGCCGGCATGGCCGCACCCTTGACCGAAACCGTTGTGCGCCGTGGCAAGGAGCAGGACATGCGGGCGGCGCTATACCAGGTTCGTGATGCCATAGACGCCTACAAACGTGCCTTTGACGCCGGCTATATCGAGAAGTCGCTGAACAGCAGCGGCTACCCGCCAAGCCTGCAAGTGTTGGTGGATGGCGTGCGCGATGTACGCAGTGCCAAGGGGGCTAAATTCTACTTTTTGCGCCGGGTGCCTCATGACCCGCTGCTGCCGGTCAAGCGTAACGATGACGGTGGCTGGGGCCTGCGCGCCTACGACAGTACCGCTCAAAACCCGCGGGAAGGTGAGGACGTGTTTGACGTCTACTCCAAAGCCCCGGGCAAGGGCCTCAACGGCATTGCCTACCGCGAGTGGTGAATCTATGCGCCGGGAAAAAGGCTTTACCCTGCTGGAGTTGATGGTGGTCATGGCAATCATCGCGACCCTTATGACGATTGCCTTGCCACGCTACTTCGCCAGCCTGGAGGCCTCGAAAGAGACCACCCTGCACCAAAGTCTGTCAGTGATGCGTGAAGCACTGGATCACTACTACGGTGATACCGGGCGTTATCCCGACTCCGTCGAGCAACTGGTGGAGAAGCGCTACCTGCGCAACCTTCCGATGGACCCGATTGCCGAGCGCAAAGATCTCTGGGTGCTGGTGGCGCCGCCGGATGGCGTGTCCGGCTCTGTCGCCGATATCAAAAGTGGTGCTAGCGGGAGGGCGCGTGATGGCAGTCTTTATTCCGAGTGGTAAACCTCCCAGTCAAGCGGGTTTCACCTACCTGGGCGTGCTGTTGATGATTGCCTTGATGGGCATGGGGCTGACGAGCGTCGGTGAGTTGTGGTCCAGCGCCTCAAGGCGTGACCGCGAACGGCAGTTGTTGTGGGTCGGCACGCAATACGCACAGGCGCTGCGTAGCTATTACCGCAGTTCTCCGGGGGTGGCGCAGTACCCCAAAGCACTCGAAGACCTGCTGCAGGATGAGCGTTTTCCAACTCCCGCACACCATCTGCGGCAGTTGTATCCGGACCCGATTGGCGGTGGAGAGTGGACGCTGATGCGCGGCTTTGACGGGCGCATCACCGGCCTCTACAGCCCGGCTACGGACCTGCCGCTCAAACAGGCTGACTTCCCGCCCCAGTGGTCAGACTTCGTTGGCATGGCGAGCTACCAGGATTGGCAGTTCGTGGCCGAAAAGGCGTTTCTCGATGGTGCGTCCGGCCCGGCGCAAACCCGGTCTGCGGCCCCTAAGGCGATCACGCCATGAACAGACATTGCCTGGGGTTGCTGCTGATGTTGATGACGTCTTTCACGTCGGCCAGTGAAGAGGACGAAATGATGGGGTTCATCGTTGACGACACGATTTCCCACATCGGCCATGACTTTTATTACTCGTTCAGTGATCGCCTGCGCGCCACCAGTCCCATGGATTTCAACCTCGTGGTGCGGGAGCGGCCCTCGGCCCGCTGGGGCAGCCTGGTGACCGTGGAATATCAACAACGCTTGGTTTACCGGCGCTTCCTGCCGCCCAACACCGTGGAACTCAAAGACGAGGCATACGCCGCCGCCGACTGGGTCCGGGTGCAGATTGTCCAGCGCAAGCTGGAAGTCTTATTGCAGGACACCACCGACCTGGAGAAGGACGAATTATGAACAAGAAGACGTTCTCACAGCGCACCGGCGTCTGGGTTCTTGGACTGGGCAGTTGCTGCCTGGTGCATGCGACCGAGCTGGTCTACACGCCGGTCAACCCATCGTTCGGCGGTAACCCGCTAAACGGCACATGGCTGCTCAACAACGCACAGTCGCAAAACGACTACGACGATCCTGACCTGAAAAGCCGCACTGCGTTGGCAGGAACCTCGGCCCTTGAACGTTTCACCAGTCAGCTGGAGTCGCGGTTGCTGGGGCAATTGCTGGACAACATCTCCACGGGCAATACCGGGAGTCTGTCCACCGACAGTTTTATCGTCAACGTCATCGACGACTCCGGCGCACTGAGCATTCAAGTGACTGATCGTGCAACGGGTGAAGTTTCGGACATTCAGGTGAATGGCCTCAACCCTTGATCGGGATTCGGGCTGCCGGGGAGTGAAGAACATGAAGAATATACTGGCGCTAGGGCTGATGCTGGCGGCAATACAGGGCTGCAGTTTGCGCGACACGATGCCGGCCGAGCAGGACTCCGAATCACCGACGCTCACACCACGGGCCTCGACCTACTACGACCTTTTGAACATGCCGCGGCCCAAAGGCCGTTTGATGGCCGTGGTGTACGGTTTTCGCGACCAGACCGGGCAATATAAACCAACCCCGGCCAGCTCGTTTTCCACCAGCGTGACTCAAGGCGCAGCGAGCATGTTGATGGACGCGTTGCAGGTCAGTGGCTGGTTTGTGGTGCTGGAGCGCGAAGGGCTGCAGAACCTGCTGACCGAACGCAAAATCATTCGTGCTTCGCAAAAAAAACCGAATACGCCGCTGAACATCCAAGGCGAGCTGCCACCGTTACAGGCGGCGAATTTGATGCTGGAGGGCGGGATTATCGCTTATGACACTAACGTGCGCAGCGGCGGGGAGGGTGCGCGGTACCTGGGGATCGATATCTCCCGGGAGTATCGGGTGGACCAGGTGTCGGTGAACCTGCGGGCCGTGGATGTGCGCAGTGGGCAGGTATTGGCCAACGTAATGACCAGTAAGACTATCTACTCGGTAGGGCGCAGCGCCGGAGTGTTCAAGTTTATCGAGTTCAAAAAGTTGCTTGAAGCTGAAGTGGGTTATACAACCAACGAGCCGGCGCAGTTGTGTGTGTTGTCGGCGATTGAGTCTGCGGTGGGACATTTGCTGGCCCAGGGGATTGAGCGGCGTTTGTGGCAGGTCGCGGGAGACAATGCTTCTCTTGTGCAGGATGAGACGCTGGGCCGGTATTTGAGTCAGAACAAGGTTGATCCCGACGCTGAATAAACAATGATAAAAAACCGCGACCCCGCAAAGGGCCGCGGTTTTTTTACGTCGCGACTATTGCTGCAGAACGCTCGCCTGGTTCGCGGTACCGAACTGTTGCACCGTCGCCATTTGTGTCATGCCACTCTGATCAACGTTGGCAATGTTCCCGGTCCCGCCCTGGGTCACGTACGAGACGTTCATGCTGCCCGCTTGCTTGACAGAGATCTGGTTATCACTGCCATACATTTGCGCGGTATACGCCCGGTTCCCCGTGTCGGACTGGTCAAACTCGGTGCTGTTCCCCGAGCCGGAAGAATACCCCTGTGCGAGGTTAGTCGTGCCGCGCTGATCGGCGACGAGGATGTTGTCACTGCCGTTCTGGTCGAAATACAGTTCGTTGTAGCTGTCGGCCTGGCTGACGGTGGTCTTGTTGCCTGTACCGTTTTGATGGGTGGTCATGATGTGGCCGATGCCATCCTGGGTGAAACTCGCCACGTTCTGAGTGCCGTTCTGGTTGATGGTAGCTCGCTGGTTACTGCCGAACTGGCCGCCCAACTGCGGACCTTTCCAGTTGCTGGCGTAGACCTTGTTGCCATTCCCCACCGACGTGGCGTTGAGCACGTGGCTGTCGCCGCTCTGGTAGGTGAAGTGCACATTGCCCGTACCTTGCTGATACAACGCAAGTGTTGAGCCCATGGACTCGAATTGGTCGGCATAGATCGCGTTGAGGTCGCCGACTTGCAGCACCTGCGCCACGTTGTTTTCGCCAAAACTTTGATCGACCACGGTTTCGTTGGTCTGCCCGTATTGGTTAACGGTGGCCAGGCTGGCGGTTTGCGCGTCTTGCCAGACTTCGCTGGCGTTGAAGCCGCCGAACTGGTTAATGGTCAGATTGCCGCCGTGGCCGTTGCGCTGGTCGCCATAGGCATAGTTGCCTTCGCCGTACTGGTTGATGCCGAGTTGGCCGCTCATGTGACTGATCTGTTCGGCGGTCGCATCGTTGGTGCTGCCGTACTGAATGATTAGCGCATTGTTGGCAATGCCATACTGGATCTGTTCGATGTTGGCCTCGTTGTTATCACCGAACTGGAAAGTTTTACCGGACGTGCCTTCTTGAGTGTCCTGATAGACGAACGAGAAATTGCCACTGCCTTGCTGCTGTTGAAGCACCTCGTTGGCAGTGCTGCCGATCGACTGACTGGCATGGCTGATGTTGAAGCTGCCGACCTGTTGCTGGGTAATGGTGCTGCCATTTTCGTAGAGCTGCTCAGCGTAGCCGGCGTTGTAATCGCCGAGCTGAGTCTGGTCGATGCTGCTGGTGGCGTTGTCTTGCAGGGCGGCCGCGTCGTTGCCCTGGCCGAGTTGTTGTTGGGCGGCGGTGCTGAACGGGGCCACGCGTTGCGTTACATCGGCGATGTTGGCAGTGCCGACCTGGTTCTGCGTTGAAACGCTGTCGTCGGCCAAAGCCTGAGCACTGATAATGACCAGTATGGCGGCGGTGAGGGGCGTCAATTTAAACATGATGAAACCTCCAGGGTGTTGCAGTGCTTAGCGATATTGTTTGACCGAAACGCTCATGCCGTTTCCCGACTGGGTCACGGCGCTCGAAAGCCCCGCGCCCGCCTGATCAATGCTGGCGTCGTTGTTATTACCGTTCTGGGTAATCTGCGCGCGGTTGTGGCTGCCGTTTTGGGTGATGGATGCGGCGTTGCCAGAACCTTGCTGGGTGATCTGTGCCATCAGGTCGCTGCCCTGTTGCAGGATGAATGCTTCCTGGTTGCTGCCCGACTGGACGATGCGCCCGAGTAACGATTGACCGGTCTGTTGCAGCAGTGCCGCGTTGGCCTGGCCGTTCTGGTCGATCAGCACGTGCTGGCCAATCGGGGACGGCAGTTCGCCGAGGTCGGCACTGGGGGCCAGGTCGTCGTTGTCCATTAAGTCGTCGGCTCGGGTGCCTGCGCCGCAGCAGAGAAAAAACAGGCAGAGCAGGGCGGCGGTCGGCGTTTGCATGGCGTTGTCCTTAGGAGTTGGGCCAGCCCCACCGACCTTGACGGTCAATGGGGCAAGGGCTCAGAGCGAGGTCACCGACACCGTGCGCACGGTGCCCTGGGACGACCGGATGGTCGCCGTCGGGTTGGCTGACGGGATCACGTTGGTGACGTTGCTTACTGTCAGCCGCCAGCGACCGGTCACCGGTACCGTGGTGGTGCCCAGGGTGACCAGTCCGGTCGGGGTGGTCACCTGGACAGTGATGGTGTTGCCGGTAGTCACCGATGAGGTCCCCGCAAAGTCCCAGTTGAAGCGGTTGTTGGAGCGGGCCTGGACCGTGGCGGTGGTCACGGTGAAGGTTTCCGTCGCAGGGCGTGGCGAGACTTGCACCGTGACGGTGGCCGGCGTCGACAGGGCGCCGAAGCTGTCCCGGGCGATGTAGGTGAAGGTCGTGGTGAATGCCGTTGTGACGGTAGCCGGCGGGGTGTAGGTGATCACTGTGCCGTTACTGCTGACGGTACCGCGACCCGCCGCCGGCTGGGTAAGGCTGGCGACGCCGAGCGGCACGTTGCCTTCAGGATCAGTGTCGTTGGCCAACACGTTGATCGGGATCGCCACGCCCAGGGTCGCAATGCTATCGGCAACCGCCACCGGTGGCCGGTTAGGCGCCACGGTAATGGTCACGGTCGCAGCGGTAGCCGAAACCAGGCCTTTGACGTCCTGGGCCTTGTAAGTGAAGGTCGTGGTCAACGGGGTAGCGACCACGGCTGGCGGGGTGTAGACCACTGCGGTGGTACCGTTCAAGGCGACGGTGCCTTGGCCGGCAGCGGGTTGGGTCAGTGCGCTGATGCTCAGCGGTACGTTGGCGTCCGGGTCGCTGTCGTTGGCCAGCAGGTTAAGGGTGATCGGCACCCCAAAACTGGTGCTGCCCGTGTCTGCCACGGCGACCGGCGCCTGGTTCTCGCCAGTTGATGGCGCGGTGCCGACGACGACAACAAGCTCCGTGTCACTGCCGCCCGCCGCGGATTTTACCGTAACGCTGGCCGGTGGTTGGGTCAGGTCGGCCACGGTCAAGCGTTGCAAAGTGCCGGATTTCGACAGGCGTCCGTAGCCCTGGGCAACCATGTCCGGCACTGCCACTTCGTCGGTGGAGGTGGCTTCGATCAGCAGGCTGTGATTGCTCCAGCTGTAGCGCGCGGTCTGGATTTTTACCAGGTCTGTGAGCTTGCTCGATACCGCCGTAGGGCGCGTGGTGCCGGTCGGATTAGTGGCAGTAACCACCAACACCGAAGGCCGGGCGCCACTGACCAGATCTTGGCCAAAGAACAAGCCATTGTTGTCACCCAAAAGGCTCTTCAGGCACGGCGACACAGGTGGGCCTGCTACAAGGGCGAGGGTTTCACGCAAGCACAAGGTTGAGCTGTTAGCCGATTTGGCAAACACTTCAACCTGGGTAGTGCCCACACCGGAGCCGGTGCGTCGGTAGGTTGCGCGGCTGATCTCCACGGGTGTTTGGGCCCGGTTGTCGAGAATTTTTCCGGACACGTTGAACAGGCTGGTCTGAATAGTTCCGGCCGGCCCCTGGATGCGGACGAAGTTAGTGTTGTTAGGGCTACCGGTGACTTGTTCGGTGAGGTTTGGATCGCCGATGAAGGTGTCGATGCCGCCGTTGTCCGGGTTTACCTCGGTGTAAGGGCCGTTGACGCTGCGCAGAAACGGTCCGATATTGCCCGCCAGCACGCCGTTGAACACGCCAGGCACACTGATGCCGATGTCCCGGGTGATGTTGATGGCACGACGGCCAGGCGTGGTGACGTTGATGGTTTCCACCCCGTAAGGATGGGTGATGGTATAGGTCCCGGCGGTTGGCACCGAAACGCGCAAACGGATCCGCGCGAAGCTTTGCTGATCCCCATCGACCGGATTTTCGTTGGCAAATGCCGCCTCAATCCCGGCTACATAAACCTCCAGTTCATACCCGCTGTTACCGATTTGCGGGATAGCCGTTTCGGCGTGAAACCAGAACGCTTCCGGTGGCCAGTTGTCGGGAAAGATCATCGGCAGTGTGTCGTCGTATACACCTGGCTCGACCCCAAGGATGCACATGTACGACGGTGGCACCGTGGCCGGAGTCCGAGAGCTTACGGCCAGGGACTGGCACAGCTCCATCTTCAGTTGATTGTTGTCCTCATACCACATCGGAAATTTCCCGGTGGCAAAGGTATAAGGGCCGGGGTCGAAATCGGCGAGTTGCGCGAAAGCATTGCCGGACAGCAAGAGAGTCAGTCCCAGGGCATTGAGCGCCAGGCGTGGCCAATTGTTCATGATGCCTCCTGATGAGGATCTGGGCATGAGAGTGTTCATTGCACGATGACCACTTCTTCGGTATCGCTGCCGCCATTGGATGACGTCACGCTTACCTTGGCGGGTGGAATTGGCGAGATCCCGGTGGTCAGGGTTTTCACTGCGCCATCGCCACTGAGGGCGCCGATGGCGGTACCGTTGGCGGACGACGCTGTGAGTACAGGCGGTGAGGTTTCATCACTGGTCGAAGCTACAAGCGTGAGTTGCCCGGAGCTGAGGCTGTATTCGGCGCGCGAAACCACCACCAGGTCGGTCAGGGCCATCGGCAGAGTGATCGGCGTGCTGGCCGCAATGGCCATATGGTTGTCGGCCGTCACCTGTAAGGTGCTTGGCAAGGTCGGGTTGGTGGAGGACTGGGCATACCAGCTTCCGGTGGTATCGGCTTCGGTCAGGCTCAGCTCCGGGCTGCTGCTGGTCAGTGCTACGGTGGCCGGCGGTGGTGGCGCCATCACAAAAACGTCTTGCTGGGCCACCGGTGCGCTGATGCCAGCGTGTCGGGAGTACGTGCTGCGCTGGGTGATCATCGGGGTCGGCCGGACCACCGTGGACAACATGCCGGAGATGGCAAACACCGTCGTGCGAATATCCAGTCCGTTGGGCCCTTCGATGCGGATGAAGTTGGTGTTGAACGGGCTGCCGGTCACCGCTTCCGAAATATTCGGGTCACCGATGAATTTTTCAGCGGCACCAGTCACCGGATTGGTTTCGGTGTAGGGGCCGTTGACACTGCGCAGGAACGGTCCGACGTCACCCTTGAGCGCACCGTTAAAGGTGTTCGGTACCCCAATACCGATGTCTCGGGTCATGTTGATCGCACGCCGTCCAGGCACATCGACGTTGAACACGTCGATGCCATAAGGGTGGGTGATGACATAGGTGCCGGCGGTGGGCACATCGACGCGAATGCGAATGCGGGCGAAGCTGACCTGGTCACCTTCAATCGGCTCTCCGCCGGCAAATGCCGCTTCGATGGCGCTGCCATACCCCAGATCGATACCCCTGGCAGCATCGACGATGGCGGCATCGGCAGTGAACCAGAAAGCTTCATCGGGAAAGTTGGTGGGGAAGACGACAGGTTGCGCATCGTCGAAGACACCGGGGGTCGGCAACAGGTTGCACATGTACGACGGTGCGCCCGGTGCACTGGGTACCCGTGAGCTGGTGGTTTTGGACAGACACAGGTCGAGGGTTCGGCCATGAGTGTCTTGATACCAGGCGGCGAACGAGCCATTGGCCGGCACGTAGGGACCGGGGTCGACGGCAAACAACGTGGCGTGTGCGGCGCTTTGGGCCAGAGCGCTAACGACCAGAGCGGCCGCCGTTTTGGACAGTAAAGGGTGCATGAGTAATCCCTCTATCGGAGTGCCTGTCCCTAGGTAGCGGGCCAGTTGAGGGGGGCAGCGCAACTTCCATACCAACCGGGTGTAACCGCCGGCAAAGCCCCGGTGCCACGGGCGTGCAGCATTACCGGAGAGATCGAGGGGCAGCAGTCGGAATGGGCCAGTGTCCCCAGCATTGGGGAGAGATGGGGAAACGGACAAAGCGGGCACAGTGGGCTATAACCCTATAGGTGAATCGCCTGGATCAATGTTCATGACCATGCACGCAGACATACACCCACCAGCGGAAGGCAACATTCGCTTAAGCATGCTTAAGCGACCGTTCAACCTGCTGCGCTGGTTTTCACTCATCAGCATGGCCGTGATAGCGACGGTGGCGGTTGCCCTGGGTGCGGTGTCTACCCAGTTCGTGATCAGCGAGAGCGTACAGCGCGATGCATTGTTGACGTCGCAGTTCATTCAAGCGATCGCCTCGGCCGAGGTGCGCCATGTGTCGATCCCAAACGTGCGGACCATGGGCGAGTTACTCGACCCACGCCAGGACAAGAACTTTCCCGACGTTGATCCTGCGGCGCGGGCCAAGGCCCGGGGCGAATTCCTCGACCATATTGCCAACCTGCCGGACGTTATCCTGGCCAATATCTACGCCCCTGACCGCCTGGTGATCTGGTCCACCAACCCGGCACTGATGGGCACCACGATTCACACCGACGAGGACCTGGATCAGGCCTTCGATTTGAAGACCCCGGTCTCGGCCAGTTATCACGATGTTGATACCGCGCGAATGGAGCAAAAATTTGTCACGCCTCCGGATTACATCTTTATTGAAAATTACATTCCGCTGTTTGATGCCGAGGGCAAGAATGTCACGGCGATGGTCGAGATCTACAAGGAGCCCCAGGACCTGATCAGCCGTATAGGGCGCGGCCTGGCGCTGATCTGGCTGGCGACCGCGCTGGGTGGCGGGTTGATTTACCTGGGTTTGTACTGGATTGTGCGGCGGGCAGCGATTCTGCTGGCGCAACAACAAAAACAACTGATCACCAACGAAACCTTAGTCGCCTTGGGCGAAATGTCTTCAGCCGTCGCTCATAGTTTGCGCAATCCGTTGGCGACTATTCGTTCCAGCGCGGAATTGGCCCTGGAGTTCGACGGAGGCCCGGCACGCAAGAATATCAGCGACATCATCGGCCAAGTCGATCGCATGTCGACGTGGGTCAGCGAACTGCTGCAATCTTTGCGACCGCTCAACGACGATCCCGAGCCGGTGAACCTGGTGGCGGCAGTCCACGACAGCCTCATGGCGCTCGAGCAGAAAATTGCTCGGGCGGGGGTTCATGTGGTGTTCAACCCGCGACAAACACCGATGGTCCTGAGCCAGCAGGTGCAGTTGATGCAGATCCTCAACAGGCTGATGGCAAATGCCCTGGAGGCGATGGATAAGGGCGGTACGCTGACCGTCACCCTGGAACCGACCGATGCCCGATGCGTCTGCCTGGTGCTGAGCGACACCGGTAAAGGCATGAACGAAGAGCAGCGCAACCTGGCCTTCCGGCCGTTCTTCTCCACCAAGCAGGCCGGGCTTGGTGTCGGGCTGGTGCTGGTGAAGCGGATCATGGAGCGTTTTGACGGCGCGGTGACCCTCGACAGTCGTGAAGGCGAGGGCACTTTTGTTCGCCTGTCTTTCAAATTAATCCCCTGAAAACGGGGATGACCTTTACCCGTTAGCGGGTGCCATTCCCCAGTCACTGAGCCGTGAGCGGCCTAATGATACGAGTAACTCGTTGCTTTATAAGGTACTAATGCTTTTGTGCAAGGCCGTTAAAAGTCTGGCGAGGTAATTGCAAAACACCATTACCCCCCTTCACAACTTCGAGGCGGCTGGTAATGGACACAAAAATGCGCTGCACCTGTAAGTGGTCCGGCCTGTTGACCCCACTGGGCATTCTTCTAGCGATAACGCTGGGCACAACCCCGCTGCGCGCCAGCCCGATTGACGATGAGCGTCAGCCCGAGCCTTCCGACCCCTCGGCGTACCTGGACGAACCGGCTGATAAGCCGGCCGCCCTGAACGGCATTCTGAGCCTGCCGGATGCCAACGAAGACGCCTTCGATCTACCCGATGGCATCAAAGGCTCACGGGACACCACCCGGGTGGAAAACCTGCTGCCGCTTAGCGCGCAGACCCGTTTCAACTATCCCACCAATGGCAAACCGAGCCCGCTGTACGGCGCCCAACCGTTCACTCAGCAGTTGGTGTTGTTCGAAGAGTTCGGCCCCGAAAAGCTCGACGCCGCCACGCCTGCAGCCCTGTTGGGGTTTCCTCCGCCCGCCGTTGGCCCGTTGCCCCAGCAGGACCCTAGCAATGCGGCCCGCAGTGCACCACCGGGCCCAGCGCTCGATGCCTTTTTGCGGCAGACCGGGCTGACGCCATTCCCCAGCCAATTCTCCAACGTGGTTGATCGCAACCCGTGGCAGCCACAGATTGAGCTGTACCTCAATCGCCATATCGGCTCCTCTGCTGAAGGTCGTCCACCTGGAAAGGGTTGGTCGCACCAGCGCTGGAACGAGTTCTACCCGCAAGTGGCCTACAAAACCGTGCAAACCGGTGCCCGGCTCAACAGCGGTTGGCGTGACGCTCGACAGATGCACGGCTATGCCCTGGGCGAGTTCGGTCCAGGTGGTCTCTATCACAATGTTGCCGGTGTGCCGGCAACGGATGGCACCGCCAAGGGTGTCGATCCGCGCTTTCACCCCAACATGCCGGTACAGAATCACAACTCGGTCTGGACGTTCGACGGCACCTTGCCGCCCAAACTGCTGATGGTGCGTTACGGTCAGCCTGTGCTGATGCGCCATTACAACGGTCTGCCGATTGATCCGTCGGCCAACATGGGTTTTGGCCTGCATACCATCAGTACCCACGAACACAACGGCCATGCGCCGGCGGAAAGCGACGGCTATGCCAACGCCTTTTTCTTTCCGGGCCAGTATTACGACTATCGCTGGCCGATCCAACTGGCCGGTTATGACAGCATCAACACCGACGCCCATGATCCGCGCGCAGCATTCCCCTGCGCGCCGGGCGAAACCCTGTGGACCAACGACCTCAACCCCAGCCGCAAAACCTGCGACCACGGCACCATCAAGATTCGTGGCGACTGGCGCGAAACCATGAGTACCCACTGGTTCCACGACCACATGCTCGATTTCACCGCGCAGAACGTCTACAAGGGCAACGCGGCAATGATGAACTACTACAGCGCCCTGGACCGTGGCAACGAATCGGTGAACGACGGCGTCAACCTGCGTCTCCCCAGCGGCAGGGCTTTACCGTGGGGTAATCGCGACTATGACGTTAATCTGGTATTCGCTGACAAGGCGTGGGATCAGGCTGGCCAGCTATGGTTCAACCCGTTCAACACCGACGGCTTCCTCGGTGATCAAGTACTGGTCAACTGGCAGTGGAAACCGACGCTGGATGTTCGTGCCCGCAGCTATCGGTTTCGCATCCTGAATGGGTCGGTGTCGCGTTACTTCAAGTTCGCCGTGGTTCGTGAGATCAAGGGCAGCAGTGGTGAATTTCAAGGGCCGAAAAACGCTGGCGTTTCTTATGCCCGCGTACCGTTCCACATGATTGCGAACGACGGCAACATCATGGAACACAGCGTGCCGTTCGACGGCAGCATGGACCTCGATGCAGACGGCGATAAACAGAACCATAACGCGATCCTCCCTACACAGGGCATCGCCGAGCGCTTCGACATCCTCATCAATTTCGCCAAGAACGGCATAAAGCCTGGCGACAAGCTGTTCTTGGTCAACCTGATGGCCCACGACGACGGAAAAGGTCCGAAGGAGCCGATTGCCCTAGGCGACGTATTGTCGGAAAAGTATCTGGCGGTGATCAAACAGGGTAGCCAGGGACCGCAGTGGGACAAGGGCGACCCGGGCGTAGGGAAGGTCTTGCAGCTCAACGTCAAGGCCTACACGGGGCAGGACCTGGCCATGGACCCGGCAGCGTACGAGCCCGCCAAACCCGGTAAGGCCGAGGGCATGGTGATGATTCCTCTAAAAATTCACCGCGACAACGCCGCCGACAAAGTGCTGCTGGCCAACGCCCGTCACCGCACCTTCACCTTCGGCCGTTCCGACGGCACCGATGAAGCACCGTGGACAGTCAAGACCGATGGGGGCTTTGGCTTCCATATGGACCCGCGCCGCCTGAACACCGCGACCAAATTGGCCTCAGGCCCCACCGATGCTGGCGTCAGTGGTTTTGGCACCCTGGAAGTGTGGAACATCAAGGCCGGCGGAAAGGGCTGGAGCCACCCGGTGCATGTGCACTTCGAGGAGGGAATCATCCTCAGTCGCGGGGGTAAGGCACCACCGGAATGGGAAAAGTGGGCGCGCAAAGACGTGTACCGTATCGGTTCGGAAAACGACGGTCTGGACAGCGTCGAGATGGCGATCCACTTCCGCGAATTCGCCGGGACGTACATGGAGCATTGTCACAACACCCAGCATGAGGACAATTCGATGCTGCTGCGTTGGGATATTGAGAAACCCGGGCAATTCCAGTTGATGCCCACACCCTTGCCGAGCTGGGATGGCGTGCGCTACGTCAACTCTGCGGCGTTGCCAACCTTCCGCACCGGTGATGGCTTCGGCCCGCAAGTGCAGGTCCAGAAGTGAACCGCGTAGGCGTCGACAGGCCTTTGTATACGCCACGCTCCCAGGCGCGGGGCATGCACATGGTGTTGATGCTGGTCACCTGCCTGCTGGGCAGCCAGGTGCTGGTGGCACACGAGACGAATCCGCCGGCGCCGACCGAGTCCGCCACTCCTTGGGGTGGTGACTACTTCCCCAATACCTTGCTGACCGACCAGGACGGTCGGCAGGTACACTTTTTCGACGACCTGATCAAAGGCAAAGTGGTGGTGATCAACTTCATCTTCACCTCATGCAGCGACTCCTGCCCACTGGAAACCGCACGCCTGCGCCAGGTCCAGAAGTTGCTGGGGGACCGGGTCGGCCAGGACATTTTCTTCTACTCCATCAGCATCGATCCGCTCAGCGATACCCCCGAGGTGCTGAACGCTTATGCACAACGCTTTAAGGTGGGGCCGGGCTGGAAGTTCCTGACGGGCGAGTTTGCAGACGTCACCCAACTGCGCAAAAAACTCGGGTTGTTTATCGACGGCGTCGACAACGGCCGCAGCAAGGACCACAACCTGAGCCTGATCGTCGGCAACCAGGCCAGCGGGCGCTGGATGAAAGCTTCACCGTTTGAAAATCCGTGGATTCTCGCCGACCAATTGGCTAACACCTTGCAGAACTGGAAACAGCCCAGCATAGAAGAAAGCTACGCTGATGCGCCTGAAATTCGCCCGCCGAGCAATGGTGAAGAATTGTTCCGCACCCGTTGCGCCTCGTGTCACAGCCTGGGCCCGCAAGACGGGCAAGGCATCGGCATGCGGGGCATCGGTCCAGACCTGCTCGGCGTGACTCGTCAGCGCGAACCCGCCTGGCTCAACCGCTGGATTCGCGAGCCGGACCGCATGCTCGCGGAAAAAGATCCGGTTGCTGTTGAGCTTTACCAACGGTTCGACAAGATCCCGATGCCCAACCTGCGCCTGGACGACCAAGCGGCGCGGGCCATCATCGGCTTCTTGCAGGAGGAGACCGACCGTCAGCAGCCTCTGGCCACTCCTTTGACGCAGATCAACTAACGTGAAATAAAACGATTGGCCCGTCGATCATGATCAATGCAGCCTACACTCTTCGTGACAACGGCCAGATAGGTTTGAAGCGAGCATCCAGGACAATTCCCATGCAGCTATCAGAACAAAAAGTACCTGCGCCCCCTATGGCAGCAGCAAAACGCAAGGGGTGGGGCGGCCAGTTCAATCTGCTGCGCTGGTTCTCGCTGGTCAGTTTTTTCTTCATCGCCGCCGTGGCGCTGGGCCTCGGCTACATTTCCACGCGTTTTGTGGTCAACGAAAGTATTGAACGCGATGCTCTGCTGACCGCGCAATTTGTCCAGGCAATCGGTGATGCCGAAATTCGCCACGCCGGGATCAGCCCGAACAGAACCATGGGCGAAATGCTTGATCCGCGCCAGGACCCTCTCTATCCCGATGTGGACGCGGCGGTGCGCGCCGCTGCCCGCATCGAATTCCTCGACCATGTGGAGCACTTGCCGGATATCCTCCTGGCCACGGTTTATGCCCTGGACCGTACGGTAATTTGGTCGACCAACCCACAACTGGTCGGGAAGCACATTGAGAATGACGAGGAGCTGGATGAATCCTTCGAGATGAAGGTGCCGGTGTCCTCCAGCTATCACAAGATCGACGAAGAACGCCCTGAGCAAATGCTGTTGCGGGAGCCGCAATTGCTGTTCATCGAGAACTACATTCCGATGTTCAACGCGGAGAAGAGCAAAGTGATTGCCATGGTGGAGATCTACAAGGAACCAGGGGATCTGGTGGAGCGTATCCAGCGCGGCTTCAAGGCGATCTGGATCGCAACGCTGCTCGGCGGAGCGGTGATTTACCTGGCGTTGTTCTCGATCGTCCGGCGGGCCGCTACGCTACTGCAAAGCCAGCAGAAGCAATTGATCAGCAACGAAACCTTTGTCGCTCTGGGGGAAATGTCCACGGCAGTCGCCCACAGCTTGCGCAACCCTTTGGCGACCATCCGCACCAGCGCCGAACTGGCCCAGGAGGTTGCCTGCCAGAACGCTCAAAAGAATATCGGCGACATCATCAATCAGGTCGACCGCATGTCCCGATGGGTGCGCGAATTGCTGGTGTCGTTGCGGCCAATGAACGACGACTTTGAGTCTGTGGACCTGGTGCTGGCCATCGACGATACGTTGAGTGCCTTCGACCCCCTGATCAAACGTTCCAACGTCGAGGTACGTTTTAACCCACAGAGCGTTCCGCCGGTGGTTTGCCAGCAGGTCTTGCTCACACAAATTCTCAATAGCCTGTTCGCCAATGCGCTCGAAGCCATGCCCAAGGGCGGCGTGATGAGTGTCGACATCCATTCGCCCAGCCCGGGGCAGCTGACCATGACTCTCGGCGATACCGGAAAAGGCATGACCAAGCAGCAGCAACAGATGGTCTTCAAGCCGTTTTTCACCACCAAACAGGGCGGGCTGGGCGTTGGCCTGGCCTTGGTCAAAAGAATAATGGAACGCTTCCATGGCTCGGTCGTGCTGACCAGTCAGGAGCAGGAAGGAACCCGTGTTTGTCTGAATTTTAAAGTGGCAACGGGAGTGGAATATGGAGCACAGCATACTACTGGTTGAGGATGATGAACTCCTCGCCGCAAACATCCAGACCTACCTCGAGCGCAAGGATTTCGAGGTGACGATCTGCCACTCGGCTGAGGAAGCACTGGAGCAACTGAACACCTTCGTTCCCGACGTGGTGCTGACCGACAACTCGTTGCCAGGCATGAGCGGTCATGACCTGATCCAGAAGTTGCGCATCAGCGCGCCGCAACTGAAAGTGATCATGATGACGGGCTACGGCAACGTCGAAGACGCTGTGGTGGCGATGAAAGAAGGCGCCTTCCACTACGTCACCAAACCGGTGGCGCTGCCGGAACTCAAGCTGCTGCTGGACAAGGCATTGGCCACCGACCGCATGGAGCGCACGCTGTCGTTCTATCAGGAACGCGAAGCGCAGAAGTCCGGTGTGCAGGCGTTAATCGGTGATTCAGCACCGATGGTCTACTTGAAAGGCACCATCGGACAATTGCTCGACGCCGAGCGCCGGATGGCAAACACCGACTTGCCGCCAGTGCTGGTGGAAGGCGAAACCGGCACTGGCAAGGAACTGGTGGCCAGGGCTCTGCACTTCGACGGCCCGCGTGCCAAGGGACCGTTCATCGAATTCAACTGTGCGTCGATTCCGTCCAACTTGGTGGAATCGGAATTGTTCGGCCACGAGAAGGGGGCTTTCACCGACGCCAAGGATCGCCGGGTCGGGCTGGTCGAAGCCGCCGACGGCGGGACGCTGTTTCTCGATGAAGTCGGTGAGATGGACCTGTTACTGCAAGCCAAACTGCTAAAACTGCTGGAGGACCGAACCATTCGTCGAGTGGGTTCGGTGAAAGAGCGCAAAGTCGATTTGCGGGTGATCAGCGCGACCAATTGCAACCTTGAGCAAATGGTCCAGCAAGGTAAGTTTCGGCGCGACCTGTTCTTCCGCCTGCGGATTATCTCGATCAACGTACCGCGTCTGCACGCCCGAGGCGCTGATGTATTACTACTGGCTCGGCATTTCCTGGCAATCCACGGCAAACGCTATGGTAAACCGCACTTGTATTTCAGCGATCAAGCCGAAGAGTTGCTGCTCAGCTACACGTGGCCAGGCAACGTGCGCGAGCTTCGCAACATGCTTGAGCAGACCGTTTTGCTGGCGCAGAGCGATTCCATTGCGCCGCACCAATTGAACGTATGCCTGAGCCTGATGGATGAGCCGATGGTCCTGCGGGACCTGCAATACATCGAACCTCGACCCGGCAACGGGGTTGAATCGATGAACCTGCCGGAGGTCGAGCGCGACATGGTCCGCAAGATGCTCGACAAGACCGACTGGAACGTCACCAAGTCTGCGCGATTGCTGGGCTTGAGCCGCGACATGCTGCGTTACCGGATCGAAAAACTGAACCTTGCACGTCCGGAAAAGCGTCCGTGGTAAATGTATTAAGGAGTCACCTGGCCTTTAAGGGCAAGGCAGGCCAGCAGGCAGGAGGGGGTGAGCACCTCGTCGTTGACGTACACCCCGCGTACAGGATCATAGGAGCGGATAAAGACCCGCACGCTGGCATCCGCCACCGTGGGTAATTGTGAGTCATAGAACACATGCCTGCTTGCGATCGGTACGAAGTCCTGGGGTTCGCTCGGGATATAGGAGCCTAGTGGCACGGGATCCAGCGTCGGCGGGGCAGGGTGGGCAAAGGGTTGGTTTGGCCCGTAGTAGAGCAGCGTACTGCTCGAAGCGGCAGTTTGCATGGGGCTGTGGTCCGCATGTACGGCACTGGCAACCGTGATAAATACGATGAAGAGCACCGTCAGATCGATTTGTTTCATGGCAGCACCTGCGAAGTCGGTTTGCTCGCGTTTCCCCAAGGCCTTTAACTATAGCTGTCGTAAAGCGAAGTGTTCGCGACCAGGCTGTCGTCTTGGTGAAGCGTGCGTCACGGGAACTGCTTTAATGCATGGGCAGCCATTTTATGGCTCGCTCACTTCCCTAAAAGAGGCGGCACAGCGGAGTTGCGTTACAGCTTCCGCACAGGGATGCGGATAGTGATAACACCTCATCTTAATCGTAGGGGTGCGAGGAAACTCATCAAGAGGAAGGAGTACGTTCAGGCATTCTACGACCCGTGAAACTTGAAATGGCTTAGTAAAAAACGCACTGATTTTCAGCGATTTGACTGCTAGTACACTGTCTCGATCAGCACGCCCGGTGATCATGATCAGCGGCGTATCCTGGTCGTTTTCGCGGATTCTCTGCAGCAAGTTGACGCCGGGGGCATCCGGTAGATTCCAGTCAGCTGGAGTAATTGCACGAGCTATTAACAGAAGGTTTCTAAAGTGGTCTATTTTGGCCCCTAAAATGCACTGATTTGTAAGGCCTTCTGAATTATTCAACTCTTGAATATCGGACTGAGCTGAAAGTCAATGCATATTAATCATGCTGTTGATTTAAAAAAATATCAAAAAAGCTGGGTGGCATGAAACAAGGATAAGCCCATAATCTATAAGCGTTTTTGACGGCGCTCCATTATTTTAAAGGCTGAGAGTAGTAAATTTATCAGCCGGAAAGAAGTAATGTATTTATAAAGTGCTATCATCCAAGCTCCCTACCAAGTCACACAACTTCCTTCATAAGTTAATTCATTATTTATTCCAATACTCAAGCGTTGCCTGGAATAGCTATCATAAAAATATTATTAATTTTTGGAGTCCGGCGTGACAATTTTTCCTCGCTCATTGAAGTCACCTACTGGTTGCCAAGGTTGCAAAACCAATAGCGAGCCGGATTTAGAATTTAGTTTCGCTTTTCAACCAATCGTGGACGTGCGTGATCAGTCTGTTTTTGCACATGAGGCGTTGGTGAGAGGTATCAATGGTGAAAATGCGCTGTCAGTGCTGGAAAAAGTAAACGACCACAACCGTTATCGATTCGATCAGCTTTGCCGCATGCGTGCCATCTCCACGGCTGCGCAACTTGGAATGACGCAGAGTCTATCGATTAATTTTTTACCCAACGCGGTTTACCGGCCAGAACTATGCATTAGAAGCACATTGGAAGCGGCGCAAATTCATAATTTTCGGCTCGACCGACTGATTTTTGAAACAGTCGAAAGCGAGTATGTTGAAAACAATCATCACCTTGCCAATATTCTACGTGAGTACCGAGAGCTTGGCTTCAAAACAGCAATTGATGACTTTGGCTCAGGTTATTCAGGGCTCACACTATTGGCAGATTTTCAACCAGATTTTATAAAGATCGACATAGCGTTAGTACGTAACATCCATCGTGATCGCTCCCGTCAGGCTATTGTCCGTGGTGTTGTGATCATTTGTGCGGAACTGGGCATTGAAATAATTGCAGAGGGAATCGAACATGCCGAGGAGCGTGATTTCTTCATCGACTGCGGAGTTTATCTAATGCAGGGTTTTTGGTTTTCGAGGCCTGCATTTCAAGCTATGGCTCTGGTAGCTCCCCGGGCGTGGGATAAAGCGTAGATTGGATAGGCCCGCGTCGAGGCGCCAATGATTTTTTAGCTAAAACGCGCCTTTGGCGAAGCGTTAAGTTTCCTGCCTTTGTATCATTGCTATTTAGCAGGTTGAATGCAGTCAGGCTGAGGTGTTCAATATTTAATATTTTACTTTGCGAGTGAGCAAAAAATGAATCTTACATTCGAAGGCGCATCTATCAAAGATTTGTTGAGTTCATCGGATCAGTTGGATGCGCTGAACTTCGGCATCATTGGCTTCAATGACGCTTCAGAAGTGCTAATCTATAATACTATTGAAGCTGTAAGCGCGGGCTTACGGCAGGCACGTGTTCTAGGTAAAAATTTATTCCTGGAGATTGCACCCTGCATGAATAATGCAATCGTCGCTCACAGGTTCGAGAATGAGCCAGAGTTAGACGTAATCATTTCATACGTTCTAGCGCTTAGAATGCGGCCAATACCCGTGAAATTAAGACTACTTAAAAAAACTGATAACAATACCCGCTTCTTGCTGGTTGAGTGGGCACTAAAATGAGTAGTATCGAGGAGTGCAATGATTCAATCGAGTCAGAATATGAAGCATTACTTTCATTTATGTACCTATCGCCAGTAGGACTGGTAAGAACCGACCCCAGCGGAAAAATTGACATGCTTAATCCTATGGCGACACAATTGCTGATGCCATTGGTTAAGTTTGTGGGGCTTGAAAATCTATTTGAAACGCTTTCTTCCGTGGCCCCTGAGTTACGTAACCTTGTAACGAGTTTCAAAGAGTCGTGCGGATCAATATGCGTAAATCACAGAGTCCATGTGTCATCCGCGGCCGACGGCGGGATTGTTCTTGCCTGTACAATTGTAAAAGTCAATGCCGAGGTTTTGATAACAGTTCTGACTGATATCTCATTCCAAGTTGCAACGGAAAGGAGGCTAAGGCAGACCGATTCATGGTTGGACGCCATCTACACTATCGTTAACGATTTCGCAGTCCTCGGTCTAGATAAGCAGGGAGTAATTAATAGCTGGAGCCCTTCGGCAGAGCGTTTAACAGGTTACACCGAGGCTGAGGCAATCGGGGAAACGTTGCGCCGGTTCTGTAATTTGACGGCATTGGAAGTAAATGTTTTGGATGAGCTTCTCACATTCGCGCGTGAGGAAGGTTGGCATTCAAGAGACTACCTTTGCCAACACAAATCAGGACAGATTTTTTTTGCTCAAACAATGATCGCCGTTCTGCGCGAAGAACATGACGAGTTTTCTGGGTATACCGTTGTGTTTCGCGATATCACCGAGAGAAAGGTGTCGAGTGATAATCTGGCCAACTTACTTACTAAAGATCACCTCACAGGCGCATTCAATCGTGCTCACTTTTTCAACGTGGCAGAGAAAGAGTTTGCGCGGGCAAATCGATACGGGCACTCCATTTCGATAATCATGCTAGATGCAGATCACTTTAAGCATGTTAATGATCGTTATGGGCATCCTGTTGGTGATGAAGTTCTTAAGTCTATAGTAAAAGTTGCCGAGGGAGTACTTCGCCCTGGAGATACTATAGCCAGATTTGGAGGTGAGGAATTTGTCGTTATGTTGCCTAAGAGCAATAGCCTTGAGGCCTCGGTTATTGCAGAGCGACTCAGGAGCAGTATTGAAGCATCTAGTGTCGATGCTGGTGGTGAGGAAATCAAAGTCACGGTCAGTATTGGATGTGCCTCGATGAGTGAATCGCGATCTACTCTCAAGCAGTTGTTGACCTCCGCAGATAGCGCGCTCTATCACGCAAAATCCATGGGTAGAAACTGCATAGTTGATATTGATGAGTTCGATTGTAAATAATGCGCAGTGTTATATTCGAGAAATGTTCACTTTTTTACTGCGCCGGCAGCGCTCCGAGCAGTAAAATCTCGGCAGCCAAGCCCAAGGTAATCACTTACATTTCACGCAGCACCGTATTTGAATCCGCGCCATCTGAGCGTTACAGGTGCCAGGCCTTAAGCTTGCAGGTAAAACTGATCTCCGAACTCGAGACCACCGTTTCAACGATTTACTTCCCGAAATTTCAAAGTTTACTTCCGAGCGCTGATTTTTCACGTAAGATTTCTATTGCTGCTCCACCGGCAATGGTTACGTGCTTTGCTGTGTTGTGGAGTGGAGTCAATGAAGAGGTCGCCTCTTCGGGCCATAGAGGCGGGTGCTGCAAGGTCGATCATTGTGGGCCCATAATCTGCTTTCTAAAGGCGCCTAAGTTCGCCACCCAGTTACCGACAATAGAAACGATCGAATAAATACTGGCTGAGGAGGGTAGATCTACCCTTAATCCAGAACATGCTAGCCCTAGAGCTCAAGCTTTTTCAGGAATCTGTGGAGGGGATGGATCTGGATGGTCTCTATTTTTAGCCAGCAGATTAGCTCAGTCTGTAGATGGTAATCGCTGTTCAGTTCGTTACTTTAGCTACTATTCAGCCCAGGATACGCAGCAAATCGATTTTACAATTTAAGGTCCGCATCACTAAAGCCGTTCAATATAACTCAACTAAATAGTCATTTAGCTTAGTTATAATTATCCGTTATTGATGGAGGAGGGTAGCGCATTAATGAACTAGGGGTCGTTCATCCTTGGTCACTATCTTCCAAGGGTGTGCTGTATCTTTCAAAGCTGCAAGCAGACACGCGTAATCGGTAACAAGCCACCTAAATCAAGGGCTCCAGCGTTGCGAAGCTCCTGGCTTTGGTGTCTAAGCACTGACCGAAAACGAGTGAAAGGACTGTTGTAATGACAAATTTGTCGCCCTGGATGGTTGAAAGCGCTTGGCATGGAAATGCTGCTCAAAAGCTTCGTGTCAAAGCCCAATGACAACCTTGGCCAAGTCAATGAAACTTACGAACTGGACATGGGCGCAATAAAAACTGCGCATGAGCATTTGAAAGCGACAGACAGAATCCCGGCTTATCGGAAAGACAGAGGCCCTAACAAGCACGATTTGCTTACGTTGTTTCATGCGATACCTGAACCGATCAGGCAACGTATTCGGCTTGATCGTCACGAGCATTGGATCGAGAAGGATCGTGAAGTTTCACCAATGCGCGTTATCGATATGAAGCCGGAGCTCCTGGAGGTTACGACGATATTCTGATCGGCGTCTTGGACGAACTGATTGAGGACGTTGTGCACTGGTATCGTGAGCTGGGCAGCAAAGATGTGTTCATCGTGTTTTATAGAATGCCGCCGCTTGAATTGCCGCCTGATCTCGATCAGGAAGCGGAGCCCATGTGAGCCAGGCTTTAAATCTGACCACCAGACGCTCTCACGTCCGTATAGGACGATTCGCATAATGTATATTATGTTAAACTACAGGTCATGTCATAGATGTTCATGAGCTGTCTAGCCACTGATTCGACAAATCCGTTTCTGACGTCCACTCTCTCAACGGGCCATGTTCTTCGTGTTCATGACGAGTCATTCAATGTGGTGGCTGCCGATGAAGCTGATTCAGTGCCGTTTCTCTTCAGGTCAGCGTGTTCCGCTGCTCGTGCACGCTGGTAACGCGGAGCCGTTGCCCATACTCGTTCCGTTCATCTACGTCCAACTCAGACTCAGGCACCGGGCTTACAATACGGCGGCGGCACATCTGCGCGCGATCCTCGCTTTCTACTCCTATGCCAGAACCCGAGATCTGGATCAGGCTGGAGTTACTTCCACAGTGGGTTGAACACCGGAAACGTGGAGGATGTACCTGCCGCCGGCCCTGACTACTCAAGGTTGCTTACGGAAGAACAAAGTGATCTGGCCTACCTCCACTCCGAATTTGGTCATGAACGAGCGATTGATCATGGTGTTCTTGTCCATAAGGTACATCCAGTCGTCTAATTCAACCTGATACTCCTTACCATCCACAGGAAGGCTAAGTACGTATTTCCAGCGCAGGGTATTGCCTGCCATCTCACCACGCGCCTCCCCCACCACGTCGGCAGCGGTTCCGCGCCATTGGTTATGACCAACTGGCGTTAGCGTCCATACCCGTTTTTGTTTAGTGCCATCGCTGTAAGTAAATGACTCATCGAGTATTAACTTATTGCCTTCGGACTGGCCATTGATCTCCACGTGGAAGCGCTTGACCACCTCACCTGATCGCTTTTGAAACATGCCCCAAGCTTCGACCCGCCCCTCGAAAAAATCGCGTAGCTCAAGGGTGGGCATCTCCTGGCGGTAAGTATGCACATCTACCCGGCTGCAACTCGCGAGACCAATGCTTAGCAGAACTATCAATACCTTTAACATGTGCAACTCCTCAACGGTCTCAGGGGTTTAGAACCGCCCAGCAATTGGGATCGCAGCTGCGGGCACGCCAAAAGCTATACAAAACAATTAATTTGTACAGCCGAATCCTCAGGTCGGCGTTACAGCCACACAAACGGACTCCGACGGTCTGTCCAGGGGGGGGCACGCGCATCGCGCAGAAATGGTGCCTGCGCCAGCCACCCCATACGCATCACGCCTAGGAATGGCGCACATTGTCAGGTGGTTTTTTTAGGCCTACCCTATACAGAACCTGTACAGCGCATTAGATAATGTACAATAAAAATTGACCACTGGCGCTGCAATTTGACGGTGAGAGCAGCATGGCTTCGAGGAATCTTAATGAACACATCAATAGCCGAGCATTACCGTGAAATTCTCGTCGGCGTCGGCGAGAACCCTGAGCGTGAAGGACTGCTGGATACTCCCAAGCGTGCAGCCAAAGCGATGCAGTACCTGTGCAATGGCTACACGATCAGTCTAGAGGATTTGATCAACGGCGCATTGTTCGAATCGCAAAACGATGAAATGGTCATCGTGCGCGACATCGAACTGTATTCTTTGTGTGAGCATCACCTGCTCCCCTTCATCGGCAAGGCTCATGTTGCCTACATCCCCACTGGGCGGGTGCTGGGCCTGTCGAAAGTCGCCCGGGTCGTCGATATGTTCGCCCGCCGCTTACAGATCCAGGAAAACCTTACAAAGCAAATTGCCGACGCTATTGCGCACATCACTGATGCGGCCGGCGTGGCCGTGGTCATTGAGGCAAAGCACATGTGCATGATGATGCGGGGCGTGGAGAAACAAAACTCGGTGATGACCACCTCAGTGATGCTGGGCGCCTTTCGTGAGTCGTCCGCTACGCGGCTGGAGTTCCTGCAACTGATTGGGCAACGCAGTTAACGCTCGGAGCTCGCGCAGGCTTGCAGGAGAGACTCAATGAACAGTTCCTTTGAAATGAACGCCTTGGTGATAGGCGCCAGCGGTGCGCTTGGCGCAGCGTTTGGAATGGCTGAAAGCAGATCCATGACGATATCGAGTCGTTACGCATTCCTTTCTCGCTGGCGGCACCCTGGTGAGTCACGTTGCGCCGGGGGCCTGGCAAATGAGTAAGATTCGCCGACTGTGCCTGGTGCTGGGCGACCAACTGTCTTGGGACTTGGCTTCATTGCAGGGGCTGGATCCCCAGCGCGATGCGGTGTTGCTGGTCGAGGTGATGGAGGAAGCAAGCCATGTGCCCCATCACCCACAAAAAATCGCGTTGATCTTCAGTGCGATGCGCCATTTTGCCGAGGCGTTGAAGCAGCGCGGTATCCGCGTGCACTACGTCAGCCTGGATGATCCGCACAACAGTGGATCGGTGCCCGGCGAGTTACGGCGCTGGCACTCACGGCTTCAACCACAGCAACTGCACCTGACTGAGTGCGGTGACTGGCGCCTGGAGCAGTCGCTCAAGGACTGTCGCTTAACAATCCACTGGCATAGCGATAGCCGTTTTCTCTGCACCCGCGGCGAATTTTCGTCTTGGGCCGAGGGCAAAAAGCAGCTGCGCATGGAGTTCTTCTACCGCGAGATGCGGCGCAAAAGTGGCTTGTTGCTTAATGGCGACCGCAGCCCGGTCGGTGGCGCCTGGAACTTTGATGCCGAAAACCGCAAGGCGTTGCCCAAAGGTGCGAGAGCGCCCTCACCCATGCGCTTTTCGGCCGATGCCATCACCCAGGAAGTGCTGGCGCTGGTGGCAAAAAACTTCTCCGGCCACTATGGCGCCCTAGACACCTTCGACTACCCGGTAACCCACGCCGATGCCCAAGCCTTGTGGGATTACTTTCTCGATTGGGGCCTGGCTGCGTTCGGCGACTACCAGGATGCGATGGCCAGTGACGAA
Source organism: Pseudomonas sp. DD1 (assembly GCF_044510355.1). Taxonomy (NCBI): domain Bacteria; kingdom Pseudomonadati; phylum Pseudomonadota; class Gammaproteobacteria; order Pseudomonadales; family Pseudomonadaceae; genus Pseudomonas; species Pseudomonas sp. DD1. Next base: position 158,824 of record NZ_MSAJ01000011.1, on the reverse strand, counting down.
CCCTTCCTGTTTCATGCGCGGATCAGCGCCGCGCTAAATATCGGCCTGCTGGATCTTCGCCAGTTGTGCAGCGACGTCGAAGCCGCGTACTGGGCGCAGCGGATTCCGCTGAACGCTGCCGAAGGCTTCATTCGTCAACTGATCGGTTGGCGGGAATACGTCCGAGGCATCTACTGGTTGAAGATGCCTGAATATGCCGACGGAAATGAATTCAGCAACACAAGGTTGCTTCCAGAGTTCTACTGGACAGGCGAAACGAAGATGAACTGCATGCGCCAAGCCATTAACCAAAGCCTTAAGCATGCCTACGCTCATCACATCCAACGGCTAATGGTTACCGGCAATTTCGCTTTGCTCGCAGGTATCGCGCCGAGTCAAATATGTGAGTGGTACCTGGCAATCTACATGGACGCGTTCGACTGGGTGGAGTTGCCCAACACACTTGGTATGGTCATGCATGCAGACGGCGGCTACATAGGATCTAAGCCTTACTGTGCGAGCGGCCAATACATCAAGCGCATGTCCGATTATTGTCGTGGCTGCGCATACAAGGTGAGCGAAAGCACCACAGATGACGCCTGCCCTTTCAATGCGCTTTATTGGCACTTCCTGATACGTCACAGCGACCGCCTGCGCAGCAATCACCGTATGGGCATGCAGTATAAAAACCTCGACCGAATGCCTGAATCAAAGCAGCAAGCGCTCTGGCAACGTGGTCAATTGTTGCTCGCAAACTTAGATGACGGTGAATCACTTTGAAAAAGAGTGAACTCCCGGTCAAAACCTGCATGACTTGCGGCCTTCCCTTCCTATGGAGGAAAAAATGGGCACGCTGCTGGGAAGAAGTTCGTTACTGTTCTGAGCGCTGCCGGCGTAGTAAACCTGCCCAGTGCTGAGCCAAAAAATGGCGATCACAGGCCCTTTTGTACTCAAGCCAAAATCACTTGCTTAGCCAGGAGGTCGATGTGATGTTAGGCGTTTTAGAACGTTACACCAAAAATCACAACCTGAGCCTACAACGATGTGCGCTATGAAATTTTCAGTTAGGAATAAATTGGAAGCGGTAGTAGAAATGTATCAGGTCGTGCGAAGAGGTACCCTTGCATAAGATCTATGCCTAAGCGGAGTAATGCATCACTCTCATCACGGGTTTCAATCCCTTCGGCCACAACCACTATATTTAAACGGTTTGCGACTAAAACAATACCTTCGACTATTGCAGTTTTAACCGGGTCTTTGTCAATGTTTCTTGTGAGAGCCATGTCAATTTTTAGCACATGAGGTTGGAACATCGCCAATAAATTCAACCCCGAGTAACCCGAGCCGAAATCGTCGATAGATGTAGTGAAACCTTGACGCTTGTACTCTTCGAAAATCCCCTTTAGATGCATAGGGTCATCAACACGTTCTCCTTCGGTTACTTCGAACATTAGTCTCTCTGGAGGGAACCCAAACAGCCTGGCAGCCTCCAGAGTGGCTCGAATGCAGGTTTCGGGTCGATACACAGCATTTGGCAAAAAATTGATACTGAGCTTGCAGTCTGGAATGCCCAGCAAACCTAGTTCCGTCGCTCTCTCGATAGCCTTGACTCGGCATGCTTGGTCAAAGCGGTATCGGTTGTCGTCATTAACCTGATCCAAGATGCTCGCCGCCGACTCACCGTTCACCCCACGTACAAGGGCTTCATAGGCGAAGGTTGTGCGCGTTCTTACGTTAACGATTGGCTGGAATGCCATTATGAAATCGAACCCCAACCCTTCTAGATTTCGGCACTCTGCGCAGCCGACTGATACGAACGTAGAGAACGCAATATTACGGGGCATGGCTGATCCTCCAGATTTTTAGCAACCCTACCCTATAATTTTCGAGCTTTCAGTATGTATCGGCACTGATCTGGCTTCGTTGAAGGCGCATGTTCATCGCGTGCAACGCGCCAGCCTGATAATGCCAGTTTTCGCCACGCCAATATCTTGTTTTGCGCATTTCCAAGCAGAGCCAGCATCACTACCCGCGCGATGAATGCCGGCGTCAGGACGGGGCCGCTGACCTTAACACCGCATGCAATGCAGACGCTGTACCCTACTGTCGACGGCTTCAGCCATCATCCACCTCCATGCAATATACGTTTCGATAGTTAATGCGTGTCTACGCGTGCTCACTGGATTGAGGTGGACAGTGGCGACGCGGGAGATGTCAGCAAGGGTTCGACGGATGCGGGAAAGTACTCCACCTGCAGCGGGTATTCCTGCCCCATCAACCGCCCCTTGCCATACCAGACGATACCGCCCTGACTGAGGATCAGACCATTGCGGCCAAACTCGAAAACGCTGCCGACAGAACTACTGAACATGAAGCGGCTTTCATCCATTTGCAGCAGCGTGTACTGCGTGTTCGCAGGCGGCAGTTGTTCCTTGATGCGTTGCAGGTAAGTCTGGGCCAGGCGGGCAAACAGCTGCCCAGCCTGTTCACGGTATTGTGGAATCGTTAGACCCGGCCTGTGCTGCAACTCGACGGCGATCAAGGCGAAGATATCGGCGTTGGCCCGCGCTATGGCCAACTTGATCGACAGCGCCGACGTCAGCAATGGGTTATCAATCTGCAACGACGACTTTTCTGGCTGACCGTTGGCGGCCGGTGCAATGACGGGGAGCATGAACTCGCCCACGTTGACGGTCGACAGCACGCTCGTCGCCAAATATGCCGCACAGGCAGTGGCTTGACCCGGCTGATCACCATTGATCAACAACGAAAACGGGCTGCCCTCTCGAGGCAAAGTCTGCGCGTCAATCCCCTGCTGTTTGAGGAAGGTGTTGACCTCTTCCTGTTTCACTTCGCCTCGGGCCAATGCACAGAGCTGCTTCATAATCGGGGCTTTGTTCGCCTCGTTGAACCTGGGCGACATTTGCAAAATCGCGTCTTGGATTACAGCCAATGCCGGAACACGCAGCCAGGTATGCGGGGTATCCGTAGGTCGGTCTGCCAGGAATTTCTCGTAACCGGCCCAGGCCGCCAACATGATTAGGATGGCGACGGAAATGGTTTTTATATTCATGTTTTTTGCCTGAAAAAGTTGGATTAGGGCTGTGCAATATTTGCCAGCAGGTCACCACTGATAACCGACACCCACCGCCATCCCGATATTGCGCTGGGTGTCGGTACTGCCCTGTAACTTGGTCACCCAGCGACCGTTGGCTGACATGTGCGATACGCCGAAGGCCAGCGACGATTGACCGCGATAGGTGGCCGCTGCAACCGTCGTCATGCTCGAGCCCGGCGAATAAGACTGCGGCAGGCTGGACATGGCCATCGCGCCGGCGATACCTGCACTGAGAACTTCGTCCTGATACTTGAGGTCTTTTTTCAACTCCGTGTAGCGCTGATCGGTGTAGGCATTGGCATTCGTGGTGATGCCCTCCACGCTTCGGTTCAACTGGTCGACGTTCACTGCATCCGTACCGCTTGTACCCGCCGCGAGATTGGTGAGCTGCCGCTCATTGCCAGCACTGCCGACCGAGACACTGTTGTCGCGGTCAGCCACCGAATTGGTCCCCAGTGCCGTGGCATTCTTGGCCGAAGCCTTGGCCCCGTTACCCAGCGCGACCGAGTTTTCCCCGGTCGCCTGAGCCCGCGTACCGACCGCCGCGCTGTTGTTACCCGACGCCTGCGCCCCTGCCCCACCCGCGATCGCATCGGCACCCGTGGCTTTGGGCTTAGATGCGGCACTGCTGTTGTTCACCTGGAACATGCCGTCGGTACCGTTTTTGAGGTTGCTGACATCTCCTTCGACGGCGGTGATGCGCCCCGCCTGCTGACCCGCTTCGGCGTTCAGATTGGCAATCGAATCGTCGGTGTATTGCTTGGCTTCGGCCACTGCACCGTCGAGCTGGCGCACATTGACCGCATCATTGGCGTTCTTGCCGTCGGCAACGTTGCTGATCGTTCGGGTTGCGCCGGTGGTCGAATTGCCCACCGAAACCGTGCCCGAGGTCACGTTGTTCTCACCCGAATACTTGCCGCTGTAGGTTTCGGCACCCCGACCGGCATCGCTGGAGTCACTGCCGATCGCCACGCTGCCACTGGCAGACGCCGTGGCGCCGCTGCCCAACGCCACCGAGCCACTGCCCGAAGCCTGGGCCTGGGGCCCCAGCGCCATGGCATCGGTACCAGTGGCGGCGGAGTCAGCCCTGGTCGAGTTGACGTGCAGATACTTGATGCCACCGCCCGAGCCGATCAGTGTTTCAAGCCCCCCTACCCGACCGTCGAGGTTAGTAATGTCCGAGGTGTTCTGATCCACCTGTGTGCCGAGCACTTTGAGTTGCGCCACGTTGACCGCGTCGGTGTCCTGCGTGCCGGCTGCCAGCCCGGTCAGCTTGCGACTGCCCTGCGCCGTACCAATGCCGATCTCGCCGACTGACGTCTGCGATGCAGCTAATCGATAGGCGCTGTAGCCGGTCTCGGCACCGACGGTGGTCAGCGAGCTTGAGCCGAGCGCCACGCTCATGGCGTGGCTGGCATTAGCACCAGCACCCAGTGCAACCGATTGTTCGGCTGCGGCCTGCGCGGCGCTACCCAGGGCGATGCCGGACGCCAACAACACTTGGGCATTGCGACCAATGGCAATACCACCGGCGGCGGCCTGACTGACAGACGCCTGATTGCCCAGACCAATGCCGTTATCACCGTTGACCACGGTGCCCGGGCCGACTGCGATCGACTCGCTACCGCTGGCGAGCGAGTCCGTCGGGTTGGTCGAGTTGGCGTGGAAATACAGCGTGCCGGTAGAACTCAACGAGCCCATCGCCCCGGTCAATTGACGCAGGGTCACGGCGTCGTGAGCGTCGGTAGCATCCGCCACGTTAGTGATCTGGCGGTAGCTGCCGGCCTTGCCCACCGACACCGACCCCAGCAAAGTGGCATCCGAAGTGTCGTAGATAATCGTCCCGCTCCCAGCAGCGATAGAACCGGTGGTGGGTGCCAGGGCACGGTCGGCGACCGAACCTTCGCCCAGTGCGATACCGCCCGCTACCTGAGCTTGGCTCAGACGTCCCAGCGCGAGGGCGCCAGCAGCCGTCGCAGTGGCCCCCGAGCCGGCCGCGAATGAATTGGCACCTGCGGCAATGGACTGTGGCCCGATCGCGATGCTGTCCAGACCGTTGGCTTGGGAGTCGGCCAGTGTCGAGTTGCTGTGGAAATACTTGATGCCGGTGCCGTTATTGACGAGGTTATCGACGGTCTGATTGGTCGCGAATAGCTGCGAGCCATTCACTGCGTCGGTGCTGGTCGCGTTCAAGGTGCCGGCCGCAACGTTAGTCAACTTCACCGCGGTACCTGCGGGGTTGAATGTCACCTGGGTTTTGGCCGCAGCATCGTCGTATTTCACTGCCACCGACGCAGTATTGGTCACACTGGTGTTGAGGTCGGTGAGTGCCGCGCCAACGTTGTTGCTGAGCAAAGGCCCGGTGTTGGCACCGGTTGCGCTGATACTATTGGTGGAATAGCTGGGGGCTGTCCATGTCCCGGCAACCGTATCAAGCGCTGCGCCGCTGCCCAGAGCGGTCGCCGTGTCCTGGCCGACCTGGTTCAGTTGGCTGACGTTGACAGCGTCTGTCGCCGAGCTGCCTGCCGCCAGGCCGGTAATGCGACGGCCATTAGCGCCGTTGGCGATGTTCACTTCGCCCCCCGCCGTCGCTGCGCCGCCGACACCATAAGCCGCATTGGCCAATGTCGTGCCCGTGGCGGACGAGTTGGCGCCCAGCGCCACTCCATTGGCAAGGGTTGCGCTGGCGAGCGGGCCAATGGCTACGCTGTCCTGGCCGGTTGCGCTGCTATCGGCCAGTGTCGAGTTGCTATGGAAATACTTGATGCCGGTGCCGTTGTTGACGAGGTTGTCGACAGTCTGATTGGTTGCGAACAGCTGCGAGCCATTCACTGCGTCTGTGCTGGTGGCGTTCAAGTTTCCGGCCGCGACATTGGTCAATCTCACCGCAGTGCCGGCGGGGTTGAAGGTCACCTGGTTTTTGGTCGTCGCATCGTCGTATTTCACGGCTACTGCGGCTGCGTTGGTCAGGCTTGTATTGAGATTCGTCAGTGCCGTGCCAACGTTGTTGCTGACCAGAGGCCCGGTGTTGCTGCCAGTCGCGCTGATGCTGTTGGTGGAATAGCTCGGCGCGGTCCATACGCCTGTAGTCGCATCAAGCGCTGCGCCGCCGCCCAAAGCGGTCGCGGTGTCCTGCCCTGCTCTGTTCAGTTGGTCGACGTTGACAGCATCTGTGGCCGAGCTGCCTGCTGCCAGACCGGTAATGCGGCGGCCATTGCCGCCATTGGCGATGTTGACTTCGCCACCCGTTGCCGCGCCCCCCACACCATAAGCTGCGTTAGCCAGTGTTACGCCGGTGGTGGATGAACCCGAGCCCAACGCAACGCTGTTGGCGAAACCGGCCGTGGCACCATTGCCCAGGGCAACGCTGTTGACACCGGTGGACACAGCAGCAGGCCCCATCGCCACGCTGTCCTGACCCGTGGCGCTGCTGTCGGCGAGGGTCGAGTTGCTGTGGAAATACTTGATACCGGTACCGTTATTGACGAGGTTGTCGACCGTCTGGTTAGTCGCGAACAGCTGCGAGCCATTCACTGCGTCGGTGCTGGTGGCGTTCAAGGCGCCGGCCGCAACGTTGGTCAACTTTACTGCGGTGCCTGCGGGGTTGAAGGTCACCTGGGTTTTGGTCGCGGCGTCGTCGTATTTCACGGCTACGGCGGCTGTGTTGGTCAGGCTGGTGTCGAGATTCGTCAGTGCCGCGCCCACGTTGTTGCTGACCAGAGGCCCGGTATTGGCACCGTTTGCGCTAATGCTGTTGGTGGAATAGCTCGGCGTGGTCCATACGCCCGTAGTCGCATCAAGCGTAGCGCCGCCGCCCAAGGCTGCCGCCGTATCCTGGCCGGTTTTATTCAGCTGACTGACATTGACTGCGTCGGTGGCCGAGGCACCCGCGGCAAGGCCGGTGATGCGCCGACCGTTGGCGCCGTTGGCCACGTTGACTTCCCCGCCAGTAGTGGCAGTGCCGCCGACGCCATAGGCAGCGGTGCCCAGGGTCGTGCCAGTAGCGGAAGCGCCGCTGCCCAGGGCCACAGAGTTAGCCGTGCCTGCCGCAGCGCCATTGCCCAGGGCTAACGCGTTGGTGGCGGTTGCGCTGGCGGCAGGTCCCACTGCAACGCTGTCGGTGCCAGTGGCGGTGCTGTCTGCCAAAGTGGAGTTGGCGTGGAAATATTTGATGCCCGCGCCGGTAACGATGTTATTCACCGTAGCGCCCAAACTGTTCACGGCGGTATTGGTGGAGAATAACTGGCTGCCGTTCACAGCATCGGTGCTGGTGGCAGTGACCTGGCCTGCGGCGACGTTGCTCAGTTGGCGTTCGTTACCCAGGCTACCCAGGCTCAAAACACCAACAGGCGCTGCACCCGCGTAGGTGTAAGTGGTGCCATTGATTACCCCGCTGGCCGTGGCGGTCGCGGCAGCAGTTGTCGCGCCGCTGCCCAAGGCGACTGAGTTAGCCGTCCCAGCCGTCGCGCCATTGCCCAGAGCTACAGCGTTAGTGGCAGTAGAGCTGGCGGTGGGTCCCACTGCGACGCTATCGACACCGGTGGCGGTGCTGTCGGCCAAGGTCGAATTGGCGTGGAAGTATTTGATACCCGCGCCGTTGTTGATGTTGTTAACGGTGGTGTTGGTGGCAAACAGCTGCGCCCCGTTTACCGCATCACTGCTGGTGGCGTTCAACGCACCCGGTGCCACGTTGGTCAGCGTCGTCGCCGCACCACTTGGGTTGAGGGTAATTTGAGTTTTTGTAGCCGCATCGTCGTATTTCACAGCAACCGCTGCGGTGTTGGTCAACCCGGTATTGAGGTTGCCCAGGGCTGCACCGACGTTGTTACTGGTCAGTGCGCCAGTGTTGGTACCGCTGGTATTGATGCTGTTAGTGGCATAGTTGGGTGCGGTCCAGGTACCGGTCGTAGGGTCGAGCGCTGCGCCGCCGCCCAAGGCGGTGGCAGTGTCCTGCCCTGCCTTGTTCAACTGACTGACGTTGACCGCGTCGGTGGCCGAAGCACCCGCGGCAAGGCCGGTGATGCGCCGACCGTTAGCGCCGTTGGCCACGTTGACTTCCCCGCCAGTGGTGGCAGTGCCGCCGACACCATAGGCAGCGGTGCCCAGCGTCGCGCCAGTGGCGGAAGACCCGCTGCCCAGGGCTACAGAGTTATCCGATCCTGCTGTCGCGCCATTGCCCAGGGCTACAGCGTTAGTGGCAGTGGCGCTGGCGGTGGGTCCCACTGCGACGCTATCGACACCGGTGGCGGTGCTGTCAGCCAAAGTCGAATTGGCGTGGAAGTATTTGATACCCGCGCCGTTATTGATGTTATTGACCGTGGTGTTGGTGGCAAACAGCTGCGACCCGTTCACCGCATCCGTACTGGTGGCATTCAACGTCGCCGGTGCCACGTTAGTGATCGTCACCGGAGCACCTGCTCCGGCGCCACCCGTCGCACCCAAAGTGATCTTGGTACCGCCGGCGGCATCGTATTTGACGGCGATATTGGCCGTGTTATCAACGTTGGTGTTGAGCGCTGTCAGGGCAGCGGTAACCGTGGTCTGCGCTGTAGGCCCGGCCACAGCCCCGGTAGCGCTGACACTATTGATCGGCTGGCTAAAGCCGGTGATATTCCCCGTCGCCGGACTGTAGGTCGCGCCACCGCCCAGCGTGCTGGCTGTTGTGGTGCCCAGGTTGTTGACGCCGGTGACGACCGAATTCAGCTGAGAGCCGTTAATAGCATCGGTGCTGGTGGCTGAAATCACGCCTGCCGCAACGTTCTGGATCTGGCGCTCAGTACCTGCCGCACCCACCGACACCACACCATTGGTCGAAGCCGCTGCTTGCACGCCCGCTGCAGTAGCACCAAATTGCGCAGTAGTGCCGGTATGCGGAGCAGCTGTCGTTGACTTCGAACCTAACGCCACATCGTTGGTATTGTTAGCCACTGCGGTATCGCCCAGCGCCACGGCGCCTGCTGCAGCCGCATTGCTAGTATTTCCCAGTGCTACCGAACCTTGGCCAGTGGCCGTATTGGTGTTACCCAGCGCGACAGCCCCTTGGCCGTTCGCAGTGTTGTCGGCCCCCATAGCGACAGCCCCCGTGCCCGTGGCGACGTTCGGATCCCCGATAGCCACTGCACCGTTCCCTGTCGCAGTGTTTCCGGCACCGATCGATACGGCTTTGCCACCCTGGGCCAGCGCGCTGTCACCGATTGCCACGGCCGAGGCCGAGCTGGTGGTTGCCCCCTTACCTATAGCCACGCTGTTGGTGGCGCTGTTGGTTACGGATGCTAGAAGCCCGATTGCAACACCGGAAGTAGCAGTCGCCGACACCGTCGATTGGCCACCCAGAGCGATAGAATCGGCGGCCCCGGCCTGGGCCCCACGGGTGGTGTTACTACCAATGGCAACGGCACCCGCGCCGGACGCTGTAGTGGACTGTACTGCTGTAAGCGAAGTAGTGCCGGTCCCAGCGGAACCACCGATGGCCACGCTATTAGTCTGATTCGAAACGCTACCGTAGCCCAAAGCGACACTTGCAGTACCCGACGCATTGGCTTCCAACCCTATCGCAGTGGCCCATTTGACGGCTTTGGCAGAATATCCGACTACTGTTCCACCGAGCCCGGTCACGGTAGAGAAGCTGCCAAAAATAGTGGCTCCATCGAAGCTTCCAGCGGATGAACTGCAACCGGCAACGTTTATATAAGCACCACTGCCGGCAGTCGGTTCTGCAATCGCCCCCGAGACGGCAGTCCGACCCACAGTACCACTAGCGGTACCGGCACAGCTGCCAGCAGAAGAGTTAGCAAAATACAGCCATGCGTACCCTGGCTCAGACCATCCAACAGTCAGACCCAAAGCCACCGCGAGCACACTCAGCGCTCGCGATTTCCCCTTAAGTGCAAGAAGTGGGTTAACCCCCTGCTTACGCTGCCCCGCCGACCCACTCTTTGTCTTCTTGCTGGCAAGTTCCGAAGCCACTACCCAGCAGCGTAAAGAAGTATTCCATACAACCGAAAAGACTTTATTCATAACTGAACTGGCATCAGGCCAGCCTCCGATATCCGAGTCATCCATTGCGTGATGACTTCCGCCTTCAATTCGATTGCGGATACAGAGCCTCGTCGACAGACATCGAATCCCCTCTACAAACGACGAGAATCGAACTTCGCTGACGTAGCGAGCAGGCAGCACAATGGAATTAAGTAAGCGTATTTTCTCGACTGCCTGCGCGGATTAAGTCAGGAAATTTCCTGCTATTTGTAGGAAATTTCCCAGCAAACAAACATGAATAACGCCCTTCCAAACGCAAAAAAAAACGCCAAAGAACAGGTAATAAAGGTTCTTTGGCGTTATGCGTTTTCTGAATAAGTTCAAGCAGTGCGCATTGAGTGACGCGCTCACTAACTTGCTGTTATCCCTCGCTGAAGTTCCAGCCAATTCAATAAACTGGCCGCCGACATCGGCCGTGCACACAAGTAGCCCTGCCCTTGCTTACACCCCAGTTCCAGCAGCACTTTGCGTTGTTCTTCGGTTTCGATCCCTTCGACCACCACCGACATGCCCAGCGCCTCACCCAGGGCCAGCGTGCTACTGATCACAGCGCGACGACGCGGTTCATGTTCAAGCCCGCGCACGAACTCGCCGTCGAGTTTGATTTCGTTGAACGGCAACTGGCACAGCCGCTGCAACGAAGAAAACCCCGCACCGAAATCATCGATCGACAAGCTGCAGCCCATCATTCGCAGACGCACCAGGCTTTCCAGGCTGATCGCCGGCTCTTCGAGCAATCCCGTTTCGGTCAACTCAAAGGTCAACCCCGACCCCGGTAGATCATGTGCCATCAAGGCGCTCTGAATCTGGCCCGTGAGTTCCGGTTTGACCAGTTGCTCCGCGTGCAGATTGAGCGCGACATTCAGGGCAAAGCCCTGATTGATTGCTTGGCGCTGGAGCCTCAAGCAGTGCTCCAGCTGCTGGAACAGCAACTCATCGAGTAATCCGCACCGTTCGATAACCGGCATGAACACCGACGGTGGCAAGACCCCTTTGAACGGATGGTGCCAACGCGCCAAGGCTTCGATACTGCACACCTCACCTGTCTGCAGATTGAACTTAGGCTGAAAGTAGGTGTGCAGTTGATGGCCGGCGAGCGCTCGACGCACTTCTTCCTCGGTGGCAGGCACGACAGGCAGCACACCCGATTCGTTAATAGGCTCGTTCAAGTGTTTGGCCCGTAAAAGCTGTAACGCCTCAGGTTGCAAAGGCTTACTGATATCGTCCAGCAGCGCCATGCCGAGCAGCGAAATCAGTTGCCCCTGCATACTGCGCGTATCGGCCGACAGCGTACGGCTGATGATAATCGGCCCTGTCAGCCCGGATCGGCCCATGGTCTGCAGAAGATCCTGTGCGCCCGCACTTTCCATAGGCAAATCGCACAGCGTGATATCCACTGAACCGTTCTGCTCGAGGAACGCGAGAGCTGGCGCGCTCTGGGTGGCCACAAAGACTTCCTGGCACCCGGCCTGGCGCAGGCGGTTAGCCAACTTTGAGCCACTGCAAGGCGTGTCGACAAGAACCAGAATGCGAAGAGGGAGCATGTGCATGGAAGCCGCTCACTTTGAAAGGAATGAGCCTATTGTCCGTGCCGAGCCAGCAGGTATCGTTAGGAAACGTCCCTGCAGATGTAGGAATTTTCCCAGTGGCACGACCAGCTTCTAATCGACGTCGACGCTGCCCCCCTTCTCGATCGCTTCCGGATCAGCTATGTGCTGCTCCAACGTATGCCCCAATCGCTCCATCGCTTGTTGCAACGCATCCACGGTTTCTGTCAGCGCAGCATTGTCAGCCCTCCTGCAGACCTCCTCCAACCGCTCGCAACACTGAATCAGAATGCCTGCCTTGATAATCCGCGCCCCGCCCTTGACCCGGTGGGCGAGCGCGGAAAGGCCTAACAAGTCGTGCTCGCCGAACAGCTTGATGAGCCGCAGCATGTCCTCTTCGTTGCTGCTGGCCAGATTCCTCAGCAGCCTCCTGACTGCGGTTTGATCGCCGTGGTTCAGTTGCTGCAGGCTGCTCAGGTCGATGTCGCCCTCGACAACAGGGCCCACAGCGCCCTTCATCGGTGAATCCGCCTTAGGCTGTACGCAGGCGAACCGGGCACTCAGATCACTCAGGCTGATCGGCTTAAACAGGCAGTCATCCATCCCTTCTGCCAGGCAGCGGTCTTTTTCCTGTGGCTGTGCATTGGCGGTAAGACCGAGGATCAGACAAGGTTGCGCCGCCGATGAGCGTTCTTCGTCACGGATGGCCCGCGTCAATTCATAACCGTTCATGACTGGCATGCTGCAGTCAGTGATCACCACATCGAAATGGCCATTTCGCCAGGCACGCAGGCCATGGGCGCCGTCCTCGGCGTCGCTGACGCTGTGACCAAGGTAGGATAATTGCTGCGAGAGCAGCAATCGGTTGGCCGGGTAATCGTCGATCACCAGGATGTTCAGTACGCTCATCTGGTCCGGGATTTTAGCGACCGAGCGCTCGGTAGCAGGCACGGGTTGCAGGATCATAAGGTCGAGGCAGATATCAATCTGCGTGCCCTTGCCGGGCAGACTGGTCAGATGCAAATGCCCGTCCATCATTTCACACAAGGTACGGCTGATGAGCAGCCCCAACCCCGAGCCCCCCCGCGCCGACTGATGATTATTGCGGGCCTGGCCGAACGGGTTGAACAACAGCGCTTGATCCTCGGCGCAAATACCGATGCCGGTATCATTCACCTGAATATGAATCGCCAGGCGCTCACCACACGCGCTCAGTATCGCCTGAACGCTCAAGCGTACCTCGCCCTCGTCAGTGAACTTGATCGCGTTGCTCAACAAGTTGGACAGTATCTGTTTGAAACGCAGCGGGTCGATTAATACATCGCGACAGGCCTTGAGGTCGAAATCCAACAATAGTCGAACACCCTTTTGCCGTGCCACGCCGTCGAACATGCGCACCACCGACTCGACCAGCTCACGCAGGCTGGCCCGCTCCGGCGTCAGGGACAGGCGGCCGGATTCAATCCGAGCAATGTCGAGAATATCGCCGATCAGGTCCAGCAACCCCTGGGCTGCGCCTGAGGCCACTTCGATGGCGAAGCGATCCATGACGCCTTGATCGGCCTTCTTCATCGCCAGTTCGAGCATGCCGATCACGGCATTCATCGGCGTGCGGATTTCATGGCTCATGGTCGCCAGAAAGGTCGTTTTTGCCCGATTGGCGTCGTCTGCACTTTGCTTGGCGCTCTGCAGTTGATCCATCAGGCGTTGACGGTCGCTGATGTCGATCCAGCCGGCAATAATGCCCATCACCACACCTTCACTGGTGTGATACGGCAGCATCCAGTGATACACCGTGTGCACCACTCCATCGCTGTGGACATAGGTGCGGTCTTTAATCCATCGCGTGCCGCTCTCCATGACCTGGATGTATTCGGCCTGGAATGTCTCAGCATCGGCGCGGCCAACGACCGTGCTCTCGGTCAGTCGCTTACCGATCACGGCTTCGCGGGGCAGGCCCAGCGCGTCAAGGTAAGCCAAGTTGCAACTGATCAGTCGCCCTTCACAGTCGCGCACGTAAATCGGATGGGGCGTGCCATCGATCAAGGCACGCATGAATTCCATCTGGTCATTGAGCGCCAGTTCGGCCTTTTCCCGGGTGGACTCCCGTTTGCGCAGACGGACAATCCAGACCAGCGCCAGCAGCAAAAACAGCGCGAAGATGACAAATCCCTGGATGACCGCCGAGCGGTAATGCAGCCAACTGTCGTTATCGATCACCACGTCGTGGCGCCAACGTCTCGTCAGCTCATCCAGTTCCTCCGGAGGAATGCTTTGCAGAACTTTGTCCAGAATCGAGTACAGCTCCAGCGCCCCGCGATCGGTGGCGAACCCGGTCGGTGCCGACACAGGACCGACAAGACAGGCCACACGCAGACGATCGCGGTATTCACGCAGAATCATGTAACGCCCGTTGATCAGCGAGTTGAGGGCGCCGTCCGCATCACCCTTGTCCACCAACGCCAACGCCTGCGCCGACGTCGGTGTCTCGATCAACTGGATGCCCGGGAATGTCTCACGAATGTAATCCTGCAGCGGATTGCCGCTACGCATGGCCAGTCGTTTGCCCACCATGCCTTCCAGCGATTGCGGTGTGTCCGGGCCGTCCTGCGTGATTAGCACAAACGGGCTCGTCAGATAAGGCCGAGTGAACCGCAGCTGCCCTTCACGGGCGCTACTGGGGGTGAAGGCGACGATCAGATCCGCTTCACCGGACCGGATCTTATCGACCAGCTTCTGCATGGAGCTGCTGCGCACGACATCAAATTTCAGACCGGTGCGCTGGCTGACCTTGGCCAGCACTTCGGCGCCGATCCCCCGGAACTCCCCCTGCCCATCAAAAAAGGAGACAGGCGGAAGACCGTCGTTGACGGCCACAGTCAGGCGAGGATGGTTCTGCAACCAGCGCTGCTCGGTTTCTGTGAACTGGAGCGGGTCGAGGCTGGCAACATTCAGGTCCCCCGCTCCCCACCGATGCAGAATCGTCACGCGCTCGCTGATAGGGATCACCTCCAGCGCAGCATTGATGATGTGCAAGAGCCGACTGTTGCGCTGATTCAGGGCGAATGAGAACTGCGTGGACACACCCGACAACGTCGTCAGGTAGACATCATTGAGGAAGTACTTGCCGACCAGATAGTGGGTACTGACGGCATCGCCCAGATAAGCATCCGCCTTGTTGAAGGCTACTGCGCCGATAGCGCTTTGGGCCGATGGGTGAGGCTGCAGCGCAGCCTTGGGATAGTTCGCGGTGATCGCATCCGCTGGCAGAGCGTGATCAACGATAGCAAGGCGGTTGCCTGCGAGGTCGGGCGGCAACACCTTGCTGGTGCCACTGCGCGTCACCAGCACTAACGGGGCCTGCACATAGGCACTGGTGAGCGCCAGATCCGGATCTGTCCCATCGAAGCTATTGACAGTGCCCAGCAGGTCCAGCTCGCCGTTCCTGAGTGCCTGCATCGCCTCGGCGCTGGAATCATAACGAAGCACTACGATCTTTATGTGCAACATGCCGGCAAGCAGCGCAGCATAATCGGCCGTGATGCCCTCGTAATCCTGGCCACCTGTGATCATGCCGAAGGGCGCGTTGTCCGGCAGCGATACCCCCAGACGCAGTGAGTCCTTGTCGCGCAACCAGCGCCAGTCCTCTTCATCCAGAACGACCGAAGAACGTTCGCCATTCGAGCGACCGAAGAGGTTAAGGATTTGCACCTCAGCCTGTACCGGCGAAACACTCCCCAACTGGCAGAGCAGACAGACGGCCAGTCCAAAGCAACGCAGGAGAGTTTTCATCTAGATCAGGTTATTGCGCTTGGCAAAATCAGCCAGATACACCACCGACCTCACATTGAGCTTTTCAATTAAGCGGGTTTTATACGTGCTGACCGTCTTGTTACTCAACAACATGGCATCACCGATTTCTTTGTTGCTCATGCCTTTGGCCAGTTGCTGCAAGATGATCAGTTCTCGATCGGACAGGCCTCTGATCATCTCCAGCTCGGTGGAGTCGATATCACTGCGCCGTACAGAGTTTCCTGCAAGGTTGGGAAAAAAGGTATATCCGGCCATCAGCGCCTTGATCGCTTTGCTCAGCTCGCTCAATTCATCGGTTTTCGAGATATAACCGGCAGCGCCAGCCTTTATGCAGCGCATGGCATAGAACGCCGCAGACTGAGAGGTCAACACCAGGATCTTGCTTGACAGTTTCAGCGCACCGATCCGGTTGATGACTTCCAGACCGTCGAGGCTGGGCATGGCGATGTCCAGCAAAATCAGTTCCGGCTCGTACTTGCGAGCCATTTGCACGGCATCGGCGCCGTTGTCCGCCTCAGCAACGACTTCGAATTGCTCACGTTCAAGCAGTGCCCTCACTGTCGCCCGAATGAAGGGGTGATCGTCTACAACCAGCGCTTTATGCATTTGGAACCTCACAGCTATACCCACAGGAACTACCAGTGATAAGCGGTCCATGCATCACAAAAGTATGGAACAAAACACTGGCCTATGCTGCCCGATCAGACTCATTAATCAGGCAGTTATATCGGTCTATTTCAGGACTGGAGAGTGACGTGCTCACGTGGGCGAGTCAGGTGCCTGCAACCACCCCAGGAACCTCTCGGCGTCCATCGGGCGCCCAAGATGGAAACCCTGGCCGAATGAACACCCCATCGCTACCAATCCGTCGCGGATAAGCTGGCTGCCGACGCCTTCGATCACCAGGCTCATATTCAGCGCCCGGGCCAGCGCCACGGTACTCGTGACCATCGCATGGGTACGCGGATCCTCGATGGCGCGAACAAGCTGGCCGTCGAGCTTGAGCTGGTTGAACGGCAGTTGGCAGAGCAAACTCAGCGATGAAAAGCCCATACCGAAATCATCGATCGACAGGCCGCACCCCATCATCCGCAGGCGCGATAGGTTTTCCCGGGTAGTGCGAGGCAAATTCAGCAAGCCGTTTTCAGCCACCTCGAACAACAACGTCCCAACCGGGAAGTCGTGACGTTTCAACAGATGGTCAATGTGCTCAATCAGGTCATTGTGGGCCAATTGCGAAGCGTGAAGATTGAATGCCAACTCCAAGCTGTGACCGGATCCACGTAAAGTATTGAGCAGGCTCACCCCTTGTTCGAGCATTTGCTTGAGCATTTCGTCGATCAGGTCATAGGCCAACACAGCGGCCAGAAAGTGTCTGGGCAACAACAGGCCTCTGATCGGGTGTCGCCAACGCACCAACGCCTCAGCCCCGGCCACCGCAGAAGTATTTAAATCGAATTTGGGTTGGAACCAAGCCTTGAACTCTCCCTGAGCCAGGCCCCGCCGCACGTCCTCCTCACTCGGGAGCCTGGAGAGGGATGCCGACTCGACGTCCGATGCCATCTGCTGGCGGGAGTAGCGACCAAGGATTTCATGCAACGTATACAACTGCGTGCGCTTGCCCACGACACCGAGCATCTGCAACCCCGAGAGACACGTCAACTGTTCGACTGCACGACGCAGTTCCGGCTTTAGTTCGCTACACAGTGCAACTGCGCGCGCCATTCCGCCTTCCCCAATCCGGGTCAAAACGTCCATCCAGTCGACAGCGCTGCTGCTCAGGTCACAAATCACGATATCGACGCCACCTTCCCGGCTTATCTGCGCCATCGCCCATTCGCTGTCGCCCGCCTGCAGGATGTCGTTGACGCCCAAATGCTGGAGCGCCTTCACCAACATTTCGCGCTGAAACGATTGATCATCTAAAACCAGAACACTGGGTATGCACATCTCGCCCACTACTCGCTAATGACTTTAAGTCAAAATTCTGGCGACTCTACATTACCGGGAGCGAAGGATTTATCTCGGCAACCTGTAGGAAATTTCCCAGCGACAGTCCAGGCGAGCTTGCAAGGTGTCTAGAGAATCGTAGGAAATTCAGCTAGGGCGAGCGGGAGAAATGAAGTCTCTGAACATTAATAGATGAACATCCGTATTCATTTCAGAAGCATTAAGTCAGTAGCAGTAGACCCGCAAGCGGCTAATGAACATTAGACATCGCCCACTTATTCAATACAGGACGTTCCGTAAGCGTTGCATTTTCACCCACTGGTTTGCCCTGCCTTGTCTCAGACTACGATCACCCGATACGTCCACAGCCCTTGACTGCTGGGTTTTAGTGGATTCCTTAGAAAAGCCGAGATATTGGCCCACCATATAGGCTGACGTTCTTCGCGCTGGATTTGAGGACAGCACGCGTTGCCGCCATTTTTACGCGATAGATCGCTTGTACCTGCATTGAGCTACGCAACACTTTAGAAGTAAGAGTTCTCAGGTTTGAAAGACTCTATGCACAGTTAACACCCTGTAAACCAAGACCTCCCGCTCCAATAAAGGCTCTACAACCTATTGTGATTGATGATCCCTATCGAACATTTGACCCTCTACCCAATGAAATCCTTCATTTGACGTGGCGCATTTAATTTTGATCCATGTCAATTTTTATGTGCTAGGCAACAGACAAGCCTACCCAAATCCATTAAAAAACAGGTAGTTCCTAATAGATAGTGCTGCGTTACAGAAAAAGAAATATTGCGGTAATTTAAGAAAATTCTAATGAAACGGATCGGTACGGCTTCATACAATTCAACTGTCCGGGCAAAAGAGGTTTTGAGCCCTGACTGGCGCTCATGCTCGACGGCGCGTTCTTACTCTACCTAAAGGAACTTAATTGTGAAGCGTTTCGCACTGATTCTCACCCTGACTGCTGCCCCTGTTATGGCCTTTGCTGCTGCAAATAACACCATTACGTTCAAGGGCCAAGTTTCCGACCAGACCTGTCAAGTCTCAATCAATGGTAATGCCGCAAACCCGGTTGTCTTACTGCCTACAGTTTCTGCTGCTGAACTGAACGGCGTAGGCAGCACCGCTGGCGAAACCCCGTTTACTATTCAAGTCAGCGGTTGCACTGTGCCGGCTTCGGATACCCCTATCCAGACCGCGTTCTTGGGCAATGACGTGACGTCGGCTGGCAACATGGGTAACACGGGTACCGCCGGCAACGTGCAAATACAGATGTTGACCGGCGCCGCAGGCACCCCGGTAGTTCTGAACGGTCTCACTTCTGTGCCTGGCTTGGTACTGCCTGCCGCTCAATCTAGCGCTAGCCATGACTTTGCGGTGCGTTACATCAGTGAAGCCGGCGGTGCCGCAGCGGGTACTGTTTCGGCATCGGCTGTTTACGCACTCGACTACCTGTAAGACGTAAAAAGGGGGGCGCTGGCATCTAGCATCAAGCAGCAGCCCCGCTTCGCCCCCCCCTCCTCTTCCCGCAATATTCACTCCGCACTCTGGAAGGAGATTGCCATGACTCGCCTGAAGAAAATTGCATTCGCTGTAGGCCTGCTAATCGGCGCCACGTTCACAAGTCAGGCATTCGCCAGCGTCGTGATGACTGGTACTCGGGTAATCTACCCGGCTTCGGCTCGAGAAAAAGCGATACAACTGACCAACCAAAGCGCCTCTCCCTATCTTGTGCAATTATGGCTCGACAAGGGAAACAAAAACTCCACCGTTCAAACAGCAGACGCGCCATTCATCACCAGCCCTCAAATTTTCCGGGTCAATGCCAACAGTGGCCAAGTGGTTCGCCTGATATATAGCGGAGATAACCTACCGACAGATCGCGAGTCTATTTTTTATCTCAATTTCGTGCAAATGCCTGCTGTCAAGGCGAGTGAACAGACGGCTAATAAACTCCTGTTAGTTTTTAAAAACCGCCTTAAGGTGTTTTACCGTCCCAACAATTTGGCGGGCAACCCCGATGCATTGAGCAACTCGCTGACCTTGACGCTGCAAGGAAAAGAAATTGTTGTCAACAATAACAGCGGTTACTACGCCACCATTCGTAATGCTGCCATCGTCAGCTCTGGCAGGCACCGTCCCCTAATCGTGGATGAGATGATCGCCCCCAAATCCAAAACGCATTGGTCAATCGCTAACACCGCTCGGCCTGTTAAAGGGAACACCGTGAGTGTGACCTTAATCAACGATTTCGGTGCCGACGTTTCCTCCGAACTCACCCTTCAATAACAGATCTGGATCTCAGTCATGTCTTTAGACCGTGTACTGTCGGCTCAATCCAATCTAAGTCTGGTAGGAGGCCGCTGGGTCAACTTTGCTTCGCTTTGTTGGTTATTCATTATCGCCCCATTGGCTTCCTCCGTCTTAGCCTCGGAAGAAATGCAAACTCAACCCGTTGGTGAAGTTTATATATTCGACGACAACATGATATTTGGTGGCGGTTCGCTTTCCCGGTTCAACCGTCTGAATGCCATCGAGCCTGGACAATATAAAGTCGACCTATTCATCAATAGCCGCTTTGTTGAGCGTGTTGATTTGCAATTCGTCGATCAAGGTCAAGGAGATGTGCAACCATGTCTTTCCAGCATGTTGTTGGAGCAAGCTGGAGTACTTAAAGATGCTATCAAAAGCCCAGGCGACGAATCGTGTCTGATCCTGGCGAGTGCGGTTGAAGGTGCAAGAACGGCATTCGACTTTTCGCTGCTGCGGCTGGATCTGAGCGTTCCCCAGAGTCTCATGCTGCAACGCCCACGCGGCTATGTGGCACCGGAAAATCTGGAGGGCGGCGATACTATTGGGTTTGTGAACTACAGCGCCAGCCAATACCACGTAACCCGTACTGGGGCTTATTCTAGCAATTCGGACTCTAGCTACCTTGCACTTAACACCGGGCTGAACATGGGGCTTTGGCGGCTCCGTCAGCAGGGTAATCTACGTTATGACAGTAACAACGGCGCCGACTGGAATACCACACGCAGCTATGTCCAGCGAGCATTGCCTTCCATTGAGGGTGAAATGACCCTGGGCCAGGGTTTTACCAGCGGCCGATTCTTTTCGGGGTTGAGTTACACCGGTGTCGAAATAGCTTCTGATGACAGGATGTTGCCCGAATCAGTGCGCGGTTATGCCCCTACAGTGCGCGGCATTGCCAAGACAAATGCCCAAGTGATCGTGCGTCAGAACGGCAAAGATATTTATCAGGCAACCGTGGCGCCGGGCCCCTTTGAGATAAAAGACCTTTATTCGACCAGCTATAACGGCGACTTGGAGGTGTCGGTAAGTGAAGCAGATGGCACTGTCAGCACCTTCACTGTGCCGTTCTCGGCGATTCCAGAGTCCTTGCGGGCCGGGAACTCCCGTTATAGCGTGGCGCTGGGTAAGAGCAGAGATATTGGCAGCAGCGATCCGTTTACCGAAGCCACCTATCAACGTGGTCTGACGAACAGTGTCACCGCCAACAGTGGCTTACGACTGGCGGACAATTATCAGGCGCTGGTCGTCGGTGGTGTCTACTCCAGCAGGTTGGGTGCATTCGGATTCGACACAACTTATTCGCGGGCTGACATGCCGAGTGAAGGACAACTCGATGGCTGGATGGCAAGACTCTCCTATAGCCGTACGTTTCAACCGACCAACACGACACTGTCGATTGCCGGCTATCGTTACTCTACTGAGGGTTACCGTGACCTCGGTGATGTTCTGGGCGTGCGTGAAGCCACTCGTAACGGAGAAATCTGGCAATCGAGCAGCTACCTGCAGCGATCGCGTGCTGAGGTCACGATCAATCAAAGCCTGCAATCGTATGGCACTTTATTCTTTTCTGGCTCGACCCAAGACTATCGCAAGGGTCGCGAGCGTGATAGCCAACTGCAGGTTGGCTATGCCAATACAATTTTCAGTAACGTCAACATCAATCTTTCCGTCGCTCGACAGACTACCGGTAGCTATCTGAATCTGGGCACTGCCAACAGCTACACCGATCAAGACCACTTTAATAAGCCCCGCAACAACGGCAGTAGCGAAACAGTCACTCTTTTGTCGGTGTCATTCCCACTGGGCAGTACTGCAAAGAGTAACGTTCCTTATGTCAGTAGTTCAGTGAGCCACAGTGCATCGTCGGGTAGCGTCTATCAAACATCATTATCGGGCACTCAGGGTGAGGACCAGAGCCTCAGTTATGGCGCCGATTTTTCTCGAGATGCGGACCAGAAACAAAATATCTGGAGTGGCAATTTGCAGAAGCGTCTGCACAATGCGTCATTAAGCTCCAGCGCATCGAAAGGCCAGGATTACTGGCAGGCTTCGGGCAGCGCTCGTGGTGCCGTGGCAGTGCATAGCGGCGGAATAACCTTTGGCCCTTACCTTAGCGACACCTTTGCATTGGTTGAAGCCAAGGGAGCCAGCGGTGCTACTGTGATGAATGGGATGGGCGCGAAAATTGACGGTAACGGTTACGCTCTTGTGCCGTCGTTGACACCTTATCGCTATAACACCATCGCGCTGAATCCCGAGGGGATGAACGAAAAAGCTGAGCTGGATGATGGCCAAAAACGTGTGGCGCCATTTGCAGGCGCCACAGTGAAGGTCGATTTCAAGACCCGGGCTGGTAACGCGATCCTACTCAAGGCTTTGCGGACTAACGGTCAGGCGGTCCCTATGGGGGCGGATGTTCTGGACGAAAACGCTAGTGTTATCGGCATGGTCGGTCAGGGCAGCCAAGCATACCTGCGTACCGAGAAACTCAAGGGTACATTGACAGTGCGCTGGGGCGATGCCAAAGCAGATAGCTGCAACATGAATTTCAACCTGGTTGAGCTTGACGTGAGTCAGGCGCTCATCAAGCTTGACGCGGCATGCGTCACACCCTGATCAAGTCGTCACCAGGGTCTGCGCCCTGGATTGAATCTTTCTCTTTGTTCGAGGTTTTCAATGTCCATTGCTCGCCCTCTTCTCAGTCTGTCAGCTTTTGTACTAAGCATGATCATGCTACCAGCCGCCCAAGCCAGCTGTAAGCGCATCTACAACGGTTACAATGTGCTGGATAGTTACTCGGCACAAATACCCTTCGGCCGGGTCAATTTGACAAGCACCTATCTGCAGCCGGTAGGAGTACCGATGGGGAGCGTCGTTGTATCGGCAGGCAGCGCACCTGGCCTGACGGCTGAGACGGTGTTGTGGGAGTGCGACCAGGCAGATGCAAACGATCTTTATGAAGTTTTCGCTACCAATGGTGATGACCGTGTCGGTGGCTATTGGGAAATCGGTAATGGCAAAGGAACAACGGTCAATGACGGACTGCCGAACTACTATGCAACCTGGTTTCCCTACGTTGCCGTCAAATTAACCCATTTGAACTCGGGGCTGCCGTTCACTCGATACTGGCAAGAGAGCAAAATCTCTCAATACGACACTGTTGGCAGCAAAATTCAAATCAAAGCCAAGCACCTTAGTCTTGTCCAGGCCGATCTAGCGCGGGTTTCAAGCCTCCCCCCCACTTCTGGAGCGGGTAGTAACTACTGCGGCGGCATGGCGGCATCCAGCGGTAGTGGCACCTACAGCTACACCTGCACACAGCCTAATGGATATATCCAGTTTCGCGGCGGCGGAATCAAGTCCGACGTGGTCGGCTCCGACTCCAATACCAACTTCATCTTCTGGGGGGCTTACAACGGAGTTGGTTTCGGCATGCGCGCGGCCGCATCCATCAGTTACACGGCGACGTGTGTAGCGCGCAACACCACACCTGTGGTGACTTTCACGCCAGTGACTGCATCCGAACTCAATCAGGGCCATACCCGAGAAGCCGACTTCACAATTAATCTAGAGTGCAGCGACACCGCCAGCTCCGGCACAGCCACCAATCAAACCGCCCTGGGTATCCAGGTTGCCTATGCCTCTTACGTCAAGGCCCAACAGCTCAACCTGTTAACCAGCGGCGCCGGTGTCCGATACTTGGTTTCAAACGGATACGGAACTGACCCCTCGGTGGCAACAGGAGTAGGTATCAGTCTGCGAAACAGCAGCACGGGTACCGCTATGAACTTTCTGGGCTGGTCGGCCACCGGTACCGGCGCGTCGGGAGGCTGGTATCCGGTTAAGGCCGGCGCAAGCATCGCAGGAAGCTCCGCCTCGGGTTACACGAACTATGTCCAGACGATTACCGCGATTCTCAGCACTCTGCCTGGCCTGAAAGCGACGCCGGGGAAAGTTGATGCCACTGCATACGTATTGGTTAAAGTGCAATGAAAACACTCAGAGTTGTAACGCTGGCCTTGTGCTTTGGGCTGCTACTGGCGTCTGAACAAAATGCCCTGGCCGGGGTGATGCCTGAACGGACCCGATTGATCTTTACAGAAGGGCAAAGTCAACGTTCGCTGATGCTCGCCAATACCAATTCCTACCCGGTGGTGGTGCAAACGTGGATCGATAACGGAGAGGGTGACCGTGCTCCGGAAAACGCCGTCGCGCCCATGATTGTTCTGCCTTCGGTATTTCGTTTGCAGCCGGGTGCGTTGCAAGGACTCCGAATCATCTACAACGGTGAACCTATGCCAAAAGACCGTGAGTCGGTCTTTTGGCTAAACCTTTACGAAATCCCACCTACCAAGGCCGATACGGCGGACACATCCCAGGTCGCCGTGGCGATGAACACTCAAATGAAAATCTTCTACCGTCCCAGGGTATTGCCGTCATTACCGGAGCACGTCGCGGATGAACTGACTTTCCTCCTGGAAAAGCAGGACTCAAAGTGGGTGCTGGTGTGCCGTAATGGTAGCCCATATCATGCCTCGTTTTCTTCACTTCAAGTCGTCGCGGCGACGAGCAAACACCCCGTCGCAAAAACCGTCGATATGATGACCCCTCCTTTGAGCGAAAAACGCTACGACTTGGACTTAACCGCGGCCATGGGTAGTGAGGCTACACAAGTAAACTACACCCTGATTGATGACAATGGACATTACGCGGATGGGAAAGCAACACTGCTGCGGCATTGAATTGTTACGAACAAACTAGCGCCTTACAGGGGAATTTAAGAACAACCAATTCAAGTATTTAAATAGTGATCCACCCGATTTTGAGAAAATTCTGGTGTAGGGATAGGCATTTTAAACCAAAATAAACTCTATCGTCGGTTCATTAAAATTGGTGCGCACCCTCCCCGAGGGTACGCAACAGGTGGACGATGAATAATGCTTATATAGAGGAATTTAAGATGACCAAAAAAAACACCCGCATCTTGATTGCCGACCAACAACATTGTCGCCGCCTGCATATTGAAAAAATGCTCAATCAACTGGGCTACTACAGAATCGCTCCACTTGACTCTTTTGAAGAGGTCATGGCTGCAACCCGGTTTGCAGGGCCTGCGTTTGACCTGGTAATTATCAACATCAAAGACAACTTAAAACATAAAAACATTAAGGAGTACTGCAGAAAAAGCCCATTAATACGTAATGCATTATACTACAACGATCAGTTCGCAGAATGCGAAGCCTGGCAACAAAACAAGATTGCTGGTACTTACAGCATAAGCTCGAACATTCCGGAGTTAGAATCAATTCAAAAATTCATGAACTGTACAGTTCATCCTGCGCGCAGAGTGCTTCCGGGTCGCAATCGGGGGAGAACAATGAACGCTCCACTCACGAGTCGACTTACCCCTTCTGGAGAGATATTGCTGGGGTGAATGCAAACGCCTTTGAAAAAAACGTTGTCAAAAACTGAAAACAACCCGCACAACCAAACTAAGCAAGCCACAATACAAGCAACGTTTAACCCTCAGTTCATGACTAAGAATTTTCTTAATTTTATTCCCTATTCAGATATTTCTTAAAATAAAACAGGTCGCAGCTCTTTAAGATCTGCTCCATGACAACCCAATATGACCTCCTGCCAGCCGACAACTCCTTTCCCGGTCTTCGCATACCTGTCACTTTACTACGCTTCCTGACGATCAGCCTGTCTTCTTGCTTCATAATCATAGCTAGCTTTATTATTTACTGGTCGCTCGCTGATACGCTTTCAAACTATCGCAGGCAGATGAATGATGCGGCATTTAAAGCTCAATACTATGTTACCCAACAGGACAGCTTATTGAAGTCTATTTCATCTTCAGTCGTGCGCATCACCCGCAATAAGCCTGCATTGCATGCACCACAAAGCAGCTCTACTTACGGCCAGTTACGCCAAGTCTCGTTAGGAAATAATAGTTCAAACTATCACGCGACACTGATTTTAACCGAGCGCGAAGTTATAGAGATTGATAGTAGCGATAGCAAATTGATCTATCTGCCGCCTCACGAAAACCTGATGCAGGAACTTAATGCGTCAGATGAGCTTCACCTCAAACTTATCGCGAGCAATACATTTAAAGGACAGTGGGATCAGAGTGCGGCTCATACTTTGTTGAACCAACATCGTGGACCTAATGCGCTGTGGCTCTCAGCAACGAGTGAAAATCTTAAACATATATACTTATTGCGTACTGTCAATAATTTTGACGCAAGCGATGGCTGGCTCGGCCTGGAGGTTAATCAGTTCGAGCAGGCTTTTATCCCCTCGAACCTGCATCAAGGTCGATATGCCCTTTATGACACCAGTGGTTCCTTGGTACTGCACAGTTCATTCTGGCAGGTTCCAGAGGAATTGACGCAATTCCAAGCCTCTCAAGACACCTTCAATGTAATGTGGAAGCACGGCTTAC
Organism: Pseudomonas sp. DD1; assembly: GCF_044510355.1. NCBI lineage: Bacteria > Pseudomonadati > Pseudomonadota > Gammaproteobacteria > Pseudomonadales > Pseudomonadaceae > Pseudomonas > Pseudomonas sp. DD1. The sequence goes on along the minus strand of NZ_MSAJ01000011.1, from coordinate 132,603 downwards.
CCACCTATGTTTCGCTCAACAAATCTGTGGGGAGCGCAGGATGGCGACTTGTCTACTACATCCCAGCGACCCAATTGCTGAACGACACACTATTCCCCGTTTACATTACAACCTTGTCGACCATTTTGCTGTTTATCGCGACTTTCTTAGGGGCGCGTTACATTCGCCTACACTTGGTAGAGCCTGTGGCAAACTACCATCGCGCACTTACCGAAAGCGTCTCTCTTAATAGCCGTATCATTGAGATAGCCCCCGTAGGCGTCTGCCTAATTCGGTGCGATGAAGGCTCCGTGATCCTATCCAACGAGTCTGCTCGTCAATGGCTTGACTCTGTACCTCTACTCCGAGAGCAAATCCTGGGAGCTCGTCACGATGACATCATCTCTATGGAACACGAATTACCGGATGGAAGGTTTATCCAGCTGACGTGTGTAACGACAGGATACGACGATACCGCTGCGATACTGTGTTGCATAAACGATGTGACGGATTTCAAGCGGGCAGAACAGTCGATGCTCGTGGCCAAAAACCTGTCTGACCAGGCCAGTGATGAAAAGACGCTGTTCCTGAGTACCTTGAGCCACGAGATCCGCACCCCGATGTACGGCATCCTTGGCTCTTTGGAAATGCTGCGCACAACTCAACTGGATATCCAGCAAAACGATTATCTAGAAGCGTCGCAGCAAGCTTCTTCAGCTCTGATGCGCACTATCAATGACAGCCTAGATATGACCTTAATCGAGTCAGGCCGATTGGTACTGAGCCATGAATCATTTTCTCCTACGGACCTGGTGGAGGAAGTGGCCTTCAACTACTCGGCACGCGCTCGAAGCAAAGGGCTTACGCTATATATCATCCTGGACCCAAACACCCCGGGCAAGGTAACGGGAGACCGCGGACATATTCGCCAGATACTGAACAATCTGGTGAGCAACGCAATCAAGTTCACCGAATCAGGACATGTGATTCTACGTCTGCACTGCGAGCACATGGCTGAGGACAATTGGCAACTGGGTTTTCAGGTTGTCGATACCGGACCAGGTATTGCTCCAGAGTTCCATAAGAGCATATTTGAGCCTTATTACCGCGTCCCTGGCAGGATAAGCCAAAACACTTCAGGTACCGGGTTGGGTCTCGCCATATGCGCTCGGCTAGCGGATAGGATGTGCGGCAGTTTGTCGGTATTCAGCGAACGGGGGTTAGGCTCAAGCTTCAACTTGAATCTGACGTTCGCGCATTGTTACAGCGCCCAGAAAACAGCGGGGCTGTGCCCGGAAGCCAAAACGATCTATGTATATGGTGATGTGCCGGAGGTGGTAGAAAATCTCTGTCACTGGCTTCGTCGTTGGGGCTACATGGCTGCGCCCTATACGCGGCACAACGGTACACCGTCGAGTAAATCGGTCCTGGTTGAAGTGTTTTTCGGGGTAGCTAAACCCGTAAGCTGGGATGGCCCAAGAGTGATTATGCATGCTGTCGGCACTCACCATTCCCAGTTGCCGAGTAATAGCTGGGTCGCCCGTATCTTCAGTCTCGATAGCCTGCGCGACGTCGTGGCTCAGGCGCAGGCAGGGATAGTCACAGAGACGCGCTTCTCCTCGCACAGCAATTTAGCCCTGAAGATGAATCTGAAGTTGCTGACGGTAGACGACAGCCCTTTAGCTTTAGATGTAATCCTCCAGCAAGCCAGATATTTGGGTAACGACGTAGTGGCTATTGCAAACCCGATAGACGCCTTGGCGCGTATTGACTTGTTGTCATTCGATGCAGTGCTGACCGATTTGCAAATGCACCACATGGATGGTCTTTCGTTCGCCCGCGCTTTGCGTGAACAGGGTTTTGAGGGGCCGATCATCGGCATCACCGGAGAAAAGTCTCCTGAACTAAGAGCCTACTGTGAATCAGTGGGTATTCGTCCACTACTAGTCAAACCCGTACCTCTCGACGCGCTTTCCGAGGTACTTCAAACAGTAAAGGGAAAAGTGACATGACCATGCCTAAGACCGTTCGTATCCTAGTGTTGGACGACCATCCAATTCAATGCCTCCAGGCCAAGAGATTGTTGGAAGGTACCGGGGTAAGTACGGTGGATACTGCTCCGGATGCACGTCAAGCGCTAACAATGCTTCAGCAACAAGAATACGATCTGGTGCTGCTGGATTTGCAAATGCCCAAAATGGACGGTGTGCAGTTCATCGACGCCCTGACCAGTATCGGACGGGTACCGATACTGGTAATTGTCTCCTCCTGCTCCCGGCGCCTCATGAATAGTGTCAGTATGATGGCAAAAGAAAAAGGATTGGCCGTTTTGGGGACTTTCTCCAAGCCTCTAAACGACTCACACGTTCGTCAGATTTGCACAGCCATGAGCACAGGGCTGAACGAAAAAATGCGTATTAGCTCAGTAGATGAACCGATGTTCGATCATGAGACACTGGAACTCGCCATCTCCCGCCGTGAACTACAGGCCCGATTTCAGCCTCGCAAATCTCTGTCTAGCGGAGAAACAATCGGCGCAGAAGCTCTGGTACGCTGGAAAAGTCCTTCTTTCGGACTGCTAATGCCAGGTTCATTTCTAACGTCGATTACCCGACATGGACTGGATCGCGCCCTGTTGTTTCTGATGCTGGATGACGCAATCCAGGCACAAAAATGCTGGCATGCATTAGGCTACCGAATCACGGTTTCGGTGAACTTACCGACAGGTCTGCTAGACGACCCTGAGTTACCTGACCAATTGCATCGTGTAACGTCCAACGCAGGTCTAGCCGCCAGCGATATTTGCTTTGAATTGCTGGAAACCGAGATGCCGCTGTCCGCGGGGCAATATCACATGGGGGCAAGCCGCCTGCGTCTTAAAGGGTTTGGTTTGGCACAGGATGACTTCGGTATGGGCTATAGTTCAATGTACAGTCTGATTTCGACGCCCTTTACCGAAATGAAGATCGACCGACACTTCGTAAATGGTGCTGCGAATGACGAAACCCGCTCTGCTGCGCTGGTGGCCGCAGTGCAACTGGGGCGTCAGTTGGGGCTTGAAGTCGTCGCCGAAGGCGTGGAAACGGGGCGCGATCTTGAGTTTCTCCAAAGCATTGGCTGCGACAGCGTACAAGGGTTCCTTATTTCTCCAGCACTGGAGTTTGATGCGTTCACTCAATTTCTAGCGAGCAGTGTCAACCCCCTCAACCCTGACTAGGCCTCCTCTCTAATGCAATCACCCCCACTAACACGCATTGCACGGAACTCCCGCCGACTGAACATCATACTGTTCGGAGTGCTGCCATTAGTGCTGGTGATGGGGGGCATTTTGTATGCGGGTTTTCAGCGAATCATTGATCAGGAACAGGAGCGCATTGCCGTCGACTTCTCCCTCCTGACTCTTTACATGGCTGAGCAGGAGATTCTGCTCAAGCGTCTTGACCAGAAGCGCATTATTGAGCTCGGCAATACGAAGGAGAAGTCGACAGGAAATTTCCGGGTGATGGATCAACAGCTTGCCCAAGGAGCAACCCTCTTTCGGGGCTCCAACTCGTCGGAAGAAACGCCCTTCAGCCTCGTTTGCGAAGATATCTCCTCTTGCCCTCTCGAGAGCGCCGGCGCGGCAAGTCTGGGCCGCTACCTTGCAGATCTATATTCCAGTTTTTGGGTAGAGTCAGGCTATCCTGCATCGACGCTAATAATAGTAGATACCGACAAGAGCGCCACTTATACCGTCCCCTTCATCGATAGTGCGAGGCCAAGGATGCCCGCATCCCTGATAATGGCGAGCATTGCTGCGATACGTGCAAATGCGACGGTCGGCGACGAAATCCGCTGGGTGGGATTGAAAGGTTTTCCAGATTACATGATCGCCTACACCCTCATTCATGGTGCAGATATCAAGAAAAGCACGAGTAAAACCTTCGCAGCCACCCTCGCCTATCGTAACCGCGTCAACATTTTCTCTACGCCACTAAAACGCAGTTTCTACGATGACTATTGGCTGGAAAGTAAGCATGACGGTCTGTTACTCGGAAACAGGCCGCTACCGGATGTTACTAAGGAAGTTACCTACGGCGCAGACGGATTGGTCTTCAAAATCGATGACGAAAGCGCAAAATGGACCGGCTACTACCTGCTGTCATACGGGAACTTACTCAGAGGCTACTACTGGCTGATGATTTTCATCGCGGTGATACTCCTCTTAAGTCCGGTGGCCGGCTGGTTTTACGTCCTGTGGTACCAGCGACGGGTGATCCTGCCTGCGCAACGAGCCCATATAGCACTCGTAGAAAGCGATGAGTTTAGTCGCACTCTGCTAGAAACATCTCCGATTGCCCTTTGCGTGCTAGACCGGGGAAACAGTCAAATCATCTTCGCTAATGGCACCGCACTCAAATGGTTCGATATCCATGTAGGCGGCAGTCTGCAGGATATTGGCCTTGATAGATCGCTCTTGGACCAAATCGTCCAGGCCAAGGAACAAGGTGTCATTGAGCACTTCAAGAGCGCCGATGGCCGTTCTTTTTACGCAGCCTTCACTCCGGCCCGCTACCGTAATCAGAACGTAGTGATAAGTGCCTTTGTCGACCTGAGTGTTAGGCGTCGGCTGGAGCAGGAGTTGACCGAAGCGAAACTGACTGCTGACAAAGCCAGCGGGGCAAAATCAGTATTCCTCGCTACCATGAGCCACGAAATTCGAACGCCGCTCTATGGTGTACTCGGATCGCTGGAGTTGATGGGGCTCACCAACCTCGACCATGAACAGCAACAGTTACTCGAGCGAATCCAGGTTTCTTCCGGGCTGCTCTTACAGATTATCAGTGACATTTTGGACATTACGAAGATCGAGTCCGACCAACTTGCACTTGGAGAACAGGTATTCGACCCTGTGAGCCTAGTACAGAGCTGTACCGCCGCGCATATCGATTTGGCCCAGAAAAAAGAACTGCTTCTGTTTTCGTCCATTGAGCCCGACGTGCCTACGGCCTTGCGAGGAGACCCAGGGCGTATTAGACAAATTCTGACCAACCTTATCAGCAATGCCATCAAGTTCACTCTTTCAGGTCATATTATCGTTCGCCTGCGGATTGCCCGGAGCCGTAGTGGTCATGTCACGTTATTGCTGCAAGTCTCTGACACCGGGGTTGGCATAAGCAAAGAGGAACAGAAATCGTTGTTTAGCCCGTTCTATCAGATCGACGCTAACACGCACAGCGTAAATGGTGCAGGTCTTGGTCTGTCGATAAGTGCAAAATTAGCTGTATTAATGGGTAGTGAAATCTGTGTAACCAGTGAGAAGGGCTTAGGTAGTAGCTTTTCTCTGCATTTGGAACTGCCGATCGTTACTGACGCACCCATTACCCCGCTGCCAGACCTAAGAAATGCTCGAATCTATGTACAAAGCCCGCACCACGAATTGACCGACAATCTATGCCAGTGGCTGATCAAATGGGGGGCTCAAGCCAGCACGTTTGAAGAAGCTGCAATTGAATCCCCAAATGCCATTCTCGTTTGTCTAAACGGCTATAGCTCCACCCCTCCGCTGCCAAAAGACTCTGGCATGACGCGATTGAATCTGGGCAGCGTCCACGGAGAACGTAATATTAATGTCACCAACATCTGCGATTTCACCGCCATTGGTTTTCTCATCGAGCGGACTCTAAAAGGTGAACATAACAACCAGCAGGTTAATTCCTCGCAGAATGTGCTTGATAAGTACCTCCCGCCCTTGCGCCTTAATTTGCTGATTGCGGAGGATAACGAGATTAACCAAGCGACCTTGTGTCATCAACTCAAACAGTTGGGCTGCACAACTACGCTCGCCAACGATGGGGTTGAAGCCCTTGAAATCTGGAGGCTCGGCAATTTCGACCTGCTGCTGACTGACGTCAATATGCCTCGTATGAATGGATATGATCTGGCCGTTGCTATTCGCGCCGAGGAGGATGATCGGCCAATTATAGGTATCACTGCCAATGCGATGAGCGATGAGGAGGACCGTTGCAAGGCCGCAGGAATGGATACATGGCTAGTCAAGCCGGTACAACTGCGTACGTTGTGGGACAGTCTGGCCCGTCTTTCCGCCTTTGATGCCACAGAATCCGAGGAAGCATTGCAAAATTTTCCGGCGCAGACGAATGGGCCGGATGCTCTGCCAGATGATTTCAGAGAAATCTTTATCAATACGATGAAGATGGACTTAGAGAAGTTACAACAGGCGATTGATGAAAAACAATACGATTATATATTCCATCTACTCCACCGCATCCGTGGCTCACTCGCGATTGCCGGCTACGAACAACTTATCGAGCAAATTGAGAACTTTAGTAAAAACCTCCGCAAGGACGGCTTAACAGAAGCAACATACGCACAAAGCGCGGCGTTACTGTCAATTCTGCAGGACATTAGTCGTGCCGAAAAATGCTTCCAGCATCTCCCTCAAGGCAACCTCCGAAATGGATAAGCACCCGATGAAAAGTATTCGCGTGTTGCTCGCTGATGACCACCCACTGGTGCTTGCGGCCGTCGGCAGCTTATTGAACCAATCCCGTGATTATGAGGTCGCGGGCGCCCTAACGACCCCGAGCGCCCTGATTGACAACCTGTTAGCTGACCCCTCGATTGACGTGGTGATCACGGATTATTTTATGGCCGGCGACGAAAAATTCGGAGACGGCATACGGCTGATAGCGTACCTGATTCGTAATTTTCCACATGTTCACATCATCGTTTTAACGATGATGTCTAATACAATGATCATCAATAAGCTCTACGAAATAGGTGTGCGCTCTGTATTACTTAAACGGCATGACATGCGCGAGGTTCTCATCGCGCTAAACAGTGTCACTCGCGGACGCATATATCACCCACCGGTTATAGAAAACGGTGAGCAGCCCACGACTGTGGTTCGTTCGGCAGATAGCATCAGCAAACTCACACCTAAGGAATACGAGGTATTGCGTCACTTCGTGCGCGGCGAGTCAATGACTCAAATCGCGGAAAACCTCAAACGCAGTGTAAAAACAGTCAGTGCTCAGAAAATTTCGGCGATACGCAAACTTAATTTAGAGAGTGATCAAGCGCTAGTAGCTTTTTGTATCGAGTCGGGGGAATTTCAATAAACACAAGCTTGAATTCGAACAATTATAATGCATTTATTTCGCTCATGTACGTGTGGCTGGCATAATGTAGTTTCTTGCCTGAAAAGCTAAGTTTCTTGCCTGCCAATCTGATGTTGCAGTCGATTGTTTTATCAGACCAGCAGGAGGGGCGTAGATATATGAGAGCTCTGAATTAGAGACGCTACAGTGTCTCAAAATCTGGTTTCCGCATATTGAGAATCGGGCCCAGCAAACTATGACACATCGCCTCATTGTATGCGGCAGCTTCTTTCATTAAGAGATGGCTGAAAGTCTTCGTTGCTGGAACGACCAGAAATGGTCGTTCCAGAGTAGTGAATCAACAAGAATTTAGTAGACACCGCCAACCTTAAAGCGCTATTTCTAGAAACTAGGCATCCTTACTTCCTCGCGGCTAATGAACATCTGACATCACCCACTTGTTAAATGAGATGCTAGGTCTGTTCTGTTCATGAGCTGCCTAACCACCGATTCGACAAACCCGGCTTATTCAATTGTGCAATGCCTCAACGTCCCCTGGGTTTGGATCCACCCAGCAACTGGGCTCGCAGTTCCGGGTTGCGTGTTCGGGGGTCAAGCCAGATCGCAAAAAAGGCTTTGGCGAAAGCTTCATCCCTCACCACGCGCCTTAGGTTGTCGCCGAAGTAAAACCGCACGCCCTCTCCAGGAACATAAACGCCCGTGATGCGGTCGCCTGCGCGCACATTGACGAACGCGTGCTGCATTTCCCGCTCCCAGCGGCCCATCAGCTCTGAGTTCAGGCCGTAGGGTGACAAGCGACGGATTTCCTTGATGCTGGCCTCGACTAGATCATCGCGGCTAATAGCGCGGCTGTAGGTGAGTTCAAGCGCAAAAGGTGCATCTGCAACCAGCGGCTCACCGGCAATCAGGCGTGGGCTCCAGAACTGCGCGCTGTAGACCGAGAAACCGAATACTCGCATATCCCCGCTGCCCAACAGATGGGCATTGGGGACCGCCTCACGCCAATCGGCAAATATGTCCGCGCTCTGGAGCATAAGAGCAATACAAATAAGGTGGCGGACCAAGCTATCGTTGCGCGTAGCCATGCAAATACCTCGATAAGACTCTTGGATACCTATGCGCTCGCCACGCGTCAATTGCGGGCGCGTAGTCGGATGGCATTGGCCCGTGGTTAACACGCATAAGCATTGCGCACATTGTCAGGTGGTTACTTTAGGCCTATCTTAGATAAAACCTATACAAGGTATAGTGCAATGTACAACAAAAATCCTTGGCCACTGACGCTGTACTTTGACGGTAACTGTCCATTGTGCGCGCGGGAAATCAAGATCCTGCGCCGACACGCCACAGAGGGCCGACTGCTATTTATTGACTTAAACAGCGCTGAATTTGACGCCAAGACCCTTGGCTTTACGTTCGAGCACATGCAGTCCGTACTTCACGCCCGCTTCGCCGACGGCCGCTGGGTTGAAGGCTTGGACGCCACCCTATGGAGCTGGCGTGCCGCCGGCCTGGGATTCTGGGCCAGCCCCCTGACCTGGCGTGCACTTCGACCGCTGCTGGCGTTCGGTTATCAGCTGTTCTGCCGCTTGCGCCCCCATTTGGCGTGGTTGCCTCACCCGGATGGGCGACGTCGATGTGTCGATAACCGTTGCGCAGTGCCGGAATCACAACACGCACCCGACGACTCGGACACCTTGAAAACAAGGCAGCCTTAGAGCGCTACTCATGAACAGCCCCCTCGAGATGAACTCACTTGGCGACGGCTATCGCGCCTTAGTGATAGGCGCCAGTGGAGCCCTTGGCACGGCGTTTTGTCAGTTGCTCAAAGAAGATCCACGCTGCTCGGTTGTTCGCGAACTGACGCGTCATAGTCTTCCGGGGTTGGACCTGGAAGAGCCCGAAAGTATCGCCAAAGCCGCCGCCGAATTAGCTGAAGAAGCCCCGTACCAATTAATCCTGCATGCTGCGGGCCTGCTCCATCGCAAAGAAATCAAGCCGGAAAAGAGTTACTCCACCATTGAGGCGGATGCGTTTCAGGCAGTGTTCCAGGTCAACACCCTGGGACCAGCGCTTGTTTTGCGTCACTTTTTGCCACTGCTCGACCCTCGTGGCGCGATGGCGGTGCTTTCGGCCAAGGTTGGCAGCATCGGCGATAACCGTTTAGGCGGCTGGTATGCGTATCGCGCCTCCAAGGCCGCGTTGAACATGTTGATTAAAACCGCGGCGATCGAACTGGCGCGAACCCGCCCGCAAACCCGCTTGCTGAGCCTGCATCCAGGCACCGTTATTTCAGGCCTTTCACAGCCCTTTCGTGGTGCCTCGGCAGCCAGGCCGGCACACATTGCTGCCCGCGAGTTGTTATCGCTGATTGACCGTCTGACTGCTGCCGACAGCGGCAATTTTTTTGCTTATAACGGCGAGCGCCTACCCTGGTAGGCAAGGAGTAAACCTTGAATTTGCAAGCACTGACCGAACGGGCCGCGAAGGGCGAAATACGCGAGCTGGAGTTGCTGTCACTCGAAGGTGGTTTTTATCTGGCACGAATCCGCCTGGATCACGGCCAGTTCACCCTGCTTGATGATGCGGCCAAGCCGATGCGCCTGCGGTCGACCACCCACCTGCGCGACTTGCTGCAGACCGTGCCGGCATTTCCTTGCGTGCTGGTGCAGCAATGCGCGCACGACGAAATGTGCGGCCGGGATTCAGGGCCTGTCGAGGCGCTGCGTATCCCGTTTTCGCTCACCACGCCATTATGAGCAGGCAAGCACGCGATAAATCTCAGAAACCACCTGCAATGTTGCCTCTTCAAGCGTTCCCTCGTTGCGGCATAAAACCCAGCCTTGATCTGCAACCGCCCGCTCGAACGCCTGGGTACAGGCAACATGTTCTTCCAGCGTATGCATCACAGTACTGCTCAGCCCGCGCCGTCGTGCTGCGGCCCTCGCCCATGAAATTTCAGGGGCGGTGACGATCCCGACGTGCAGGTCTGGCACTTGCACGTTGCGATCAATGTTCAACTGGAGAATGTCTGCAAACGGGACTATGCGCCGAAACGCGGCATCAGACGGGTACCAGCGATCAATCAACACAATGCTGCCCGGAGGTTGTTTAGTCAGCACCTGTCGGGAAATCCATGCACGGCTATCCGCAAGGCGTTCACACACCTGCAACTCCAGATCCCGGCAGGGATTTCTGACCAGCTTGTTAACGAGGGTCATTGTTTCCCGTCTAAAGGGATCGCTTTTTTTCTCGCAAAGTCGGATTACCGTTTTGTCGTCTGCCCTCAGTACTTTCGTAACGGCTTCCAACAGTGTGGTTTTGCCGGTGCCCTTGGGCCCATCCAGAGAAACAAACAGCGGAAGATTCATTGTTGCAGTTCAACCAACCGCTGCTTGTAACTGTCACGAATGCAGGCCTGTTTGTCGTCAGCCTTCCAGCAGTCGTTGCGCCCCTTGATCCAGCCACGTTGCTCGGCCTTGAGCATCTTGGCCTGGCTGCCGGCCTTTTTCAGCACGGTGTTGTAGGTGCTCGCCATCTGGCGATCCAGGGCGGAAAGCGCTTCGCTGCCGCAAATCAGCGTCTCCACGGAACTGGCCATGTTTGCGCTGCACTTGAACGAAGGTCCGGTCTGGGCGTGTGCGCTGATGGCGAAAATGGCCACTGGCAACAGCGCCGCGCGGATGAATGAATGCATAGGAGTCTTCCTGTAAAGGTGCCGATGGCCACATCGATGCGGGCCCACGTTGACCGCTGCAACGCGTATGATTCTGTCACGCTTTCTAGATGTGGCACTGCATAGGTCAACAATGGCAAAAATCAGCGTTAGCAACAAGGCGACCACGCCAGGCCGAAAAAATCTCACGGCCGCCGATCGTCAGCAGCAGATGGTCGAACGGGCGATCACCCTCTTCGCCCAGAAAGGCTTTGCGCTGACTACCCGCGAGCTGGCCGAGGGGCTGCAGGTCACCCAGCCCCTGCTCTACCGCTACTTTCCCAGTAAGCAATTACTCATCGAACAGGTGTACCAACAGGTGTTCATGAACCGCTGGGACCCTGAGCTGGAGCAGCAGCTCAAGGACCGCACGCGTCCTTTAAGGGAACGGCTGATTGATTACTTTATCGGTTATACCCGCACCATCCTGAGCAATGAATGGGTGCGGATATTCCTCTACGCCGGCCTGCAGGACCCGGAGTTGAACCAGCGCTATCTCAAACAATTACACGAGACGGTGTTCCTGACGATCATCGAAGAGCTGCGTCATCAGAAGCAACTGACCGCCCCGCTGGATAAACACGCGCTGAGTCTTGAGATCGAAGTGCTGTGGGGCTTCCACAGCAGCTTCTTTTACCTGGGGGTGCGCAAGTGGGTGTATCAGATGCCCGTCCCTGAGAACCTGACCGAACTGATTACCCTGCGGGTCAATGCCTTCCTCGATGGCGCCCTGCATAACGAGGCGTAGTGAAGGCCGTTTACGGGGCGTCGATTTCCGCAAAGAGATACACCAGGCAAAAGCCATCCATGGGTATGACCGGATTGGTCCAGATCATGCGCGAATGCCGGGCCTGTTCGGCGAAGACTTCGACCAGCACGTCAGACGCGCCATCCAGGGCTTTGGGGTGCTCATGGAAATCCTCCGCCACATTCAGTACGCCTTCCAGCCGATAGACCTGGCGGATACGGCTCAAATCCCCCACCGCATCCTTGAGCTGGGCAATTGCATTCAATGCCGCCAGGCGACAGGCCGCATACCCTTGCTCCAGGTTCAGGTCGCGGCCCAGGCGCCCACGGTACAGCAGCCGGCCATCAATCCAGGGGAATTGCCCGGAGGTCATCAAGGTATTGCCAACAATGCTCCAGGGCACGTAGTTACCCAGGGCCGGGGCGGGAACAGGCAAGGTGATGCCGGCGGCCTGCAGACGCGATTCAGGGGTGGTCATGATCGGTTCCTGTTTTGATTGTGTTCAGGCCAATGGCGCCAGCCAGGAGGCGAGAGTCTGCGGGTTGTTCAGTAGCCAGCCCTCAGCCGCCTGGTCCGCACTTTTACCCTGGCGATTGAGGGCGTAATCCAACTCGGCGACAATCGCATTGCTCAGACGGATGTTATCGAGCACCTGCAATTGCGCCTCGCTGAACCGCCCCAGGCGATCAACCCGCGCCAACAGCACCGCACGGTCGACACTGCCCAGCAGCCCCTTGGGATCCTTGAGATCACGGATACGATGGCGGAAATGCAGGAACTGCGGATGCCAAAGTGGCACCACGCCCCATCTGCCCTCCTCGACCAGCGCCTCGAACGCCGCCACGCATTGTTCCTGGGTGCCGGTGCGAAACTGGTAGCCCGCCGCCGCAAGGCCGTAGTCCTCCATCATCCGCAGCGAAAACCGGGTAATCCCGGCGCCCGGGCCAATCCCCTGGATCAGCGTGTGCATACGGGCGAGAATCTCCGGCTTGCGCAGGTCATCCACGGAGTCCACCTGCGACACCGGCACATAGTCGGGCACACCCCACAACGCATACGGGGTGTAATGCAGGCCCAATTCGCGGGTGGCGACCACCTCTTCCACCCGGGCTTTGTACATCCCATGGCTGGACGGGATCCATGCGGAGGCAATCATGTCGATGCTGCCAGCACGCAACTGCTCGAAATTGGCCTCGTGCAGCGCATACGAACGCTCCACCCCAAAGCCCATGCGCTGCAATACCGAAGCAACCACCGCGGCTGTCGCACGATGAAAGGACAGATCAGTCACACCGAGTCGTACCATGGTTGGGCTCCTCTCAGGGTTATTGCCACGGGCCAGCAGCGGCGCCAATAACGCTGCGCTGCCCAGGGCTTGAATCACACGTCGACGTTTGAAGTCCATCAGCGACCTTCCACAGACGGGCCAATGGCAAGGCTCGCCATGGCCTCGCCGACAATCCGGGTTCCCGGCACATAGTCAAAGATCATTTCGATGGTGATGCCGTTGGGGTCTTCAAGAAACAGTTGGTGCTCGCCAATCTGCGGAATCACCCGTTCGCGAAAGGCGATGCCCAGGGATTGCAGGCGGTTCTGCACGGTTTCCAGCCCTTCACAACGCAGCGAGACATGGTCAAGGGCGCCCGACCCGTAGCCGCCTGGCTTCTCGCCCAGATAGGCCTGCAGATCCTTGTCACCGCCCACGATACTGGCGATGTGCAAGAGCGGACGGCCGCCGGCGTACATCCAGCAGCCAGGGAAACGAAAATCCGGGCGCGGCCCAGGTGACAGGCCAACCACTTGTTCAAAAAACTCGGCGGTCTTGCCCCATTGTTCGGTGCGAATGGTGAAATGGTCGAGCGCTAGGACTCCCATGTTCTCTCCTGACAGTGCGGATTAGAGACGGTACAGCTGCATATTTTATCATTCGATAATTTATTTCAAGGGATAATTTATCGACCGATAACTAGTGCGTAGCGTTTACTATCCACGCTGTTCCATTCACCTAGGGCTCCCCATGAGCAACCACGACCTCAGCTTCACCCCCGACCTCGACCCGGATTCGATTTCCTCCGACGTCATCGGCTTCAACGGCATCCTGGTCTCCACACAAATCCCGGTACGCGCCGATGGCAGCCTGGAATTGGGCGATGTCACTGCGCAAAGCGAATGCACCCTGCAAGCCCTCAAAGTCGCCCTCGAACGCGCCGGCAGCAGCATGGACCGGGTCATGCACTTGACCATCTACCTCACTGACATGGCCGACCGCGCCGCATTCAACGAGGTGTACAAGCGCTTCTTCGCCAAACCCTGGCCGGTACGCGCGGCGGTTGGCGTGGCGTCGTTGGCGGTCGAAGGCATGCGGGTTGAAGTCACGGCGATGGCCGCCAAGGGCTGAGCCCGGCGCGTCATTGGGCATCCAGCGGGTGCCCGCCAGGCGATTCACGGCTACAATGCGCGCCTCAACCGTGACAAGCCTGACTAAAAAAACTATGTCCTTGCCCAAGCATCACCTGGAATTGCTCAGCCCTGCCCGCGATGTCGCCATCGCGCGCGAGGCCATCCTGCACGGCGCCGACGCCGTGTACATCGGCGGCCCAAGCTTCGGTGCGCGCCACAACGCCTGCAACGACGTGAGCGAAATCGCCCAACTGGTGGAATTCGCCCGTCGTTACCACGCCCGGGTGTTCACCACCATCAACACCATCCTGCACGACGACGAACTGGAGCCGGCCCGCAAGCTGATCCACCAGTTGTACGATGCCGGCGTTGATGCGCTGATCGTCCAGGACCTGGGGGTGATGGAGCTGGATATCCCGCCCATCGAGCTGCATGCCAGCACCCAGACCGACATCCGCACCTTGAACCGGGCCAAGTTCCTCGACCAGGCCGGGTTCTCCCAACTGGTGCTGGCCCGCGAGCTGAACCTCCAGGAAATCCGCGCGATTGCCGATGAAACCGATGCCGCCATCGAGTTCTTCATCCATGGCGCGTTGTGCGTAGCGTTCTCCGGGCAATGCAATATTTCCCACGCGCAAAACGGCCGCAGCGCCAACCGTGGCGACTGCTCCCAGGCCTGCCGCCTGCCCTACACCCTCAAGGATGACCAGGGCCGCGTCGTGGCCTTTGAAAAGCACCTGCTGTCGATGAAAGACAACAACCAGAGCGCCAACCTGCGCGCTTTGGTAGACGCCGGCGTGCGCTCGTTCAAGATCGAGGGCCGCTACAAAGACATGGGTTATGTGAAGAACATCACCGCCTATTACCGCCAGCGCCTGGACGAGATCCTCGAAGACCGCCCGGACCTGGCTCGTGCTTCCAGCGGGCGTACCGCGCATTTCTTCCTGCCAGACCCGGAAAAAACCTTCCACCGTGGCAGCACCGACTACTTCGTCAGTGACCGCAAGATTGATATCGGCGCCTTCGACACCCCAACCTTTACCGGCCTGCCGGTAGGCGTCGTGGAAAAAGCCGGCAAGCGCGACTTGCAGGTGATCACCCATGAGCCGCTGTCCAACGGCGATGGCCTCAACGTGCTGATCAAGCGTGAAGTCGTGGGTTTTCGCGCCAATATCGCCGAGCCTAAAGGTGAGTTCGAAGAAGACGGCGAAAAGCGCTACCGCTACCGTGTCGAGCCCAACGAAATGCCGGCGGGCCTGCACCAACTACGACCGAATCACCCGCTCAACCGCAACCTCGACCATAACTGGCAGCAAGCGTTGCTCAAGACCTCCGCCGAGCGGCGGGTTGGCGTGTCGTGGCAGGCCACCCTGCGCGAAGACCAATTGCAACTGACCGCCACCAGTGAAGAAGGCGTGAGTGTCAGCACCACCCTGCCCGGCCCATTCGGCGTGGCCAACAAGCCGGAACAGGCGCTGGACACCTTGCGCGACCTGCTTGGCCAACTGGGCACCACCCAGTATCACGCCACCGCAATCGAGCTGGACGCCCCCCAGGCGTTTTTCATTCCCAATTCGCAACTCAAGGCACTGCGCCGCGACTTAATCGAAGCGCTGACGGTTGCGCGTGTCGAGGCCCACCCCCGTGGTGGTCGCAAGGCCGAAACCACACCGCCGCCGGTGTACCCGGAGTCGCACCTGTCGTTCCTGGCCAACGTCTACAACCAGAAGGCCCGCGACTTCTACCATCGCCATGGCGTGAAGTTGATCGATGCGGCCTACGAGGCCCACGAAGAAACCGGTGAAGTGCCGGTGATGATCACCAAGCACTGCCTGCGTTTCTCCTTCAACCTGTGCCCCAAGCAGGCCAAGGGCGTGACCGGCGTACGCACCAAGGTCGCACCGATGCAGTTGATTCACGGCGATGAAGTACTGACCCTGAAATTCGACTGCAAACCGTGCGAAATGCATGTGGTGGGCAAGATCAAGGGGCATATCCTCGATCTGCCGCTGCCGGGCAGTGGTGTACAACAGCAAGTCGTAGGGCATATCAGCCCGGCGGACTTGCTCAAGACCATTCCCCGCGCACCGCACTGAGTCCCCCTCTGTAGGAGCTGGCTTTGGCTGGCTCCTACAAGGGGCGCTTAGCATGAGAGGGCGAAACATCCGACCTCCAGCGCCACCACCATCCCCGCTGCAACCCCGCCGCCGCCAGCAGAATCGCCGCAACACCCAGCCATTGCGTCCAACCCAGACGATGCCCATAGGCCATCCAATCAACCAGGATCGCCGCAATCGGGTAGATGAACGACAACGCCCCAGTCAATGCCGTCGGCAGTTTTTGGATCGCGCCATACAGCAGCACATACATCAGGCCGGTGTGCACCATACCCAGTGTCAACAGCGCCGCCCAGGCATCAACCGGCGCTGAAAGGCTGTGCCATGAAACCAGTGGCACCAACAGCACCGCACCGGTACTCACTTGAATCAGCGCCAGCAGATGGGGCGGCACAGCCTTCAGGCGCTTGATAATCAGTGCAGCGATGGCATACAAAAGAGCCGCGCCCAGCGCCTGAGCCACGCCCCACAGGTATTGATCACCGCTGCCCTGCTGCTCGCCATGGGCGGTGACGATAGCCAACATGCCCATGAATGACACGCTCAGCCACGCCAGCTTCTGTACGGTGATTTTCTCGCCAAGCAACAGCGCCGCGAGGATCACCAGCATAAATGGCTGAACGTTATAGACCGCCGTGCTGATGGCAATCGACGCTTTTGAATAGGACGCAAACAGCAACAGCCAGTTACCCACGATGGCCACGCCGCTCAACATGGCCCAGCCGAGTGTCGAATAACTCAACCAGGCACTGCGCAGATACCCCAGGTGCCAGCACACCAGCAACAGGGTCAAGGCGCCAATGACGCAACGCCAGAACACCACCTCAATGACCGGCACCCCAGACACCAGCACAAACCAGCCGATCGTGCCGGAGATCAGCATGGCGCCAACCATTTCCCATGAGCCGCGACGTATGGATTTGTCCATGATTAAGCTCCTCGAATGAGGCTAAATTATGGCAATCTGCGTCGATCAGGCTCCAGCGCCTGAGAAAGGCCAATGGCGGTGTTTGCCTATTCTTATTAGGCAAAAATTCAGGTTTACCTAAGGAGCCCAGGATGATTGACGTTATCGACCAGCAACTGCTCGCTGCCTTGATGGACGACTCGCGTTGCTCGCTCAAGACCTTGGCCGGCATAACCGGCCTGTCCTCGCCCAGTGTCGGCGAACGCTTGCGCCGCCTGGAGGAGCGCGGGGTGCTCAAGGGCTATACCGTGGAGGTCGACCCCAAACATTTTGGCTACTTGCTGCAAGCCATCGTGCGCATCCGCCCCCTGCCCGGCCAATTGCAGGAGGTTGAACGGCAGATCCAGGCGATCCCGGAATTCACCGAGTGTGACAAGGTGACCGGCGACGACTGCTTTATCGCGCGGCTGCACGTGCGCACCATGGATCAGTTGGACACCTTGCTTGACCGCCTCAACGGCTATGCCGAAACCAACACCGCCATCGTCAAGAAAACCCCGGTCAAGCGCCGGCTGCCGCCGTTGGCAGGTGGGTGATGCCAGGGTTGATGCACGCTCCTCTCGCTTTGGATCACATAACAAGCTGGCTAGCTGATGCGGCGCTGACGCTAGGCACCAGCACTGCTCTCGTCCGCCACCTCATCCTCCTCAATCAGCGGCACTTGCGCATCATCCATCAACGATCCGGGGTCTTCATTGCCCGGATCATTGATCGGTTCCTCTTCGGCTGGAATGTGCATGGCCTTAGCCGCCCGGGGTATCAATATCAGCGTCGGTCTGCGGCTTGGGCTCGCGCTCTGGCTTGAAGTCCGGGCTGTACTCATTGTCCCTGGCCACCTTGTCGGTGCGGGTTGTGGGTCCTTGGGGGCGGCGGCTGCGGTGCCGGGAGCGGGCACTTGGTGAGTCTCGTCATCGATGGCCGGATCGTTCCTGCCGCTGACGTGTGGGTCTGGGCTGTGACGGGTGCTCATGGGAACCTCTTTATCCGATGGTGTAAGGTTAAGGTGCCGCACTGGTGGATGAAGTTCATTCCGGATGACCTGTACTGATCAATGGTCACGCCCCCGGATTGTCCACCTGGATATAGAACGCAAACGCCGCCAGCAGTATCCAGAACACCATGAACAGCCACGGCGTGCGCACCGAAAACAGCAAGGACTTGCGATAACCCTTGTGCGACGACTCGGTCTCGCAGAACAGCGGTGACTCATCGTAGGCCATGCCCATCACCGGCTCGCTGCGCAACAACTCGCTTTGCTTGAAGTGCCAGTGATCAATGATGTCGTAGGCTGCGCGGATGCCCGGCCAGGCATTGAGCGAGCTGAACACCCCGAGCATCGACAACAGCAGCGGAACCACCAGGGTAAACAGCTTGCCCCACTCCGGGTTGAGGTTGCCCATGCACGACACAAAGGCAATCACCAAAAACGACTGCGCCGTCAGGTAGGCATCGGTGCGGTTGGCGAGGATGGTGGTTTCGTACTGGATTTCCCGGCGATAGAAGTCCAGCCGGTCCTTGGGCGATCCGAAAATCTTGGCGTTGTGTTCGGTGTGGTCAGTCAGCGCCGATTCCGGGCTGTGCGGGGAGATGATTCTGGGCACAATCGTTGATCCTCAAAGTGCTTAATCTCCTTAGAAGAACCGCCCATGGCCGAAGTTCAGGTCAATCGCCCGCACCGTTATAGGGCGCAGACTGCGCATATCACGCACTGCACTTGCGCAGTCTGCTCCAGTAACGGGCTGATACACCGTGTAATCCCAATAAACGCGGTTCCGGCACAGCCATTGCTTTACTCCTGTAACCCCCTGCCTGCCCAGGTGAACACAGGAGCAACTGTTACCCCCCGACTCAGAGCCGACTCCAAAAGAAAGTAAGGACCCGGTCCGTTGGCGCCAAAAGCCACGGGCTCATAACAATGCGTTTTCTAAAGCGGCAGTGCCTGCAGCCTTTCACCCGGCACTGACAAGGTAATTGGAATGGCTCGATCTTTCTTTGATGAGATGAATGACGCAAACGGCGTATGCCGTGCGCACTACCAGGATTTTTCCCGCTGGCTGGCCAACACCCCGCCGGAACTGCTGGCCCAGCGCCGCCGTGAGGCCGACCTGCTGTTCCACCGCGCCGGCATCACCTTCACCCTGTACGGTGACGAGCAGGACACCGAGCGCCTGATCCCCTTCGATATCATCCCGCGCAGCATCCCCGCCAGTGAATGGAGCGTGATCGAACGCGGCTGTATCCAGCGGGTCAATGCGTTGAACATGTTCCTCGCCGATATCTACCACGACCAGCGCATTATCAAGGCCGGGATCATTCCCGCCGACCAGGTGCTGGGCAATGAAGGCTATCAGAAGGCCATGGTCGGCCTGGACCTGCACCGCAATATCTACTCCCATATCTCCGGTGTCGACCTGGTGCGCGATGGCGATGGCACCTACTACGTCCTCGAAGACAACCTGCGCACCCCCAGCGGCGTGAGCTACATGCTCGAAGACCGCAAGATGATGATGCGCCTGTTCCCGGAAGTGTTTGCCAAGCAGCGCATCGCGCCGGTGGATCACTACCCCAACCTGCTGCTCAAGACCCTGAAAAGCGCCAGCCGCCTGGACAACCCCAATGTCGTGGTGCTGACCCCGGGGCGCTTTAACAGCGCGTTCTTCGAACATGCGTTCCTGGCCCGGGAAATGGGGGTGGAGCTGGTCGAAGGCGCCGACCTGTTCGTGCACGACCTCAAGGTGTTCATGCGCACCACCGACGGCCCGAAAGCCGTGGATGTGATCTACCGGCGCATCGACGATGCCTTCCTCGACCCCCAGGCCTTCAACCCCGAATCCATGCTCGGCGTGCCTGGCCTGGTGGCCGCCTACTGCGCCGGCAATGTGGTACTGGCCAATGCCATCGGCACCGGGGTGGCCGACGACAAATCCATCTACCCCTATGTGCCGGAGATGATTCGCTTCTATCTGGATGAAGAACCGGTGTTGCAAAACGTGCCGACGTTCCAGTGCCGCAAGCCTGAAGAACTGTCCCATGTACTGGCGCACCTGCCCGAGCTGGTGGTCAAGGAAACCCAGGGCTCCGGCGGCTACGGCATGCTGGTGGGCCCAGCCGCCTCGGCGGCCGAGATCGAGGACTTCCGCCAACGCATCAAGGCCCGGCCCCATGCCTATATCGCCCAGCCAACCTTGAGCCTGTCGACCTGCCCGACCTTTGTCGAAAACGGCATCGCGCCACGGCATATCGACCTGCGTCCGTTTGTGCTGTCGGGCAAGGAAACCCGCCTGGTGCCAGGCGGCCTGACCCGGGTGGCATTGCGTGAAGGCTCATTGATCGTCAACTCGTCGCAAGGCGGCGGAACCAAGGACACCTGGGTGGTGGAGGGCTGAGTATGCTGAGTAGAACCGCCGCAGATCTGTATTGGATGTCGCGCTACCTGGAACGCGCGGAAAACCTGGCGCGCATGCTGGAGGTCAGCTACTCGCTGTCGCTGATGCCCCAGGCCGGGCGCAGTGATGGCCTGGACGAACTGGCGATGTCGCTGCTCAGCAGTGGCACCCTCGACAGCTACCTGGAGCGCCATCAACAACTGGACGCCGAGCGCATGTTGCACTTCTTCGCCCTCGACGAAGAAAACCCGGCCAGTATCTACAACTGCCTGCGCGCCGCCCGGGGCAATGCCCATGCGGTACGTGGGCGGATCACCGCCGACATGTGGGAAAACCTCAACGCCACCTGGCTGGAAATGCGCAGCATCGCCGCCGGCGGCCTGGCGCGCCATGGCATCAGCCACTTCTGTGACTGGGTCAAGCAACGCTCGCACCTGTTCCGAGGGGCCACGTCCGGCACCATCATGCGCAACGATGCCTATCGGTTTATCCGCCTGGGCACCTTTGTCGAGCGCGCCGACAACACCCTACGCCTGCTGGATGCACGCTACGAGATGTTTGGCGAAGAGTCCGAAGAAGTCAGCGACCTGTCCGCCCGCGGCTACTACCAGTGGAGCGCCCTGCTGCGTGCCTTGTCGTCGTTCGAGGCCTACACCGAGCTGTACCCCAATGCGCTGAATGCGCGTTCGGTGTCGGAACTGCTGCTGTTGCGCAGCGACGTACCGCGCTCGTTGCATGCATGTATCGAGGAGTTGAGCCATATCCTCGCCGACCTGCCGGGCAGTTACGGCCGTACGGCCCAGCGCTTGGCGGCCGAGTTTGAGGCGCGGCTGCGTTACACCGGTATTGATGAGATTCTCGAAGAAGGCTTGCACAGCCGGCTGACCGAATTTATCGACACCGTGCGCGAACTGGCGCGGGCGATCCACAGTTCCTACCTGGAGGTGGTTTGACCCCCCATATCCCGCTGTAGAGGTGGGCCCGTTATAGCCATAGGTATCTATTTTTTTAGTGTTTCTTGGGTTTGTGTACATATCCGTTGCTGCGGTTACGGCGGCTATTGGTTCCGCTCTTACAGCGGGTCACTTTTGGAAAAGAGCCCCAAAAGTAACCAAAAGGGCTCTTGCCCCACCACTCGGTGCCTCGCCTAGGCTCGGCATGCCCGCAGTCAGGCATTGCTCCGTGGGCCCGCCGCGATCGGCCATCCATGGCCGTGTCGCGGCTACCCCGGCATCCATGCCGGGGTGCCCACTGCGCAATACCTGCCTGCGGCCATCGTGGTTTAACGGGGCGCCTGAGATCAAGATCAAAAGCCAGATCAAAAGCAGAGCAACAGCAAAGCCGGGGTGCGAAGCTGCATTCCCCTGTGGGAGCTGGCTTGCCTGCGATGGCGGTGTATCAGTCGATAAATGTATTGGCCGGTACACCGCCATCGCAGCGATGCGGCGACCCCACAAGCCCGCTCCCACAGGTGTGGTGTTTGCTCCAGACATATAACTGTCAGTTTGGATCATTGATCCCACCTCGTGGCTGCTCTTATGGTTGTTCGACACTCATAAGAACAGGTACAGACCATGTCCGACGCTCTGCAATTAGCCACCCCGGCCGCCCATACCCTGAAACGCTGGCACACCATGCTGGCCACTGCCGATCTCAAAGCCCTGCCCGAACTGCTGGCGCCGGAGGCGGTGTTTCGCTCGCCCATGGCGCATACGCCCTACCCCGGCGCGCCCGTGGTGTCGATGATCCTCAACACCGTGTTTACAGTGTTTGAAGACTTCCAGTACCACCGCGAACTGGCCAGCGCCGACGGGCACAGTGTGGTGCTGGAGTTCAGCGCGCGGGTGGGCGACAAGCAGCTCAAGGGTATCGACCTGATCCGCTTCAACGAACAGGGGCAGATCATCGAGTTTGAGGTGATGGTCCGCCCCCTGAGCGGGCTACAGGCTCTCGGTGAAGAAATGGGCCGACGCCTGGCGCCGTTCCTGGCCAAGGCCAAGGGTTGATAGTCAACGCCAGAGGAATTCCAGCAACCGGGCGTTGACCTGCGCCCCTTGCTCCACCTGGATCCAGTGCCCGCAGTTGGCCAGTACCTGCTGTTCCAACTGCGGTACCACCTCGGGCATGCGCTTGAGCGTATGTGCCTCGAATACCCCCACCGGATCGCGGTCGCCGATCAGGAACAGCGTCGGTTGTAACACCTGCCGCCCGGCCAGGAACTCGGTGCGCTGCCAGTTGCGCTCGAAGTTGCGGTACCAGTTCAACGGCCCGCGAAAACCCTGGGCGAAGGTTTGCACATAGATCTCCAGGTCGTGCTGGCTGCACCAGGCCGGCAAGGCGCCCGGCAGCGCGACACCCTCGAGCAAGGTCGCCGTGGCCGGCTTTTGCTGCAGGAATACATCCTGGTCCTGCATAAACAGGCGCAAGGTGCGTTCGATGTCCGCTTCCAGCTCCTGTTCGGCCACGCCGGGCTCCTGGAAGTACAGGATGTAGTTGAACCGCTCGGCGTACAGCTCGCGCATGATCTCGATCACCGGCCTGCGGGAGCGACCGGCAAAGGGCACCGACATTGTGACCAGGGCGCAGATGCGCTGCGGTTCCAGCAAGGCCAGGTGCCAGGCCACCACGGCGCCCCAGTCATGGCCGACCATCGCCACCCGACGATGCCCGAACAGGTCCATGGCGCCCTGGATATCTGCGCACAGGGTCAGCAGGTCGTAGTCAGCAATGTCTGCAGGGGCACTGCTTGGCCCGTAGCCGCGCATCTGCGGGGCGAACACCCGATAGCCGGCTGCCGCCAGCGCCGGTATCTGCAGTCGCCAGGAGTGCCAACACTCGGGAAAGCCATGGAGCAACCACACCGGCGGGCCGGTCTCGGGGCCGGCGATATGCAGGCTCAATTGAATACCGTTGACCTGGATCGTCTGTTGCTCGATAGCACTCATCACGCGGCTCCATCAGAGGGACTGCTGCAGACTGCCCCAGCAGCACGGCCTGCGCCAGCATCATTGATCGGGCAAATACCTCAGGTCACCGACCACCAGCGCGGCAGCAGTGGCCGCACCTTGGGCTCGGCAAAACGGTCATCAATCAGCATCACTACCCCCTGGTCCTGCTGGGTGCGAATAACCCGGCCGGCCGCCTGCACCACCTTCTGGATCCCGGGATACAGGTAGGTGTAGTCATACCCCGAACCGAAGATCGCGCCCATGCGCAGCTTCATCTGCTCGTTGACCGGATTAAGCTGCGCCAGGCCCAGGGTGGCGATAAAGGCCCCGATCAGACGCGCCCCCGGCAGGTCGATACCCTCGCCGAACGCCCCGCCCAGCACGGCAAACCCCACGCCCTGGCTATGCTGGGTGAACTGCTCAAGGAAGGCCTGGCGCTCGGCTTCGGCCATGCCCCGTGATTGATGCCAGGTCGGGATCGCCGGATGCCGCTCGGCCAGTAATTGCGCCACTTGCTGCTGGTAATCGAAGCTGCTGAAAAACGCCAGGTAGTTGCCCGGGGTACGCGCAAATTGCTCGGCGATCAACGCCACGATGGGCTCCAGAGACGCCTGGCGATGCACAAACCGCGTGGAGATGCGATCGATGATGCGCACCTGCAACTGCGCGGCCTCGAACGGTGATTCGACGTCAATCCACGCGGTATCCGCCGGCAACCCCAGCAGGTCGGCGTAGTAATGCCGGGGGCTGAGGGTCGCGGAAAACAGCACGCTGCTGCGGGCTGCGGTCAAACGTGGGCGGATAAATTCGGCCGGAACCACGTTGCGCAGGCTCAAGCGCGAGAAGCGGCGCTTGGCCAGCGGGTCGCGCTGGCTGATATCAAAAATAAACTGCTCGTTGAACAACTCCGCCACCTTGGCGAACTGCAAGGCCTCGAAGTAAAAGCTTTGCAGTTCGCCCGTGAGCGCCTGCGGGTGGTCGTTGAAATACTCGCCCATGGCGCTGGTGCACAGGGCCAGGGCCTGCAACAGCTTTTCCGGTTTGCTGGCATAGGCCTGGTACACCGTGACCTGTTCCTTGTGCAGCGCATTCCATTCACGGTTGAGCCGCTGCAATGGCTTGTGCAAAGGCTCGGGGGCGCTATCGCGCACGCTCTTCAGGGCAAATTGATCAAGGTCGGCGCTGTACATCGCCCGGCCCCGCTCCACCAGGTTATGGGCCTCGTCCACCAGCACCGCGACCCGCCATTGGTTGAGTTGGGCGAGGCCAAACAGCATCGCGCCAAAATCGAAGTAATAGTTGTAGTCGGCGACCACCATGTCGCACCAACGCGCCATCTCCTGGCTCAGGTAATACGGGCACACCTCATGGGCCAGTGCCACCTCGCGCAGCGTGGGTTGATCCAGCAGGCGCACCTTGGCTGCGGCCTCGCGCGCGGCGGGCAGGCGATCATAAAAGCCTTTGGCCAGTGGGCAGGAATCACCGTGACAGGCTTTGTCCAGGTGTTCGCAGGCCTTGTCCCGCGCCACCAGCTCCAGCACCCGCAATGGCAGGTCGGCGCTGGCGTGCAGCACTCGCACCGCGTCCAGCGCCAGTTTGCGGCCGGGGGTCTTGGCCGTGAGAAAGAACAGCTTGTCCAACTGTTGTGGCGCCAGGGCCTTGAGCATCGGAAACACCGTGCCAATGGTTTTGCCGATCCCCGTGGGTGCCTGCGCCATCAGGCAGCGCCCGGTACTGACGGCCTTGTACACCGACTCGGCGAGGGTGCGCTGGCCCAGGCGAAAGTCCGCGTGGGGAAAAGCCAGGGCCCTGGCTGCGGTATCACGGGCCAGGCGCTGCTGCGCCTGCTGCTCGGCCCAGCCGAGAAACAACGCGCACTGCTGATTGAAGAACTTCTCCAGCTCATCCGCAGGGCACAGCTGGTTGATCACGGTTTCGCGCTCGCTGACGATATCGAAATACACCAGCGCCAGCCCGATCTCAGGCAACCCCAGCTTGCGGCACATCAGCCAGCCATAGACCTTGGCCTGGGCCCAGTGCAGTTGCCGGTGGTTGGCCGGCTGGGCATCCAGGTCGCCACGGTAGGTCTTGACCTCTTCCAGCACGTTGCGATCCGGATCATAACCATCGGCGCGGCCGCGCACGCTCAGCTGTTGGTAGCCCCCTTCCAGCGCCACCTCACTCTGGTAATGCGCGCTACGGCGGGACGCCACCGTGCGGTGGCCGAGCATGCCTTCCTGGGCACTGGGCGAAGGGGTAAACCGCAGGTCGAGGTCACCGACCTTGGCCGTGAACTCGCACAATGCCCGCACGGCGACCGTATAGCTCAAGCGCCCTGCTCCGCCCAGCGGACATAACAGACGGTGACCGGCATCTGGTGCTCGCCACAGAACTCCAGCCAGCGCAATTGGTTGTCCTGCAGGCGGTCGCCCGGGCCTTTGACTTCGATCATGCGATAGGTTTTTTGCGCCGGCCAGAACTGGATCAGGTCCGGCATCCCGGCGCGGTTGGCGCGGATATCCAGCAACAGGCGGTCGAACCAGTGCCGCAGGTGCTCGGCTGGCAGGCAATCGAGGGCCTGCTCGAGCAACTCTTCGCTCAATACATTCCAGAACACAAAGGGTGACTGGATCCCCCATTTTTCGGCGTAGCGCTGGCGGATCGTGGTTTTGTAGCGCTGGTCGTGCAGTTGATCCAGGCAGGCGGCAAACAGTTCGGCGCGGCGCTGCTGGAAGTCCTCACTGTGCAAGTCCACCGGCCCGCGCTGGAACGGGTGAAAAAACGAGCCGGGCAACGGCGCGAAGATCGCTGGCCAGCACAACAGGCCGAACAGCGAGTTGATCAGGGTGTTTTCGACGTAGTGCACCGGCCCCGCGTCATCTCCCAAGTGCGCCTGCACGCAGAACTCCACGGCGGCCAGCGGTTGCGGGAATGGCAGTTCCAGGTCCAGGCGCTGGATCACCGGGGGTTTGGCCTTGGGCAGCGCCGGTTCGCCCAGCTTGCGCCGCAACCGTGGCAGCACCCGCAACAGGTGCTGCTGCTCGGCCGCACTGTGGGGCGCTGCCTGCGCCTCCAGGGCCAGGTCCATGGCCTGGGCGAACGCCTCTTGACGCTCCAGCACCCGGATCAGCCGTGCACGCGCGCCGGGGTAGGCACAATCGCGGTAGATCGCCTCGGCCAGGGCCAGTTCGGCGACCCGTTCGCAATGCTGGCCGACCTGGAACAGCAGCTTGGCCCGGCGCTTTTCCAGCCAGGGGTTATCAGTGGTCAGCGTGGCGATCTGCGCCAGCACCTCCGCCAACGGTTCACCGGCCTCGAAGGCCTGCTGGCATTGGTGCAGGAACAGCAGGCCAGACACATCGTCGCGATGGCGCAGGCCACGGGATTCGGCACAGAACTCAACCTTTTCGTAGGTGTAGATCCCCAGGTCCGCCAGTACAAACTCCGACCAGTCCTGGTACAGGTTGCCGAAAAACATCAGCCGCAGGCGGTCACACAGGTCCATCACCGTAAGGCTGTACAGCCGGTCGTCCAACTGCGGGCACCACTGCGCAAACGTCCGCGGCTCGGTAAATTGGCTGGATAAACCGGGCAGCCAATCGGACTTCTTGCCCCTGGGCTGCTCGATCCACGGCTTGAACGCTTGCAGCACCTCGCCTTTTTGCAGTTGCCCCCACACCTCATCCAGCGCCAGCAGGCCCTGCTCATTCACCCAACCGTGAGCCAACAGTGGTTGCACGGCCACGTCGATCGGGCCGATCTCGAGGTAATTGAGCTTGCTCGCCCGAAAATGCAGGCCCTTGCGCATCACCATGCGCACCAGCAACGCCTGGGCCGGTTGCGGCAGCTGGGCGAACTGCGTAATAAAGCGCTGCTCTTCATCGTCCAGCACATCGGCATAGCGCTGCTCCAGCCAGTCGAGCACTTGCTGGAAGTTATGCAGGTAGTAAAACGGGTCTTCGAGGGGATTGGACATGACGGGCACTTGGGCAAACACTGGTTATGCATACAGATTGCCGCTGCCAGGCCTGCGTTGCAATCGCTAATAGATCAGTGGCGCACGCAACTTTTTGCATAAAAGTGATCAGATGGGGGTGGATCCGCGTAACATTTGTTGCCCGCAGCCGTTGAGCACGGGGTTTTCGAAGGATGAGAGTAAGGGTTATGAACATGAAGAACTGGGGCCTGCCGCTGGCTGCACTGACGTTTCTGGCATTGGCCGGTTGCTCGACGCCGACCGTCGTGACCTTGCAAAACGGTACGCAGTACCTGACCACAGACACGCCGAATGCCAAGACTCCCGATGGTTTCTACGAATTCACCGATATCGCCGGCAAACGCGTACGGGTCAAGGCGGCGGATGTCGCGACCGTGCGCAAGGAAGACTGACCGAATCACCGTAGGAGCCGGCAAGCCGGCGCCTACGGTTTGTTTCAGGTAATCACGAACGCCTCCGCCGACAGGCTGCCCAGCCCTACCCCCACCAGCGTCACCGAGTTATCGCCGAAGGTCAGCAGCGTATCGCTGCCCACTGCCTTGGCATGGTCGAGGTAGTTGTACTGCCCGTCCACCCCCGCCACGCCCATAAATACCAATTTGTCCGTCGACTGGTAACCCAGGATCCGGTCCTGGCCGAAGTCGCCGTCGAACAGGAAGGTATTGCGCCCGCCACCCGCTTCCAGCAGGTCATTGCCGGCCCCGCCCACCAGAACATCGTTGCCTTTACCGCCGATCAGGTGGTCATTGCCGTCCAGGCCAAACAGCCACTGCCCGCTATCGCCGGCCTTGAGCAGATTGGCGCCGGCATCGCCCTTGAGCGACGCCGCATAGGCGGTCAGGTCCTTGCCCGCCAGCAACCCCTTGTCGGTCACGCTGTGGGTCACCTCTTTGCTGAACAGCAACAGATAGCTTTCCTTGCTCACTATCGCGCCCATATCGCGGGTCATGCTGATACCGCCTTGGCCGTCGCGGATGTACAGGGTGCCTGCGCCATCGTTGGCCACTTCGACGTTTTTCAGCGACTGCTGCAAGTCCAGGGTGTTGAACCCCTTGCCGCCCAGCAGGATGTTGTAGCCGCCGCCATCACGGAAGGTATCGTTGCCGGCGCGACCTTCCAGGTAGTCGTTGCCCCGGCCACCCTGGATCAGGTCATTGCCGTCGCTGCCGATAATGAACGTACTGCCCTGGTGGGCTTCGGCGTTGCGGTTGAGGTCCTGCACCCAGGTGTTGGCGCGCGCCGGGTCCGACAGATTGGCGACGATGATCGTCGAATCACGGCTGGTCAGGTCATAGAACTTGGATTCGAGGATGCGGCTCATGCCATCGCCATAACCCGTGGGTAAATGGGAAATCCACGTCGGCAGGTTGAGGATGGAAAACGGCAGGATGTTCCAGAGCGTCGAGGCGTAGTGGTCGTTGAAGCTGACGATGTTATCGGCGCTGGAGGCATGCGGTTGGTCATGCACCCCGAGGGACGACAGATTGAACGACGAACCGTCGAGGGCGCGATAGACCGGGTCGTTTTCATAACCGATGTTCAACACCTTGTCGCCGCTGCTCTGGGTCGGCGAGGCATAGGCCACGTAGTTGGCGTCCTTATAGAAACCCGCCCAGGTGGTGTTGCTCAAGTCGGCCATGCTGTTGACCGCCAGGCCACCGAGGCTATGGCCGCTGACCAGTACATCCTGGCCACTGAGCCCCTGCGCGCCGGCATACGCGGCGACTTTGCCGAGCAAGTCGCCAAACGCCTGGCCCGCGTAGTTTTTCGCATAGTCCGCAGGGCCGAAGGCTGCCAGCAAGTCGCTGATCACATCGCCGATTGAATCGACAATCAGGTTCTCCCTGGGCCCCGAGGTGCCACGGAAGGCGATGCCGATTTCCAGCAGTTTGCCGGCGTCATCGTATTTGCCCAGGACTTCCACCTGGGCACTGGTATAGCCGGTTTTCTCACCAAAGAAGGTGCCCCGGGCATCGACCTTGCCGCCGTAGTCGAGGGTGCTGGCGCTGATGGGGGTCCAACCGGCCTTTTGCACCGCGTCGAGGGCGGCCTTTTCCGAGTCGGGGTTCCATGGGATACCGGGGATCACGCCCTGGGAGTCGGCGCTGCCCAGCAACGCCTGCACCAGGGTCACCGGCAAGCCAAGCCCCAGGCCATGCTGCTGGTAGCCCACGGCAAAGCCGTTATCCAGGTTGTGGTAGGAGTACAACGTGATCGCCATGGCATCGGCGAACAGTGCTTTGGAGTCCTCAGTAGTAAGGTTTTTGTAGTCGTAGACACCCATGGTATTGCCTCTCTTTTGTTGGAATTGTCGAGAAAGCCAAAACGGTTGGAATGCTGTAACTGTGGGAGCAAACCTGCTCCCACAGTTTGGAGCTGCGGTGTTTAGAAGGCCCAGTCCAGGCTCAAGCCCACACCGTGGATTTTCTCCTTGCTGGCCAGCAGGCCGTTGTAGTCAAAGTTCAGCCGCGCATCCTTGGTCAGCGCCAGGCTGGCCCGCGCACCGACCAACGCCGCATCGCGCACCATCGGCGAGCTTTCCACGGCAAACGCAGTGCTACCCGAAGCAAACGCCAGGTGGCGCTCGGAATCAGTGGCGCTGAGGTTGTGCTGCCAGCCCAGGGTGCCGGAAACGTCGAGGGCCTGATGGTCGGTGACGTTGAAGGTCTTCAAGGCCCGTACGCCCAGGGTGCTGAGCACCAGGTCGCGGGTGTCATCGCCGCCCTTGAGCGCCGCTGCATCGCCTTTCTCGCTGAAGCCATCGCTGTCCAGATGCACATAGGCCAGGTTGGCGAATGGCTCCAGCGCCAGCGGTTGCAGGTTCAGGCGGTAAGCCGCTTCGGTAAAGACCTGGGTGCTGCGGGCATCGACCTTGGCTTTCTGCTTGCCGGCGACTTCGCCGTATTGCAGCTCACGCGTCACATCAGCACGGTGCCAGCTGTAGGTTGCCCCGCCGCTCAGGCGCCAGGCGCCGATGTCGTGACCGGCATAGGCGCCAAAGTGGTAACTGTCCACCGATGCCCGCGAATGGGTGCCATCGCCCATGTTCAGCGAGGTATCGCTGTAGCCGGCGACCAGGCCCAGGCGCGTGTCGTCATCCAGCGCACCGTCCACACCCGCCAGCAGGCCGCCGATGGAGGTGGTGTAGCCCGCCGTATCGCTGGCGCTGTTGGTTTTACCCCAGGCGCCGAGGGCCTTGATCCAGACGTTGCCACGCGAGTCGAGGGTTTGCGCTGAAGTGCCCATTTCCCCCTGCTGCAGGCGCTCGCCTACGGCTTCACGCAGGTAGCGGTTGTCGTTGACCAGCGCGGTTTCCAGGGCGGGGTAGATTTCCCCCGACAACTGTTGGAACGCCCCTTGCGCCGAGGCCGCACTCGGCGCCAGCAGCAGGCTTTCATACACCCCGTTACCTGCACCCAGTTGCTCGGCAGCCGCCGCCACCGCACGTTGGTTATCGGTCGCTGCGACGCTGGCAAAGCTATTGGCCGTGCGCGCAACATCCAGTTGCACGCCGTTGGCGCCATAGTTCAGGTTGCCGCCGACAAACAGGTAATTGGGCAGTACCGAGGCAAAACTACCGGTAATCCCCCCGGCCGCCTGCAGAATATTGTACTGGCGACCAATCAGGCTTTGCGCTTCGGGCTGGCTAAGCAAGGTCGGGCTGTTCTCCAGGGCCAGGGTCACAGTGCCGCCGTTGAGGGTCGCCTTGCCACCGGCGACGATGCGGTCGCTGCTGGTCGTGGACAGCTCTACCGCATAGGTGGAGCCCGCATCGAAATTGACATCCCCAGCCACATTCAAGGTGCCGATGGAGTTGCCCGGCGCGACCGTACCGCCGCTTTTCGCGTTTAGCGCGCCGATGCTACCGGCCCCGCCCAAGACCCCGCTGTTGCTGACAGTGACCTGTGATGTAAGCGAGCCATTGACCGCCAGCAAGCCTTGATTGACCAGGGTCGGCCCGCTGTAGGTGTTGCTGCCGGTCAGCACCAGTGTGCCGATGCCCTGCTTGGTCAGGCCGCCGTGACCGGAAATGTTGTTGCTCCACACGTCCCGCCCGCAGTGCACATCGGTGCACAGGCGCTCGGTGGGCTTGCCGGCATCGACCACCGCCCCAACCCCGGGCAAGTCCGCGACAAACTGGCCGCTGCCATAGCCACCGTCGATGCGAAACTCGGCCGGAATATCCTCGGCGGTGATAAACATCCCCGGGCCGTTGACCGCCTTGCCCAGGTTGATCATGCCCCAACCGTACAGGGAGTCGATGCCCGGTGCACCAAGGTCGGTGGCGGTAGTCTTGAGCAGCGTGGAAATCTGCTCGCCGCTCATATACGGGAAACGCTCCATCAACACCGCGGCCGCGCCCGCCACATGGGGCGCGGCCATGGAGGTACCGCTTTTATTGTTCCAGCCCAGGTTCATGTTATCGACGGTGGTGCCGACCATCACCGAGCTGTAGATCGCCGTGCCCGGTGCCGATACGCAGATGCTCGCGGCATACCCGCAACGCGAGGAGAAGGTGCTGATCACATAGGGGTTAGGGCTGTTGACGTCCGGGTTGCGCTGCAACGCCGCCACCGACAGCCAATTGGGCGCGATCTCGGGGACGAAATACGCCAGGCCGGAAATCGCATCGGGGTTGTTCAGGTTGTAGTCGTTGCCGGCGGCAAAGATTGTCAGCACGCCGCTACGCGCCGCATTGATCGCGCCCGAATAAGCGCCCCCTGCAGCGGTGCCCAGCAAGGGTTTGATCTGGTCGAACTGCGCCTGCGCCTCGCTGAGGCCGAAATGGGGGGACGCCGGGTCCTTGCCGCCCTGGGCAAACTGATCGCCAATGCCGATGCCCCAGCTGTTGTTGATGATGCGCGCACCATTGGCCACCAGGCTGTCCCAGCCGGCCTGGTACACCGCGCCGTCGTTGCCCAGGATGATCCCGTCTTCGGGGCCGGGGTCACCGTTCTCGGCGCTGAGGATCTGTGCGTTGTAGGCCACGCCGTGCATCGGCCCACCGTTACGGTCGCCGGCGGCAATGCCACCGACATGGGTGCCGTGGTCGCCCAGCTTGCCATTGGAGCCCTGGGACGGTGTGCCGTCATAGCGGAACGGGTCACCGGCCTTTACCGGGATGTACGGGTCGGTGTACTGGCGGATCCCTTCAGTGACCAGGGTCTGCACCTTGCCCGGGCTGGAGAACTCAGGGTGCAAGGCGTACACCGGCTGGTCGAAAATCCCCAGCTTCACGCCCTTGCCGCTGTAACCGGCGGCATACGCCACATCGGCATTCACCGCCCCCAGGCCCCAGTCGGCCTTGAACTCATTGCTGCGCCAACTGGCGACATCCCCCAGCTTGCCGGTTTCGACGTAGGGTGCGGCCTGGGCGGTACCCAGGCTGGCCAGGCAACACAGCAACGCGCCGTATGGCACGCGACTCAGGGCCTTGAGCGGGTAGCCCGGGCCTGTTGGGATGGCGGAGTGAAACCCTCGTTGTTTTACGTTCACGGTGACCTTCCTTAGTTTCATTGCGTTTGTTGTTCTTTTTGTTGGCGCCGCTTCAGAACTGCCAGTCGAGGCTCAGGCCCACGCCCTGGTTGTTCTCCTTCGCACCCAATTGGCCGCTGTAATCGAGGTTGACCCGCGTGGTCTCGCTCAATGCCAGGCTGGCCTTCAAGCCCACCAGCGCGGCGTTGCGCTGCAACGGCGTGCTTTGCACGGCAAACGATGGGCCTCCGGCAACAAAGGCCAGGTGCTCCTCGGATTCAACCGGTGTCAGGCTGTGCTGCCAGCCGAGCGAGCCGGAGAGTTCCAGTTGCTGGCGGTCATTCAGCGGCACTGTTTTAAGGGCGCGCAGGCCCAGGGTGCTCAGGGTCGCGTCGCGGCGATCACTGCCGCGCTGCAGGGCGGCGGCATCGCCTTTTTCATGGAAGCTTTCGCTGTCCAGGTGCACATAGGCCAGGTTGGCAAACGGTTCCAGGGCCAGCGCTTGCAGGTTCAAGCGGTAGGCCGCCTCGGTGAACACCTGCAGGCTGCGTGCATCCAGCTTGGCCTTTTGCTTGGCGCTGACGTCGCTGTATTGCAGGTCGCGCTGCACATCGCCGCGATGCCAGCTGTAGGCGCCGCCCACACTCACGCGCCAGTTGCCCAGCTCACGCCCGGCATAGGTGCCCAGGTGGTAGCTGTCGACATCGGCCGACGAGTGCGTGCCATCGCCCATGTTCAGCGAGCTGTCGCTGTAGCCCGCCATCACGCCGACGCGGGTCTGTTCGTCCCACTGGCCATCGACCCCCAGCAGCATTCCGCCGATAGAGCGGGTGTACCCCGCGTATTCGCTGCTGCTGTCGGCCTTGCCCCAGGCGCCGAGGGCCTTGATCCAGAGGTTGCTTTCGCCGGTCGCCGGCACATGGCGCAGGCGCTCACCGACGGCCTCGCGCACATGGCGGCTGTCGTTGATCAGCATCGCGCCCACCGCAGGGTAGATTTCGCCAGACAACTGCTGGAAGGCCTGGCGCGCGACCACTGCGGAGTCGGCACTCAGCACGCTTTCATACACCGGGTTGCCGGCCCCCAACTGCTCGGCAGCGGAAGCCACGGCAAGCTGGTTGCGGGTCGCCGCGACGCTGGCAAAGCTTGCGTCATTGCGCGCGATAGCCAGTTGCACGCCGTTAGTGCCGTAATCGAGGTTGCCGCCCAGAAACAGATAGTTGGGCAATACCGCAGCAAAACTGCCGGTCACTCCGCCCGCCGCCTGCAAGATGTTGTACTGGCGGCCGATCAGGCTTTGCGCCTGGGGCTGGCTGAGCAGGGTCGGGCTGTTTTCCAGGGCCAGGGTCACAGTGCCGCCGTTGAGGGTGGCCTTGCCGCCCGCGACGATACGATCGCTGCTGGCGTCCGACAGCTCCACCGCATAGGTGGAACCGGCGTCGAAGCGCACATCCCCGGTCACGTTCAAGGTGCCGATGGAATTGCCCGGCGCAATCACACTGCCGCTGTTGGCCTGCAATGCGCCGATGCGCCCGGAACCGCCCAGGGTCCCGCCAGGGTTGACCGTGACCGCCGAGGTCAACGAACCATCGACCTTCAAAACACCGCCATTGACCGTGGTCGGGCCGCGATAGGTGCTGTCGCCACTGAGCAGCAGGCTACCGGCGCCGGACTTGATCAGGCTGCCTTGGTAAATGCGCTGGGCCGCCGCCGCATCCCGGGCCATGCCTACCGCGTAGTCGGTCTGCTCCTGCTGGCTGGCGCCGGCGCCAGGACCATTTTCCCAGCCCTTGTCCTGCACGGTCTGTTGCCATGCCAGGTGTTCGGCGCTGTCTTCCGCCTGGCGCTGCAGCAGCGCCTTGTCGGAAATGCCATTGCTCCACACATCGCCCTGCCCGGCCGCCAGATTGACGTCCATGGTGCCCAGTAACTGCCCCGGTCCATGCATCGCCCGGCCAAGGTCCGGCACGCCCCAGCCGACCTTGGCGTTCGGCGCGTCGGTCACCGAACCGTCCAGTTGCGTGGCCGTCGTCAGCAACACCTGCAAGGCCTGCTCGTTGTTCAAGTACGGGTAGCGCTCCATCACCAGCGCCAAGGCGCCTGTGGCATGGGGCGCCGACATCGAGGTGCCGGACTTGACCGCATAACCGCCGCCCGGGATGGTGCTGTCGATCTTCGCGCCGGGGGTGGAGATGCACCAGTACTTGGCGATGCCGCACTGGTTGTACTTCTGGTTATTGGCCTGGTCCAGGCCCGACACCGCCAGCCAGTGGCCTTCCAGCGCCGGCTCAAAGTACGGTAAGGCCGAGCGCACGCTGGCGTTGGCATACCCGCTGTTGCCGGCGCTGAACACGTTGATCACCCCGGCGCGGGCCACATCGGCGGCGGCGTCCAGCCAGGTGCCCTGGTTGAAGTGTTGCGCGTAGGCGGCGTGTAGATCACCCAGGGTCTGGTAGCTGACATCCTTGGGCTGGCTGCCCCAGCTGTTATTGATCACGCGTACCCCGGAATCGACCATGGCGCTGTACACCGCCTTGAAGTACTTGGGGTCGGGCGTCGGGCCAAACAGGAAGCTGTCGTTGGCGTTGGTATTGCCCACATAGATCTGCGCGTTGTAGGCCACGCCATGCATACCGTTGCCGTCCCGCGCAGCCGCCATGGTGCCGGTGACGTGGGTGCCATGGGAGTCGTTGTTGGGATTCAGCGCGCCGGTGGTGGAAAACGGGCTGCCATCCACGTAAGTGCCGCTGGCGGTCACCGGGTGAAAACGCTGCGGGGAGGCTTCCGGGTGGCTGGCATCAAAACCCGAGTCCAGCGCGCCGATCTTCACCCCGGCACCGCTGATCCCGGCGGCATAGGCTTGATCAGCCTGCATGCGGCCCAGGCCCCAGTCCCTTTGGTATTCCGCCGAGCGCCAACTGGCGGGGTCGCCCAGCTTGCCGGCCTCTACATAGGGCGCGGCCTGGGCAGTGCCCAGGCTGGCCAGCCCACACAGCATGACGCAGTGATAGCCTCGTTGTTTCGCGTTCACGGTGACCGTCCTCACTTTTATTGTGTTTTTTATTCAGCGCGGGCCTGGGCCAAAGGCTTCGTCGACCTTGGCCAGGTCGGTGTCGCGCAGGTTGCCCGCGTAGTAATGCAATTTGGTCCAGGCCATCAGGTAGTCGTAACGGGCCTGGGCCAGGTCGCGACGGGTGCTGTACAGCTGCTGCTCGGCGTTGAGGGCATCGAGGTTGACGCGCTCGCCGCCAAGGATGCTTTGCTTGGTCGACACCACCAGCGCTTCAGCCGAGGCCAGGGCCTTTTGATAGGCGCGCAGCTTGCTGACCCCCGACAGGCAGGCACTGAACTGGCGCCGCAGCTCGATCAGGGTCTCGCGGGTCTTGCCCTCCAGCTCGTACTCGGCCTGCTCCATGGAGCGACTGGCCTGGCGGGTGGACGCCGAGACTCCCCCCCCGGCATACAACGGCACGCTGACTTCAATGCCGATGGTGTTGGTGTCGTAGCGCTGGTTGTAGGTGTTGCCACTGTCGGACTCCTGCTGGCGCGAACTGGCATACGCGGTGATGCGTGGCAGATGCCCGGCGCGGTTGCGTTCCACCTCATAGCGCGCCACTTCCACGGCCTGGCGCTGGGAGGCCAGGGTCGGGTTGTTGGTCAATGCCAGTTCGTGCCAGCTGTCGTAGTTGGCCGGGGCCAGGGTCAAGGCGGCGAAGTCCTGGTTCAGTGGCGCGAGGTCGGCAATGTCGACGCTCTGTACGCCAAGCAAAGCCCCCAGTTCGCGCAGTGACGCGTCCTGCTCGTCGAGCGCCTGGATCTCTTCGGCCGTCGCCAGTTCATAACGGGACTCGGCCTCCAGAATGTCGGTGCGGGTGCCCTCGCCTTGCTGGAACAGGTGCTGGTTCTGCTGGAACTGTTGCTCGTAGGCCTTCTTTTTGGCCCGGGCGATGTCGATCTGGTCCTGGGCGAACAGGGCCTGGGTGTAATAGGTCAGCACCCGCACCAACAGCGCCTGGCTCTTGTCGCGAAAGCTCTCATCGGCAAACAGCGCCTGGGCCACGCCCTTGCGGTAATTGGCATAGGCTTCGTAGTCGAACAGCGGCTGTTGCAGGGTGAAGGTCGAACCGAAACTGTTGTAGTTGCGG
Organism: Pseudomonas sp. DD1; assembly: GCF_044510355.1. Lineage (NCBI taxonomy): Bacteria > Pseudomonadati > Pseudomonadota > Gammaproteobacteria > Pseudomonadales > Pseudomonadaceae > Pseudomonas > Pseudomonas sp. DD1. The sequence continues at coordinate 95,602 of NZ_MSAJ01000011.1, read as the reverse complement.
TCGTCGTGATAGTGGCCGCCACGGCCATCGGGCAGGTTGGCCTGGGAGTTGTTGCGGCCCTTGTTGTAGTTGTACGACAGCCGGGGCAACAGGCCGGCGCGGCCGATGGTGCGGTTTTCCAGGCCGGCGTCACGCTCCTTGATTGCGCCAAGGAAGGCTGGATCGTTACGCAGGGCCTGTTCATACACATCGAACGGGCCCATGGCTGCCTGGGCGCTGGTGCAGGCGAGAAACAAGGCGATGAACACAGGCTTCATGCTCATTCCTCGGTCAACGCTGAGCCGGCACGGTCGAGCAGCGGCTTGAACAGGTAGTTGAGCAGCGAGCGCTCGCCGGTGCGCACGAACATCTCGGCGGGCATGCCCGGCTTGATCACCAGGCCCTGGAGTTTTTCCAGGGCGTCATCGCTGACCGTGGTGCGCAGCACGTAATACGGCACACCGGTTTTTTCGTCGAGCAACTGGTCGGCGGAGATCAGGCTCACCTCCCCCGGCACCCGGGGCGTGCGGCTCTGGTTGAAGGCGGTGAACAGGATATCCACCGGCAGATCGGTGCCGACCTTGTCCACCAGGTTCACCGGCAGCCGCCCTTCGACTTCCAGGCGCGTGCCCTGGGGCACGATTTCCAGCAGGGTTTCCCCGGCCCGCACCACCGCACCGATGGTGTGCACGCCGAGGTTGACCGCAATGCCATCGGCCGGCGCGTTGATTTCACTGTGTTGCAGGTCAAAGCCGGCGGAGGTCAGTTGCTGCTCCAGGGTCAGGCTGCGCAGTTGCGCGTCGGCCAATTGGCTGCGGACTTCCTTCTGGTACTCCTCGCTGTGCTGTTGCAACTTGAGGCGCGATTCGAGGATGCCCTGCTCCAGGCGCCCGCTTTCGCCGCTGTTCTGCGCCAGGTCCTGTTGCACCTGGGACAGTTGGCGCTGGTACTCCAGCAGGCGGTTGCGCGGGATATAGCCGTTGTCTGCCAAAGGTTGCAGGTTGGCCAGTTGATCACGCAGCGATTGCGCCTGGGCGCTGAGGTCCGTGCGGGCGCGGCGCATGCCGTTGAGCTGGGCGCTGGCGCCTTCGATATTGGCGCGGATCCCCGATTGCTCGCGGGCAAAGGCCTCGCGCCGGCTGCTGAACAGTTGGCGCTGGCCTTCAAGTACCAGGGCTAGCGCAGGATCGGGGTTGGCACTCAGTTCAGCGGGAAAGGCCACGGCAGGCAAGCTGTCGCGCTCGCTCTGCCAACGGGCGACGCTGGCCCAGGCCATGCGGTACTGGGCTTGCAGGGAATGCACATCGGCCTGGCTTTGGGTCTGGTCGAGGCGAAACAACGGCTGGCCCTGTTTGACCACCTCGCCTTCGCGCACCAGGATCCGGCTGACCACGCCGGGGCTCAGGGTTTGCACGGCCTTGCGCTTGCCGGACACCACCACCGTGCCCTGCACCGGGATCCCCTGGTCCAGCGGCGCAAGGCTGGCCCAGAGGAAGAATCCCCCAGCGCCAACCACCGTCATCAGCCAGCCCATGCGGGAGAAAAAGCGCGCATCGCGCTCGGGAAAGGTCTGCTCGAGTGGCAGGCTGTTATCGGTACTCATTGGCCTGGATTCCTTGCCGCAGGATATTGACGGTTCAAGCTGACGCCGGCCTTTTCACGGGGGGGCTCCGTGTGGCCGGACAGTGCCCGCAGCACCTCCTGGCTGGGGCCAAAGGCTTGCAGGCGGCCTTCATTGAGGACCAGCAATTTGTCGGCCTGGGCCAGGGCCGAGGAGCGATGGGTCACCAGGATCACGCTGCTGCCCTGGGCTTTCATCTGCATGATGGCGCTGGCCAGGGCGGCTTCGCCTACGGTGTCGAGGTTGGAGTTGGGTTCGTCGAGCACGATCAGGCGCGGCCCGCCATACAACGCGCGGGCCAGGGCCACCCGCTGTTTCTGCCCGCCGGACAAGCCGCTGCCGTCGTCGCCCAACACCGTGTCGTAGCCCTGGGGCAAGCGCAGGATCAGGTCATGCACCCCGGCTTGCTGGGCGGCCTGCACCACCCGCTCGGGGTCAGCCTGGCGAAAACGTGCAATGTTGTCGGCGATGCTGCCGCTGAATAGTTCGATGTCCTGGGGCAAGTAGCCGATATGGGGGCCGAGGTCGTCGCGGTCCCAGCGATGGATATCGGCGCCGTCCAGGCGCACCGTGCCGGCCAGGGTTGGCCACACCCCCACCAGCACCCGTGCCAGGGTCGACTTGCCGGAGCCGGAGGCACCCAACACCCCCAGCACCTCACCGGCCGCCAGCTTGAAGCTGACCTGATGCAAGGTCGCCGCCCGCCGCCCCGGCGGCCCGGCGCTGACCTGCTCGAAACTCACCTGGCCCTGAGGCGCCGGCAACGCCATGGCCTGCGCCCCAGGCGGGAACTCCTGCAACAGCTCATCAAGGCGTTGATAGGCCAGCTTGGCCGAACTCCATTGCTTCCACACGGCGATCAACTGGTCAATCGGGCTCAGCACCCGGCCCATCAGAATGGTGCCGGCAATCATCATCCCGGCCGTCATCTGCCCCTTGATCACCAGCAAGGCGCCCAAGCCCAGCACGAGGGATTGCAGGAGCAGGCGCAGGGATTTACTCAAGGAGCTGATCACCGAACCGGTGTCGCTGGCCCGGTTTTGCAGGCCGAGGAATTGCGAATGCACCTGGAACCAGCGACTGCGCAACGCCCCCAGCATGCCCATGGCCTGGATGGTCTCGGCGTTGTGCAAGTGGCTGGTGGCCAGTTGGGTGGACTGCTGGGAGTAGCCGCTGGCTTCGCGCAACGGCTTTTTGGTCAGGTATTCGTTAAGGCACGCCAGGCCGATCAACAGCACCGCACCCGCCGTGGCCAGCACGCCCAGCCACACGTTGAACAGGAAGATCACCAGCAAGTAGATCGGGAACCACGGCGCATCGAAGAACGCAAACAACGCCGGCCCCGTGAGGAACTGGCGGATATGGGTCAAATCCCCGAGCGATTGCCCGGCGTGCCCCTCACCCCGTTGCAGGTTGCGTTCGAAGGCGGCCTTGTACACCTGCAGGTTGAACCGCCGCTCCAACTGGCTGCCGATACGAATCACGATAAAGCTGCGGACGATTTCCAGGGTGCCGATAAAGGCAAAGAAGCCCACCACCATCAGGGTCAACATCACCAGGGTGGTTTCATTCTGCGAGGACAGTACCCGGTCATACACTTGCAGCATGTAAATGGACGGCACCAGCATCAGCAGATTGATCAGCGCGGTAAAGCAACCGACGCTGATCAGGATACTTTTATAATCGCCGAGGGCTTTAAACAGTGGTGCAGTGGGAGTGGTCTTCGCCATGTTGCCTGATCTTCCCTGGACTGAAATACGCGCAATAGTCTGCCGAGCGCCCCAAACAATGGGGCGGGCAACTATTTCAATAGTGTTTAATGCGTTGGAAGTGACAGGTCGATAAAGGTCACGACCAACAAATACCTCTATACCCGGCAGTTATAAGCATATAACCGCAATACTTAATTAGTGTGTGCGTCGCAGTAACAGCTCTACTCCAGAAGCAGAACGCGCGGTGTATTCGCCTTCTTTCTGTCGATTCAAATGGGTAATACCGGTGCCCTCGGTATTCATCAGCCAAATGCCATCCGGGGTGGGCAGCCAGGTCAGGGGTTTTTGCCCCAGCCACTGTTGCGCGCACTCAATATCACCGGCCAGGCTATTGGGTTCGGCGATCAGATCCAGCTCGCACACCTGCTCCTGCTGGCGCAGTTGCCAGTGCCCCGCCAATTGCGCGGTGCTGGGTAAAACAAGACTGCTTGCCATTGCGTTGGCTCCTGCCGACACGAGCAATGCCAGGATCAACCAGGCGATTGCGTTGCGAAAATTAGTCATCACCATTACCCGTTTACGGGGCTGTTGCAAGGGAAGAGCAGCGCCGGGGCGCCACCCTTCGTTACGCCTTGATCAAGCCACGATGTCGCTATACATCGCCTGGCCTACGGTGGTGACGAGGAAATCCGCCACGCCGTGCCCGGAGAAGTCCACCGCCAAGGTGCCCAGGTTGGTACCCGAGGCATAAGTCAGCACGGCATCACCGATAGCGCCGGTAAAGGCGTTGACGAAATGCAGGCCGCTGCCGTTGGTGATGCCGGTCAGGTCGATCTTGTCCGAACCCGAGGTGAAATCAAGAATCTGATCCGCTGCACCCGGCTTGGAGTCAGAGCTGGCACCGAACACAAAGGTGTCCGAACCCGCGCCGCCCCACAGTTTGTCGGCACCGCCACCGCCGTAGATCAGGTCATTGCCGGCGCCACCCTTGAGGGTGTTGGCCACGGCGTTGCCGATCAGCAGGTCGTTGCCCGAGCCACCAAAGGCGTTTTCCATGGTCACGCCCTGGGCGATCGACACGTTACCCACCAGGCCACCCACATCGGAGAACGAAGTCGCGTTGAGGTTGATTTTCTGGTTCTGGGTAAAGCCGGAGAAGTCCAGGGTGTCGTTGCCGCCACCGTCCCATACCGAGAATACCAGCTTGTCGGCGTTGGACGTGGCGCTGAGGTGATCGCGCCCGGTGTTGGAGTTGAAGCCGTAGGTGGTGTCACCGGCACGGGTGTTGTAGTTGGCACCGTAGAGCTTCTGGATCGCCGCAATATCGTCGATCAGCGGGCCGGACGCATAGGCCTCGACCCCGCCTTTGGTGAAGTTCAGGTTGGTGTTGTTTTCGCCCCAGTAGCTCATGACGCTGTAGCCACGGGTGTCCTGGCCGTAGTCCGCGTCTTTGTAAGACGGGTTGCCGGTCCCGGCGTTGTAGTCGCCAGGGTGATCCAGGCCCAGGGTATGGCCGATCTCGTGGGTCAGGGTCTGACGCCCGTAGTTGTTCAGGCCAGGGTTGATGTTGGCGGTGTAGCTGTTGTTGATCAGGTACCACGAGGTGCCATCCGTGCCACTCGTGTGGTACTTCTCATTGGTGCCAGGCAGGTAGGCAAACGCCGCGGCGCCGTCCTGGCCTGCGCTGTAGTTGCCGAAGGTCATGTGGAAGTCGCCGCCCGAGGCTTTCTCGGTGAAGGTGACATTGGCCACATCGGCCCAGGATTGCATGGCCAGAACGGCCTGGCCTTTTTGCAGGTTGCTGAACTGGCTGAACCCGGAGATACCATGCTTGTTCATGGTCGCCGAGGAAGCCGAGGTCAGGAAGGTGTAGGTCAAGTCGATCCTGCCGTTACCGTCAACGTCCCGGTATGCCGCGTTTTCGCGCAGCAAATGGTCGGCTGCCTGGTCGACAGAGAACGAGGGTTTGCCATTGACCGTGAGATTGCCGCCACGGTCATACAAATGGCTAAAGCTATCGACTTGTGAATAGGCACTACTTGCTTGAGCTGCCGAGACAATAGCTTTGTCTTTTACTTTCGACATAAACGTACTTCCTTGTTTGCAAGTGGAACAGTTTTTGTCCGATAGCGACGCTCTCGGGCGAGATCGTCCTATCACTCGCCTCTTATGAAGGCGAAAAGAAACTGACACAATTCGAAATCACACGTCCAGTATTTTTTTTGTTGGAAAAGTGCGTGGACGGAATAACGACTGCAAACATTGGGAATCAAGTGTTTATATTCTTTGTTTTGGGCTGGATGGCGGCAAGCGGGCTATTTAAATATTAAATAGTGCTAAATAGTTAAATGCCAGACACGTCACACTTTAGTGCTAAGTGGATCCAATATATTGAGTGGGGTGCACTTTTAAAGTGCCACCGTGTCATTGGTAAATATTAAATAGCCACTGTTTAAATATCGACAGCTTGCGGCCGCTATCACCGGCAAGCCGGCGATAGCGAGGTCAAGACTAGCCACGCCACCCCGTTTGGCGCAGGGCCTCCAGCAGCGTCTGCCCCTCCAGCCCCGGTACCAGCACGCCATCGGCGGTGGTCATGTCCTCCCCGGCGAGGATCGCGTTGATGATCGCCTCTTCCACCGCCTCGGCCGCGGCGCTGAACAAGGGCGAAATATGATCGTTATTGACCATGCTCAACGTTGTGCTCAGGGGCAGGTCCTTGCGCCCGTAATCCGCCGGCGGGAGGTCGTGGTTGCCGGTGGCAAACGCGAGGAACAGATCACCACTGGAGTCCTCGGTGCCACCGCCGGTGCGGGCAATGCCGATGGAGGCGCGTTGCGCCAGGCGCTGGCACTGGTGCGGCAGCAGCGGCGCATCGGTGGCGATAATCACCACGATGGAACCCATGCCCGGCGTACCACGCTCGGCAAATGGCGAGGCGATTTCCATCAGGTGCCGCCCCACCGGGTAGCCATCCACCCGCAGCTCCTGGCGCTTGCCGTGGTTGGCCTGCACCAGCACGCCGACAGTCCAGCCGCCCTGCTCCGCCGCCAGCTTGCGCGAGGCGCTGCCGATGCCGCCCTTGAATTCATGGCAGATCATCCCGGTGCCACCGCCCAGGGCGCCCTCCTGTACCGGGCCGGATTCCGCGTTGGCCACGGCCTGCAGCACATGCTCGGGGCCGATATGCTGGCCCCAGATATCGTTGAGCAGGCCGTCGTAGGTTTCCATCACCACCGGCATGCACCAGTACACCGCCGGGTCCGCCAGGCTGTCGCGCTCCAGGGCAATCAGGGTGTCGCGCACAATGCCGATACTGTGGGTGTTGGTGATCGCCAGGGGCGTGGTCAGCAGCCCCGCTTCGCCGATCCACTCAAGGCCGGTGGCGTCGCCGTTGCCGTTGAGCACGTGGTACCCGGCAAAACACGGCTGCAGCCGCGCTGCACCGGCCCGCGGCTGGATCAGTGTGACCCCGGTGCGCACCTGTTTGCCGTCGATCTGCTCCTTGAGCGTGCTGTGGCCGACCCGAATCCCGGGGACGTCGGTAATCGCATTCAATTCGCCGGGCGTACCCAGCCCCAACGTGATGCCCAATTGACGTGCGCGCATAACCACTCCTTACAGTTTCTGAAACGCCGGACTCGACCGGCCGCTGATGCAGTACAGGATCACCGACAAGGCCAGCAGGCCGATGATAATCATGATGTCGCGCATGGACGCCGCGCTAAACAAGGTAAACAACAGATAACCCGCGCCCGCCACGGCCAGCAGTGCCGGCACCGGCCACAGGGGCATGCGGTACGGGTGCTCGCGGTCGCGCAACAGCACCCGGCTCATCAGCGCGCTCAGGGCGACGATCAGGTACACCAGCATGATCAACAACACGCTGAAGGACGTCAGGTCTGCCAGGTTGGAGCTGAAGCTGAGCAGTGCCGATGGGATCGCCAGAAACAGCGTGGCCAGCCATGGCGAATCCCAGCGTGGGTGGATGCGGGTGAAGAGTTTATTGATGGTCGGCGTCCACAGCGCATCACGGCCGCTGCTGAACACCACCCGGCCGATCTGGATCACGATGGCAACGATGGCGTTGAACACCGAGAGGAAGATCCCGGCGCTGACCAGGCGTGACAGGGTTTCATTACCATGGCTGGTCAGCAGGTAGCCGATGGGGTCCGGGCTGCTGATCATCTCGCTCAGGGAGGGCGCGCCGATCAACAGCGCGGTGATTGGCACCAACTCGATCACCACCACCAGGCCCAGGGACCACAGCACCGCCTTGTGCACGCCCTTGCCGCCGCACTTCATGTCTTCGGCCAGCAACACCGCCGGGCCGTAGCCGTTGAACGAGAACAGGCCGATGCCCACCGCGCCGATCACCAGGGCCCAGGGCGCCAGGTGCAGCACGCCGTTTTCGACGATCTGCGGTTGGAACAGCACACTGGCCGGCTGTACCGGGTTGCCAAAGCCGATAAACACAATCACCAGCAACGCCGCCACTTCCAACAGCAGGCAAGTGCCGGTGATCCAGGCGTTGAGCTTGATATTGAGAATGCCCAGGGCGTAACTGCACACCACAATCACCAGGGCCACGGTTTGTGAATCGAATTTCGTGCCCAGGGCGTTATTGAGGTAGGTCGCGGCGCCGGTGGCCAGGACTGGCGGGATAAACAGCAGCATCACCAGTACCGTGAGGAACGTCGCGTAGCCGGCCATGCCGCCAAACACGCGCTTGGCGTACACGTATTCGCCACCGGCACTGTTATGGGCACGCCCCAGTTCCGCGTAGCAAAAGGCAAACATCAGCGCCAGTAGCCCAGCCATCACAAATGCCAGGAACACCCCGCTGCCCGCTTGCTGGATCGCGAACGGTGCAATAACAAATACGGAACTGGCCGGGGTTACCGCCGAAACGGTAATGGCCACCACATCGAACACACTCAAGGTAGGTTTCAGCACGCCGTCGGGTGCGGGGGTTGCGCTCATGTCGTTATCCTCGTGGTTATTCTTTTTATTGGAAAGCTGGTTGAGGCAGGAACGAAAAGGGAATGCGTGTGCGGGATATGTTTCCCGCTGAATGCCAGGGAATCTAGGCGCTGCGCCGGCACCCGCCAATTCCCCTATTGGAGTACTCCCCTTGACGGGCTCGTGCAAAAGCCGAACCCTTGGCCGATCTTTCAGCCATCGGAACCCATCACATGAGCCTGTTCAGGGAAATCGGCATGCATGCGGGGCTGGGTCGGACGGTGTCGCAAATTGGCACCGAGCGTTTCTGGAAGCAACTGGTGTTGCTGCTGCACCAGAACCTGGCGTTCGATAACGCCCTGGCAATCTTCTACCCGCTGGATGGCCCGCCCCAGGCGCTGGAGGAGTACGACGCGCAGCCCACCAGCAAACCGGCGTCGATGCTGGTGTACCTCAATGGTTTGTACTTGCTCGACCCGTTCTTCCAGGCCTGCCGCGAAGGCTATGCCAGCGGCGTGTATCGCCTGGAAGAGGTGGCGCCGGACCATTTCCGCCAGAGCGAGTACTTCCTCAATTACTTTCACGACAATGTGCTGGAGGATGAGGTGCAGTTCATCCTGCAACTGCCGGGGGTGGGCACCTTGTCGTTGTCCCTGGGGATGCAGCGGGTGTTTACCGCGTCTGAAACCGGGCTGCTGACCCTGCTGGCGGCGTGGGTGCTGCCACTGATGCAGCAGCACTGGCAGCAGAGCACCCGGCGCGCACCGGCCGGCGAGGCCATGGCCAGCCAGATTCGCGATGCGTTGAGCCATTTTGGCAGTGGGGTGTTGTCCGAGCGCGAACTGGAAATCGCCCGCCTGGTATTGCGCGGGTTCTCATCCAAGGCCATGGCCGAACGCCTGAGCATCTCGCCGGACACGGTCAAGGTGCATCGCCGGCACCTGTACGCCAAGCTGGATATCTCGTCGCAGCCGGAGTTGTTTTCGTTGTTTATCCAGTCGTTGGGGCATGACCTGGATAACCCATAGGGCAGGCACGCGGGAGTGGTGGATCCAGTAAGGATGTGTCGACTGGCCTACCGCCATCGCAGGCCAGCCAGCTCCCACATTTGACTTGTGGTGTAGCCACAATTTTCTGCTCGCCGAGTTCCCCCTGTGGGAGCGGGCTTGCCCGCGATGGCGGTGTGTCAGTCGCATTTATCTAACCTGACACTCCAGCCCCCACCAGGGTAAGCCTGCTGCCTTAGCGCCCGGTACGGATGGTGTTCCAGATCCGCGTGCGAACACGGTCGATCTTCATCGGCATGGCTTCGAGGGCGAAGAGCTTGCCCATCATTTCCTCGCTCGGGTACACCTTGGTGTCGCTCTTGATCACCGGGTCTACCAGGCTGTCGGCGGCGCTGTTGCCGTTGGCGTAGTGCACGAAGTTGGTGATGTCGGCCATCACGTCCGGGCGCAGCAGGTAGTTCATAAAGGCATAGCCGGCCTTCTCATCCGGGGCGTCGGCAGGCATGGCGACCATGTCGAACCAGATCGCGGCGCCTTCCTTGGGGATGTTGTAGCCGATCTTCACGCCATTCTTGGCTTCCTTGGCGCGGCTTTCGGCCTGCAGCACGTCACCCGAAAAACCCACTGCCACGCAGATGTCGCCATTGGCCAAGTCACCGGTGTATTTCGAGGAGTGGAAGTAGGCAATGTACGGCCGCACTTTGATCAGCAGCGCCTCGGCCTTTTTATAGTCTTCGGGGTTCTTGCTGTGGTGCGGCAAGCCCAGGTAATTCAGGGCAATGGGCAGCAGTTCCGGACCGTTGTCGAGAATCGCCACCCCGCACTTACTGAGTTTTTCCATGTATTCGGGCTTGAAGATCAAGTCCCAGGAGTTGACCGGCGCGTCGTCGCCCAGCACTGCCTTGACCTTGTCGATGTTGTAGCCGATGCCGGTGCTGCCCCACAGGTACGGGAAGCCGTGTTCATTGCCCGGGTCGTTGGTTTGCAGGGCCTTGAGCAGCACCGGGTTGAGGTTTTTCCAGTTCGGCAGCTGGCTCTTGTCGAGTTTTTTCAGGGCCCCGCCCTGGATCTGCCGGGCCATGAAGTGGTTGGACGGGAACACCACGTCGTAGCCCGAGTTACCGGTCATCAACTTGCCGTCCAGGGTCTCGTTGCTGTCGTACACGTCGTAGCTGAAACCGATCCCGGTTTCCTTCTGGAAGTTCTTGGTGGTGTCCGGCGCGATGTAGCTCGACCAGTTGTAGATTTTCACCGTTTCGGCGGCCTGGGTCAGGGACGCCACCAACATCAAGGGCAACAGGGCAATGGGTCTCATGGTTCGATTTCCTGGCGGTTATAGGGCTGTTTTTATGGCAGGCGATCAAGGATCAAAAGATTAGAGGATCAACACATAGGTCTTGCGCACGGTCTCCTGGATATCCCAGATGCCGGTGCTGTTGGCCGGCAACATCAGTGCATCGCCGGCTTCGATATGCAGGGTTTCGCCGTCATCGGGAGTGAAGGTGCAGCGGCCCTGGATAAAGTGGCAGAACTCCTGGGCCACGATCTGGCGCCGCCAGCGGCCCGGGGTGCATTCCCAGATACCGGTTTCGACGCCGTCGTTGCGCTCAACGCTGAGGGTGGAGGCCACGGCAACCGGAGTGCCCAGGGGCACGGCGACCGGGTTTGAGTCCGGCAAGTGGCGGTTAAGGGTGTCTTTGAATTGGGTAATGCTCATGGTCATACCTGTGGTGATTGAAGCGACTTAATGCATGAAACCTTCCATGAAACCGGCAATCCCGCTGGCCAGCTTGCGCCGCCAGGGCGCGGTGTTCGGGTCGGCCAGGGTCTGGTCCTCATGGACAAAACTGCGAATTATGGCGTTGTAGCCCAACCAGCGGCACGGCTCCGGCTCCCAGCCCCGGAGGGTATTCAGGCCGCCGTCGCGCAACACCCATGGCTGCTGGACCAACGGCGTGTCGCGCCCCAGGATCAGGTCGGCCAGGGTCCGGCCACCCAGGTTGCTGGCGCCCACGCCCTCCCCGCCATACCCGCCGGACAAGGCGATGCCACTCTGTTGGTCGCACAGCATGTGCGGCCGGAAACGCCGCGACATGCCGAGGTTACCGCCCCAGGAGTGGGTGACCCGCACATGCTTGAGTTGCGGGAACAGCTCGCAGAACAGGTAGCGGCGCAGTTCCACTTCGCTGTCGGTGAGGTCGAAGTTGTGGCGCAGCTTGCCGGCAAACTGATAGCCGCCGCGGGCCCCGAACACCAGGCGGTTATCGGCGGTACGCTGGCCGTAGGTGACCTGGCGGCTGCTTTCACCGAAGGCCTGGCCCTGATTCAGGCCGATTTCCTCCCAGGTACTGGCCGGCAGGGGTTCGGTGGCGACGATCAGGCTCTGCACCGGCAGTTGATAGCGGCCCAGGGGCTTGAGCGTCGGCGCATAGCCCTCCACCGCCGGCACCACCCACGAGGCACGGACCTGGGCCTGCTCGGTGCGCAGGCTGCCGGACTGCCAGTGGGTGACCGGGCTGTTCTCGTAGATCGCCACGCCCATGGCCTCGACCACCCGCGCCAACCCGCGCACCAGCTTGGCCGGGTGGATCGTCGCGACGTGGGGGGTGTAGACCGCACCATAGGCCGAGGCGATGCGGATCTGCCCGGCCAGTTGTTCGGGGCTGAGCCAGCGGTAGTCGTCGTCGGTCAGGCCTTGGCCATGCAGTTTGGCCAGGTATTCGCGCAGGCTGGCTTCCTGCTCGGGGTACCGGGCGGCGCAGTGCAACGCCCCGCCTTTGCGGTAGTCGCAGTCGATACCTTCGCGCTGCAACACCTGCCCGACTTCATCGGGGATGCCGTGCAGCAGGTCAAACGAGGCCCGGCGCTGCTCGGCGGGCAGCCCTGCCAGCAAGCGATCTTCGCCCAGCAGATTGCCCATCAGCCAGCCACCGTTGCGCCCGGAAGCGCCAAAACCGGCGGTCTGCGCCTCGATGATCACCACCTTGAGCTGCGGCGCGTGGCGCTTGAGGTAATAGGCGGTCCACAACCCGGTGTAGCCGGCGCCAATAATGGCCACATCGACATCCAGGTCCTGCCCGAGGGACGCACGCGCCTCCAGCGGCTCTTGCAGCTGGTCCATCCATAAACTGATCTTGCGCCATGCCGGCATGCCGAACTCCACCACCAAACGTCGATGGCGTGATCCTAGTGCCTGGCTTCAGTCGTCGTCTTGCGCGCGTGCACGCAGGGAAATTTGTTTGACGTAGGCCTTGGGCGACAAGCCAGTGTGCTGGCGGAAACAGCTGTAGAACGCCGACAAGGAATTGAAACCGGCGGCAAACGCCAGCTCGTCGATACGGATCGGCGGCGTGGCGCCGTCCAGCGCCGCCAGTAAATGCTGCAGGCGGGCCTGGTTGACGTAGCGGTAAAAGCTCTGCCCCAGCACCTGGTTGAGCAGATAGGAAATCTGGTTGCGGCTGTAACCACATTCCTTGGCCACCCGCTGCAGGTCCAGTTCCGGGTCGAGATAGGGTTGCTGGCGCTGGAAGTACTGCTGCAGATCGTTGGCCAGGTAACTCAGTTGCTGGGGCGACAGGCCCAGGCGGCTGACGGTCGGCCGCGTGGCCTGGGACTGGGAGCGGCTGGTGGCGGGCTCGTGCACCAGGGACGCGTATTCGTTGACGCGCCAGATCAGCCCGTCGCGCACGGTGATCGCCTCACTGGTGCGAAACGACACCAGGCCCTGGCCGCCACGCAAGGTCACGCGATACTGGATAAAGGCGGTATCGCCGTCGGTGCGAATGCGGTCGGTGTGTTCAATGCCTTCGTCGGGGTCGCGGGGCATGCTGGCTTGCAGGTACTCGCGCAACTGGTCGAAGCACACCACGCGGTTCTGGAAGAAATCGTGGTACTGGATATCCGGGTGATAGTGCGCCATCACCCCGTCCAGGTCCCGGTGTTTCCAGCAAAGATGATGGCGCAACACCACCTCGGCAGTCGCTTGCGTCTGTTGCGGGCTATCGGCCGGGGCGGTCTGTGGCATACAACGCTCGAAAACGGCTAAAGCCTGGAGCTTGCACAACTTTACCAAGGGCTTCAATGGCAACGTGACAGTTTTAAGTAGTGGCCTTTTGCCTAAGCATTCGTAAGACATGACCCACATCAAACTTCTTGCAAGCAACTGCCGAACGGATAGAAAAAACTCCGGTGTTCACTGCGAGTGAGTGCTATTTTTTAAGCTTCACGGTCAGCGCCATTGATGGTTCTGACGCCCTTGCCGCGAGCTAAAGGAAGCGCTCAATGAACAAGGTGGGCCACATGAACAAAGTGACGTTCCCCAACGCATGTCAGTTGATGCGCTGGCATTTTCATCCGGTCGGTTTTGAAGGCAGCATGGACGCACCCGGCAGCCTGATTGCGCGCCTGTTTGACCGAGAGAGTGGTGAAACCCTGATTGCCATCGCTGGCATTCCCTGCGCCACGGTGATGAATGCCACGGATGTGGAGCGGATTATCGAGGCGATCGAGGCTGAGCTGGAATCGTTTGTGCGGCCAAAGTTGCTACAGGCCTGAAGGGTGTGGGAGCTATCTCGCCCGGCGAGACAGCTGCCACATTTGATTTATTGCGCTTTAATGGCGCGGCGATCATCAAAGAACGCCTTGCCCCCCGCCACCCGATCCGACGCCCTGGGCGCATGCCCCACCTGGCCATCCTGCCCCTCGACATACCAATAGCAATGGCTCACCGCCCGGGTAATCCCGACATAGGCCAGGCGCAGCACTTCGTCTTTTTGCGCATTGTCGTAAGGCTCGGCATCCCCGTCCTTGCCAAGGCCGGCCATGCGGTACACCTGGTTCTTGTAGGGCGAACGGGTCAGGTGCTGGCAGTCGCCGAGCAAAAACACAGCATCCGCCTGTAGCCCCTTGGCGCTGTGGTAGGTCAGTTGCTTAAAGCGGCGCATGCCCGGCGGCAAGCTAGAATCAAGGTTAACTACAGACTGAATATGTTCCTGAATCAATAGCTTATCGCTGCTTTTTCGATACAACATCAACACCGACTCGCCCCGTTGATAGTGCGCCAGCAACCGCTGCGCCAGGCCCGCCTCGTCACGATCCAGCACCTGTACCGGCACCAGCGCCCTGGCTGCGCCGCTGGCCTTGGCCTTCTTGCCGCTGATTGCCGGTGCGGCTTTAACGATATGTTCGGCCGCATCAATGATGTGCTGATGACTGCGGAAGTTCTCCCCGAGCATCACCCGCGTGGTGGTCGGCGACGGGAACTCCTTGTTGAACTCCATGAAGTACTTGGGCGAACTGCCGCGCCAGCCATAGATCGACTGCCAGTCATCACCGACACAGAGCAGCGAAGAATGCTGGGCCGCGCGCCCCACATGCAGCGCCGGCCCACGGCTGCGGATCTCGCGCAGGCTGGCGCGGATCCACGACACGATCTGTGGCGAGACATCCTGGAATTCGTCGATCATCAAGTGCGACAGCGGGCGCAACAGCCCGTCGCTGAGCAGCTTGAGGTTTTCTGGCGTGTTCTCGCCAAACAGCGAAAACATGCGGTTGTAGGTCATGATCGGCGGCGACTGGTCCAGCAGATGATCTTCCAGGGCCTTCCAGAAAATACTCAGGGCCTCGAAGAAGCCGCGGTCCGGGTCATCCTTGGCAAAGCTCATCTGGCCCACCGCCGTGGGCACGTCCAGGCCGAGGTTCTCGATAAAGCCGGCGGCGCTCACAAAACAGTCCAGCAATGGCGCTGAAGCCAACTCACCTTTGACCTTGTAATCAAACCCGGGGCCGGAGCTGGCATCCCCCGCCAGGCTGCTCAACAGGCGCTTGGATGATTCGTAGTTATCCAACCAAATCAATGGCTTGCGGCAGAATGCTTGAAACAGGGTGCGTTTTACCGCCCATTCAGCCCGCACCGACAGCTTGGCCCCAGGGCGGGCGATCTGTGGGTTTTCCCTGGCGTCGAAGCCCAGCACCACCCAGGCATCCAGCTCGGCGCTGTAGCCATGGCAATGGAACGACGCACCATTGATTTCAACACGCTGGCGGTTCGGCTCGATGCCCTTGATCGGCCATGCGCCGGCCCGGAACCACAGATCCTCGATCACATCGCACAATTCTTCATCGCGCTTGGCCGCCAACTCGGTGACGGCCACGCGTTTTTGCACATCCGGGTGGTCGCGTTCCAGCTCCTTGAGCTGCAAGGCATGGCGGGCCATCGGTGCAATCAACTCGCGAAAACGTGCATGCCGGCCGTAGAGGCCGTGGTAGCAGGCATTGAGCTGCTGGCGTTGGGCATCGTTGATGCGCAGATCGAAGGGGTTGCTGTCGGCCTCGTCATCGTAGAGGCCGCTGCGCAGGTTTTCGAAGGCCTGCAACCGCTCAAAGCCCGGAAGGCTACGAACCATAGGCAGGATGCGCGAGTGAAAGGTGCGCACTACCGCCTGGGCTTCTTTCAAAGCAAGGGGTTGGCCCCACAGGTGGAGAATCTCCATGAGCTTGCGGATAAAGTCCTGGCGCGACTCGCGGGTGAAGGTCACCACGGTCATGGCGCTCAGCTCAAAGCCCAGGTAATGGGTCAACAGCAGGATCCGCAGGACCAGCGAGGTAGATTTGCCAGCCCCGGCCCCGGCAATCACCGAAGTTGAAGGGGTATCGCTGAAGATCATCTTCCACTGCGCCGTGCTGGGCTGCGCATGGGCCGGCAGCAGGCGCGCCACATCGGCTTTGATGCGTTTTTTCAGTTCGGGGGTCAGTGGCAGGCGCCAATCGTCGAACAGGCTGTCGTCCACGCCCGGGGCGCGGTGCTCATCGCTACGGAAGTCGCGAATCAACAGAACCTGACGGCCCTCCTCGATGCCATCGCGCCGGCCTTCCTGGTAGCCATACTCCACGCCGGCCTCATGCCCGCTGCGAAAGCCATCGGCCTGACCGTGCAACCACGAAAAACGATGCTGGGCCCGCAGGCGCGTCAACCCATGGCCAAACAGCCGCGCAGCCAGGCGTTTGAACAGCGGCATTTGCGCCAGGGGGCGCAGTTCGGGAGGCAGATCGGGGGTGTGTTGCGGCACGCGGACTCCTGCGGGGGCTTGAGCGAACAGAGGCCCTATGGTCGCCGGAATCCCTCGACAGTTCCAGCCAATTGCTTTGGCTTCATGCAGTTAGGCGATGAACTGAAGCTGGGGTCTAGTTCTGGGGCTGGAAAAACAATCGAATAATCTGATAAGAATCAGGCATTTTTTACGCTTTTTGTCGATGATGCCCTGGCGGATGATACGCCCATCAACAGGAGACGATCATGCTTGAACTTCGACCTTTTACCTCCCTGGGCGGCGCCAATCACGGTTGGCTGGATGCTCATCACCACTTCTCGTTCGCCGAGTACCATGACCCTCAACGTATGCATTGGGGCAACCTGCGGGTGTGGAACGACGACATCATCGCGCCGGGCACCGGCTTTCCGCAGCATCCGCACCGGGACATGGAAATCATCACCTATGTGCGTGAAGGTGCCATCAGCCACGCCGACAACCTTGGCAACAAGGGCCGCACCGAGGCGGGCGACGTGCAGGTGATGAGCGCCGGTACCGGGATCGCCCATAGCGAATACAACCTTGAAGCCACGGCGACCAAAATTTTCCAGATCTGGATCATTCCCAATGAAGCGGGCTTGCCCCCTTCCTGGGGCGCCAAACCTTTTCCCAAGGGTGAGCGCGAAGGGTTCGTGACCTTGGCCAGCGGCAAGCACGGTGACCATGAAAGCTTGCGGATCCGTGCCGACGCACGCCTGGTGGCGGCCAATCTGAAGGCTGGGGAAAGTGCCGAGTATCACCTGGATGCAGGCCGCCGGGCGTACCTGGTGCCGGCGACCGGGGTGATCGAGGTCAATGGTCTGCGAGCGCAGGCGCGTGACGGCGTTGCAGTGCAGGATGAGCGGGTGTTGCGGGTAACGGCGGTCGAAGACAGCGAAGTGGTGCTGGTGGACCTGGCCTGATCTCGAGCCAGACTCAAAAACCAATGTGGGAGCGGGCTTGCCCGCGATGACGATGGGTCAGTCACACATGTATTGACTGATCCACCGCCATCGCGAGCACGCCCGCTCCCACATTTTTTACAACTGTGTGTCAGTTCGCGGTGATGGCGCCATCCACCAACACCTGAGCCTCTTCCACCAGGCGCTTGAGGTGATCTTCGCCAATAAAGCTCTCGGCGTAGATCTTGTAGATGTCCTCGGTGCCCGACGGCCGTGCGGCAAACCAGCCGTTTTCGGTCATGACTTTCAGCCCGCCAATCGCCTGGTCATTCCCCGGCGCATGGCTGAGGATTTGCTGGATGCTCTCCCCGGCCAATTGCGTGGACGTGACCTGCTCCGGTGCCAGTTTGCCCAGCAGCGCCTTCTGCGCCGGCGTGGCCTTGGCATCCACCCGAATGGCGAACGGCTCGCCCAGGGCGTCGGTCAGGCCACGGTAGATCTGGCTGGGGTCCTGGCCTTTGCGCGAGGTCATTTCTGCGGCCAGCAAGGCCGGGATCAGACCGTCCTTGTCAGTACTCCACACGCTGCCGTCCTTGCGCAGGAACGAAGCGCCCGCGCTTTCTTCGCCGCCAAACCCCAGGGAGCCGTCGAACAGGCCGTCGGCAAACCATTTGAAGCCTACCGGCACTTCGTACAGGCGGCGGCCGATGCGTGCGGCCACGCGGTCGATCAAACCACTGCTGACCACGGTTTTACCCACGGCAGCATCCGCCCGCCATTGGGGACGGTTCTGGAACAGGTAGTCGATCGACACCGCCAGGTAGTTGTTCGGCGCCAACAGCCCGCCCGACGGAGTGACGATGCCGTGGCGGTCGTGGTCGGGGTCGCAGGCAAAGGCTACATCGAAGCGTTCTTTAAGGCCGATCAGGCCTTGCATCGCGTAGCTGGAGGACGGGTCCATGCGGATCTGGCCATCCCAATCCACGCTCATGAAACGGAAGGTCGGGTCGACTTCGGTATTCACCACGTCCAGGTTCAGACGGTAATGCTCGGCGATGGCCGACCAGTAGCGCACCCCTGCTCCACCCAGTGGGTCCACGCCCAGGCGCAGATCGGCGCTGCGGATGGCGTCCATGTCGATGACATTCACCAGATCGGCCACATAGGTGTTGAGGTAGTCATGGCGATGGGTGGTGTCGGCTTTCAGCGCCTGCGCGTGGGTGATGCGCTTGACCCCGGCCAGCTTGGCCGCCAGCAGTTCGTTGGCCTTGGCCTCGATCCATTTGGTGACGTGGGTATCGGCCGGGCCGCCGTTGGGCGGGTTGTACTTGTAGCCGCCGCTCTGGGGCGGGTTATGGGAGGGCGTGATGACAATGCCGTCGGCCAGCCCGCTGGTACGGCCACGGTTGTAGCAGAGGATGGCGTGGGAAATCGCCGGGGTCGGCGTGTATTCATCGCCTTCGGCGAGCATCACATGCACACCGTTGGCGGCCAGCACTTCCAGGGCGCTGGCGCCGGCCGGCGTGGACAGCGCGTGGGTGTCGAGGCCGACAAACAGCGGGCCATTGATGCCTTGCGCCTCACGGTACAGGCAAATGGCCTGGCTGATGGCCAATACGTGCCACTCATTGAAGCTCAAGTCAAAAGAACTGCCACGGTGCCCGGAGGTACCAAAAGCCACGCGCTGAGTGGAGATCGCTGCATCGGGCTGGCCGGTGTAATAGGCCGTCACCAGTCGCGGGATGTCCACCAGCAATTGAGCTGGCGCCGGTTTGCCCGCAAAAGGACTGAGAGTCATGCAAAAACCTCTGAAAAGAAGGATTCGGAAAAGGAATGCAGTTTACTGGGTGTTCGACCGCCACGCGACGGTATCTATCCCACAATAATCAGTGATATTTCCCACAAAACCAATTCATCCGTGCTGCCCCTGCTTGAGGGCCTGGGCCAACTCCTCCAACACCAGGTCCAGGCTGTGATGAGTGCTGACCACATGGCTCAAGCGAAAGTGCTGCTGGTACAGGCCCGTCACGCTGAATAACTCGCCCGGGGCGATCACCACCTGGCGCGCCAGCATGTTCTGGAACACCCGGCGCATATCCACGGCCTCGGTCGAACGCAACCAGAAGGTGGCGCCAGCCTGCGGCGCCCGGTACGTCACGCGCTCGCCCAGATGCTGGGCCAGGCGTGCCTGCATCGCTGCAGCGTGTTCCTTGAGCACTATGCGCAAATCATCCAGGTGCTGGTCAAAGCGGCCACTGTGGTACAGCCGGGCAATCGCACGCTGGCGAATGGACGATAAACGAAACGCACGCAACAGGAACTGACGCTGCAAGGGCGTGCTCAGGTGTCGCGAGAGTAGATAACCGTAGGGCGCCTCCGGGCCCATGGCTTTCTCGAAACTGGAAAACACCATCAGCCGCTCGGGGTTCACCAGGTCCCGCAGGTAGCGGGTGCACGCCTCAAACGCCAGCCCGCCATGGGTGTCGTTTTCCAGCAGCCAGCAGTCATATTGCTCCAGTAACCCGGCCACCTGCGCCTGATCCGCCACACTCAAGGCGTTACCCGTGGCAAGGCCTGGGGTCGAGGACAGCAGCGCCAGTTGCACCCCCTCGGTCCGCAGTTGCTGCTCCAGATACCCAGGATCGAGCCTGCCCTGCTCGTTGCATGGCCACTCGATCACACGCACTCCGGCATCTTGCAACAGGCGCAGGATAAGCCAGTCACACGGCGACTCCACCAACACCGTCGCCCCTTTGAGCGCCAGCACCTCGATCAGAATGGCCAGGACACCTCGCAGGTCCGCGCCGATGTACACGTCATCCGCCTGCCAGCAACGTGTGGGCGAACGGGTATAGCGCGCCGCCAGTGCCGCACGCAGTTCCCAGATACCACACGGCTGGGAATAGGGTTGCAACTGGCGCGGATACTGGCGCACCAGTTCACGCTCCAGTTGCAGCAGCGGCGCGTCCAGGGACAACAGCTGTGCCGGCTCATCGGCACTGAGTACCAACATCCCCGGCCTGCGTGCCCCTACATACAAGCGCTCCAGCAAATCCCCCGTGGTACAGCACGCAGTGCTACCGGCAATGGGCAAGGCGTAGTAGCCGGACTTGGCTACCGAGTACACCCTGCCCTCCTTTTCCAGGAGCGAGTAGGCGTACTGAATGGTGGAAATCGACACATTCAACCGCTCTGCCAGGTGTCGCAAGGACGGCAGCTTGACCCGGCCCTCGGTGCCCACTTCATTGATCAGGTTGATCATGTAGCGATACACCGCCTGATAGGCGAAGTCTGCCTGTTTATCGTCCCTCATGAGGATTCCTGCCCGAGCAACGGCTGCCGTCGCGCAACCACCCTCAGTACCCTGTTACGCCGCACGGTCCTGTGGCCGGCTCCTCGACATTGATACAGGCCGCATTGGCCGCAACATGGGTGCCGTACAAATGCTGCAAAAGCGCCAGGGGCAAACCGCTGGTATCGACAATCCAATGCTGGATCAGCTCTGCCGACGCCTTGCCCTCAAGAGCTTTGTGCAGTTCGGGCAGCGCCACCAGCATGCCCGGGTGACAGCGACGCAAGAAGGCTTCCAGCCGCTGTCCTTGCTGGATAAACGGTGAAAACAACAGGCACACCAGTTGGCTCTCCTCCAGGCCAAAGAACTCGCGGGCGTAGGTCGCCGCCAGCATGCGCCCATCCTTGGTGCCGGCTTGGGCAATCAGCAATTCGGGGATTTTTTTACGGCGCATAAAGCCGCTGGCGTGTTCGATAAAGCGCGTGACGCCCTCTCGATAATCAAGGCCCAGCAGCACTTCGGCCTGCAGGCCATGCATATGCGCCATCAGCAAGGGGTTGGCGTAGGCCGGGGTGCTGAACTGAAAGGCGAATTCATCCTGTTTGTAACCCATAAAATCGTAAAGCAGTGCCGTGAAATCCTGCCCGGCCGCGCGTAACAGATCGGCCACGCCGATATAGGTCAGGTGACGATGCACCTCTTTGGAAGCGTTATCCTCCGACGCGTAATGTTCGCCATAGACATCGCGGTAATAGCCGGCGCTGCAATCATCCATCCGGCAAAACAGGGCATTGAGCGCCAGTGGCTGGCCGGCGTGGCCTTTCATGCCAGCAGCGCGGGTGGTCCTGAACAGCCACGCCAGGTATTGGTTCTGCTGGCGCGGCGAATCACTGCTGACCAGGGCGTGCACCCCGCCGTCCCATGCCGTGATACGGCGATAGAAATCCCCCAGGGACAAGTATCTGTCGTTGCACACGCTGGCGCGGATATCCCCTGAACGCTTATGCCCGATCATCAACATGTTGCGCCGGCCGATATCCTGGCCCGCTGCTGAAGCGGGGCGCAGGTGGTTGAAGGGCAGAACTTCCTGGTTTTCCACCATCAGCAGCTCGACCCTGGGGTCGTCGTGGAAAAACAACGCACTGTAGCCCCGATGAATGCTGTCCAGCGCCGCTTGCGTCATCCCGGTATGGCGCAGGGTTGCGACTCGCAATTGAAAACTCCTCGGCGCCCGGCCGGCGATGGTCAATTGGGCGGCGCGCAAGAAGGCCAGTGCGTAACTGCTGCCTTTGCCGCCCCCGTGGGTGACCAGTACTTTGTAGTCGCCGATCTGCTCGATGCCACCTGCCGCTACAATCAACCGCTGAATCAATAACTGAAGTGCGGTGCGCTCCGCTCGCGAGAAGTAGCCCTGCAACCGTTGCAATACCTGCTGGTAAACATAATTCATGGCTTGTTCGTGAATAGCGCTCATAGCTTTACTACCTGAGGTTAACTGTCAGTTCCGAGCAAGCAGTTGCGCGTGCCTGTCCGACCTGCTGTTTGCTTAGAGTTGACGTCTGTTGCGATTAAAGCTGATAGCTAAATGTTAGCACCGCACAACAAAACGCCAGTTGGAACATCCCGACGAAGATGCCACCACCTGCTGAAGAAAGCCCCTACAGCGGCCCAATGACCACCTTAGGAACGGTCTTACAACTTCCTACTAGTCTTTAACTCAAACATTAAAGAATGATCTGACATATGCAGTGCAGGGCAAAGTCGGGATTCAGTTCGCGCGCACTTTAAGCCTCTCTCTACAGGCCAACGTCCTTGAGCCGGTATACAAGACGACTTATTAGTTACAGCGAACCGCTGTTTGGATTTGATTTCTGCAATCATTGCTCAGTCCTTGAGATGAAAGTGACTGGGCAATTATCAGCGCTTGTTTGATGATTAAAAGATACAGACTCGGCGCGAAAACCAGTGCAGTTTGGCGAGCCGGTGTTTACCGCAGTGCCCATGTAAAACGCCGCTGCTCTGGGATTCAGGGCAGCGGCGGCATTAAAGGCAGGTTTTGCAGGGGAAGAATCCCGGCGGCAGATTCAGCAGGCGCGGAGATCCTGTCCTTCTAAATGGCGTATTTGCCCCATGGCAAACACCGGCGAAATGTCCGTTTACGAACATTCCCACAGATCAAACAGCTTCAACCTGCAACGCCACCCGCTCGCGGCATGGGCATTCGTCCATATAGCGATGGGCTTCGACGAACTGGCTGAACGCAAACACCCGGGTCTTGAGCGGCACCAGCATGCCGTCGGCGGTCAACTGGTTGATCTCGCGCAGGGCCCGTTGCAATGCGGCCTGGTCCTGGGCAATGCCCAACTCCGGCTTGCCGGTGAAGTTGCCGATGCAGTGCACAAAGAACTGGATGTTTTTCTGGAACGCGGCACAGGCCGGGAACGGGGTCTGGTTGCCACCTTGCAGGCCATACAACACCAGACTGCCACGGGGTGCGAGAACATCGCCCAACAGTGACATCTGGGGGCCACCGAGGCCGTCGAACACCACATCCACACCGCGTCCATCGGTGAACTTGTTGATTTGCATCAGCAAGTCCTGCTCTTCAGTGACGATGACCTTTTCCGCGCCCAGGGACAGCAGGTATTCACGCTCGTCCGGCGACTTGGTGGCGGCAATCACCCGCGCCCCCAGGGCCTTGCCCAATTGTACGAACGAAGGCCCGGCACAATGGCTGGCATCCGTGACCAGGGCGAATTGCCCGGGCTTGACCCGCGCCAGGTCGACATAGGCAAAGTAGGCAATCAACAACGGCGTGTAATGCACGCTGGCCTGCACCGGGCTCAAGACATCCGGGTAACGGGTCAGGGCTGAACGGGGCAGGACAATCAGTTCGCCGTACACTGGATAGTCATTCGGGCTTTCGGCCGGAAAACTGGCAACCTTGTCGCCAATGGCCAGGTCTTCAACGCCCTCGCCCACAGCCACCACCACACCGGCCATTTCATGGCCAAGGCCCGACGGCAAGCGCGCATGGGAAGACGCCAGGTTCTGCCGCCAGAGAATGTCGTACCAGCTGATGCCAATCGCTTCGACACGCACCTGCACTTCGCCCGGTGCGGGCAACGTGGCTTCATGCTCTTCGCACTTGAGCACCTCGGCCGGACCAAACTTGTGAAAACGGATCGTGCGGGACATCGCAAACCTCGCCAAAGTAACCTCTAATGCCATGAACTTTATCTGGGCTTTCGGGGCAAGGCCACCAGTCGCCATTAATAGTCGTCATGTCTGTCATTGATTCCGCCCCTTCGGAAAATACCCCAGGCAGCGTAGGAAATCTGAATTAGCCGGTGCAGAGTACCAGCCTTTCCCCGTAAGATTCATGCCGGCCATTGTTATCATGTGGCCGCTCACGTCAAGTTCGCTGAATCTGCCAGGACACAAGATGAACCGTAACGACCTGCGTCGTGTCGACCTGAACCTGTTGATCGTATTCGAAACCTTGATGCATGAGCGCAGTGTGACCCGCGCTGCCGAGAAGTTGTTCCTCGGCCAGCCGGCCATCAGCGCCGCCTTGTCGCGCCTGCGCGGGTTGTTCGATGATCCGCTGTTCGTGCGCACCGGGCGCAGCATGGAACCCTCGGCCCGGGCGGTGGAGATTTTCGCCCTGCTCTCGCCGGCCCTGGATTCGATTTCCACCGCCGTCAGCCGCGCCGCCGAATTCGATCCGGCCACCAGCACCGCAGTGTTTCGCATCGGCCTGTCGGACGATGTAGAGTTCGCCTTGCTGCCACCCCTGCTCAAGCGCCTGCGCGCCGAAGCGCCGGGCATTGTGCTGGTGATCCGCCGCGTCAATTACATCCTGATGCCAGGCCTGCTGGCTTCCGGGGAAATCTCCATCGGCGTCAGCTACACCGCCGACCTGCCGGCCAACGCCAAGCGCAAGCTGCTGCGCCGCAGCCTGCCCAAACTGCTGCGCGCCGACAGCGTGCCCGGCTCCCTGAGCCTGGACGACTTCTGCGCCCGCCCCCACGCCCTGGTCTCGTTTGCCGGCGACCTCAGCGGGTTTATTGATGAAGAGTTGGAAAAACTCGATCGCAAGCGCCATGTGGTGCTGGCCGTCCCGCAATTCAACGGCCTGGGCACCCTGCTGGCGGGCACCGACATCCTCGCAACCGTGCCCGACTACACCGCCGAAGCCCTGACCGCCGCAGGCGGCCTGCGGGCTGAAGACCCGCCGTTGCCTGTGCGCAGTTTTGAATTGCATATGGCATGGCGTGGTTCACAGGACAATGATCCGGGGGAGCGCTGGTTGCGGTCGCGGATACAGATGTTTTTTGGGGATCCTGAGAGTCTTTAGGCGTTGTCGGGCAGGCTGTTTAGCTGATCATTTCTGGCTTTTCATAGGCCATGGAGATCCATTCACTTCCAGTGGATTGCTACATTGGGGGCACATCGAGGGCATGCTTTGGATGGTTTGAAAAGGATGCCCCCCAGCCTGAGGATCATGGCCCCCTTTTTCAAAACATCACCCGTTGCGGTTCCCAAAAACGCCGCCGAGCGCTACCCGATCATTGAAGTCGAGCGATCGCCAATGATGATGCGCAGGGAAAACGTCAACCTGATCGGTACCGCTCGGCGTTACGCGCCACAGGCAAAAAAAACGCCTGCATCGCTGCAGGCGTCTTTGTATGCGTTGCTCCAGGCACCGTCAGAAATCTACGGTACCCGAGACCAGCAAGGTACGCGGTGCACCCAAACCACCGGAAAGGCCGCTGCCGTCACCGCCGTTCCACGAGCCGAGCCAGTACGCCTTGTTGGTGACGTTCTGCACGGTGGCGCGCAGGGTCACCGGCTTGGTCTCGACCTTGAACGCATAACGCGCGCCCACATCGTAGGTGGTGTAAGCGTCCAGCGAGACCCGATGGTCGTTGGTCGCGTATTGCTTACCGGTATGGTTGACGTTACCGGTCAAGGTCAGCCCAGGCACGTCAAGCAGGTCGTATTCGGTGCCCAGCTTGGCGATCACCTTAGGTACGCCGGTGACTTGCTCGCCTTTGACGCCGCCGGCGACCACCTTGGTCATTTCCGCCTGGGTATAGGTCGCGCCCCCCATCAGGCGCAGGCGCGGTAGCGGCTCACCGAAGAACGACCACTCCACACCACGGTTACGTTGCTCGCCGTAGACGCCGAAGATATTGGTGGCCGGATTGGTAAAGGCACTCGGCTTCTCGATCTGGAACAGGCTGGCGGTGTGGGCGAACGTGCCCAGGTCGACCTTGGCCCCCACCTCGTATTGCTTGGTCTGGTAAGGCTGCATGACTGCACCGCGATTCGCTGCCGTATCAGGTGCCGTAGCGCCCTGGCTCAGGCCTTCGATGTAGTTGCCATAGAGCGACACCTTGTCCGTCACTTTGACCAACAGGGCAGTGGCCGGCGAGACGCGGCTTTCGTCGTAGCTGACTTTCGACGCCCAGTCACCGAAGTTCTCGGTGGTGTTCTCCACGCGCTGGCGGCGGGCGCCCACGGTCCATTGCACGCGGTCATCGGCGAAAGACAGGGTATCGGCCAGCGCATAACTGCCCAGGGTCGCGCGGGTCTGCGAGGTGGTCACGCCATAACCCGGGAAGGTCGGTGTGTCGCCAAAGTCCAGGTTGTCGAAATGGGTGGTACCGGGAATACCGGCCCTGGCGTCCTTGAAGCTGTTGTCGGAGGTGAAACGGGTGGTGGCGAGGGTCCAGGTGTGGCCCACAGGCCCGGTCTGGAATTTGCCCTTCAGGCCTAGTTCACCGGATTGCTGGGTGCCGCTGCGGGTCGAGCGAATCGCCGAAGAACTGATGTCACCCACATTGTTGATCAGGGTACTGGAGTTGATCAGCGCGTTGTAACCCCCATCGCGCTGCCCCCATGCCGCGTAGGCCGTGACGGAATCTGACAGGTCGTACTCACCGCGTACCATGGTGGTAGTGGTGTTGTTGATCGTGTAGGCCCAGTCTGGCGCCAGTGAATGGTCGCCCTTCTTCGGGCTTGGCAGGTGGGTCACGTTGGTGCCGATCGTATTGATACCGAAGTAGTTGAGGCCGTCGACACGCTCGCGTTGCTTGTAGAAGTCGAGCGAGATGCGCGCACGCTCGCCGCGCCAATCCAGGCCCAGGGACGACAGCGCCATTTTGTGCTGCTGGTTATCCACGGGCGTGTCGCCGTCACGGTAGACACCGTTGAAACGGATACCGAACTGTTTCTTGTCACCGAAACGTTGCCCCAGGTCCGCATGCACGCCGCCCAAACCACGGGATTCATACGTGGTAGTCAAGCGTGCAAGAGGCTCATCGCCCGCGCGCTTGGGCACCAGGTTGATGCTGCCGCCGACGGTGCCGCTGGGTGGCATGCCGTTGAGCAACGCCGATGGCCCCTTGAGCACCTCGATACGCTCGGCCAGTTCGGTGGAACCGCGCATGTTCGGCGCCATGCCGACCAGGCCGTTGTAGGTGATGTCATCGGCGTTACTGTAGAAGCCGCGAATAAAGAAGGTTTCAAAGTTGCTGCGCTTGGTTGGCACATATACCGAAGGGTCGGTGGCGCCGATCAATGAACCGATGTCCTGAGCCTGGCGGTTCTGAATGTACTCATCGGTGTAGCTGATGATGTTGAACGGCGTCTCCATGAAGTCCTTGTTGCCCAGCAGCCCGACACGACTGCCCGAGGCGACCTGCCCACCCGCATACACCGGCGGCAAGTCGTCGGCGGAGTCCATGCTGCCTTCCACCAGCGTTTCGCCCAGTTCCAGCGTTTGCTGTTTTGACGGCTCGGCAGGTGGCGCAGCGACCGCCCCCATGGAGGTGGTGCCCAACCCCAGCAATAGCGCCATGTGAACGGCAGTGAATGTGCGATTGAAGGTAAAGCGTTGCGCAGCCTGCAGTAAATCAGGAGTGGCGTGGCGACAGCGTTCCGACATGCTGGATTCCTTTCAAGGCGGAGAGTTAGTGGATATTCACTAGGTACTCCGAACCAGAAGGTCAAACCCTCAATAGCAATCATTAGCATTTGGATATTTTTCAAAGAACGCGGATGCCTGAACGGCACCCGCCCTTTTTTGCCGCAGCGATTAGCCCTTGTAGCCCTGGACCACCTCGTCAGCCATGCGATCGAGGCACGTCACGCTGGCGGTACACAGGTACCAGGTCTGGGCATCGACAAAGATCACACGCCCACTGCTCCAGGCCTTGGTCTTGCGCAGCAGCGGGTTATCCAGGCTCTTCAAGTCCAGCGCCGGCCGGCGTTCCATCACCGCCGTGCGGTCGATCACATAGAGGATGTCGGGGTCGGCCTGCTGGATGAATTCATTGGAAATCGGCTGGCCATGCAAACCGGCCTCGATGTCACTGCTGGCCGGCTTCACGCCCAGGGTGTCGAACACAAAACCGTAGCGCGACTTCACGCCATAGGAGGTGAACGCGCCATTGTTATGCAGCACGATCAACGCTTTCTCCGGACGCCCTTCGGTGACGCGGCGAGTCTGCTCGACCTTGGCGTCCATTTGCGCAACCTTTTGGCGAGCCAGTTCTTCCTTGCCGAAGATGCGCCCCAGGCTGGTCAAATGGTTTTTGGCCGTGGTGATGAAATTGCCGTGCTGGTTGGTCAGGTCCACGTCGTCATAGACCGTCGGCGCGATCTGGCTCAGCTCCGCGTAGCTTTGTGCCTGGAGCGGCGAGATCAGGATCAGGTCGGGCTTGAGGGCATGCAGGCGTTCGAGGTTGGGCTGGATCGTGGTGCCGACGTCCATGATGTTCGGGTCGTCGCGGTACTTGACCAGGAAACTGGCGACGTAATCCTTGGCAATACCCACCACCGGCGCGCCCAACTGGTCGAGGGTGTCCAGTTCACTCATGTCAAAGGCCACCACCCGCTCGGGCAGCTTGCTAATCAGCGTCGTACCCAATGGGTGTTCGATCTTGATCGGTTGGTAATGCGCCTGGGCCGTCGCAGCCGGCGTGGCTTGTGCTGCCGGTTTGTCACAGCCTTGCAGCCCCGCCGCTATCGCGATTGCCAGCAGTGCTCCACAGCATCTTGTTGCGTTACCGGTACTCATATCAGCTCCCTTGACGGTGTTGGATTGAAGTAATTGCAGATGAACCTTTGCTCGCTGTGCAGGATCTCGAAATCCAGGTCGAACAGCTCCCGCAGGCGCGCCTCGGTGACGACTTGCCTGACCGGGCCACGGCAATGCACCGCGCCGTTTTTCATGGCCACGATGTGGTCGGAATAGTTGGCGGCGAAGTTGATGTCGTGCACCACCAGAATCACCGTGCGCCCCTGTTCGTCACACAAGCGCCGCAGGGCGCGCATGATCTGTACGGCGTGCTTCATGTCGAGGTTGTTGAGCGGCTCGTCCAGCAGCAGGTAATCGGTTTGCTGGGCGATGGTCATCGCCAGAAACGCCATCTGCCGTTGCCCGCCGCTGAGTTCGTCGATGTAAGCCAGGCGCAGCCGCTGCAACGACAGGAACTCGATAGCGTCATCAATAGCCTGGCGGTCCTGAGCGGTGAGCGCGCCACGGCTGTAGGGGAAACGTCCGAAAGCCACCAGTTCCTCGACGGTCAGGCGCAGGTTGAAATCCGGCGATTGGCGCAAGGTGGCCACGCGCTTGGCGTAGTCGCGGATCGGCACTTCAAGGAGATTGCGGCCGCCAATCAACAGTTCGCCGCGCGTTGGCGCCAGCAGGCGTGCGATCAGCATCAGCAGCGTGCTTTTGCCGGCGCCGTTGGGGCCTATCAGCGAGGTGACCTGCCCCTGGGGAAACTGCACGCTGACGTCACTCAGGACGTGCTTGTTGCCATAGGCCTTGTAGACGTGACTGAGGGAAATCATGGTGCGCCTCGGGTTCGAACCATCAGCGCGAGAAAATACCCGCCACACACCAGGTTGATGAGAATGCTGACGGAGGTGTTGTAGTTGAACAGCTGCTCGACCAGGTACTGGGCGACGATGAAGATGCCGATGGCGATGGCGCAGCTCATCGGCAGCGTGACCCGATGCCGGGCGGTTCGCGCCAGCGCATAGGTGATGTTCGCGACGAACACGCCCATGAACGCGGTCGGCCCGACAAGGCTGGTGGACACCGCCACCAGAATCGCGATCAGCGCCAGTTGCAGGCGCACACTGCGCTGATAGTCGACCCCCAGGGAGATCGCCTGGTCACGCCCCAGGGACAGGACGTCGAGCGTCGGCAGGCTGCGCTGGGCGATCAGGCACACCGTCGCCACCAACAGGCCCGAGTAGATCACTTGCGCCGGTTGCGCCTTGTTGAAAGAGGCATAGTTGAAGCCCTGGAAAATCGAGAACTCGCCGGGGCTGATTTTCAGCTGGATAAATTGGGTAAATGTCGCCATCACCATGCTCAGCACCAGCCCCAACAGAAGCAGCAGGTAGACGTTGTTGCGCCCGTCGCGAAACAGCCAGCGATGGATCTGCCACGAATAGCCGAGCATCAACAGCACCGACAGCAACACATTGCCGTTACGCCCCAGCAGCACCAGGCTCTGGGTGCCCAGCCACAGGATCAGCAGGGCCTGGAACAACAGGTAGATAGCTTCATAGCCCATGATCGCCGGGGTGAGGATCCGGTTGCCGGCGATGGTCTGGAAAATCACCGAGGAATAGGCAATGCAGACCCCGGTTATGCCCATCGCCGCCAAGCGAGTGAGCCGCTTGGGAATGACGTACGCGAAGTCAAACCCCGAGCCCAGCAACAAGAATGCAAGCGCCAGGGCCAGGACCACCAGCCAGACGCCGAAGCGGGTTGCCATAGCGTTCATGTGTACTTCCTGATCAGCAATACAAGGAACAGCACCCCGCCCACACTGCCCGCCGTCAGGCCTATGGGTACTTCGAAGGGATAGATCAGCAGCCGGCCGAGGATGTCGCAGGCCAATAGCAACGACGCGCCGCACACCGCAACGATGGGCAAGGTTCGCTCCAGGTTCTCGCCATAATGCAGCGCCACCAGGTTGGGAATCACCAGCCCCACAAAGGGAATCGCGCCCACGGTGATTACCGTGGCGGAGACGGTGACCGCCACCAGTATCAGCCCCAGCGCGGCGTTGGCCGCGTAGTTCAAGCCGAGGCTGCTGGACATGCCCTCGCCCATGCCCATCACAGTGAAGCGATGGGCGAAGAGGTAGGTGAGGACCACGATCGGCAGGATCAGGTAGATGATTTCGTAGTTGCCCTGGACGATCTTCGAGAAGTCGCCGAGCATCCAGCCCTGCATGCCCTGCAGCATGTTGTGCCGGTAGGCATAGAACTCGGCGATGGCGCTCAACACGCTGCCGTACATCAGGCCGATGACGGGCACCATCACGGTGTTCTTGAACTTGATACGGCGGATGATCGCGACATACAGCAGGCTCGCCCCGAAGCAGAACGCCAGGGCAAACAGCATCCTGCCGGCCGCCCCCGTGGCAGGCGCCACTGTCAGCGAAATCAGAATGCCCAGCTTCGCCGCATCGAGGCCGCCGGAGGTGGCGGGCTCGACGAAGCGATTGCGCACGATTTGTTGCAGGATCACGCCGCAGATGGCCAGCCCTACGCCGGTCAGGATCAACGCCGCCAGACGCGGCAAGCGGCTGGCCGTGAGGGTCAGCCAGGCATCATCGGAGAAGGTCAGCAGCGCGGTCCACGAGACCTGCTTGACGCCCACCATCAGCGACAGGCAACACAGCGCGGCAAACAGTAGCAATAAAGCTGCACGACTCAAGAACCGCCCTCACTGTCCAACGCTCCGGCAATCCGCCAGCCTTTCGCGGCCCGGCGTTGCGCGAGGAAATGCGCGTAGAGCCCAGGCTCGGTACTCAGTGCCGAGTGGGCACCGCGCTCGCTGATGCGGCCTTGGTCGAGCACCACGATCTGGTCGGCCATGGCTACCGTGGACAGTTGGTGGGCAATCACGATCAGCGTGCGGGTGCCACGCAGACGTGCCAACGCATCGGCAATGGCGGCCTGGTTTTCGGCATCGAGGGCCGCGGTGGCTTCGTCGACCAACAGAATCGGCGCGTCCTTGATCAGCGCACGGGCGATGGAAATTCGCTGGCGCTCTCCGCCGGACAGCCGCGCGCCGCCCTCACCCACCGCTGTCTCCAGGCCCTGTGGCAAGCGTTCGATGATCTCGATGACACCGGCCTGCCGTGCCGCCTCCAGCACCTGGGCATCGTTGGCATCGGGTTTGCCGATGCGGATATTGTCGGCAATGCTGCCCTGGAACAGGTAGGCATCCTGGAAAATCTGACTGATCTGGCCGGCCAGTTGCTCACTGGACATCTGCCGAACATCCACACCGCCCAGGATCACGCTGCCCTGCGTCACGTCGAAAAACCGCGCAATCAGGCGCACCAGGGTGGTCTTGCCGGAACCTGAGGCACCCACCAGCGCGGTCATGCTGCCCGGTTCGATACGCAGGCTAATATCGCGCAGAACCTCAGGCTGATCCTCGGCGTAACGAAAGCTCACGTTGCGCAGTTCGACCGAGCCATCCACCGGCGCTTGCGGCGCCGCTGGCTGTGGCAGTGGCTGGACCGCAAAGATCCCGCGCACCGCCTCCAATTGGCCACGCGCACCCCGTAGCACTTCGCTGTAACCGGCGACTTCGAGCAGCGGATCAATGAAGCGGCTGACCAGCAGCAACGACACGATCACGGCAATCACCGAACCCGCTTGCAGGTTGGCGCCCACCTGCTCGCCCAGCGACAGCGTGGCGGCGACCAGCAAGGCGGCGAAACCGGCCTGCACCGCCCAGGCATTGAACACCACGGACATCGCCGAGACATGAATCAGGCGCTTGGCCGACTGCTGCTGGCGTGCGATGGCCTGTTCCAGAAACTGAGTGCCGCCGTCCTCGCCGTTGAAAGCGCGCAGCACCGATTGCGCCTGGGCGAACTCGACCATGCGCTGGCTGGTGAGGGCCGCATTGTGCTGGAAGCTTTGATCGGCACGCTGGCCCAGGTGAGCGGTAAGCACGAAGACACCAAACAGGATCGGCAGCGTCACCAGCGCGATCAGCCCCATCTGCACATTCAATGCAAACAGCGCGACAAGGATCACCAGCGGCGTGACCACGCCGGTGATCAGAGGGGTGAACACGTGGGCGGGCAACTGGGCCATTTCCATCATGCCCTGGGACGCCACATGACTCAGCCGCGCGGTGTTTTGCGCGCTGAACCAGCCTACCGGCAGGCGCGCCACATGGTCGCCGAGCCGATGACGGCCACCTTGCAGGACGGCGATGCCGACCCGGATACCGGCCTTCTCCACCGTGCGCCGCAGCGCCCAGCACAGCGCCACGCCGATCACCAGCACCACCAGCCATTGCGCCGCCGAACGCAGCTCGCTACCCAACAGGTGGGTGAGTACCGGCACCAGGGTGACTATCGTCAGCCCGCAAAGCAGGCCATAGACCAGCGTCATCCACAGGTAGCGGCGCAGTACCGGGGCCTCTTCGCCCAGCAGTTGAATAAAGGTGTTCAGCATGACGATACCGCCTGTTCAGAGCCTTGTTCATAGCCGCCCAGCGCCCACAGTCGGGCGTATCGGCCGTTGCGCGCGAGCAGTTCGTGATGACGGCCCTGCTCGCAGATCGTGCCGTTGTCGATCAGGATGATCTGATCGGCATGCATCACCGTATCGAGACGGTGAGCGATCACCATCAAGGTGCGGCCCTGGGCGAATCGCGACAGCGCTTGCTGCAGCTTCACCTCGTTTTCGGCATCGGCTGCCGCCGTGGCTTCGTCGAGCACCAGCACGGGCGGGTCGAGCAACACTGCACGGGCAATGCTCACGCGCTGCAGCTCGCCACCGGAGAGCTGCACGTCCTCGCCGATCACCGAGTCGTAGCCCCGTGGCAACGCAAGGATGCGTTCGTGAATGTTGGCGGTGCGCGCGGCGTCTTCGATTTCCTGCTGGCTGGCCGAAGGACGGCCCAGGGCGATGTTGTCGCGCAGACTGGCATGGATAAGGCGTACTTCCTGCAGCACAAAGCCGATGCGCCGATACAACTGCGCGCTCTCGATCTGCCGCAGGTCGACGCCCCCCAGGGTGATACGTCCCTCGCTCGGATCGAAGAACCGCAACAGCAGACGCGCCAGGGTCGACTTGCCGGAGCCGGACGCGCCGACAATCGCCGTGACAGTGCCGGGCTTGAGCGTGAAGCTGACGTCGCTGAGTACCGGGTGCTCTGCGTCGTAGCTGTAGCCGACGTGTTCGACGCGTATTTCAACCCGTTCAGGTAACGTTGTTGCCTCGCCCGCCAGGGTTTGCAGCACCGGGGTTTGCAGTAACTTGTGTACGCGCTGGGCGGCGCCGGTGGCGTTGTTCAAGTCGTGGGTGATGTAGCTCAGCAGCAACAGCGGCGCACAAATGCCCGGCGCCACCAAGGCGAAGGGCAACACCTCCACTGGCGTGATCCAGCCCAGGCTCACGAACAACGTGCCAAAGGCCAACACCACACCGAGCACCGCCACCGGGGCGATCATCGCGTGGGCGTTGGCCATTGCGCTGACCAGGGGCCGGGTGAAGTCGGTGAACGCGTCGGCAAACCCATCCACCGCTTCACGGTAACTGCCGTGGGCCTTGCCCTCGACGCCAAAGGCCTTGACCACGGGGATGCCGTTGACGAACTCGACCACCGCATTGTTGATACGCGCCATGCCGGCGCCAAACGACTGCATGTTCGCCCCGCTGGCTTTGGTGGCCCTGGAGAAAAACAGGAAAAACAGCGGGAACGGCAGCAGCGAGACAATCGCCATGCGCCAGTTCATGGCAAACAGGTAAATCATCGAGATGAGAATCGCGCCGAGGGTGCGGCCCAGGGTGGTGTAGAAATGTGCCGTCAGGCTGTGCAGCGTACCGATGTCATCCTGCATCGCCTGCTTGACCTCGCCCGATGCCCGGCTGGTAAACCAGCCCAGTGGTACCTTGGCCAACCGGCGGGTAATCGCCAGGCGCAAACGCCCGGTGATGTGATTGTCGGCCAGGTGCGCAACCATTTCGCCCATCGAGATCAGCGTCAGCCCCAGGAACAGACACCCCAGGCTGATGATCACCACGCGCCAGACGGGGCCCTGCATCTGCGCCCAGGCCGTGGCCAGTTCTGCCTGGCCCATCGCGAACTGGGCAATGTGCGCGATGCCGGCCAGGGGCACCATCGTCAGCATGGTGCCGATGGCGGCCAGCAGGCCCGCAACGATCAGTCGTCCGCGTATGGGATTGAGGACCTGGGACACCGAGCCGTTGGCTGCGGATGGTTCGTTAACACTCATGAGCTCTCCTGAATAACCACTGCAGGCAACCTGAGGGCATGCCTGACTTCCTTTGCGCTCGAAGGCTTTACGCACTGCGTACCTTGTATTCCGGACAGCAGCGCAAAATCCTCAAGCGAAACGTTCATTAATCGGTGAGGGGGCACGCCCCGGAAAGAAACGGAGAGCAGGCCCGCAGACCACTGGCGATGTACTTTTCGACGGAAGACACCGACACCTTCAACTCGGTGGCGATGTCGCGATGGCCCATGCCATGCAGCTTGCACAGCAGCAGTGCCTGGCGGGTCTTGACGGGTTTGCGGTGCAGCGCGCGATCGATCTGGGTTAGGGTTTCCGTGGCCAGGGCGCGGACTTCTTCAGAAGGCGCCAACGGCTCTGCCTGCAGCTTGAGCCTTTCGAGGTGGCACGCTTCAAGGCGACGGCGGCGGTAGAGGTCGATCACCATGCCCTTTGCGATTTGGGTCAAGTGACAGCGCGAGTCTTCGATCGAGGGCACGCAGCCTTTTTTGATGAGGTTGAGATAGACGTCTTGGGCGAGGTCCGCAGCATCGACCGGGTTGCCCAGCTTGCGCCGCAACAGGCTGCACAGCCAACTGTGATGGTCGATATACAGCCTTTCAAATTGCTGCTTAAACGCGAACGCTCCGTTGTCCACTTCACCTCTCCTGAGACGCTGATATTCGCGATCAGCTTTTGACTAATGCGAATAGGTATGATTATTATTTGAATCATACGGCGTTCATAGAGCCCCTGCAATGCAACGTGCCTGCGCCTCTTCTTGTGCCCGGAATCCCGGGCGTTACCCCAGACTCCGGATGGGTCTGTCGGCACTCGGTGCCATCTCTACTTCTGACTGTTCAGTTTGATAAGGCGGGAAATTTCCATGATGGAATCCAATCCAGATACGTTTTCGAAACTATCTGCCACACGTTACGAAGAGCATATCTGGCTCTTGCAGCAGCAATATCCCGAACGCATTCTCAAACACTTCAGCGCCTGGCAGCTCGACGCGGACATCGATGTTCCAAAGCTTGAGCTGGCGATCAAGACTGTTATCGAACACTTGCCTGATCTGAACGCGCGCTATCAGTTCAACGACGACGGTGAAGTGGACAAAGTTCACGCCATTGACTGGCAAGCCTGCGTTGAGCTCATTGGCTCACACTCCGAGGCCGACGCCACCGGGCAATTGCTCGCGCAGCAGGCGGCGCCCTGGAATGCGCAGACCCAGCCACCGCTCAAGGTGCTGATTATTCAAACCGGGCAGCACGTGATCCTGGCGTTCGTGGTGCACCAGATCCTCGACCAGACTTGCCAGGTCATCGATCTGTATCGAGGGGTGCTGAACGCCTATGTCGGGTACTCGGCCAGCGACACACCGTGGTTGCAGCACCAAGCGGATGGCACTATCGGTGCACCTACCGTCAGCGCCCTGCCAACGACTGTCAACCATGACGTCGAGGCCATTATTCTTGGCGAATTCCGTGGCGCACTGGCCGAGCCCGACATGCAACTGACGGACGATTTTTTTGATTTCGGCGGCCATTCCCTGCTGGCGACCCGCATCATCGGCAAGCTGTTGAGCAACCACGGCATTGAAGTCCAGTTCAATGACTTCTTCAGTGCTCCGTCTGCAGCGGCCCTGGCCTCACGGGCCAACGTCATCGCGCAGAACGCTGGGGTGACGACTGCCGGGAACGTGCCGCAAGATGTGCAAAAAGCACCGTTCGCCCTCGCCCAGGCGTCCCTCGGCCGAGCCTATGCGGCCTATGAGTTCGGGACGATTTTCAACCTGCCGTTTGCCCTGGACTTTCTCGACGATGTGGACGAGGCGCTGTTCGAGCAGGCCTTCAGCGACCTGCTCAAGCGCCACGCGAGCCTGCGTACCACCTTCCACTTTGAGGGCGATGAGGCTTACCAGCAGATCGTGCCTATCGCACAACTGTCGGACTACAAGTGGTTCTGGTCCAGTCATGAAAGCCTGCGGGCGACGCTGGAAAGCGAGGCCACTTATCAATTCGACCTGTCCCGCGAACTGCCCCTGAGGGTTCGCTTTATTTACGACGTAGAACGCCAGCGCCAGACCCTGTCACTGCTGGTACATCACATGGCCATTGATGAGTGGTCACTCAATGTCATGATGGAAGAGCTGGCACAGGCCTACCTCGCCCGCGCCGCCGACAAGACACCCACCTGGGCAACACCCGCACGCTCATTCCATGAGTTTGCATGGCGCGAGCAGGCCACCGGCATCAATCAACACCATCTCGACTATTGGACGGGTATGTTGCGCGATGCCACCCGTGGCTTGACACTGCCCTCCCCTGGCTCCCAGGCGAGCGCGCCCATTACGGTGTCGTCGAAAGCCCAGTGGTTTGAGATCAAGCCGGACCAGGCGCTCACCGACAACCTCTACACCTTCGCCAGGCAGAACAATTCGTCTTTGTTCGGTGTGGTCTATACCGCCATTGCGTTGTCCCTGCACAAGCTGGGTGACTTGAAAGAGCTGGTGATCGGCACCTCGGCCTCCGGCCGGACCGACCCCGGCTTCTACGAAACGGTGGGCTACTTCACCACGATGGTCGCACATCGGGTGCAGTTCGATCCCCAACAAGCCATTGGCGCCCTGGTTGAAAACGTCACCCACCTGATCAACGACTCCATGGCCTATGCCGACGTGCCCCTGGAACTGATTCAACAGGCCCTGGGCATGACGCCCGCCGACGGCCTGCTGTTTGACGTGTACATCCAGATCCACGCCAACAATGCCTTGAACGGTGCCCTGCAAACCCCCGACGCCAGGACGATCCGCTACCGCCAGATTGACCCGGACAAGAGCCAGTCGATGTTCGGGATTCAGTTCGAGATCATGGAAAACATGATTGATGGCAAACGCTCGTTGCGCCTGGTGACTACTTACCTGTCAGACCGCTACAGCGCCGAACAGATGGCGCGCCTGAGCGCGACGATTGATCAGGTGTTCACGCTGTTCACCACACCCGATGCCGCCGGCGTCGTGGTCGATCACATCCGCGTATAACCCTCCAGCCGGGTCTTGTAAACAAGACCCGGCATTTCAACTTCTACCCTTCATGCATCCCGTAACGCTGGAACGATGAGCGCTTGGGCAAGCGGTAGTGCGGCTGGCCCAGCAACTGGTTGGCAATCGTCGCATTGCGAATGGCAGAAATCCCCAGGTCCGGTGAACCCACGCCATGCTGGAAGATTTCCGCGTTCTGCACAAAAATGCGACCCGCGCCTGCATCGCAGCGACGCGCCGTAAAATCCTCGTCGACGATGCAGTCACCGTACTCATCGGTTTGCAGCACACTGCCCTTCAGCCGTTCAAACCACTGCGGCCAGACATGCCCGTACCCCGTGGCCGCCACAATCGCATCGGCTTCGAAGGTGCTGACCTGGTCCAGTTCGCGGTGCCGGTAGGCAATGCGCAGCGTGCCGTCGACATCCTCCACGGTCTCCACCTCGCAATTGGAAAGCAGCGTCAGGCCCGGGTCACTACCGCCAATCGAACGCTCGTAGATCAGGTCGTAGATGTCGGCGATGGTCGAGAAACTGATGCCCTTGTACAGCAAGCCCTGCCCCGCCACGATGTCTCGGCGGCGCTCGCGGGGAATGCTGTGGAAGTACTCCATATAGGACGGCGTAAAGCACTCCTGACCAAGCTTTGAATACTCCATGGGGTGAAAGCCCGGCGAACGGGTGACCCAGCGAATCGAAGCGCCCGCCGCGATGCGTTCCGGGGTCAGTTCGTTGAAAAGCGCCAGCACGCACTCCGCCGCACTCTGGCCGGACCCGATCACTGTGACCCGCTGACACTGCGCCAGTTGCGCCTGCCGTTTACCGAATTCCGCCGAATGCATCACCGGCGCCGTGCTCTTCACCTGCGCCCACTTCGGCAACAACGGTACGGTGCCTATGCCAATGGCCAGGTCGCGGCTGTAGTAATGACGTTTGAAGCCCGACACCGACTGGCTCTCGATGAGGAACCGGTCGACGCTGGCGTCATAGCTCACCTCGCAGATGTCTTCACCGAAGTGGCAGTCCGGCAGTTGCTGCGACGCCCAGCGGCAGTAATGGTCATATTCGCGGCGAGGCACCTGGAAGTTTTCGTAGTAATAAAACGGGTAGAGGCGATCGTGCTGATGCAGGTAGTTCAAATAACTCAGTGGGTGCGTGGGGTCGGCCATCGTCACCAGATCCGCCAGAAACGGGACCTGCAGCGTGGTACCGGGTAACAGAAGCCCTTCGTGCCAGCGAAACTCTGCTTTGCGATCGAGGAAAATACTTGTCACGCCAGGATGTCTGGACAGTAACGCGGCCAGCCCCAGATTGAAGGGCCCGATGCCGACTCCGGCAATATCAACATGTGGTGTATCCATCATCCCATCCATCTCCATAGGTACTGGTTGGCAGTGGCACGGCGTTCAGACGCCCACTGCGCTCATATCAAATCCGCTACCGGCTCAGGCGCCCTCGGCCATGAGCAGGCGTTCAACGTCTTGTGCATTGCGGCAACGCAAGAGTTGCCCGGGTGACAGTGCGACCGAAAAGTCTTCGCGCACCCGCGCCGAAATAGCCTTCAGATGCTGGGGACGCAAGCCCAGGCTGATGAAGTCCACCCCGTCATTGGCGCCGTCTTCCAGCGGCCGGCCCAGCACGCTCAGGTAAATATCC
Source organism: Pseudomonas sp. DD1 (assembly GCF_044510355.1). NCBI lineage: Bacteria > Pseudomonadati > Pseudomonadota > Gammaproteobacteria > Pseudomonadales > Pseudomonadaceae > Pseudomonas > Pseudomonas sp. DD1. The sequence continues at coordinate 56,056 of NZ_MSAJ01000011.1, read as the reverse complement.
AGCACCTTGTTGCGCGGGGTCGCGCTAGGTTCGGCGGCGTCATTAGTTGTTGCGCTGAGCAGGTTGCGCGCCCGCTGGCGATCCGGCTTGCCGTTTTGCGACAGCGGCAACGCATCCACCCTCAGGAACCGCCTCGGTACGTGGGACTGCGGCAGATGCTGACGGGCATATTTACGCAACGCGGCGGTCGTCAGCTCGGCAGCGTCCGGATGTGCGACATACAGCGCACCAATGCCGACCTCGCCCTGGCGCTGCTCGCCAACATCGACCACCAGCACGTGTCGGACCCCGGGGTGATTGATCAGCTCGATCTCGATATCCGGCAGCGATACGCGCACACCGCGCACTTTCACATAGCCATTGACGCGGCTGTCGAAGATCAGGGTGCCGTCGCGGCGGTAGCGCCCGCAGTCGCCGGTGCGAAAGGTACGAACGGGCTGACCGCACTCATCGAGCACTGTCACGAACTCGCTCTGGGCCAGCGCGCCGTTTTCCAGGTAGCCCAGCGCGAGGTTGACGCCGGCGGTGTGGATTCGGCCCACCACGCCCGCGGGGCAATGCGCGCCCTGAGGGTCGAGAACGAAGTAGCGGTTACCGGGCAACGGCCTGCCATAAGGGATCAGCGCACGGTCGTGAGCCGAGATGTCGTGCCAGATGCTCCAGATCGTGGTTTCCGTCGGCCCGCCCAGGGAAATCAGACGTGCAGACGGCAGCAACTCGCGCAACTCGGCAATCACGCCGGGCTTGATGTAGTCACCGCCCTGGGCAATCAGGCGCAGGCTCTTCAAATCATGAGTCGCACGGCAAGACAGGAGCATCTCCAGGATCGCCGGCACCGAGCACCACAGTGTCACCTGATGCCGGGCGATCAACTGGTTCCAGCGCACGGCGTCCTTGTCTTCGCCGGGCTCCGGAAGCACCAGTGTCGCCCCTGCCGTCAGGCAGCCCAACACGTCGAACACCGACATGTCATGGTGCAGCGGCGTCACGGACATAAACACATCACGCTCGGTCACGGCCCAGTGTTCGAGGGTGCTGCCGATCACGTTGGCCGTGGCGCGGTTGCTCAGCACCACGCACTTGGGCTTGCCGGTGGTGCCCGAGGTATAGAGGTAATACGCCGGTGCTTCGCTCAACGACAGGTCATCCAGCGCGGGCGCGGGCACTGCCGGCCCCGCCAGCAGTTCGTCCGGTGTGGCGAAGGGATGCGCGACCGGCTCGCCTTGCGCAATCACCACCAGGTCGGGTTGACAGTTTTCCAAGAGGTACTGCCGTCGCTCGCCAGGTGCCGAGGCATCAATCGGCACCCAGATCAGGCCGGTCAAGGCGCAGGCCAGGGTCACTATCGTGTGTTGCGGGCTGCGCGACAAGCAGATCGCGACCACCTGGCCGCGAGACAGTCCGCGCATTTTCAAGGCCGCAATGACTCTGCCGACAGCGTCGCCGAGTTCGGCGTACGTGAGGTGCTGGTCCCCGGCGATGAGGGCGGTTCGGGTGTTTGCGGGATCAAAGATGTGGCTCGCGATTCGTTCGAGAAAACCCGTTCGCGACGCATCACTGACCGGGCTGTTCAACCGGTAGTGGCGGCTGTCGATAATCGTCGAGGTATCCAGAGCGAACACTGCGCTTGCAGTGACAAGGCTGATGGCCTTTTCGAGCGCACTCAAGATATCGCTGACCATCGCAGCGTCCATCACCTCCCGTGCGTAATCGATGTCGAACACCAAAGCCCCGTCGGCATTAGCCGAGAAGCGGATATCCATCGCCACTTGAGGCGTTTGAGTCAGCCCGCCACACAGGCTCATGGGGCTGTCCAGCGACGTGGCCGGCCAGGAAAACCCGTTGGTGATCACCACCGGCAGCACGGGACCCGGGCCATGGGATTCAAACAGCAATCGCGCCAGGTCCACACCGGAAAATGCCAGATGCTGCAGCCCTTCCAGCACGTCCACTTGCAACTGGGTCGCCCGCTGCGCAAAACCGCCTGGCTCGGCGCGCCAATTGATCGCGATAAAGCTTGAACGGTTGGCGAATGCACCTGTGGTTTGCGGCGCAACAGGTACCGCGACACACAAGTCGCCCTCATCGACCCAGTGGGACAGCACTTCCAGCACCAGCGCCATCAGGGTGGAGTTCTTGAACAGTCGCTGCCGCGCACCCAGTTTGCACAACGCACTGAACGCTGGCTTTGGCACCAGCTGGCTCTGTCGCTCATAACGCGAAGTACCCACCTTGTCCAGCGGTGTAGTCCATGGCAAGCGTGGCGCACCGCTGACGGCGGCGAGTTTGGCTTTCCAGTAAACGGCATCCGCCTTGCGTTGGTCGGTGAGGTCTTGCGGCTCGGACGCACTCTCTGCGATGGGCTCTTCGTCTGTTGCACCGTCGAACAGCTCGACCATCAGCCTGGCGATTGAGCGCCCATCGAGGATCAACGCATCCAGGCGTACAAAGACGTGCAGCTGGTCTTGCGGCAGCTTGAACAGCGTGACGTTCCAGGGCGAACGGTCGAGCTCGAACAGCCCGTGCGCATATGCCTCGCGCAATGCTGCAATGTGCTCCAGCGCATCTTCCGGCGACCTGTCGGTGAGATCGACTTCATCCAGGTTCAACTCCCCTACCTCACTGACACGCTGCACGAGCTTCTGCGCATCGATGCGTGTCCGCAGGCTAGGGTGACGCTGCACCCTCTCGGCCAAACGACCGCGCAGCAGCGCAGGGTCCATGGCGCCGCGGTACTCGCGAAACTCTTGCATGGCCACGCCACCGAGCGGCATCTGTGCGCTGCGTCCCAGCAGATAAGCTTGCTGAAGCGAGGTCAATGGCTGTTCGACAACCGCCTGACGCAAGGGTTGATCCAGCACCGAGGCGCATACCGCAACCTCGCGCACGATTGCCACGAAACGGTCGAACAGGTCCGACACCCATGCCTGCGGCAGCGCATCCAGACGGATGTCCCAATTGATCAGAATGCCGCCGTCAGCGCAGGCGATCTGCGCATCAAGTGCCACTTGCGGCCCCTGGGAAATAACCCAGTTCATGGGCCCGAACACACGCCGCACGCGCGCTGAAAGAAGATCGCCACCGGGCATGTCCAGCGCCGCCGTAAATACCACCGGTGCCAGTTGCGGCGTGCCATGGTGGCGAGACAGGTCGCGCATCAGGTTCACCCCTGGATAGGCGCAATGTTCGAGCAGTTCGACCATCTTGCCCGCCAGTTGCGTACACAGCATGGCCGGGCTGCGGGCGGCCGCGATATCCACGTCGAGTATCAGCACGTTGGCAAAATCGCCGATCACACGCTCCACATCATCAACCAGCGGCGGGCGCCAGAACGTCGGGACGTTGAGGCGAAAGACGCGGTCGCCGGTGTGCGTCCCAAGGGTCGTTGCAAACAGCCCCATCATTAAGGTGGACAGAGTGATTCTGCGCTCGCGGGCTATCTGCTGCAGCGCGTGACGCTCGTCGGCGCCGAGCCAAGTACTGAGACGATGACTTCGCGCCTGATCCGGCTGCACGTCGAGAAACGGCAACGTCGGCGCGGGGGCGACATCCGCCAGCCGAGCACGCCACCAGAGACGGTCGCGCTCGCGGGCTATTTTCAGTGATGGGTCGGTGCGCGCCTTGTCGTACCAATCGAAGAAGGACGGCGTAGGCAGCGCGGCGCCTTCGGGGTCCTCGTAGAACTGTGCGAGGTCCTCTAGCAGCGTGCGGAAACTCGATGGGGCGATGGCGATCATGTCGGTATCGACATGCAGGCGGAACGCATCGTCTGCCAACAGGCTTACGGAAAATCGGGCCCCGCCCTCCTGGCTCAGATCCAACTGCTGGTGGGTCCATTGTTCACGCTTGGATAGCAGATGCTGCGTCACTTCCTGCTCGGTCAGCGCACGCAGGTCTTCGACCTCAAGCGGCGGTGACGCGTCTGGCGCGGCAATGGATTGCAGTCCTTCGGCATTCACTCTAACCCGCAGCATTGGGTGCAGCAGGCAGACCCGTTCAAGTGCTTTGCGCAGCCGCTCAAGATCAATGGCGAGGCCATCGAACTCGGCATACAGATGAGCCGAAACTCTCCCTAAAGACGCATGAGCAGTGCGCCCGATCCAACAGGCGGCTTGCATTGAAGTTAACTCTCTCATGGCTCACTCATATGATTGACAAATCTAAATGATTAGCGTCCCCTATTAGAAACGATAATGATTATATTTCAACATTTAATTTTTTGACTCAATGGCCACGGAGGCTTTCCCCAAAATGAGAACGGGTACCCTTAGAACGAACGCGATAGATGAGGTGCAAGTCTTTGATGAAAAACGAAGTTTTTCATTCACTTCCGGCGACCGTGAGCTAGCGGTCACCGGGACACTGCAGAGAATCGAAACACCGGCCATCGGCGGCGATGACGCCAATAGCCTGTTTCAAAAAACCATTGCGCAGGCCTTCAAGCGGGCGCGCAAGGCCGGCCAGAGCAACCCTATTATCGTCGGTGCAATCCCCTTCGATCCCTGCGAAGCCTCTTGCCTCTACATCCCCGAGCATGCGCACTGGCAACCCCGCAACACCCTCGCGCCCATTAACACGGCCACGTTGCCTGAACTCATCGAACAGAAAAATATGCCGGACGAGCACGCCTTTAAGCGCGCGGTGGAACACGCCATCGTCAACTTCCGCCTGAGCGACGTACGCAAGGCTGTGCTGTCTGTGCAGCGCGAATTGGTCTTCGCCCAGGATGTGGACGTGAATGCCATGCAAACCAACCTGCGGGCGCAGAACCCCTGCGGCTATCACTTCCGTGTACCGATGCCCGATGGTTCTACGCTGATCGGCGTCAGCCCCGAGTTGCTGGTGCGCAAGGAAGGCCTGAGTTTCCTGTCCAACCCGCTGGCAGGATCGGCCAAGCGCATGGCCGACCCGCAAGCCGACCGCCGCAACGCCGACTGGCTGTCAACCTCGGACAAGGATCATTACGAACACGGTTTTGTGACGCAGGACATCGTCAGCCAACTTGGCGAGCTGTGCACCCAACTACACGTGCCACCGCGCCCCTCCCTCATCAGCACGCCTGCACTCTGGCACCTCTCCACCCGCATCGAAGGCACGTTGGCCGACCCAAGCGTGTCAGCCTTGCAGCTTGCCTGCCGCCTACACCCGACGCCCGCCGTCTGCGGCTTTCCCACTGAGCGCGCGCGACGCCTGATCCGCTTTGTCGAGCCCTTTGAGCGCGGCCTTTTCACCGGCACGGTCGGCTGGTGCGACGCCCAGGGCAATGGCGAATGGGTTGTGACGATCCGTTGCGGCACCGTCAAGCGCAACAGCGTTCGCCTGTTCGCCGGCGCCGGCATCGTCGAAGCGTCCAGCCCCGACGCCGAATGGACAGAAGTCCAGACCAAACTCGGCACCATGTTGCGCGCCTGTGGATTGGCCCACTAACTCGAACTTTCTGACCTGTGAACACTATGACTATTGAATTTAACCACTGGCCCCTGGACAGAGCGCAACGCTATCGGGACGAGGGCTACTGGATCGACAAACCGCTGACCCACATTCTCCAAACCCGCAGCCAGTCGCAACCCCACGCACTGGCGATCGTTTGCGGTGAGCGCCGCTTCAGCTACGCCGAGCTGGATCAACTCTCCTCCAACCTGGCCACCCGACTGGCCGCTAGCGGGCTAGGCAAAGGCGACACCGCCCTGGTGCAACTGCCCAACATCGCAGAGTTCTACATTGTCCTGTTTGCCCTGCTAAAGGCAGGGATCGCGCCCCTCAACGCGCTCTACTGCCACCGAAAACTGGAGCTCAAGAGCTACGCCAGACAAATCGTGCCACGGCTGCTGATCGCCTCCCGCGAGCACGAAGTGTTCCGCAACGACAGCTATATCGCCGACTTTAAGGAGGTCGGTACCAACCCTGAGATCACCTTGCTGCTGGGTGAATCACGTCACGAAAACAATCTGGCTGAGTGGATTGAAACCTCAGGCCGACGCGCCGCGAACTTCTCCCCCACCGAGCCCGGTGAAGTGGCGTTGTTCCAACTGTCGGGCGGCAGCACGGGCACACCCAAACTTATCCCGCGTACGCATAACGACTATCACTACAACGCCCGGGCGAGTGCGCAAGTCTGCGAGCTCACAGCACAGACGCGCTTTCTGTGCGCCCTCCCCGCAGCGCATAACTTCCTGCTCAGCTCGCCCGGCGCTCTGGGCGTCCTCTATGCCGGCGGCGCTATCATCATGGCCCCCAGCCCGGAGCCGCTGACCTGCTTTGCGCTCATCCAGCGTCATGAAGTGAATACAGTGGCCCTGGTGCCCAGCGCCGTCGCGTTGTGGTTGCAGGCAGCGCCGGAACATCGGGAACAGTTGCACTCCCTGGAATTCCTCCAGGTCGGTGGCGCCTGCTTTGCCGACTCGCTGGCCCAGCAGGTTCCCGGCGTACTCGGTTGCAAGCTGCAACAGGTGTTTGGCATGGCTGAGGGATTGATCAACTACACCCGCCTGGACGACTCCGACGAACAGATCTTCACCACCCAAGGCCGGCCCATCAGCCCTGGCGACGAAATCAAAATCGTCGACGAACAAGGCATCCCCGTCGCCGACGGTGAGCCCGGCATGCTCGCCACCCGTGGCCCCTATACCTTCTGCGGCTACTACCGCAGCCCCGAGCAGAACGCCCAGGCATTCGACAATGAGGGTTACTACTACTCCGGCGATCTCGTCCAGCTCACGCCCACCGGCGATTTACGCGTGGTCGGCAGGGTCAAGGACCAAATCAACCGTGGCGGTGAAAAAGTTGCCTCGGAGGAAATCGAAAACCTCATCGTTCTGCACCCGGACGTGACCCACGCCGGGTTGGTGGCCATGCCCGACGACCGCCTGGGGGAGAAGAGCTGCGCCTTCGTCGTGTCGCGCAACCCCAACCTGAAACCGCCCACGCTGCGCCGTCACTTGATGGAACTGGGCATCGCCGAATACAAGCTGCCGGACCGCATCCGGCTCATCGAAACCATGCCACTGACGGCCGTGGGCAAGATCGACAAAAAGTACCTGCGCCAGCTCCTGGCAGCGGAAACCACGCGCACCTGGTTGCAAACCCGCGTGCTGCAACTGGTCGAAGACTGCGAAGACCTGGACCCGGAAGAAAACCTGATTTTCTACGGTCTCGACTCCCTGCAAGTGATGAAACTCGCCGCCGAACTCAAAGAGCGTGGCATCGCCGTCAGCTTCGAAGAGCTGGCTGACTCACCCACGCTCGCCAGTTGGTGGTCGCTGGTAGACACACGGCAGAAAGCCGCCTGATCGAGCGGCTTCGCCCAGTCAATTTAAAAGGAGTTGAAAATGACCTTGTCCACTGCCGACCAACGTAAGCTTGAGAGCTTCTGGCAGCACTGCGTGACGAACCAATATTTCAATATCGGCTACCCCGAATCCGCCGACTTCGACTATTCGCAGCTGCATCGCTTCCTGCAGTTCTCGATCAACAACTGCGGGGACTGGAACGAGTACAGCAACTACCTGCTGAACTCGTTCGACTTTGAGAAGGACGTCATGACCTACTTCTGCGAACTGTTCAACATCGCACTCGAAGACAGCTGGGGCTACGTCACCAACGGTGGCACCGAAGGCAACATGTTCGGCTGTTACCTGGCCCGCGAACTGTTCCCGGACGGCACCCTGTACTACTCCAAAGACACCCATTACTCCGTGGCGAAAATCGTCAAACTGCTGCGCATCAAATGCCGTGCCGTCGAGTCCCTGCCCAATGGCGAAATCGACTACAACGACCTGATGGTCAAAATAGCCGCTGACCAGGAACGCCACCCGATCATCTTCGCCAATATCGGCACCACCCTGCGGGGCGCCGTCGATAACATCGCGCTCATCCAACAACGCCTGCAACAGGCGGGAATTGCCCGTCACGATTACTACCTGCACGCCGACGCCGCGCTGAGCGGGATGATCCTGCCTTTCGTCGAGCACCCGCAACCCTTCTCGTTCGCCGACGGGATCGACTCCATCTGCGTCTCCGGCCACAAGATGATCGGCTCGCCCATTCCCTGCGGAATCGTCGTGGCCAAACGCAAAAACGTCGCGCGTATTACGGTGGAGGTGGACTACATCCTGGCTCACGACAAAACCATCAGCGGCTCGCGCAATGGCCACACCCCGCTGATGATGTGGGCGGCGCTGCGCAGTCAGTCACTGGCCGATTGGCGCCACCGGATCAAGCGCAGCCTGGACGCCGCGCAATATTCGGTCGAGCGCTTCCAGGCTGCGGGGATTGATGCCTGGCGCAACAAAAACTCCATCACTGTGGTGTTCCCCTGCCCGTCAGAGCAAATCGTCAAGAAATACTGCCTGGCCACCTCCGGCAATACGGCCCACCTGATCACCACGCCCCATCATCACGACAACAGCATGATTGATGCCTTGATTGATGAGGTGATTGCCGAGACCCAACTGACAGCCTGGCAATCCGGGAAAACATCCAAACGAGCCATCGGTTAAAGACGGCTCACTCATCTATTGATAGAGACACACCATGCAGCCACTCAAAGCACCTGACGCGTGCGAAAACCTCAACGACATTCGAGCAGGCATCGACTTCTTCGATCGCCAGATCCTCGAATCACTGCAAAAACGCCTGCGCTATGTAAAAGCTGCCGCACAATTCAAAGCCAATGAACAAGACATCCCGGCCCCGGAGCGGGTGGCGGCGATGCTGCAAGAGCGGCGGGAATGGGCAATGGAAGCGGGGTTCGACGTAGCGTTTGTAGAAAAACTCTACGAGCAGATTATTCACTGGAACATTCAGGAGCAGATTCTGCACTGGCGCGCGACCTATCCCGAGAGGGCCCAAGCATAAAGCCCGATCAAGCGGCCAAGGCGCGGGGGGCACAGCAATCCCCCGCCCCGAGCTTTACATACAATTGACCGCTGCCCGTATGGGACCGGATCCCGGCTAGGGCGCGCCCGGCCTCAAAGGTAGTTTGCAAAGTAGCGACCCGGTGTAACACCGAACGTGCGACGAAACAGTGCAATAAAAGCGCTGACGTTTTCGTAGCCCAATTCCAGGGCCACACGGGTGACCGACATGTCCGCCGCAAGCATTTCCAGGGCCCTTAGCAGGCGCACCCGCTGACGCCATTCGGTAAAGCTGAAACCGGTCTCCACCACAAAGCGCCGTGTCAGCGTGCGCGGTGCCATCCCCACCCAGGTCGCCCAGGCCTGCAGGCCGCGCTCGTCATCGGGGTGATCCGACAGCGCCTGGGCAATCTTGCGCAACCGGGCGTCCTGAGGTATCGGCAAACCCAGGGCCACCCGGGGCAGAGTCTGTATTTCATCAAGCACTACACCGGCCAAACGCGACTGCGCCTGGTCCAGAGGCTTGGCTCCCCACCCCGCAGCACGGGCAACTACTTCTCGCAGAAGCCCGGACACTGCAAGGATGCATGGCGTTTCAGGTAAATCAATGCACGCCAGTTCGCGCACGTAAACGCTCCAACCGGCAAACGGCCCATGGGAACGCACGCCGTGGGGGACATTGGGCGGGATCCACACGGCATGTGTCGCAGGCACCACCCACTGACTGGTACCGGCATCCACCGAAAGCAGGCCCGACGTTGCGCCAAGCAACTGGCCCCGCGCATGGCCGTGGCGCTCGGTAACCCGTGGTTCACGCTCCTTGCGGATCACTGCAACAATCAACGGATCCTCGGCCGAGGACGCCTCGGCGGGGGAAATCAAGGCAGCTGGCATGAGTGGCCTCATTGGGATATTGATTGTCTTCAATAACGTAAATCAGCCAACACTACGCCCTTATAGTCAAGGTCTTCAACACCTAGCGAGGAAACACCATGCGCGCAGAAGATATGCTGCCCGATGACAAAAACCAGGTACAACGCAACGGCGTCATGATTCGTAAAGGCAGCGTTGGCGCCTTCCTGATCAACGCCAGAGTGTGGACCGCCCCTACCTCCACGCCCGCGGCGCGCAGCGCTGCCGAGCAGGACCTGATCGACAGCCTGCCGGCCCTGCGTGCCCTGGGACTATTTGAAGTGCTTGCGATCCGTGATGGCGCCTTGCAGCGTCTGGTGGATGCACATTGATGGGCTTTTGCCCACAGCGCTATCCCTTGCAAGGTCTTTTGAAGGGCCAGTTGTATTTGGAGATGGAGGCTGACCCGTGTCTTGACCTTAACCTTACTTGAGGTTTTATAAGGAGTGCCTGAATCGCAACGTGGCCTCCCTATGAATACCCACCACACCTCACCAGATCAACTTTCGCAACCGGTACCAGAGGTCGATGATCCTCCAAATGCAGGTTGGGCCACCCTCCTTTCTGGCGCCAATGGCGTGCGCTCCCTGGCGTTGGCAGGGGGCGTCGTGCTCCACGCGATCAACGTCTACATTGCGACTACGATCCTGCCCTCAGTTGTCCGGGACATTGGCGGTATCGACTACTACGCGTGGAACACCACACTGTTCGTCACCGCCTCGATCCTTGGCTCAGCATTGTCAGCCAGGCTCCTGGTCGGCTTGGGGGCACGCGGCGCCTACACCCTCGCCACGCTGGTGTTTGCAGCCGGTGCGCTGATCTGTGCGTTTGCCCCATCCATGCCCGTGATGCTGGCCGGCCGTCTGATCCAGGGGTTGGGTGGCGGTTTTCTGTTCGCGCTCTCTTACGCGATGATCCGCCTGGTGTTCCATGAAACCTTGTGGCCGCGAGCGATGGCGTTGGTCTCGGGCATGTGGGGAGTGGCCACGCTGATCGGCCCGGCGGTCGGTGGCGTCTTCGCTGAACTCGGCGTATGGCGCGCGGCTTTTTGGTCGCTCATCCCTGTCGCCGGGTTGTTCGCTCTGTTGGCTGCCGTGGTGTTACCCAAACGCAACGCCATCAGATCACAACGCTTGCCGCTCCCTCTGGCCCAGTTGGTGTTCCTGACGTCGGCCGTGCTCGCTGTTTCAGCCGCCAGCGTCTCGTCAACACTCGCCTGGAACATCGCCGGCCTGGGTGCCGCCGCGCTCCTGACTGGCCTGCTGATAGTCACAGAAAGCCGCGCCCGCCATCGACTGCTGCCAACGGGCGCCTTCAGGATCACCTCCGCGCTAGGAGTGCTGTATGCAACCCTGTCCTTGCTTGCGGTGGCCGTTACCAGTGGCGAGATCTTCGTGCCACTTTTCCTCCAGGTCCTGCACCATCAATCGCCGCTCGCCGCCGGCTACCTCGCGGCGCTTATGGCGGGCGGATGGACGCTGGGCTCAATCGCAAGTTCCGGGGCGCGCGGCAAAGGCATCAGGCGCGCGATCCTTGCCGGCCCGATCCTTGGCTTGACGGGCATGGCTGCGCTGGCCGTTTTGATTCGCGTCGAAAGTAGCGGTGGTTGGCTGACGGTCACGCCGATCTGCCTGGCGCTCGTCGCCGTCGGGTTTGGCGTCGGGCTGGCGTGGCCGCATTTGCTGACCCGGGTATTTCAGGTGACGCCTGCCAGCGAGCAGGACTTGGCAGGCGCGTCGATTACTACTGTGCAACTGTTCGCCACCGCCCTCGGTGCGGCCCTCGCCGGCATGGTGGCAAACCTTGCCGGCCTTACGCATCCCGCAGGCATCGCCGGCACGGCCAATGCTGCCGGCTGGCTGTTCGGTGTGTTTGCGGTCGCGCCCGGCGTTGCCATTTTTACCGCCCTGCGGGTGATCCGGTGTTACTCCAAAGACCACGCAATCACTGCAGGGCACCGGTAGAGGTCACTGCCCAAAAACGCCTTGGCGCCTCAGGACTCCGACATCACCACCATCACTTCGGCGGCGGTGCCATCCTCGCCTTCCGCCAGGTAAATATGGCCGATTGCACTATTGAAATAGGCCGTCTCACGACAGCCGATGCTAAGGGATTCACCGGTTTCAAATTGAATGCGCACGCGGCCTGACAGGACGACCGCGAACTCTTGCCCCGGGTGCCGGATGTAGTCTTCGAATTGACCCAGTTCCCGCGCATAGATCCGCGCATACATGGGCGTCATGCTGCGCCCGGGGAAATCCCCGGCCATCGGGTGATAGTCATAATTGCCCGTGCTGTAGCCGGCCGCACCGTCGATGGCGGTGCTGACCACCGTAGGCTGTTGGGCGCTGACACCTTGTCTGGTCGGGCTGAACAGCTGGGCAATATCTATATTCAGGGCCCGCGCCGCAGCCGCCAGTTTTTCATAACTGACCGACACCTGCGCCAGTTCCATCTTCGACAAGGTCGACAAAGCCACGCCTGAGCGCTCGGACAGTTGTTTGAGCGTCAACTTCTGGTGCTTGCGGATCACACGCAGGCGGGCGCCAACCTGGGCGCGATCTATCAAGGGATGGGTTGTGGAACCCGAGGCGCAATCGGAACTCATGCAGGCTCTCTGTCGTACAAAAAACGGTGCCTGGAGCTGAGCCAGGGCATGGGCAGGAATAATACCTCATGGTTGTGGGTTGACTGGAAAATTCTCATATCTTACATTTCTCTTATCTGAGAATTATAAAAACACAGGAAAGGGCATGTCGTCCCTTCCCCAGAGACAGGAGGTACTCGCAGTGCCCAACAGCGAATGTTTCGATTTCGCCATCATCGGCGGTGGTATTGCGGGGGCCTCCCTGGCTTATCGCCTGGCCGGCCAGGCCAGTGTCGTGGTGCTCGAACGTGAAAGCCAGCCGGGTTACCACGCCACCGGGCGCTCTGCTGCAATGTTCATGGAGAGCTATGGCACGCCACAGATCCAGGCCCTGACCCGCGCCAGCCGAGGCTTCTATGAGCAGCCGCCCGCCGCGTTCACCGAACATGCACTCCTGGAGCCGCGCGGCTGCCTGTACATCGCCGGCCAAGAGCAGCAATCCCTGCTGCAACAAGCCTTCGCCACCAGCCGGGCGCAGGCCGGCAACGTGTCATTGATTGATACCGAGCAGGCCCTGGCATTGGTGCCGTGCCTGCGCCCCGAGGCGGTTGCCGGGGCGATGCTCGAGACCGATGCCCGCGACCTCGACGTGCATGCGCTGCACCAGGGCTTTTTGCGGGCCATGCGGCGGGCCGGCGGGGTGCTGCACTGCGATGCCCAACTGAATGTCGCCACCCGCGAAGGCCTTCAATGGCACCTGGTACTGGCCGACGGCCGCCAACTGCGCGCGCGCCACCTGGTCAATGCCGCAGGCGCCTGGGCCGATCAGGTCGCACAGCAGTGCGGCGTGCCGCCCGTTGGGTTGCAACCGTGCCGACGCTCCGCCTTTACCTTCGACGGCCCCGAAAACACGGACTTCTCCCGCTGGCCGGCGGTGATCGGTATCGACGAAAGCTTCTACTTCAAACCCGACGCTGGCCAATTGCTGGGCTCACCGGCCAATGCCGATCCTGTCCCACCACAAGATGTAATGCCCGAAGAGCTGGATATCGCCACCGGCATCTATCACATCGAGGCCGCCACCTCCTTGACCATTCGCCGCCCACGCCATAGCTGGGCCGGCCTGCGCTCATTCGTCGGCGACGGTGACCTGGTGGTCGGCTGGGACAATCATTGCGAAGGCTTCTTCTGGCTGGCGGCACAGGGCGGTTACGGCATCCAGTCTGCAGCCGGTGTATCGCAACTGGCCTGCAGCCAATTACTCGATCTTCCCCTTCCCGAGACCCTGCGCCACCAGGGCGTCGAGCCACAACGCCTGGCCCCTGGCCGCTTGCGTTAATTCATCCCCCCAACGAGGTGCATAGCATGTCTGACACTTTCCAGCGTTACCCCAGCCACCTGCCCTACCCGTTCTCCAAGGCCATTCGGGTCGGTGATTTCCTGTACCTCTCCGGGCAAGTCCCCATGAACCCTCTGGGCGAAGTGGTGCTCGGTGATATCCGCGAGCAGACCGAGGCGGCCATGGCCCGCATCGGCGAAACCCTTGCCGAATGCGGAGCAAGTTTCGAGCAGGTGATCAAGGCCACCGTGTGGCTGTCGGACATGCAGCATTTCGCGGGTTTCAACGACGTGTATAAGCGCCACTTCGACGGTGGCTTCCCGGTGCGCTCCACGGTCGGCGGCGCCCAATTGGCCTTGGGCGTCGATGTCGAGATCGAAGTCCAGGCATGGGTCGGCGCCCGTTGATCCACCCCTGCCGTTTGCCAGAGCGATGCCCCGGTAGGCCATGAGCAGTGGCCTTCCCCCCTGAGCGATAACAACAATAATTTGAGGGAAGTCGTCATGAAAGAAAGTCTGAAAATAGCCGGCGCATTTGTCGGCGTCATTGTCGGTGCAGGGTTCGCCTCCGGTCGGGAGCTGCTACTGATGTTCGTGGATTTCGGCGTCTGGGGGCTGCTGGGTTCGGTGGTCAGCGCCGCGCTCTTCATCTTTCTCGGCATGGCGTTGGCGGGCATGGGCAGCCGGCTGCGGGCAAAGTCCCACAAGGACGTAGTGCATGCATTGTGCGGACGCTACCTGGGGACCTTTGTCGACCTGATGATCACCTTTTTCATGTTTGCGGTAACGGTGGTCATGCTGGCCGGGGGTGGCGCCCTGCTGGAACAGCAGTTCGGCATTCCCGCCCTGTTCGGCAGCGCTGGGGTGACGCTGATCGTGGTCGCCATCGTGTGCCTGGATGTGAAGAAGGTCATTGGCATGATCGGCGCCGTCACGCCGCTGCTGGTCCTGACAGCGGCAGGCGTGGCCCTGTATGGCGTCGCCACCCGGGGACTGAGTTTCGGTGAACTCAACCAACTGGCCAGCCAGCAAGACTCTGGCGCGAGCCATTGGCTGCTGGGCGCGTTGTTGTATGTGTCCTACAACATCGTGGCCGGGGTGCCGTTTCTGGCGATCATGGGCGGCGCCGCCAAATCCGAGAAACAGGCGATCTGGGGTGGCATTTTCGGCGGATCATTACTGGGGCTGTTGATGTTGGTAATGAGCCTGGGTCTGCTGTCACGCCTGGACAGCGTGGCGGACCTGCCCATGCCCATGCTGTCCATCGCCACTGAGGTTTCGCCGGCCCTCGGCCTGCTGATGGCGTTGATCATTTTCCTGATGATCGTCAATACGGCCGTGGGTACCTTGTATTCCTTTTCGGCCCGATTGCTGCCGGCAGGCACACGTACATTCCGCATTGGCTCGGCAGCCTTCGGTGCATTGGCATTCGCTGGCAGCCTGGTGGGATTTGTCAGCCTGGTGGGCCAGGTCTATCCACTGTTCGGTTACCTGGGCTTTTTGCTGATTGGTGCAGTGGTCGTGGGTTGGCTACGCGTAGGGGGATTGTGGCTGGCCAGTAACGGTAGATGATTCGGTACACCTGCGCCGCACACAAAAGCTAACCGAGCAAGGCCTGGGGCCCTGCTCGGTCAGGGTCTAAAGCAGCGTCCAGGTGTAACTGAGGATCAACCGGTTCTCATTGATATCACTGCGGTAGTTTGAGCGCGCCATCACATTGCGTACCCGAATCCCCAGGCCACTGAGTACGCCGCTTTGCACGGCATACCCGATATCCAGGTCACGCTCGCGGTCCCGGCCCTCGTAGCCGCCGCCGGTGCTGACATTGTCGCCGGTGATATAGCGCACCGTGGTAGTCAGCCCCGGCACCCCGAATGCCGCGAAGTTGTAGTCATAGCGCACCTGCCAGGAGCGCTCGTCGGTATACGCAAACTCGTAGGTGGGGACTTCGTTGCCCAATGGCGTGACATTGGCAAATACCCGGGGGAAGGCGCTGTCGCCGTACATCGCCTGGTACCCCACGTAAAAGGTATGGCCACCGCGCCTGGCCGACAGCAGCGAGAAAAACGCCTGGTTGTCGATCTTGCCGAGTAACTGCTCACCCTCCTCGCGCGCTGTGTAGTAACCCAGGTTGGCGCCCAGCACCCACGTCCCGAACGGCTGGCTATGCTTGAGGCCGATAAAGTCCTGGGTGTAGATGTCCTGCAACTGGCCATGCCAGAGGCTGACACTGGTGCGTTCGCGATTAAAGGCGTAGTCGCCGCCGACATAATTGAAGGCGTCGCTCTGAGCCCCGCGCTGCGGCACATGGCCGAGCATGGCGATCATCTTGCCGTCACCGGCCTCGTTGCGCAGGCTGGTGGTGCTCAGGTGCCCCGCCTGCAGGGTCAGCCCCGTGATTTCATTGGAGCTGAGACTGAGCCCCTGATAACTCGGCGGCAGCAAGCGTATGTCACTGAACGCCAGCACCGGCAGGTTCGGCTGCAATTCCCCAACCTTCAGTTCGCTACTGGACAACCGCGCTTTGAAGGTCAAGCCCAGGCGGCTGTAGTCGTCGGCAGCGCGGCCGTCGCCCTTGACCGGCAACAAGCCGCTATTGACCCGGTCCGGACTGCTGTCGAGCTTGAGGCCCAGGGTGCCCAGCGCATCCAGGCCAAAGCCAATGGGGCCGGGGGTATACCCGGATTTGTAAGTCAGGATAAACCCCTGACCCCACTCCTGGGCCTGGGACTGTTGGTTGGCGCCGACAATATCGGAGAAGTCGCGGCTGAAGTAATAGTTGCGGGCCTGCAAGGTAGCCGTGGAACCCGCAAAAAAACCACCCTCGCCCGCCGTTGCCGCAAGGGGCAGCCCTAGCAGGGAAAGCCAGATACGTTGTGTGTGCATGTCGTTGCTCTTTGTTTTTATTATCGACAGGTCGGACAGTTACAGCGCCTGGGCGGCGGGCAACCGGATAGCGGTGCGCCGCTCATTCAAGGCGAACATCGTCATGGCCAGGGCCGCAATGGCACCGGGCACGGCAAAGGCCATGAAGTTCAGTTGCAGCGGCAGCTCGATCGCCATCAGCGCGCCGCCTAACAGTGGGCCGACGATGGCGCCATTGCGCCCGATGCCGGAGGCCCAGCCCAGGCCAGTGGCGCGAATCGACAAGCCATAGAGTTGCGCCGCCCCCGCATACAGGAGGATTTGCGTACCGATGGTGGTGGCGCCTGCAATAAAGATCAGCAGGTACAAGACCGGCATCGGGCTGTTGATGCCCAGCAGGCTGATGGAGACCACGGCGGCAACAAAGAAGCAGATCACCACTTTCACCAGGTTCAGCCGATCCCCCAATCGCCCGCCAATCAACGCCCCGGCCATACCGCCCAGGTTCAGGGCAATCAGGAACGACAAGCTCGACCCGAGGCTGTAGCCAGCCCCGGCCATCAGCTTGGGCAGCCACGAACTCAAGGCATAGACCATCAACAGGCAGCAGAAAAACGCGGTCCAGATCATCGCCGTACGCATGGCCAGGCCATGGCGGAACAACTCCACCACCGACGCGCCCTTGCTCTTGACGTCCGCGATTACCAGTTCATCCCCGGCGTTGATCGGGGTGTCTGGCGACAGGCGATTAAGCAGCACTCGGGCCTGCTCTACACGGCCCTGGCGGATCAGAAAGCCAATGGATTCGGGCAACCACAGCACAATCACCGGCAACAGCAGCAGTGGGATGACGGCGACAAAAAACATCGACGACCAGCCATAGGCCGGCAGCATGAAAATCCCCACACTGGCGGCGAGCATGCCACCCAGGGAATAGCCGCTGAACATGAAGGCCATCAAGGTGCTGCGCACTTTTTTCGGCGCATATTCGTTGATCAGCGCCGCCGCGTTGGGCATCAGCCCACCACAGCCAAGCCCGGCGATAAACCGGCAGATGCCGAACTCCGTAGGGCTGCTGGCAAAGCCGTTGATCACCGTGGCAATGCTGAACAACGCAAAGCAAAAGACGATGCCTTTCTTGCGCCCGAAGCGGTCCGCCAGGGTGCCGAAGATCAGCGCGCCGAACATCATGCCGAACAGCGCATAACTGCCCAGGGCGCCGGCCTGCAGGGGCGTCAGCCCCCACTCGCGCATGATCGATGGCAAGACCACGCCATAGATAAACAAGTCATAGCCATCAAAGATCAACAGCAAGGCACACAGGCTGACAACCAGCCAGTGGAAGCGATTGAAAGGGGCATTGTCGATAATCGAATGAACGTCATGGGTACGCATGGCAGTGCTCTCTTTATTGTTGTTGTGAGTCAATGTCTGCAGGTAACGGTGAATCAGCCGAGGTCGCCACCTCCTACCGGCAAGGTCACGCCGGTGATATAGGAGGCCTCGTCAGAGGCCAGAAATAGAATCGCGCCCGCTTGCTCGTCGATGCTGCCGTAGCGTTTCATCGGGCTGCTGTCGAGGGTCTGGTCGACGATCTGCTGGTACCACACGCGCTCCTGCTCGCTTTGCGGCTGGCTGTTGCGTGGGATGCGCCGCGGTGGGGCCTCGGTGCCGCCCGGTGCGGTGGCATTGACACGGATGCCGCTGCCGGCAGTCTCCAGGGCCAGGCACGCGGTCAGGGCATTGACCCCGCCCTTGGCCGCACCATAGGGCACCCGATTGACCCCGCGTGTGGCGACCGAAGACACATTGACGATGGCCCCACTGCCCTGCTCCAGCATGTAGGGCAGCACGCAATGGCAACACCACAACGTGGGGAACAACGAGCGGCGCACTTCGGCTTCGATTTGCGCTACCGCGTAAAACTCAAAGGGCTTGGCCCAGATAGTCCCGCCGACGTTGTTGATCAGAATGTCGATGCGCCCAAACCGCACCTTGGCGGCGGCCATGACCTCGGCACACGCGGCATGTTGCTCAAGGTCGGCGGTCAGGGTCAGCAGCCGTGCATGCTGCAACTCATGCACCAGCTCCGAGCGATCGACCGCGACCACCCAGGCGCCCTCCGCCAGCAACCGCTCGGCCACGCGCCGGCCGATGCCCTGGGCGGCGCCGGTAACCAGCGCTACCTTGGTGTCAAAACGTGGATTCATGCTGATCTCCTCACGCGGCGTCAGAACTTGCGACGGCATTGGCGGTGAATTTCTCGTAATGGAAGCTGGCCGGGCTCACGCCTTGGTGCTTGAAGTGTTGGCGCACCGCATCGACCATCGGCGGCGGCCCGCACAGGTAGACATCGACATCACCGTCGTGGAGCGCCTCGCGGCCCATATGCTGGGTGACATACCCCTGGCGCGGGTGCGCGGTCTGCGGGTCGGCCACGCACGTGACAATCGTGAGCTGGGGCAAGCGCGCGGCGAAAGCCTCCAGGGCCTCAAGCAGGACCAGGTCCTGATCCCGCGTTACCCCATAGATCAGTGTGATCGGCCGGGCTTCCCCGCGCTGTGCCAACACCTCAAGCATCGACAGAAACGGCGCCAGACCGGTGCCGCCGGCCAGTAACAACAGGGGCCGCACCACCTCGCGCAGGTAAAAACTGCCCAGTGGTCCAGTCATCGGCACGCGATCGCCCGGCTGGGCGCGTTCCAGCCAGCTGCTCATCAAACCGCCCGGCACATGCTTGATCAGGAAACTCGCGTGCGTATCGCCAGGGCGGCTGCTGAATGAATAGGAGCGCGTCTGCCCACTGTCGGGCACACCGATATTCACGTACTGGCCGGGTAAAAATACCGGCGCCTGGTCCAATCCAAAGCTCACCTCCAGCGCGGCATCGGCGTGGCGGGTAATGTTCGCCAGCGTCGCGGCAAACTGCGTGGTGCCGGTCTTGCACGCACTGGACGGCAGCGGCACGGCAATCACGCAATCGGATTGCGGCACCATCTGGCAGGTCAGCACCTGGCGTTCCCGGGCTTCGTCGGCGCTCAGGGCGTCGTCGATATAGTCGTCACCCAAGTCGTAGGCGCCGGTTTCACAATGGCATTTGCAGGTACCGCACACCCCGTCGGAGCAGTCCATGGGCAGGTTGATGCGTTGGCGAAAGGCGGCGTCGAGGACCTTCTCCCCCACCTTGCAGTCGATGAAGCGGGTCACCCCATCTTCGAAGTTCAGGGCAATGGCATAGCTCATGGCGGTGTCCTCAGATGTGGTAGATGTCGATGACCTGGTGGATGTAATCGTTTTTCAGCACCACCTTCTTGCGCGTGATCAGCGGCTGCTCGCCACTG
Organism: Pseudomonas sp. DD1; assembly: GCF_044510355.1. NCBI lineage: Bacteria > Pseudomonadati > Pseudomonadota > Gammaproteobacteria > Pseudomonadales > Pseudomonadaceae > Pseudomonas > Pseudomonas sp. DD1. The sequence continues at coordinate 36,158 of NZ_MSAJ01000011.1, read as the reverse complement.
ATATCCAGGCCATAGAAGGACGTCCCGAAATAGCTGTCCGTGGTCTTGTAGCGGTGGCTGAGGGTGTGCCAGTTGAAACGCAGCTCTACGTGCGCGCCATCGTCGGCCAGCACTTCGAGGTTGCCGAGCAGGTGCACCGTGCGCGGCTCGGGCGTGCTGGCGCTGGATCGCTCGGTCTTGATCCGGAAGATCCGGTCTTCCAGGCCATCGCGGCTGGGGTAGTAGATCAGTGAGATTTCGCTGTGCGGGTCTTCGGTGAGGGTGTCGTAGTCGTCCCAGGCGGGCATCCAGAACTCCACTTTTGGCGAGTAACACGCCAGCCATTCATCCCACTGGCGATCATCCAGCAGGCGCGCTTCGCGGTAGAGAAAATCCAGCAGGCGGTCACGGGACAGGCTCATGGCTGCAGCTCCCGGTCGCTGGCGATCAGGCCCTGCTGTTCGCGCTCGATTGCGCGCTGCAGGCTTGCGGCCCAATGCGCATGCTGGCGCACGAACAAGCCTTCGTCTTCGGTCTTCACCCCGCTCAGTTGCGGGTGCATGCCCATGGCCCTGGCGTTGTCGTCGGCCCCCTCCACCCACTGTTTGGCGCCACGGCTCAGGTCATTCCACAGGGTGGTCGCCCCCTGGTAACCGGTCTGGCAGGCGCGGAACTCCTCCAGGTCATCCGGGGTACCCATGCCGCTGACGTTAAAGAAGTCTTCGTACTGGCGAATCCGCGTCGCCCGCTCCTGGGCACTTTCGCCGATCGGCGCCATGCAATAGATGGTCACTTCGGTCTTGTCCACCGCGAGGGGCCGCACCACACGGATCTGCGTGGAGAACTGGTCCATCAGGTACACATTGGGGTAGAGGCACAGGTTGCGGGTCTGGTCGACGATAAAGTCCGCACGCGCCTGGCCCAGGCGCTCGGCCAATGCTTCGCGGTGGGCATGCACCGGACGCACCTCGGGGTTGAGCAGGCGCGTCCACAGCAGGATATGCCCGTGATCGAAGGCGTAGACCCCGCCCAGGCTTTTCGACCAGCCATTGGCATCGACCGTGCGCGTGCCTTCGGCCTCGTAATTGCGCCGGCCCATGGTCGCCGAGTAGTTCCAGTGCACGGAACTGACGTGGTAACCGTCGGCACCGTTCTCGATCTGCAGCTTCCAGTTGCCGTCGTAGACATAGGATGAACTGCCGCGCAGCACCTCCAGGCCCTGGGGAGCCTGGTCGACCATCTGGTCGATGATGACGCGGGTCTCGCCCAGGTAATCACTCAGTTCCGGCACCGCGTCGCTGAGGCTGCCGAACAGAAAACCGCGGTAGTTTTCAAAGCGCGCCAGGCGCTTGAGGTCGTGGGAACCGTCACAGTCGAAGCTGTCCGGGTAGGCCCCGGTCTTGCCATCCTTGACCTTGAGCAGCTTGCCGGCGTTGCTGAAGGTCCAGCCGTGGAATGGGCAGGTGAATGAGCCCTTGTTGCCCTGCTTGCGCCGGCACAACATGGCGCCGCGATGGGCGCAGGCATTGACCAGGCCATGCAGGGTGCCCTGTTTGTCGCGGGTGATCACCACCGGCTGGCGGCCAATCCAGGTGGTGTAGTAGTCGTTGATTTCCGGCACCTGGCTTTCATGGGCCAGGTACAGCCACCCGCCTTCGAAGATGTGCTTGATCTCCAGGGCAAACAGCTCGGGGTCGGTAAAGATGTCGCGGCGGCAGCGGAACACCCCGGTAGCGGGATCTTCCTGAACGGACTCGCGCAGTTGTGCAGCGAGGCGCTCGAGTGTACTGGTCATGGGGCAGGCCCTCCGTTGTTCTTGTATCAGGCGCCCTCACCGTACGTGTTCGTCCTGTTCCTCAATATCCGCTTCCTGCAAATCAGTATCCGGCTGGCGCAAGCCGCTTAGCGATGGCGCTTCCAGGTCTGCGAAGGCAGCTCACCAAAGCGTTTGCGATAGGCCTCGGAGAAGCGCCCCAGGTGCATAAAGCCATGGTCCAGTGCCACCTCCGTCACACTGCGCGCGGTAGTCAGTTGCAAACGCGCATGCACCCGCTCCAGCTTGCGCTGGCGTACATAATCACGGGGCGACAGGCCCACCTGGCGTTCGAACAGGCTATACAGCGAACGCTCACTGACCTTGGCCACCGCCATCAACTGCTCGATGCTGATGTCCTCGCCCAGATGTCCCTCGATAAACTCGCGCACGGCCTCAAAACCGCCGCCTTGCGCCGCCTGGGGAACCACCCGCAGCACATTGCTGGCCAGCAGCGCCAGCAGCTTATTGGCCACAATCCGCTCATACAGGCCCTGTACCTCAGGTTCGGCGGCGTTTTCCGCCTCATGGCAGATCAGCCCCAGTAACTGCAGAAAACCGTCCATCTCACTCAGCGCCCGGCGTGCATCCGCAAAGCGAATACCCGGCTGCGGCAGCGTCCAGTGCTGCGCCAGGCAAGCGTTTTCCAACAGACGCACCGGCAACTTGATGATGAATTTTTCGCAGTCGGCGGAATAGGTCAGGTCCACCGGGTCATCCGGGTTGATCAGCAAGATCTCCCCCGGCCCGAAGACCTGCTCCCCGCCCCGGGAATTGGAGCGGCAGTGGCCTGTCAGCAGGATCTGCAAGTGATAAATGGTTTCCAGCGCTACCGACGTGACCCTGACCGGCGCGCCATAGCTGATACGGCACAAGTCCAGGCTGGAAAAGGTCCGGTGACTGATACTCGCCATGGGCCGGCCCTTGGGCGGCAGGCGGATACAGTGGCTGCCCACATGCTGGTTGACATAGTCCGACACGGCATAGGCATCGGCGCCCTGGAAAATCTGGCTGCGCTCACTCAATAGCACGGTCATGGTGCGCCTCTTTATCGTTATTGGCCTCAGGCTGAGGCGTGATGCCGCGACCGTCCAATATGGATAAGGTCTGACGGGATACCTTGGAGGTATGGTCGGCTTTGCGTGGGGCGATAATCCGCACTAGGCCGGGCATCATGCGGCGCACGACCGCTTGGGGGGCGACATGTCTTGATACGTGTTCCGTAGCGCCTTAGATCATAAGTGCGCTCATGGGACGTGCTGCCACTTTTTATAAACGGGCGCGGGTTGCGGCCTTCGAGGTGGATTAGTCCCGGCCCTCGACAAGCGGGGTCAATATCTCCAGAAAACCGGAGTTACGAGTACCAACACCGTCAGGATTTCCAACCTTCCCAGAAGCATGCCAACGGTCAGTAGCCATTTTGCGGCATCCGGTAATGATGAGAAGTTACCGGCCGGGCCAATGATTGTGCCAAGCCCCGGCCCGACGTTACACACCGCAGTAGCGGCACCGCTCAACGCGGTTGTCCAATCAAGCCCGATGAGAGCCAGGCCCAAGGCAATCGCGGCAATCGTGATGGTGAAGAAAAACGAGAAGGTCAATAGCGAGCGCACGATCTCTTCGTCGATGGGATGGCCGTTGTATTTTTTCTGAATCACGGCTCGAGGGTGGATCAACTGCTTCAAGCTACTGACCAGTAGAGCGGCAGCCACCTGAAAACGGAAGATTTTAAGCCCGCCTGCAGTGGAGCCGGAACAACCACCCACGAACGTCAGATAGAAAAACAGCAAGACCGCGAAGCTGCCCCACAAGGTGTAGTCGCCAACAGCAATTCCAGTGGTCGTGACCACCGAGGTCACGTTGACTGCCACGATACGAAACGCATCCCACCACCCGTAATCGCTGTGAAAATACAGCCAGGTGCCCACGGCCAGCGATGTGACAAGCAAGAATCCAATAAATCCGCGTACCTGGTGATCCTTGATCAGCGCACGCCGATTACCCCGCAATGTGGCGACGTACAAGGTGAACGGCATACTGCCCAGAATCATGATGGCCACTGCCACCCAGTGAATCGTTGGTTGTGTCCAATGCCCGAGTGAGGCATCGGAAGTTGAGAACCCGCCGGTAGAGATCAACGACATTGCGTGGTTGATCGCGTCAAATGGCGTCATTCCAGCGAGCCAGAGCGCGATTGCGCCGATGCCAGTAAGCCCGCAATAGAGCAGCAGGATGTACTTGGCGCCCACATGGGAACGCGGCGTCATTTTCTCTGACCAGTCTGAGGACTCTGTCTGGAACAGCCGCATGCCACCCACTCGTAACAGTGGAAGGATCGCCACCGCCATGCCAATAAATCCTATGCCTCCCAACCAATGCAGCATAGAGCGCCAGATCAACAAGCCGGGAGATGAGGTGTCCAGGCCACTGAGTACAGTCGAGCCGGTGGTTGTGATACCAGACATCGTTTCAAAAAACGCGTCGGTGTAACTGATGTCAGTGATGAACAGCATTGGCAACGCTGCGAAGGTGCACACCACCACCCAACTGCCCGTCGTCAGCAGGTACATATCTCTCGGGCGAAGCTGACCAGTATCCGGGCGCCCCCGGACGACCAACAGGAGGCCACAGATGAGGGTAATCAAACTCGACCAGAGAAATGCCGACAGGTCGTCGCTACGGCCGTAGACCACCAGCGTGATCATGGGAATAGCCATGCTTATGGCCAGCGTGACCAGAAAAATGCCTAAGATAAATCCAATAAGCCGAATTGCTGCGAGGGACATGAGGAGCGTTCCAAATTATCACCGCGCAGTATTCGATGCCGAACCTGGAAGCTCCGTAAATTTTGCGTAAAATTTTCACGAGCAAGCCGTCAGACTGCGTGCGTCAAAGGCAGCTTTTGGCCCAGAGCAATTCAACCAGCAGCCTGCTGCCAAACCGGTATGACCTCATCACGTAGACGGGTACCCGACTCGCTTAAAGCATCTGCATTTCAGTCGCCATTATTATTTCCCCATTTAATAACGAGAAAGCTCGCTGTAAAGATAAAAAATTATCTGTATTGCCAACATTCAAAACTAGAATCGACCATCCAATTCGCTAGAGGCGAATAGATCGAGGAAAGACATTTCTTAATATTACAGAGCGAAGCACGAATAATTTAGTTAGGCTGGTCTTGTTTTGAACGTATACAACAGGATGTGCCGTGTGAAGCCCCTAGCGACAAACCCAAGATTCGCCATTGTCTTAGCTGTTTTTTATACACTATCAATGGTTCTTGCGGCCAAAGTAACTTACCTGATGATTTTTTCCCATGAGTTCCTGGCCAGCGAAGGCCGCAAACGAACAACGCGAATGATTGAAACGATCCCCGTTCGCGGGACTATATTCGACAGATTCAGTCAGCCGTTGGCAGTTTCCACACCGGTGAGCACCTTGTGGGTAAACCCTAAACAGTTTGACCCAACAAATCAGCAAGCAGCCTTACTCAAAGAACATCTTGACATCAATGAATCACTAACAAAAAACCTAACACTAAACACTCAAAACAAATCCTTTGCCTATTTGGCCAGGAGGATTGATCCCCAGCTGGCGAACACGATAATGGAACTATCTATTCCTGGCGTTTATGAACGCCAGGAATACAAGAGATACTACCCTCAATCCTCGATGCTTGCTCAGTCAATAGGCTTCACCAATATTGACCAGAAAGGTATCGAAGGTATTGAATTAATGTATAACCATAAACTTTCTGGCCTGCCTGGCATAGAAGAGCACACGTTAAACCTACACAAGCGAGCCACTCGTGAAATCGTTGTGCACAAACCCTTTACTCCGGGAGACAATCTGCATTTGACGATTGACTCCACACTTCAACATTACGTTGAAAAAGCACTACTGAAAGCCCTCATGAAAAATGCAGCCAAGTCTGCAAGTGCGATCCTTATACACGCTAAAACAGGTGAGATATTAGCACTCTCTACAATGCCCTCCTTCAATCCCAATGCACGCAAAAGCTTCAACGCGGAGCTTATTCGAAATCGCGTTTTCACTGATGTGTATGAGCCCGGCTCAGTGATAAAACCATTCAGTATGGCAGCCGTTCTGACGGCTAAAATAATTGACAAAGACGCCATTATTCAAATAGCACCAGGATTCGTAAAGATAAATGGATATACCATTAGGGATGTAGGCAGAGACAGCCAATTGGATTTGGCGGGAATTATCCGCCGCTCTTCAAATGTTGGCATGAGCAAGGTCGCGATTCCGACAGGTGGAGCAGTCATCTCGCAATTGCTTACTGAGTTGGGATTCGGAATCAACACAGCTATCTACTTCCCCGGAGAAAGCGTCGGGACTGTTCCAGTCAACCGGGTGTGGTCCGACATTGCTACAGCGAGCCTCTCATACGGATACAGCTTGTCTGTCAACTTGGCACAACTGGCTCAAGCCTATACCGTCTTTGCGAATGACGGGAATCTAGTTCCACTATCAATAATCAAAGGCGAGGCAAAGCCGTCACGCAACGTCATAAGTCCGGAGGTCGCCAACAGTGTTCTAAGCATGATGGTGCAGGCCGTGGATGGCCCTGGAGCAGGTGGAAAGCGCGCAGCCATCGACGGTTATACAATTGCAGGCAAAAGCGGCACGTCACGCAAGGCATCCAGCGGCGGATATCAAAACAATAAATATAGAGCCATGTTCGTAGGTATCGCTCCGGCCAACGCGCCGGAATTCATAATGGCCATAATCGTAGATGAACCCACTGCCGGAGGCTATTTCGGGGGAGCTATTGCGGCACCGATTTTTAAGGAGGTCCTTGAAGACGCTCTTCGGATCAGAAATATTCCGAGTGATGAGCGTCGTTCCACTCGCGCCACGCCTGGGCGTGCTGGGGCCCCATCGCCCGCGACGTTTACGACGCCTATACACTCGCAGCCACCATTGCGAGCCCATATACCCGCAACGGGTTGAACGCTCAGTCTGAACTGGGCAGTAAGCTGGGTTCCCAATGATGAGTTGGATGTGGGCCAGCTTTCCGAGTGCAACTCAATGATCATTGCTAGGGAGCCATTTCTCGCAGCAACGCGGCTCGCGATGAAACGGCAACAGCCCCTAGAGCTGAAAGCGCGAGATGTTCTCTCGCAATGTCACGCTGGTGCGTGCCAATCCTTCGCTTTCCTGCTGAGCGCTGCGGAAGGCTGCAGCGGATTGCTCGGCGCTTTCGCTGACGGTCACGATGCCCCGGCTGATCTGCTCGGCAACGGTACTCTGCTGCTCGGCGGCAGCGGCGATTTGATGGTTCATGCCGTTGATCCGCTCGATCATGGTGACGATCGTGCTTACCGCGTCACCGGCCTCGGAAACGCCGGACACCGACTGCGCACTGGAGTGCTTGCAGCGTTGCATATGCTGCGAGGTCTCATCGGCAATTTTCTGCAGACTGGCGATCAGCCCCTCAATCTCTGAGGTGGCCTTCTGGGTACGCTGTGCCAGGCTGCGCACCTCGTCGGCTACCACCGCGAAGCCGCGTCCGGCCTCACCAGCACGGGCAGCCTCGATGGCAGCGTTGAGCGCCAGCAGGTTGGTCTGGTCGGCCACCGACTTGATCACTTCAAGCACGCCGCCGATATTGCCGGTTTCATTCTTCAGCCGGCCCATGGCCATGTTGGACTGTTCGATTGTCTCGGCCAGTTCGCCGATCATGTTCACGGCATCTTTGGCCTTCTGCTGGCTGTACAGGGCCGCGCTATCGGCCTCGCTGGCGGCACTGGCGGCGGATTCGGCATTGCGCGCGACATCCTGCACGGTGGCGGCCATTTGGTGAACGGCGGTGACGATCTGCTCGACCTCGCACTGTGCCACGGCCACGCTTTCGGCGTTTCTCAGGCTCGACTGGCTAAGCTCCTGGCTGGATTCGGCCACGGTCTGTGAGGACAGGTTTATGCCCTTGGTCATGTCCCGCAGGTTCTCCTGCATGCTCAGCAAGGCGGCCATGATGCTGGCTTGTGGTGGCTCAATCGTGCGCTCGCTAGCGCGCAAATCGCCCTGGGCAACCCGCTGGGCGAGCTGGTTGAGTTCACTCGGTTCGGCACCCAGTGCGCGCAGCAGGTTGCGGCTGATGACGTAGCCCAGTACCGCTGCTAGCAAGACGGCCAGCGCCGTAATGGCGAGCAGCAGGTTGCGTTGTGACAGATAATTTGCGTCATTTTCGCTGACCTGCAGGTCTGCCTTCTGGTTGGTGTAGCGCAGGTATTCGCCAATTGCCCGGGTCAGCTCGGCCAGCAATGGTGTGCACTGCTCGCTGACCATGCGCATGGCCTCATCGTTTTCACCCTTGAACAGGTGTTCGGCAATGGTGTGCGCTACCGGTTTGTAGCGGCTCTCGACCTGCTCGATGGTTGAGAACAGCTCACGTGATCTGGGCGACACATCATCATGGGTATCAATTGCCTGGCGTAGCGCGGCGAGGCTGCTGGCCACCGTTTGTTCGTTAAGGGCAATCGCGCCCCGCTGCTGTCCTCTCGCAGTGACATTGCTGTTCAAGGCGATGTTACGCAGGGCAATCGCGCGCTGGGCGGCGGCGTCGTTCAGTGTGTTGGCCAGGCGGGTACGTGCATCAACGCCATTAACGTAGAGAAAAAAATCCTTATTGCTGTTAGCCAGGGCGTACAGCGAGATCGCGGCGATCAGCAACATAAACGCGACCAGGCTGGCATAGCCGGCATAGAGACTGGTGCGTGTAGAGAACCGGAGAGTGTGCGATGGCATGATGTACCTGCGTAATGAGAGGAGCAATTAAGGGACACCTGCAAGGGTATGTATTCGCCCCTGGTCCGCATCCTGCGCAGGTATTCTTTTGTTCATCGGCAACGAGTAGCGGCGTTGTTTCCTGGCCAGCGATACTTGTACAAGAATTTATTCCTGTACAACTCTTGTACAGATATATTTGGATGATGTCGTCATGACATCACTCCATCCCGATGAACGGTTAGTCACCTCCGGTTTCTGACAGGCGCGAGAAATAGAGGCCGGGCTGACTGTCGCCAACGTCAGCGATAGCTCGAAAGCGCTCCTTTTTCTGACAACATCGCCCTAGCCCGCGCTCAACCCCCACAACACATCCAGCACATGCTGCGTCGGCCGCTCGACGTCCCCACCACGGTGGGCAATACCCAGTTGACGCCACAATAAAGGCTGTAATGGCCGCATGACGATCCGGGTATCGGGCAATGGTGTGGAGGCTTCATGGGGCAACAACGTCGCGCCGTAACCGGCCGCCACCAGGCTTTTGATCGCATCGTTGTAGTTCAGTTGAATACGCGGCATGGGCTGGCGTCCATCACTGGCGAACCACTCCGAGGTCAAGCGCGAAAGCCGAGTAGTGTTGTCATTCAGAATCAATGGCTGAGCGGCCAGCCAACCAGGGCTCACAACCTCCGGGCATTCCCAGCGTGCCGGCAAGAAAGCCATGACCGGGTCCCGCCGCCATGGTTCGATCCGCAATGCCTTCACCGGGGTCTGTGGCAGCGCGACCAGACCGATCTCCAAAGAGCCCTCGGCAAGCTTCTTCAAGGTTTCCTGCGACGTGAGCACCGCGACCTGCACATCGATAGCGGGATGGCGTTGGCTCAAGGTCTCCAACGCTTGCGGCAACAACTGCGCGATAGCCCCTGTGGAGGCACCCAGCCGCACACGCCCGGCCAAGCCCTGCACCTGACGCTCCACATCCTCAAGCGCCTGCTCGGCATCCGCCAACAGGCGCCGCGCGCGGTCCACCAGGGTTCCTCCAATCGCCGTAGGCTGCACGCGCCCACGCGTGCGCGACAACAGCTTGCCGCCAACCCGCGACTCCAGGTCGGCGATATGCAAACTCACCGTGGGGGGCGCCAGGTGTAGCGCACGGGCCGCCTCGGCAAACGAACCCAGGTCGGCAATGGCCACCAACGTGCGCAGACGGTCCAGGCTGATTTCGCGCATGATCACTCATCCTTCAGAAAAACTGAATCTCATCGTTTGGAAATTCAACTTTTCCTATCTTAACCCCGCGCTGAAGATTGGAACTCCTGATTTCCTATGTCCGAGAGCATTCCATGGCAAGCCCCCTTGTATTCATCGACGGCGACCAAGGCACCACCGGGTTGCAAATCCATCAACGTCTACGCGACCGGACCGATCTGCGGCTCATCACGCTCAGCCCCGAACACCGCAAGGACCCGCAACGTCGCGCCGAAATCATCAACGCCTGCGACATCGCGATTCTCTGCTTGCCCGACCAAGCCGCACGCGACGCTGTAGCGAGCATCGAAAACCCCGCCGTTCGGGTGATCGATGCGAGTTCGGCGCACCGCACTCATCCAGACTGGACCTATGGTTTTGCGGAGATGAACTCACAGCAGGCCCAGCACATCGCCCTGGCGCGGCGGGTCAGCAACCCCGGTTGCTATCCCACGGGGGCGATAGGGTTGCTGCGCCCATTGCTGGAGGCCGGGTTGCTGCCCAGGGACTTCCCGACGAACATTCATGCGGTGTCGGGCTATTCCGGAAAAGGCCGCGTCGGCGTGCAAGAGCATGAGGGAGAAGGCGCATCACAGGCGCCGTCGTTTCAGGTTTATGGCCTGGGGCTGGCACACAAACATATTCCGGAAATTCAGCAGCAAAGCGGCCTGACGGAACGGCCGATGTTTGTGCCGGCCTATGGGGCTTTTCGTCAGGGGATCGTGCTGACCATACCGCTGCAACTTCGGTTGTTAGCGCCGGGCGTGGATGCGCTGCAGTTGCATGCGTGCCTTATGCAGCACTACATCGGTGCGGAGCATGTACAGGTGATGTCGATGCAAGAGTCTAAAGAGTTGACGCACCTTGATCCTCAGGCGCTTAACGGGACGGACAGTTTGCGCTTGGTGGTGTGTGAAAATGATGAGATGGGGCAGGTTTTGTTGGCTGCGGTGTTTGACAATCTTGGGAAGGGAGCCGCTGGAGCGGCGGTGCAGAATCTGGACTTGATGGTTGCAGGAAGCCGTTTGCAATCCAGTCGGGCTTGGGGTTAAACGGTCGTCCACGACAGGTAGCAATCGGCCCATAGCTGCCCGTCAGCGGCGGCAGAATTCAGCCAATAGGTTGTACGGACCGCCCTCCCTATTCAGGGCGAATCAGATGGGGAGGGTCACGTAAACTTCGATATCGAATCTGGCAGAGGTGGCCACGAGGATAAGGGGTCTGCAGGCGCTACAACAACTGAGGAGCTCAAGTTCGCGAGGCCAGTTTCGATCAAGAACAGCTGGTCCCGCGTGATTCGTAGATCAACGCTTTATGGCATCACACTTGTTACGCAAATTACTATCTTGAATGTTGCCGCAGCTTTGGCCATTGACTTTGGCATTGCAGAAAGCACGTTGATCGTTGTCACTAATATTGCCGCAACTTTGACCGTTCATTTCCGCCGAGCAACTAGCCCGAAGGTCGTTGTCGTGGATATTACCGCAGCTTTGGCCATTGACTTTGGCATTGCAGTAAGCACGTTGATCGTTGTCACTAATATTGCCGCAACTTTGACCTTTCATTTCCGCCGAGCAACTAGCCCGAAGGTCGTTGTCGTGGATATTGCCGCAACTTTGACCATTGGTTTTGGCCTCGCAATACGCGCGTTGATCGCTGTCGCCGATGTTGCCGCAACCGGCATGAGCGTAGGTACTCAACATCAATAACAACGCAATGATAACTCTCATCACTCTCTCCATGTGTGTCAGGAAATAGCCTGACGCTGACTGATCAAAAATGATCTGTGAACGGCCCCGGGTTTCGTAGACGCTCTTGGTGTCCGTTTTTGGCCGGTAGAGGTCGCCCGTGAGCGGCAGCTATCAGCGAAACGCAGCCGTTCACTGCCTATTGCGGCCATTGCTCAAGCAATATCGAGACGAATTTTTCCGCCGCTGGCGAAAGTGATGATCCGCGGCGGTAGACCAAGCCCAAAGAGCGGTTCACAACCGGTTCGATCAACGGGACGCTGACCAAGGTGGGATGATCTTCCGCCGGCATGGACAGGCTCGGCATCGCCGAAACCCCCAGGCCGGCCTCCACCAGGCCCAGAGAAGTGGAGAGATGCTGCACTTCGTAGAACCATTGCGGCCGCCAACTCAAGCCAGAAAGGGCGTGATCGAGCAGCATGCGGTTCCCGCTCAGGCGCCCTACCCCAATAAGACGGTAATCGCTCAGTTCAGACCAAGTGACCGCACTGCGCCCAGCCAATTCATGATCGCGCCGGCACGCCAGTACAAAAGGTTCGCTGACCAATGGCACGAACTCAATGTCCGGATGCTGCCCACTCATCATGTTGATACCGAAGTCGGCCTCCCCCCGCAGTACCGCCTCAAGCCCCTCATTGGCACTCAAATCCAGCAGACGGATCCGGATTTTTGGGTAGCGCTCGTTGTACAGCCGAATGACTGAAGGCAAGAAATAGAATGCGGCAGTTGGGATACACGCCAGGGTTACCCGGCCAATCTGGCGCTCGGCCAGTTCACGGATATTGAGAATCGACTCATCGAAGTCATCCAGCAACCGACGCGCCTTTGGAAGAAAGTCGCGGCCGACGCTCGTGAGGCTGACCTTGCGTGTGGTGCGATCCAGTAAAGAGGTGCCCAACCCCTCCTCCAGTTTTTTTATCCGCCGACTGAGTGCAGGTTGAGACAGATGCAAGGCATCAGCTGCTTCGTGAAAACTGCCAAGTTCGGCAATTTTAACGAAAGATCGAATGTCGTTCAGCTCATAGTCCATGTCTTATCTCATCAGCAGCAGGCACCAGAAGAAAACCCAGCGTAAATTTATCATTCGCAAAACGCAATAATCTCTTCAATCTTTGCATTTGATAGATCTTTTAAAGCTTGAGACTCTTGCCCCAAGAACATCAATTGCGTCGATTGATTAACAAGAGTCAGCATCATGCAAAGAATTCCCTGTGTGCTTATGCGCGGTGGCACCTCTAAAGGCCCGGTTTTTCTTGACTGGGACTTACCGGCAGCCATTGAGGCCCGTGACGAACTGCTGCTCAACCTGATGGGCTCCGGCCACGAGCTGGAGATCGACGGAATCGGCGGTGGCAGCCCGCAAACCAGCAAGGTGGCGATTGTCAGCCCTTCGCTGCACCCGGACGCAGACGTTGACTACCTGTTCGTTCAAGTGATGGTTTCGCAACGCCGGGTCGACAGCGCGCCCAACTGCGGCAACATGCTGTGCGCCGTCGGCCCGTTCGCCATCGAACAGGGCCTGGTCAAAGGCACACCGGGCCGCACCCGTGTGCGCATTCGCAACGTAAACACAGGGACTTTTATCAACGCCGACGTGTACACACCGGATGCCAAGGTCAGTTACGAGGGCGACACCGCCATCGATGGTGTGCCGGGTACGGCAGCGCCGGTGCAACTGACGTTCCTCGATGCGGCTGGCAGCAAGACCGGCAAACTTTTCCCTACCGGCAATAGGCAAGACGTGATCGACGGCATTGCAGTGACCTGCATCGATATGGCCATGCCCATGGTGCTGATCGAGGCCAGTCAACTGGGCAAGCGTGGCGATGAAAGCCCGGCAGAACTGGACGCCGATAAAGACTTCCTGCGGCGCCTTGAGTCATTGCGGCTTAAGGCAGGCCTGGCCATGGGCCTGGGTGATGTCAGCGACAAAGTGATTCCAAAGCCGGTGCTGGTTTCGCCCGCCAAAGCCGGCGGTACGATCCAGGTTCGCTATTTCATGCCACATAACTGCCACCGCGCCCTGGCCATTACCGGCTCGATTGGGTTGGCCACCGCATGCGTGATAGAGGGCAGCATCGTCGCGCAGATGCTCGGCGGGATCAGTACGCCGCGCCTTGAAGCGGTGCGTATCGAACATCCGAGCGGCGGGATTGATGTCGTATTGTCCTACACCGGCGTCAACGATGAGACAATTCAAGCGTCCGTAGTACGCACTGCGCGCAGGCTTTTCTCTGGTTATGTCTACGCCACAAACGCTCAACGCCTGGCCGGGTAATTCCGGTGGTCGTTGGCGCTTTTGCATCCGCACAATTCTAAAAATGGGTGATGCCATGAAAGTTGTTAAATCGCTCTACTTCCAGATTCTCTGCGCCGTGGTGCTGGGCATCATGGTTGGGCATTTCTGGGCTCAGCAGGCCATCGCGCTCAAACCACTGGGTGATGCGTTCATCAAGCTCATCAAAATGATGATTGCCCCCGTGGTGTTCTGCACCATCGTCACCGGCATCGCCGGGATGAGCGACAAACGCTCGCTCGGCCGCCTGCTCAGCAAAACCATGCTGCTGTTTTTCGGCCTCACGGTGATCAGCCTGGTGATCGGCCTGGTGGCGGTGTACGTGTTCCAGCCAGGTGGCGGCATGAACATCGATCCCAGCCAACTGAGCACCAAGGGCCTGGCCCAGTACACGGAGTCGGCCGCGAAGCTTGGGGTTGTGGAGTTTTTCATGCACATCATCCCGGACACTTTTATCGGTGCCTTCAGTAAAGGGGAAGTGCTGCCGGTGCTGTTTATCGCGGTGTTGTCCGGCTTCGCCCTGTCATCCCTGGGCGAGCGTGGCAAGCCAGTACTCGACGTGCTCGAATCGGCTTCGCAAATGGTGTTCAAGATCTTCGCTTACCTGATGCGTTTTGCTCCGATCGGCGCCTTTGGCGCCTTGGCGTTCACCGTCGGCCAGTACGGCATCACTTCGCTGGGTTCTCTGGCGAAACTGATCATGACCTTGTACATCGCCTGCGGCTTCTTCGTGTTCGTCGTATTGGGCAGTATCTGCCGGGCCAACGGTTTCAGCCTGTGGAAACTGCTGCGCTACTTGCGCGAGGAGTTTCTGGTGGTACTCGGCACCTCTTCCACAGAACCCGTCATGCCGCGCATGTTGGAGAAACTCGAAGCACTGGGTTGCAAAAAAGGCGTCGTGGGCCTGGTACTGCCCACAGGCTACTCGTTCAACTTGGACGGCACGGCCATCTACCTGTCATTGGCGGCGATTTTCATTGCCCAGGCCTGCAACATTGACCTGAGCTTTACGCAAATCGTCACCATGCTGGCGATCATGCTGCTGTCCTCCAAAGGCGCGGCCGGCGTGACCGGCAGCGGGTTCGTGGCACTGGCCTCGACCCTGACGGTCATTCACGACATCCCGTTGGCCGGCCTGGCGTTGCTGATCGGCGTTGACCGCTTCATGTCTGAAGCGCGGGCCCTGACCAGCCTGGCCAGCAACGCGGTCGCGACCGTGGTGATTTCGATGTCTGAAAATGCCTGCCACCGCGAAACGCTGACGCGGATGCTCGACGCAAAACCCGATGAGGCAACAGCCTGGGAAGACCTGAAGGTCGCCAAACGCGTCTAGCGCAAACCGCAAACACCTGACTTGACTGCCCCCTCCCCGCCAGGCGCCATTGTGCCGCCTGGCGGGTCAGGGCTCGTGCGCCTCGGCGTCAGCCATTCTTACGATAACAACAAGAGAATCGTCCTATGCTCGCTTTCCTTGGCTTGGCCATGGTGGTCGTATTCACCTTCCTCATCATGACCAAGCGCTTGTCGCCAATCGTCGCGCTCACCGTGGTGCCTATCGTCTTCGCCGTGATTGGCGGTTTCGGCGGCACCACCGGCAAAATGATGCTCGACGGCCTGAAAATGGTTGCACCGTCTGC
The DNA here is from genome assembly GCF_044510355.1 of Pseudomonas sp. DD1. Taxonomy (NCBI): domain Bacteria; kingdom Pseudomonadati; phylum Pseudomonadota; class Gammaproteobacteria; order Pseudomonadales; family Pseudomonadaceae; genus Pseudomonas; species Pseudomonas sp. DD1. The sequence continues at coordinate 20,684 of NZ_MSAJ01000011.1, read as the reverse complement.
CGCGTTGCTGCTGTTTGCCATCCTGTTCTTTGGCCTGATGATCGACGCGGGGTTGTTCGACCCGCTGATCCGCAAGATCCTCAAACGCGTCAATGGCGACCCGATGAAAATCGCAGTGGGCACGGCCCTGCTGTCCTTGCTGGTCGCGCTCGACGGCGACGGCACCACCACCTACATGATTACCTGCGCGGCGATGTTGCCGCTGTATAAACGCATCGGCATGAACCCGATGATCCTGGCGACCATCTCCATGCTGTCGTTGAGCATCATGAGCGGCATGACCCCTTGGGGCGGCCCCGCGACACGGGCCATCGCCGCGCTGGGCCTGGATGCCGGGGAATACTTCGTGCCGTTGCTGCCGACCATGATCGGCGGCGCCATGTGGGTAGTCTTCACCGCCTTCCTACTGGGGCGAGCCGAGCGCAAGCGTATCGGCAACGTGCAACTGCAAAGCGGTGGCGGCGATTGCTACATCAACGCGATTCTTGAGGACACCCCTCACAAGCGTCCGAAGCTGGCCTACGTCAACCTGGTGCTGGTGATTGCGGTGATGGTCGCCCTGGTGCTGGGCCTGATGCATTCGGCGATCCTGTTCCTGATCGGCTTTGTGCTCGCGCTGATGATCAACTACCCGCAATTGGACATTCAGAAAGAACGCATCCTGGCGCACTCGGGCAATGCCATGACGGTGGTGCTGCTGGTATTTGCCGCAGGGATCTTTGCCGGGATTTTTTCCGGCACCAAGATGGTCGACGCCCTGGCGCAGACCCTGGTCGACTGGATCCCACCCTCCTGGGGCCACCTGTTCCCGCTGGTGGTTGCGATCACCAGCATGCCGCTGACCTTCGTGCTGTCCAACGACGCCTACTACTTTGGCGTGGTACCGATCCTGGCCAATGCCGCCGCGGCATACGGCATCGACCCGGTGGAAATCGCGCGGGCCTCGATCCTCGGGCAACCGGTGCACCTGATGAGCCCGCTGGTCGCCTCGACCCTGTTGCTGGTGGGCATGGTCGACCGTGACATCGGCGACTTCCAGAAAGCCACCGTCAAATGGGCGGTGCTGACCTCCCTGGTCGTTACCGCCCTGGCCTTGCTGACTGGGGCCATCAGCCTGTTTACCTGATTCATCTTCCTGCTGCCGTTCAACGCGCCTCGCTCACGGGGCGCGTGCTGCCCTGCACCCCGAATAACAACAATGAGACGTTTGCCATGAACCTTATGTATTCCCGTCGGGCCCTTTTTTGCGCGTTCGGCCTGGTCCCCCTCGCCGGTGCCAATGCCGAAGGCTTTATTGACGACAGCAAACTCAAGCTGCAACTGCGCAATGTGTATTTCAACGAGAACTTTCGCGATGAGCACGGCATGAGCGCACGCGCCGCGAGAACGGCCAAAAGCGAGCGCACCGAGTGGGCCCAGGGATTCCTGCTGGACTATCAGTCCGGGTTCACCGCCGGCACCCTCGGCCTGGGCATGGATGCCCTGGGGCTCTATGGCGTGAAACTCGACTCAGGCCGCGGGCGCAGCGGCACGGGGCTGCTGCCGGTTCACGATGACGGCCGCGCAGCCGGTGAATTTGCCAGTGCCGGTGCCACCGCAAAAGCCAGGTTCGCCAAAACCATCGTCAAGTACGGCACCTTGCTGCCCAAGACGCCGGTGCTGATTTACAACGACGCACGCTTGTTGCCCCAGACCTACCAGGGCACCCAGGTCAGCAGCAACGACATCGAGAACCTGACCGTCACCGGTGGGCACCTGGACCGTTTCAAATTACGCGACTCCACCGACAGCGTACCGATCGTGCCGGATGGCTACAGCGGCGAAAAATCTGGGGATTTCAACTACGCCGGTGCTGAATACAAATGGGGCAAGAACACCCGGCTGAGCTATTTCTACGGTGAATTGGAAAACTTTTACCGACAGAATTTCGCCGGCATCCAGCACGATCTGCCGTTGGCCGGAGGCGTGCTGACCGGCGACCTGCGTTACTTCAACAGCGTTGATGGCGGCTCGGCCTACGCCGGCAAAATCGACAATGACATGCTCAGCGGCCAATTGTCCTACGCGATCGCAGGCCATACGTTCGGCGGCGGCTACCAGACCCTGCGCGGCGATGCCGGTTTGCCCTACATCAGCGGCGCCACCGTGTACTCGTTCAGCAACGCCGGTATCGGCAAGTTCATCGAGGAAGATGAGAACACCTGGATGCTCAACTACGGCTACAACTTCGCCGCCGCTGGCGTGCCGGGCCTGACCTTCTCCACGCGCTACCTGAGCGGCAATGACGGCAAGTCCACGAGCACGGTCAAGGAATGGGAGCGTGACGCCGAGCTGGCCTATGTTGTGCAAACCGGCACGTTCAAGGGCCTGGGCATGCGCATGCGCAACTACGTCTACCGCTCCGAGTTCTCCCGGGGCCGTGACAGCAACCGCCTCTACTTCACCTACGACATCGCACTCTGGTAGGTCGTTGGGCATTCGTCTTTGCCAAAAACGGAGCTTCCCGACCGGCCACAAGCATTTTGTCGCCTGTGGCTGCGGAAACCGTCGTGGTTACGGTGCTACGTCAGCGCCGGACAGCTGGGTAATCAGTGCCACCGTAAGGTAAAGCCTCGGAGCAATGCTCGACAGCTCGATGTATTCGTCATCGGCGTGCAATCCGGCACCGACGACACCCATCGTCTCCAGCACAGCCGGTTTCGCGCTCCCTGGCATGTATGCGTAGCCCGCATCGGTGCCAAAGCGCATGGCGATAGGCTCAATGTTGCGGCCTATTTTTTTGTAAAGCGCTTGTGCGGCTTTCGCCAGTTGTTCGGAGCCCGGATTCTTGGCCAGCGGTGGGCGACCCTTTTCCAGGCGCAATGTCACTTCAGTGCCATCGATGAGTTTATTCGCAGCGATGCGTTGGGCGTCGGCGAGTACGCGGTCAGTTTCACTCAGATCGGCGTAACGCATATCTGCCTCGGCCGAGGCGCTGGAAGGAATGATGTTGCGTTTCTCGCCGCCTTTTATCAACGTCCAGTTGACCGTGGTGCCTTTGGCCGGATCGCCAAGGTCCTTGAGTTGCAACATCTGGTGCGCGAGTTCCATGGCCGCGTTGTGCCCGGCTTCAGGGGCAGAACCAGCATGCGAAGACTTGCCCTTCACGTCGAGAAACACGCCGTTTATGCCGTTGGTAGCGACGGTTACCGCGTCCCTGTCCGGTGGCTCGTACGAGAACACATAGTCCTGATGACGAGCGAGCTCGGCGATGATTTTTTTCGAACCCGCAGAGCCGGTTTCTTCATCGGGATTGAACAGCACTGTTAGGGTACCGAAATCCTTAAACTTCTGGTCCTGCAGTATCTGCAATGAATGCAGAATCATGGCGACGCCACCTTTGGCGTCAGCAACACCGGGACCATAGGCGCGCTCGCCGTCGAGCTTAAACGGACGTTTCGCCGCTGTACCTGGCCCGAACACCGTGTCGTAGTGGACCATCAGCAGAAAGTTCTTGCTGCCAGTGCCTTTGAGCGTGCCCACGATGTTGTCGCCTGCGGAGGGGGTCGCAGGTGTCGTGGTGACTTCAGCACCCAACCCCTTGAGCCGCTCAACTAACATCGCGCTGACGGTTTTCAGGCCGAGCCCATGGCCGGTTCCGGTATCAATGTCCACCAGCTCTTTGACGGTGGCAAGATAGGATTTTTGTTCGGCCTCGGCTTTTTTCAGCAACTGGGGGGCCAAATCCGTAGCAAACGCGGTACAGGATAAGAATGAACACGCGAGCGCGGCGGCGATGGATGAACGTCGGATAAACATGCTGTCTCCTTCAGATCATTGCTAATTGAAGCCCCATCTTTACCCCATAAGTTTCGTCAACGCCACCTATCGCTGCGGGCGTTCCCGCAGGCAATGCCGGTTACCAGCAATATAGTTTGTCTATGAATGCCAACACAGAATTGACCCATGTGCTGACGCAAGACTAACCCACCTCCCTATCGGTACAAATCCATTAAGGGCAATGTTTTTCGAGGCGTTAGACCGGGTCAGCAGTATCTCGGCAACTGGGTCAATTCGACTTCGGTGCCAACACGAAGTCGACTTTTTCAACAGAATCGGCCAAGAGCCGACAGTAACCGAATCGTTGCGAGCAGCCCATCGACTGCTCAAGGTCGCACGCTCGCTTACGGACCTTGAACAAACCGACGGGATCAGACACAAACACTTGGCCGAGGGGCTGCAATATCGGCCGACAATGCTCCAGCCGGTCTCACCCCTTGCTCAGATCAACCAACGGCGTCTGCCGCACCTCAGTCTCCCGCCCATCCTGAATCGCCCTCACCTGCTTCAAGGCCTTATCCACCGCCGCCTTATCCGCCAACAAGCTGTAGCTGATGCGGAACTGCTTGTGTTCCTTGGGCCCAATTGTCGGTACCAGGTTCAGTGGCCGCTGATAACGGCGGTTGTAGGAAAAACTTGTCCCCGGCTCCAGCCCCGTGACATAGCCCTGGCCTTGGGTATCGGTGTTTTTCCACAGGGAAAACACGGGCAGTGTCTGGGTGTTGAAGCCGACCGAAACGCCCAGGCTGCCGGCCTTGTTGTGCAACACGGTCAACGTGTCGCCCTTGGCATCGGCATACGGCACCACGTTGTAAACCGTTTCGTCGTAGTCCCTGGTCGGTGCGCGGTAGGTTTGCCAGTCGGGCAGATCGCCCTTGGCCTTGTCGTTGAACGGCGACACCTGTTTCACCGGCGCGGCAAAACGGGCGCCCTGCTCCAGGAACGGGGTGCTGAAGTTGCTGTGATACAGCGCCTGGTATTCCTTCGGATAGTCGCCGTTGTTGGTCAGGGTGTCGTTGAGGGTGAACACGACGCTGCCGGGTTCGGTGACCAGTTCGGTCGCGACCGAGAAATCGACCTTCTTGAACGCCTGCTCTTTCAGTTCGCCACGTAGGGTGATGGCGTACGGTGGTTTTTCATCGATATGCAGGGTGACTTTGTTCGCAGGAATGTTGGCGGCCCGACCGTGCAGGGTCAGCAGTTCGCCGTTGTCGATGCCTGGGTGGCCGACCCATTCGTATCCGCAGCGGGTGACCAGCTCATTGAAACCTTCCAACCAGCCCAGACCACCGCGGCCATTGAGCTCGATGAAGGACGGATTGACCACTTCCTTGACCGGCGAATCCCAGCCCATGCGCACATTGCCGACCGAGGCCTGCAAGACGTTCATTCCGCGAGTCGGCACTACCGAGAGTTTCATCGTGCCGTTATCGATGTCGACGATGCTGACGCCCTCCTGCCGACCGCCGTGCAAGGTGCGCAGGGTAACGCTGAAGGGTTTGTCGGTTTTTAGTCCGAGTTGCTGACTGGTGATCTGCCAGTTCTGGGCAGCTTTGTCGGTGTCGAGCAGAACGTAATCCCAAGCCACGGCGTGGGAGGCAGCGGACAGTGCGCTGAGGGCAACAAAGAGTTTGAGCGGGGTCATGGCGGCAGCCTTTCTTGGAGTTGTGCCATTTTTATAAACTTGATGAAACGCTTCAGCAAGCTAAAAATCGACCCAACGCCGACGAAGTTGGCAATGCAGCGGCCAGTGCAGTTTGAGATCACTGAGCAAACACGGTCAGCTCTCGTGGCCTGCATACCGCAGCCCCTCTACCCACTCTTCAATACACTCGTATCGGCAAAGGCTGGGTGAAGGCCATAGGCCTTGATATAGATCTGTCCCCTTTTTCTTTTTTGCGGCGTTGTGAAAACGTCTGCTCAGGCCTGGCTGATATTCAGCAATCGAGGCATGGCAATCGCCAGATAATCCTGCGTATCGAGCACCATCGACGCATCCAGCCGCCCCGCGTTGAAGGCTATTTCAGCGTAGCCTGTGGTCAAGGCCGGATCGACGATCAATTGAATTCGCTCATCGAAGACAAAAGGAGGGATGGCGCCGATCCGGCACCCGGTCAGTTCCATGGCGGTTTCGGCCTTCACCAGCTCGGCTTTTTTGCCGCCCAGGGCCGCTCCGACTTTCTTCATGTCCAGCTTCTGGTCGCCCGGCAGTATCACCAGTGCATAGGGTCCGGCCTGCCCCTTGAGGGAGCAAAGCATGGCCTTCGCGCCCTGGCCGGGCTCGGTGCCACGGATTTCGGCGACGCGCGCCGACTGGCCCTCGGCATCGTGCATCAACACCCGGTAGGAGGCTGAGCGGGCATCGAGTAGTGCCACGAGGCGATCGAACATGGGATGCATGGAGTTTTCCTCTGGTTTACAGGAGCAGGTCGTAGGACAGTTTGCTGATCAGAATCACCAGCAACACCAGGAATAGAGCCCGGACAAAGGGCACGCCTTTATGAACCGCCAGCCAGGTGCCAGTGAGCGCGCCCAGAATGTTGAATGCCGCCATGGGGATTGCGATCAGGTAGAGCACGTTACCCGTCGGAATGAAGAACATCAGTGCCGCTACGTTGGTCGCGATGTTCACTAGCTTGGCCGATGCCGAGGCATGAAGAAAGTCGAAGGCGAAACAGCGGATAAACAGGAAGATCAGGAAGCTGCCAGTGCCGGGACCGAACAGACCATCGTAGAAACCGATGGCACCGCCGATGACGATCGCCAGCAGTTTTTCCTTGGTACCGATACGCATGGGTTTATGCAGGGCGCCGAAATCTTTTTTCCAGAAGGTGTAGATCGCCATCAGTACAATCAACACCAGCACCGCCGGCCGGATCATCGACTGCGGTACGAACGACACCGTGGCGGCTCCAAAGAAGGCCATGACAAAAGCCGCGCAGGCCGCGGGGATCACAAGCCCCCAGTCAATCACCACCTTGCGCACGAAGGACCGAGCCGCGAATGCCGTGCCGCAGGCGGCCGCAACCTTATTGGTACCCAGCAACGCCGCCGGTTGAGCGCTGGGTAGCACGTTGAACAGCGCGGGAATCTGGATCAGTCCGCCGCCGCCCACCGCCGCGTCGATCAGGCCGGCGGCGAAGGCGAACACGCAAAGAATGACAATATCGACCATGAAATCAGGCTCTGACTATGTAGGGTTGATGAGGGTCCAGCGGCACCACGCGTGCCGGATCATTGACCCCGAAGACACGCAACATCCAGCGATCACGGCCGTCGTAACGGGGTGTAAAACCATCCCGGGCATGCAGGGTTTGCTGGTTCTTGAAGATCAGCATGTCCCCTGGTTGCAGCAGTATGTGGTGCACGACATCGGGATGATTGGCAGCGGCGGCGAACAGCTGGAGGGCAAACTGCGCATTGGCGCAGGTCGTTTCGACACTCGCTTTGTTGTAGCGGCAATACAGGCCATCGTTTGCGCTTCTGTACAGCAAGGGGACGTTTTCCAGCACATTCCCCTGTTTGCCGAAGGAGGCCGGTCGGCGAACGGTGAAGTTCGGTCGTGACAATTCTTCTTCGACGCAGGCCGGCAGAATGGCCAGCACCTCGTCAATTGCGACGATGCGCGTCGGCACGTCGAGCTCGCAGCGCAGGCCGGTCAGGGACAGGTACTCCGGACAGGCCGACAACTGCGAGACGGGCTCGCAGGTCAAAGGCAAGTGAGGGTTGTCGACATGCATGTCCAGATCCGCGCGCGAGCCATAGGAGCTCTTTTCGGTCTCTCGCTTATGCTTGGGCGATACGTGACGGAACACCGTGTCGTTGCTCTCACCGTCGTACGCCAGCGGACAGGTTTGCAGAGTTTGCAGCACGGACAAAATAGCCCCGGCCAGCGTCGGCACGTTCTCGATACCCTGCTCCAGGTCATAGGGCGTGGCGGGCAGTTGCGGGTCCAGCGGCAGCCCCCTGATGATCATCGCCACTTCAGGGGCCTGTGGAAAGTTGCGCAGCTGCTGGATTTTCTCGGTGCACAGGACACTTTCCAGCAACAACCCCAGGACCGGCATGTGGCGGATACCCGAGGCGCTATCGGTCACGTCCAGCGATGCCAGACCGGCCTGAAGTGTGCGTTGTTCTTCGAGCGACAGATGAATTTGCGGTATCTCCCGTCGGGTCGACGTCACTGAATTTTTTTCCTGCCATTCATGAATTACTTCATCAACACCCGCTGCGGCTTTCCCGATTACTTCTTCCAGCTTCGACACGTCCTTGCGCTCCTGTTTGCCCCATCCTTGTGGGTTGAACGGGAAGGTTAACGGAAGGGCCTTTTTTGTGTTGCAATGCCGCGTTGTGAAAAATGCAATGAGGTGGAGAGTGGCATTGAATATGTTGGGGGAACTTGAAGCCTTCGCGACTGTGGCTCGCAAGCGCAGCTTCGTCGCCGCGGCACGGACTCTGGGGCGCTCCCCCAGCGCACTGACCCGTGCCGTTCAAGCCCTGGAGGAAAGTGTGGGGCTCAAGTTGTTCCATCGCTCGTCCAACGCCGTGACCTTGACCGAAGCGGGTGAATGCTTATTGCCCCACGCGTACAAAATGCTCGATCTGCAACGTGAGGTGGATGAAGACCTGGCCGGTCTCAGCGGCCTGGCCTCCGGATGGATCCGTTTTTCCGCCCCCGAGGTTCTCGGGCACGGAGTATTGCCCCGGTTGATCGCGCAATACTGTGAGCGTTATCCGGACGTTAACATCGATGTGATTTTCACCGATGAGATCATCGACCCGGCCAAGAGCAAGCTGGACTTCTCGATTCGCGGTGCCTTCCCACAATCCAGCGACTTGATCGGCTTTGCGCTCTGGAGTTACTCACGTTATCTGTATGCCAGCCCCGACTACCTGGAGCGCAACGGCATGCCCGACTCCATCGAGGCACTGGAGTCGCATTCGCTGATCCTGCATACGGCGCCACGGATTCTCAAGGAGTGGAATTTTCGCAGTGAGGAGCAGGCCATCAGCTTTCGGGTGCATCCAAAATTTCGTTTCAGCTCCGGTCTGGCGGTATTCCAGGCAGCCCTGGCGGGCGTCGGGATCGCCCGCTTGGCAGATTGGATGGCGGAGCCCGAAGTGGATGCGGGACGCCTGTTTCGGGTTTGTCCTGAGTACAAGCTCACCTCCAGCAGCGGTGAGAGCCCACAGATGCACGCGGTGTACCCGGCCGGAAATTTGCCAATGCGGGTGAAGGCCTTGATGGAGATGATCCGCGGCTTAGGTGAAAGCCTCGAATGTAAACGCGGCTCAGCACTAATATGAGGTTACGGGGCGATTCACTAATGCCATAGCAGTAACCCACGACCAGCATGCGGATCATCAGTTCAGGATCAATTGAAGGGCGCCCAATGGGCTATAGAACTCGGTGAGATAATGGCGCTGGCCGCCCAGATCGAGACACCGATCAATGCTGCGCAGAAGATGATTTGCTGGGATGTGATCTTCAAGGTTGAACGAGTAAGACAGTCGATCCTGCCCACTCAATAACTGTCCCATCATGCTGCTTACTCTCCCGCTGGCCGATGCGAATGTTTTGCTGCGAGCCCGGTAGGAGAGCTACTTGTTCAATAAATCGATCGAAAACTGTCAGTCAAAGAACTGCATACCTGCGTATGGATAGCGCCGACATTGCTCAAGCCGCGAAGCCAGACTTCCGACATGCACTTCCAGTCGGTGCCCGTCGGGGTCTGAGAAATAAAACGAGTCACCCTCGCTCGAATTGGTTTTCCACTCGATAACGTTCCGTAACCGCAAGCAAATAGTTAAATTTTCAAAATCGTCCTGCCCCACCGAAAACGCATAGTGAGTGTAATCAGGATGCTTTTCTGAGGCACAGTTCTCATCGAAAGACAAACAAAGCCAGAGATCGCCAAGGGTAAGATAGGCCCCCGTTTCCCAGCGAGCAGCCAGCCTAAAGCCGAGTAGCCCCACATAAAATTCGATACTGCGAGGAAGGTTCGCAGTCGCCAACGTAAGGTGATTCAAGCCAGTCAACATGAGCACCTATCCAGAACAAGTCGATGAGAGGGGTTAAGCATACCAACGTCGACTTTTTTCAACACAATCAGCCAGAAGCAGTCGTTCAACCGCTTTAGAATTGAAGCAGAAAGTCTGCGATGATTCAGCTAGGCCGCTCGTATCGAAGGTAGCCATGTGAACCTGTCCCCATACAGATGAAACCTGCTCGCTCATACATGAGCCCAGCTGGGTTATCAGGATGCACGCTTAAGCTCAGACGGGTGAAACCCCTTTGCTTTGCTGTGGCTGCATAGGCGTCCAGCAGTGTTCGTCCAATACCGTTTCGCCTGCAGATCTGACTGACGTTGATTGTGCAAAGCTCCGCGTAATCCTGCTCTGGGACCCATAACGAGTACCCAGCGAACTGGTTATCTTTTATTGCTACCGTCAATCGATCAAAGTTCTCTACCCAACGGGTAAGGTGTCGCTCCAACTGTAGCCGCCATGCATCTTCGTGATCAGGTTCCCAACGCCGTATGTAGTCCTGCTCGCCCCTGTATATCGAAGGAATATCGGCAACGCAGGCTTGCCTTAATATGAGCGCCATCCTGGGACCTCATGGGAATGAATTGGGACATGCACCCTATGATATGACGAGGAGGTCAACCCCGGTCAACGGTCTGGGTGTGATCGGCCGCTTCGGCCGGTTGCAGTCCATCATGAGAGGCCGCAATCGGCCGGTTCTGTTGAGAAAGTCGGCTTCGAATTCCACTGCAAAAAAGTACGCGCCTGAGATTGAAACTGAATTTCTGGCAGAAGGCTCAGGACTTGGATTTCACGTAGCGGCGTGCAACAGACGTGTTTTCATCCATCAATATTCGAGTGTCTTAGGAAAACCGATTTTTTCAACAGAATCGGCCGCAAGCAGCCCCTCTCCCATCAGGCAGACCACACTACCGCGTTTGTCACGACTTGCCCTCTGCGCCCCCTCCCCCGGAAAGCTGATCTGCCACCACCGCCTAGATCCGATGATGCTCCAGCAAAAAGTCCACAAACAACCGCACCCGCGCAGGCATTGCCGATCCGCCTACGAACACCGCATGAATCGGTTCCCGGTCGCCGGGGTTCCAGGCTTGCAGCAGTGGTATCAGGTCGCCGCGCTGCAGATCCTCGTTTACGGTGAATTCGCCGATACGCGCAATGCCGGCACCGACTCGCGCAAGTTGTGCCAGCGCTTCACCGCTGCTGCATTCGATATTGCCGCTGACCTTCAGGGAAAATTCTTTCCCGTCGCGGATGAACGGCCAGTTGGGCTCGGCACGCCGGAAGTTGAAACCCAGGCAGTTGTGCCGGAGCAGGTCTTCCGGTTCCTGGGGGGTGCCGTGGCGCTGTAGATACTCGGGCGATGCCACCACGACCTCACCGGTGTCGCCGAGCCTGCGTGCGGTCAGCGGGCTGTCGGGCAGATGGCCAAAGCGTATTGCTACGTCAGCTTGGCCGCCAAGAATGTCGACCACTTCGTCGCCAAGGTTGAGGTCGACGACGATGTTCGGGTACTGCGCGCTGAATGCCGCCACCAAGGGAACGATGGTCTGCCGCCCATGGCCAAGGGCGGCGCTGACCCGTAATCGGCCCCTCGGCACGCCCTGGTCGGCGATGGCCTCTTCCATCTCGTTCATGTCCGCCAGGATACGTCGGGCACCGCGCAGGAACGCCTCGCCCTCGGCGGTGAAGATGATCGCGCGAGTGGTGCGCAACAGCAGCCGGGTGCCAAGGCGTAGTTCGGTACGCGCGATGATCCGGCTGACCGCCGAGGGTGTCAGCCCCAATGCACGGGCGGCCGCCGAGAGGCTGCCCTCCTGCGCCACGCTGGCGAACACAAGCATTTCACCGGATCTGCCGTTGAAGTCCATTTGTGCCTCTTACGCAAAGGTGATTGCCAAAAATGCTATCTACCGCCTCAGAAGGCTGGATCGTAGCATTGGCGGCATAGATAAGGAGCCTTTCATGCGTATCAATCCACCCCTCGTTGCACTCGCCATGGGTGCCTTTGGCATCGGCGTTACCGAGTTCGCCCCCATGGGCATGTTGCCGAACATTGCGGCGGACCTCGGCGTTTCGATTCCTGCTGCGGGCCTGCTGGTGAGCGCTTACGCCCTGGGCGTACTGCTCGGCGCGCCACTGATGACCCTGACCACCGGCAGGATTCCCCGGCGACACCTGCTGATAGGGCTTATGGCGATTTTCACCCTGGGCAATCTGATGTCAGCCCTGGCGACCGATTACTACAGCCTCATGGTCGCCAGGGTGGTGACCTCACTGAACCACGGCGCGTTTTTTGGCGTGGGCTCCATCGTCGCCGCCAGCGTGGTCGCCCCAGAGAAACGCGCCGGCGCGGTGGCTGCAATGTTTATGGGCCTCACCCTGGCGACCATCGGCGGTGTGCCGCTGGCTGCCTGGTTTGGCGAACTGTTCGGTTGGCGCACCGCGTTCTGGGGCATTACCGGCCTCGGCGTGGTGGCCATGGCCGCATTGTGGTTCGCCCTGCCCAACCTGAAGGCGCCGCCAAGCGTGGGAGTAATGGCCGAAATTCGCGTACTGGGCCGTGGCCCGGTGCTGGGTGCGTTGGCCCTCACCGTCGTCGGCTCGGGTGCCATGTTTACCGTCTTCACCTACATCGCGCCGATCCTCAGCAGCGAGACCCACGCGTCCACCGCCTACATCACCGCGATGCTGGTGCTGTTCGGCGTGGGGCTGACACTGGGCAACATGTGGGGTGGCAAGGCTGCCGACCGCTCGATAGATCGCACCCTGATCGTATCGTTGAGCGTGCTGATTGCCGTCTTGCTGGCGTTCACCGTACTGATGCGCTGGCCGTTGCCAGCTGCCGTGGCCATCCTGATATGGGGCATCGCCAGCTTCGCCCTGGTACCGCCGCTGCAGATGCGCGTGATGGAAGCCGCCAAGGACGCCCCCAACCTGGCCTCGGCGGTGAACATCGGCGCCTTCAACTTCGGCAACGCGATTGGTGCGGCACTGGGCGGCGCGGTGATCAACGCCGGGTTGGGTTATCCGGCGATTTCCCTGGCTGGAGCCGCAATGGCGGGCCTGGGGTTGTTGATGGTGCTGGGGTTTGCCTGGCGGTCGAGGGCGGTGGCGGCAGCGGTGGTGTGAGGAGGATGTGAGCCATCCCCGGAGGATGCCATCCCTAGGCGCCGCTACCCGTCAAAGACGGTGGATTTTAATCTGGAGTCCTTCATCCTCGTCCGGGGCCCGAAAGTAGCTAGTGATCAGATCGAACTCAGCATCTGTCGCCGCAAACTCATGGTCGGCGCGGCGGTTGCGGATATGCAACCTGCCTCGACAGGTCTCATCGTCCACCTCAAGGTAGTGGACACAATGGGCAACCCCGGCTGAGTCAGCGAGGCCGCGCAACCATTGTCGATCTTCAGGGGTGTTGGCGGGAAAATCCAAGACCACCGTCACGCCAGTATTCAGCACATCGACGACGAGCGGGCCCACCACCTCTCTAATCTGGCGCGACAGGCGCACGTAATCGGTTACTGACTTGATCTGATTAGGGTAAAGCCGTGACAGCCAATGATCCTCACTCAGCAGAATCGCCGACTGTTCGGCTGCCAAACTTTTGGCCAGCGTTGATTTGCCGGATGCAATCTTGCCTGAGATCAGATGAAGCACGGGTTTGGGCACAGGGGACGTCTCCTTGTCGAACCCTGATGATGCTCATACAAAAGCGTCGAAGCAACCACAGATACCTCACCTTCCGCTTCGGGTCGAATCGGCTAGTCGCCAGCATCGGCCAGAGTGCCGTATTCGGTGCGGCGAAGACGCACTGCGCTTATCTCTTGGCCATCCGTTACAGATCGGGTACGGCAAATACAGGATGCCGTCGACGGGCTGAACCACACACCGTCGGTCATGTGAACGTGTGTTGGATATACGCTTACTTTTTTTGAGCGCAAATATCAGGTTTTCAGGTGCAGCACAAATGCACCGCCCAGTACCAGAACAACGCCCAGCACCTGCACCTTTCCCAGTCGTTCCTTGAAAAACACATAACCCAAAATTGCCGCGATACCGCCCGACAATGTGCTGATTACTGTCACCACCGAAACTGATCCCGACACCGCGCCATAAGCGAACGCCGAAAAACCACCTAGGTTCATCAGGCTCACACCCGTTAGCGCCATGCAGTTTTTTAAGGGCGGAAATTTCAACCCTTCCTTGATCTTCAAAACCATAACGAACATTACAATCAGCCCGACCAGATAGGCCAGCCAAAGCATGGTCACTGGTCCAAGGACGGGGAGAACGAAATGCCCCTGCAACCAAAAACTGGTGCCGAAGAACACTGCCGCCAGTAACGCAAAGGAAATTGAACTACTGGCCTGCGTAGTGTGTGGCACTTTCGAGTCAGAGTGAATGCTGGAGAGAATTACTCCGAGCACGCACAAGGCGATGCACAGCAACTGGATTAGACTGATCTGCTCACCGCCAGCCCATGACAGCAATGTCGTAACCACACCGTAGGACGTCACCAGCGGCGCAACGATAGAAGCTTTGCCAAGTGCGAACGCTTTGGACAGGGCCAAGGCGCCGAACACAGTCAAAACGGCAGCGGCGATGCCGATGAGCCAAATATCGAATGGTGCTGCCATGGATTTAAGAATGAAGGTCGGGAAAACGATCAGCAGCATGCTCATGATGGCAAAACCCATCGTCTGACCGAAAAACACGGCGCGTTTGACGCCGACTGCGCGAGCGTTTAGGCCCACTAAAAAATCTGTACCGCCCCAGAGTAAGGCAGCCAGCAACCCCATCAGTACATCCACGTTTTGTCCTTATAGATGCTCGCTTTGCACATCGAGAGTCCTTCAGACTCCTAAGTGTTCCTGCGTTGGGCCCTCATGGCCTTGTAGAGTATGCCGATGGTCATCGGGATATTGGCCCTACTTTTGAGCAACAGATCATAGCCTTCAGGTTGTAAGTAGCGATAGGTATCGTAGCCCCCCCAAAAAATCGAATGCAAACATTTCTACCAATCCTTTCATCAAATACCTCGCCTCGGCCCCGTCGGAGACCACTTCGAAGATCGAGGCTTTGTTGTTCTCTACACCGCTTCAACCACTTTGTGACATGGCCACCTGCAACGCATCACTGAACTTGGCGGGATGCTTGATATTTGGCGTTGTTAGCGGTGTGCGCCCAATGGCGATGACCGTCACCTGTCGGCTTTCGGGATCTAGGAATTGCCGGCGCAAAGATGCGTGGGGTTTACAGAGGCCGCAAGAAAAAACCGTCCAACAATCTGGTGGTAAGCTTAATTGACCGCGCCTGCGCTGGAGAAAGTAAATCTAAACTAGCGCGCGACTTTGAAATCAGTCGCCAGACACTTTATCGGTACTTGAGATCTACTCAGGGGACTCCTCAGTCACATCCCGAATCGGCACCCACTTAGTGATTTTTAGAATTCGCCAGTATGTGTTCTTTGGTGTCCTGGTCGATGATAGTGCGCAGCACCTCAAACAACGGCGCGGCATCTGTGTATTTTTTGCCATAGGCAAGATTGAATTCGTAATCGAAGCCCGTTGGGTTCTTGCCTTGGTTGTGCTGCAGCATCGTCTCCAACTTATCCAGCGCCTTGACGGCTACGGCCTCTGGCGACGAAGCATTTTCATAGTCATCCCAAAGCGCCAGTATCTCGGCCTTTAACGGTTCATCCAGGGCACTGGTCAAGAGCAGGAGATCGTTTCTCTCTTGCTCGCTCTTGTTGGGAAACGCATCTTGATTAATGGCGGGAACATCTCCGTTAATGGCCTCCCCCAAGTCGTGGATAACACACATCTTGAGCATTTTCAGCCGATCGAGATCAGTCAGGTAGTCCCCAAAGACAATGGCCATCAGGCAAAGGCGCCAGCTATGCTCCGCCGTGCTTTCGGTGCGCCCGCAAGAGGTGTGCGCGCTTCTAAGCACGTCTTTGAGCTTTTCCGCCTCGCGTAGAAATTCGAGGCGCCCTTTGATTTTTTCGATGTCCATGAAAACCTCTGATTCAGTCGGCGAACCGAATACCGCTCACCTTGTTCACGCCAGACTAAATCTCAAGATGTTCAGCGTCCACGCATAAAATATGCAGGGCGATGCCGTCAGAGCGACTCGACCAAGCGCGCTGTTGTTCCGTCGCACAGGGGCATACGCGTCCAACGACACAGGCTTTGGCTAATCGGAACGATGGACGAATTGTTGTGGCCCGTCAGAAACTCCAGCGCGGGTGGCGCAAACGCTTCCCGCCAACCCAATTTATCCAGGGCGAGCTCGGTGCTGATGATATTGGGCGTAGCGAAGCGCCATAGCGAGCGACCCAGCAGTTCACTGACCGGACTCGTGAACTGGGCGGCGCGCGAAGGAGAACAAGCAAGCAGACGGTGCGTCAAATCACACATGAGATGAACAGGACGCGAGCTTTCCCGCACCATTCGTCCCAGCGCTTGATCCGCCGCGGTGGTGAGACGAGCGGCCAGCAATTGCTCAAGTTTTTTGTGCGCGAGAGGATCCAACTCGAGTACGCCACTCTCCCAGCGAGAGATAGTCGATTGAGTGACGTTAAACAGCTCCGCGGCATGGGATTGTTTGACCCGGTGTAACAGGCGCCATCGCCTGAGCATAACGCCGGGTAAGACAGGGCTTAGCAACATGTCAGACATTTCGTATTACGGAAAAGTGGAAGGTCTCGCAAGTTTGCTCTGTGCGAGACCTGCATGCAAATGGGCTAAAGAGTGATCGCTTCACCTCGAAAACAGCCGCTCTGCAGCCCTCTCCTGGCGTATGACACCAATCCCCGACCCAGAGCGTCTCAGCCCATCAAAGTCGAAACCGCCCCACCGACTGCGCCAACTGCCCCGCCAGCGCCGACAACTCATCCGTAGTCCCGGCCGTCTGGCCAATCACCCGTGTATTGCCTTCCGACATCCCGGCAATCATCTCGACCTGATGCGCGATCTCATTACTTGCCAGGCTCTGCTCACCAATCGTGCGGGTAATGTCGTTAACCAGCTGCGTAGTATTCAACGTCGCGTCAAGAATCTCACGGATCGCCCGCTCCACATCGGCCGTGACGGCCATGCCTTTATCCACCTGGGCCACCCCCTCTTCCATGCTGGTGACAGCCTCGCGGGTGCTTTGCTGGATGCGCGTGACCATGCTGGCGATTTCCTGGGTGGAGGCGCTGGTGCGCCCTGCCAGGCTGCGCACTTCGTCAGCCACCACGGCAAAGCCGCGCCCCTGCTCGCCGGCGCGGGCGGCTTCAATGGCGGCATTGAGGGCCAGCAGGTTGGTCTGGTCGGCAATGCCCTTGATTACCTGGATAATGCTGTAGATGCCTTCGGACTCCTTGTCCAGGGTGCGGATCACCTGGGCCGAGTGTTGCGCCGAGCGAGCGATGGCGTCCATGTCGCTGACGACTTGGTGAATAACTTGCCCACCGTTTTTGGCCAGGGTTTGCGCCTGGTTGGCCATTTCCAGGGCGTGCTCGGCATGCCGGGTGATTTCTTCGATGCTGGCGGTCATTTGGCTGGTGGCGGCCGACATGGTCCCCGCTGCAGAACTCTGCTGCTGACTGCTGGCAGCCACTTCATGGCATCCGTTGCTCAGTTGTTGGCTCATGCGCGTAACGCCCTGGGCATTGCTGCGCACCACATCGATCATGCCGCGCAGGTCATGCTGCATAACAGCCAGGCTGCGAATCAGCATGCTTGCCTCATCGCGGCTGGCGGGTTCGGGAATCGCTTCGCTAAGGTTGCCATGGGCAATGCTCTCGGCAATCTGCCGCGCCAGTTGCAGCGGCCGCATGATGCTGCGGGTGACCCAGTAGCCCTGGGCAACCAGCAACAGCAGGCACAGCACCAGCACCACCGCGAGGGTAAAATTGGCGCTGCGCACGGTTTGACGGGTCTGCTCGCCAGTGGCCTTGGAGTTGTTTTCGATCAGTTCACTGAGGCTGGCCATCCGGCCTTCCAACTGGGTGAAGGCGTCGCTGAAGGTGCCCAGTTCTTGTTGGGCCGCAACCGGATCGTTCATCGCCACGCCGACAATCCGCTCCCCCAGGGCGATGTAATTGTCGAGGCTGGGCTTGATGTCACTCAGCGCGGTTTCGAGGGTCGGGTTGAGCGGCAGCGCCACGTTATTGCCCAGCGCCTCGCGAAAGTGCGCGGTATGGTCGGTGACGGCTTCAAGTACTTCATCCCGACTGCTGACACTTTTGCCCAGCCCCACCAGCATTGCCGACAGCACATCGGCGCGCAGCGCGTCGTGCATCATGTCGGCCTCCAGATGATTGCTCAGGGCGGTCATGCTGACCTCACTGTCAATCATCGCCGCCTCCATCCGCGCATTCCCCAGGTAGTTCACCAGGCTGATGACCAGCACGGTAAGCACACTGGTGCCGATCAGCAAAAACAGACGAAGTTTTATCGACATCCCTAAGCCCTCTGCGGTTATGGCCTAAAACAAGGTATTGATAGCTGTCGTTTAAAACCCATCGACGCGTTCGTTACCACTGATTTAAGCCTACTTGCAGGTTTTCGCTCATAGGGCATGCCTAAACGATTACGATGAGATGCACCAGAAGCCACTAACGGACAGTTTTATGGAACGACGCCAACCTGTTGGCATTGATACGGACGGCTATATCCTCACCGTGTCCAACGTCGAGGTGCAGCCGCCATTTCAAGATTTGCTGGTTGACGTTTGCATGACCCTCCCTGGGGCGGAGCCTGTGCTGGACGGGATTTATCTGTATGGCAGCGTCGCGAGAGGCGACGCTGTGCCGGGCGGTTCCGACCTAGACCTGACCCTGGTTCTGCGCAGCCCTCCTACATCGCAGGATCTGCAAAGGCTTGAAGCGAAAAGGCAGGCACTGGAAAGTCGGCACAACGAAGTCATCAAAATCGACTTCGACATCGGCAGCCGTTTGCAGGTATTGGCCGCTGAAAGTCGTTTGAGTTGGGGGTACTGGCTCAAGCATCACTGTCGTTGCGTATGGGGGAACGATTTGAGTCAGCGGTTTGATCGGCTCAAACCGTCGCGCGATATTGCCATTGCCGTGAACGCTGACTTTGAGCCTGTACTGGCGCGGTATGCAGACCTTATCAATCAGGCTCCCCCAGCAGCGCAAACGGCACGTTTGCAACGCGAGGCCTCGCGCAAACTCATCCGTTCAACCCAGGTGCTTCGTGCGGAACGGGACTTGATGTGGCCGCAAACCCTCGAAGAGCATGTAGAGCTGTTTGCCCAGCATTACCCGCACATGAACGAGCAGATCTGTTTTTTCTTGTCACAGGCACACAAACCGAACGCTAAGCCAAAAGCGTTTACGGCTCAGCTCCATCACTTTTTGACCTGGATGGTTTCACAGGCCAGTCAGGTCTGACAGGGGCGGCATTGGCGCTCGTTTTGTTCTACAGCGCCCCTCACCTTATGTGCGATACCGCCTGCATGGCGTGCGCAACCATTTGCTCAGCGGTGTGTTCCCCGTCAATGCGCAAGACCGGCACCGTCTGCCTGGAAATCCACGCCTCATGCCGCGCGCGGTTGCGCCCGGAACAGCACGGATCGTCATACTGCGAGGCCCATTCGCGAAAGGCGACATGTATCTCGTGCATATCGCCCCCGGGGGCAATGCGCTCGCCAAAGAGGCGCTTTTCACGCAGGTCCAACCGCTGGAGGCGCACAGGTGTTGGCGTTATCACGAACACGATCAGGTCCACATGCACCATAAGCGCTTCGCCCCAGCCATCAGAAGAGCCGGTCAGCACCCAGCCTTGTTCACCGAGCGCTTGCTTGATCAAACACACGCGCTCATTGGGTGGCCGCTTGGTGGTGAACGGTGGGTGGGTGGGCAGCCAGTAAAAGTCATCCACATCAACGTGTGGTAGGCCCAACTGCGTTGCGAGGGCCTGCCCCAGCGTCGTTACGCCTGCACACGAAGCTCCTGTGATGTAGATGTGCAATGTTCTCTCCATGAAGACTAGCCGGCGTTGGATTCTACAAGGGCAAAACGGGGGTAGTCCGCTTTGTTATGTTTGTTAACACCCCAGGCCGCTGATTTTCGCCAGTTCGCCTATTCTCATATTCCACCCCACAACACCATTGACCTTGAACCTAAGTGATTTGGCGACCAAGCGGCGCAGGCGCGACACTTGGATGGGCTGCACTTGTTCAATACAGGGCATGATCAGCACAGGCTTCTGGTCGTCGCCTCCATTTCACCCAGGAGACGCGAATATGGGGTATGTCACGACGCAGGACGGTGTTGAGATCTTTTATAAAGACTGGGGCCCACGGGACGCCCAGGTGATCTTCTTTCATCATGGCTGGCCACTCAGTGCCGACGACTGGGATGCGCAGATGCTGTTTTTCCTTGACCACGGCTACCGGGTCATTGCCCACGACCGACGTGGCCATGGGCGATCGAGCCAGGTTTGGGATGGGCACGATATGGATCACTATGCCGATGACGTCGCCGCAGTCGTCGACCATCTCGGCGTGCAGGGTGCGGTGCATGTGGGGCATTCCACCGGTGGCGGCGAGGTCATCCATTACCTTGCGCGCCACGGCGAAGACCGCGTGTCGAAGGCCGTTATCATCAGCGCCGTACCTCCGTTGATGGTGCAAACCCCAAGCAATCCTGGTGGTTTGCCCAAGTCTGTGTTCGATGACATGAATCGCTCCGGGTTTCGTAGACACCTCTTTGCCTTAAACTGAGGCCTATTAGGAGGTGCCATGAGCAACCCGCGTTACCCCGAAGAATTCAAAATCCAAGCAGTCAATCAAGTGACCGAAAAGAG